>JAYRDH010000037.1:0-28097 GCA_041909515.1 Novosphingobium sp. | reverse complement strand
GCCAAGGACTTCGAGAGAACCGTGGAAAGCGCCACCACGTGGCTCTTCATCGCCTCTGTCAACCAGATCACCCGCCGCATCGCAAATGCCGGTAATCAGGCCGCTTCTTTATGAGTCAGCCTCTAAGAGGAAGAGGAATTGAGTATTGCTACAAGATGTCTGGAACCGTAATTGGTATAACTAATGTTGAGCGATTAATATTTATGTTCAACGATGGCAAGATGGCGGCCGTGAGTGGAGTTACACCTTCTTCTAAATTTTCTGAAATTTCCTCAGCATTTGAGGCTAAGTATGGCAAGCCCAATAAAGTTGAAGAGGGTGTTTGGCAGAACCGATTGGGCGCTAAATTCGAAAATATCACGAAAATATGGGTTTTCAGCGACGGCTTTCTGGAGTTGGTTGCCCGTGGCGATAAGGTTGATGAAGCTAAGTTTCGGTTCTATGCCATTGAGAATGCCCCAAAAGCAGAAAAACCCACTGTTAATTTTTGATGAAACTCATCGGTATTTATTTCGAATTGATATTTAATTTTATTTTTAGTTTTTATATTATGGGTAAGTAAATCATATTGTGAATGGCTGTGCAGGGTGAGGCCGTTTAAAATCGCCGGTTTAGTCTGCAATCGCACTTGCCGATGGCAGCTCTCATTGTTATGTCTCATAACAACAAGGGAGAGCTGCCATGGAATTTTCGCGCCTCAATCCGCTGACCGGTGAAGTTGCCTCGTCCGCTCCGGCGATGAAGGCCGCCGATATTCCTGCCATCGCCGCGAAAGCTGCGGCGGCATTCCCGGCATGGGCCGCGCAGGGGCCGAATGCCCGCCGCGCGGTGCTGATGAAGGCCGCGGCCGCGCTGGAGGCGCGGGCCGACGCCTTTGTCGACGCGATGATGGGTGAAATCGGCGCGACCAGGGGCTGGGCGCTGTTCAACCTTGGCCTCGCCGCCGGCATGGTGCGCGAAGCCGCCGCGCTGACCACGCAGATCGCGGGCGAAGTGATCCCGTCCGACAAGCCGGGCTGCCTGGCCATGGCGTTGAAGGAACCGGTCGGCGTGATTGTGGGGATCGCCCCGTGGAACGCGCCGATCATTCTGGGCGTGCGCGCGATCGCGGTGCCGCTGGCTTGCGGCAACAGCGTGATCCTGAAAGCCAGCGAAACCTGCCCGCGTACCCATGCCCTCATCATCGAGGCGTTTGCCGAAGCGGGCTTCCCCGAAGGCGTTGTGAATGTCGTCACCAACGCACCGGAAGATGCCGCCGAAGTGGTCGGCGCGCTGATCGATGCGCCGCAGGTGAAGCGGATCAACTTCACCGGCTCCACCGGGGTTGGCCGGATCATCGCCAGGCGCGCGGCGGAGCACCTTAAGCCCTGCCTGCTGGAACTGGGCGGCAAGGCCCCGCTGCTCGTGCTGGAAGACGCCGATCTGGACGAAGCGGTGAAGGCCGCCGCGTTCGGTGCGTTCATGAATCAGGGCCAGATCTGCATGAGCACCGAGCGGATCATCGTGGTTGATGCCGTGGCGGATGAATTCGCCAAGCGCTTCGCCGCCAAGGCCGCCAGCATGGCGACCGGCGACCCGCGCGAAGGCACGACCCCGCTGGGCGCGGTGGTCGATCAGAAGACGGTCAGTCACGTCAACGCGTTGATCGCGGACGCCGCCGCCAAGGGCGCGCAGGTGATCGCGGGCGGTCCGGCG
Source organism: Novosphingobium sp. (assembly GCA_041909515.1). Lineage (GTDB taxonomy): Bacteria > Pseudomonadota > Alphaproteobacteria > Sphingomonadales > Sphingomonadaceae > Novosphingobium. Next base: position 26,402 of record JAYRDH010000037.1, on the reverse strand, counting down.
GAATCGGTGCTGATGCCCGCCACCGTGGTCGATGGCGTGACGCCGGAAATGAACCTCTATCGCGATGAAAGCTTCGGCCCGGTCGTGGCCATGATCCGCGCGCGCGATGCGGCCCATGCGGTCGAGCTGGCCAACGACACCCAGTACGGCCTGTCCGCCGCCGTGTTCACGCGCGACATTGCCAAGGGGCTGACCATTGCCCGCCAGATCCAATCGGGCATTTGCCACGTCAACGGGCCGACCGTGCATGACGAAGCGCAGATGCCGTTCGGCGGGGTCGGCGCATCGGGCTATGGCCGGTTCGGCGGCAGGCAAGGGATCGACAGCTTCACCGAAACCCGCTGGATCACGGTGGAAACCCAGCCGGGCCATTTCCCGATCTGACCGAAGGGCATCAACGATGAAGCGCATGCTGACCGCAGCCGCCTTGGCCCTTGCCACCCTCACCGGGGCGGCACAGGCCGAGGCTCCGCAGGGGGCAGCCGCGCCTGCCCCGACGCTGACCTATGTCTTCTCGATCCGCGCCGATCTCGATCCCCCGATCGAGGTGGGCACGGTCGATGGCGGACGGCGGCGCTTCATCGGCATTCGCGGCGGCGAGGTCTATGGCCCGCGCTTGCAAGGCACGGTCATGGCGGGCGGGGGCGACTGGCAGACGATCATGCCCGAAGGCCTGACCAAGGTGGAGGCCCGCTATTTCCTGAAAGCAGCCGACGGCACGGTGATCGAAGTTACCAACCCCGGTGTGCGCGTTGCCTCGGTCGAGGTGGTGGAGAAGCTCTCGCGGGGTGAGGTGGTCGATCCCTCGCTCTACTATTTCCGCACTACGCCCAACTTCAAGGTGAACGGGGGCGCACTCGACTGGATGCAGCGCCATGCCTTCGTCGCGCGCGGCATTCGCAAGCCGGATTCGGTAGTGATCGATTATTACGTGGTGAATTGAGGGCGGCGCTAAATCGCCTGTCCAGCCGCCCAGCCGCTGGCCCAGGCCCACTGGAAATTATACCCGCCCAGCCAGCCGGTGACGTCCACCGCCTCGCCAATGGCATAAAGTCCCGGCACTTTGTTCGCCATCATCGTGCGCGATGAAAGGTCGGCGGTGGAAATGCCGCCTGCGGTCACTTCCGCCTTGGCGAAGCCTTCGGTGCCGTTGGGCGTGAACTGCCAGTCGGCGAGTTTTGCCTCGAATCCGCGCAGCGCCTTGTCGGTCAGGCCCGCCAGCTCGCCGCCGATCCCGGCGCGGTCCAGCAGCGCGGCTTTCAGGCGGTCGGGCAGGGGCAGGGCGTTGTGCAGCGCCAGCTTGGGGCGGGTGCGCTTGACCTCGGTCAGCCAGCCTTGCGCTGCGTCGGGCAGAAAGTTCACGCCGATGGACGTGCGGTGCTGCCAGTAGGACGAGATTTGCAGCATCGCCGGGCCGCTCAGCCCCCGGTGGGTGAACAGCGCGGCTTCGCGGAAGCGGACCTTGTTCCAGCGCACCACGACTTCGGCGGATACGCCCGACAACTCGCGGAACAGCGCCTCGTCCTCGCCCAGCGTGAACGGCACCAGCGCAGGGCGCGGCTGGACGACGGACAGGCCGAACTGGCGGGCGAGCTCATAGGCGAACCCGGTTGCGCCCAGCTTGGGGATCGCGGGACCGCCGGTCGCCAGCACCAGCGCCGGGGCGGTGAAGTCCCGCCCGCCCGCGCTCACCCGGAACTGCCCGTCGGCGTGGGTCACGGCGCTGACCGACTGACCGAGCGCAATCGTCACTCCGCCCGCGCGGCATTCCTCGACCAGCAGCGCGACGATCTGGCGCGCGGAACCATCGCAGAACAGCTGGCCCAGCGTCTTTTCATGCCAGGCAATGCCGTGGCGTTCGACCAGTTCCAGAAAATCCTGCGGGGTGTAGCGCCCCAGCGCGGACTTGGCGAAGTGCGGGTTGGCAGACAGGTAACGGTCCGGCGCGGTCCCCAGATTGGTGAAATTGCAGCGCCCGCCGCCCGAAATCAGGATCTTCTTGCCCGGTTCATCCGCATGATCGAGCAGCAGCACCCGCTTGCCGCGCTGGCCAGCGGTCGCCGCCGCCATCATCCCCGCCGCGCCCGCGCCGAGCACGATGGCATCGAATTGGGCGGCGCTCATCGCGCCATGATGCTTTGCGCGACGGCCTCGCCCACCTTGATCCCGTCAATCGCGGCAGAGAGGATCCCGCCCGCATAACCCGCGCCTTCGCCCGCCGGGAACAGCCGCGCGACGTTGAGGCTCTGGAAATCCTTGCCGCGCGTGATGCGGATGGGCGACGAGGTGCGGGTTTCGACCCCGGTCATCACCACGTCGGGGTGGTCATAGCGGGCGATCTGGCGGCCGAAGATCGGCAGGGCCTCACGCATGGCTTCCACCGCGAAATCGGGCAGGCAGGCGGCCAGATCGGTCGGCGTGACGCCTGGCTTGTAACTGGGGGTCACGCTGCCCAGTGCAGTCGAAGGCCGTCCGGCGAGGAAATCCTCCACCCGCTGGCCCGGCGCGAAATAGGCGCCGCCGCCCGCCTGATAGGCCAGCGATTCCCATTTGCGCTGAAACGCGATCCCTGCGAGCGGTCCGTCCGGGTAATCGCGCGCCGGATCGATCCCGACGACAAAGCCCGAATTGGCGTTGAATTCGGCGCGGGAATACTGGCTCATCCCGTTGGTGACGACGCGGCCCTCCTCGCTCGTGGCGGCGACCACGCGCCCGCCGGGGCACATGCAAAAGCTGTAGACGGTGCGCTCGTTCGAACAGTGATGGACCAGGCTGTAGGCCGCCGCGCCCAGCACCGGATGCCCGGCGCACTTGCCGAACCGTGCCTCGTCGACCCAGCTTTGCGGGTGTTCGATCCGCACCCCGATGGAGAACGGTTTCGCCTCGATATGCACGCCGCGCGCGTGGAGCATTTCGAACGTGGAGCGCGCCGAATGGCCGACTGCCATCACGACATGATCGGTTTCCAGAAAGCTGCCATCGGCCAGTTGCAGGCCGCGCAACTGCTGGCGGCCATCGGGCAGCCGGTCCAGTACCAGATCGTCGACGCGGGTTTCCCAGCGATATTCGCCGCCCAGTTCCTCGATTGTCGCGCGCAGGCTTTCGACCATCGTCACCAGCCGGAACGTGCCGATGTGGGGGTGCGCTTCATAGAGGATGTCGTCCGGCGCACCGGCCTTGACGAATTCCTCCAGCACCTTGCGGCCCAGGAAGCGCGGGTCCTTGACCCGGCAATAGAGCTTGCCGTCGGAAAACGTGCCCGCGCCGCCTTCGCCGAACTGGACGTTGGATTCGGGGTTCAGCTCTGACCGCCGCCACAGCCCCCAGGTGTCCTTGGTGCGCTGGCGCACGACTTTGCCGCGGTCGACGATGATCGGGCGGAACCCCATCTGCGCCAGCACCAGCCCCGCGAACAGCCCGCACGGCCCCGCGCCGATCACCACCGGGCGCTGGCCCGACCAGCCTTCGGGAGCGTGGACGGGCGGGTGCCAGACCATGTCCGGGGTGGGGCGCACGTCCTTGTCATTGGGGAAGCGCGCCAGCACGGCGGCTTCGTCGGCCAGATCGACATCGAAGGTATAGACCAGCAGGATCGCGCTTTTGCGGCGGGCGTCGTTACCGCGCTTGAACATCGTATAGCCGCGCAGGGCATCCGCCGCGATGCCCAGCCGCGCGCAGATCGCGGGCGCAATCGCTTCGGGGGGGTGATCGAGCGGCAGGGACAGTCCGGACAGGCGCAGCATTCGCGCCCCTTACCGGGAAACTGACCAAGCGCCAACCGGCCTAATCGGCGCAGGCCGGGCAGCTTTCACCGGGGACGTAAAGCGGCGATTCCTGATCCTCGGCGCTGACCGGCTGGTTGCAGGCGTGGCACAGCGCATACGTGCCGGGGGTCAGGCCGTGGCCGACCGTCACGCGTTCGTCGAACACGAAGCATTCGCCCTGCCACAGGCTGTCCTCGGCCGGTACGGTTTCGAGGTATTTGAGGATCCCGCCCTGCAAATGGAACACGCTGTCGATGCCTTCCGCCTTCAGGAACGCGGTCGACTTTTCGCAGCGGATGCCGCCGGTGCAGAACATCGCGACCTTGGGGGGTGTGCCTTGGCCCAGCAAGCGTTCGCGGTTGGCGCGGAACCAGTCCGGAAACTCGCGGAAGCTGCGCGTGCCGGGATCGATGGCGCGGGTAAACGTCCCGGCGGCGACTTCATAGGCGTTGCGGGTGTCGATCACGATGGTGCCGGGGTCCGCAATCAGCGCGTTCCAGTCATGCGGGGCAACATAGGTGCCGACACTGGCCAGCGGGTCGATGCCGTTCACGCCCAGCGTCACGATTTCCTTTTTCAGGCGCACTTTCATCCGCTGGAACGGCATGGCGGGGGTTTCGGAGTATTTGACCTCCAGCGCGGCGCAGCCCGGCAGGGCGCGGATGTGGTCAAGCACGGCGGCAAGCCCCGCATCGGTCCCGGCGATGGTGCCATTGATCCCTTCGCCCGCCAGCAGCAGGGTCCCCCTGATCCCCGCCGCTGCGCACACTGCCAGCAGCGGTTCGCGCAGCGCGGCGGGATCGGCGAAAGGCGCGAACTGATAGAGCGCGGCGACGCGGACGGGAGCGGTCTCGGACATGGCCCGCGCTATTGCGCCGCCTGCGCTCCGTGCGCAAGGCCCGCCGTCAGCCCGCCTCCTCCCGCGCGGGCAGTCGCACCGGCAGGATCAGCAGCGCGCCCACCAGCAGCGCACCGGAACCGATCGCCTGGCAGATCGCATAGCTGCCGGTCGCATCGTGGAGCAGCCCGACCCCGATGATCCCGACCGCGTTGCCGATCCATCCGATCCCGACCAGCGCGCCATAGACCGTGCCGTATTTCGACACTTCGAAGCGGCGGCTGACGAAATAGGCGAAAATGTCCAGCTCCGCCCCCTGTTGCAGCCCGATCATTGCCGCCGCGAACAGCGCGGCGGGGGCGAATCCGGTGGTCAGGAGCAGGACCATGAAGCCCATGCCCGGCACCAGCGTCAGCAGGAAGGCGACCCGGCGCGGTTCAAACCGGTCAAGCAGCCAGCCGCCGCCCAGCCGCCCGGCAAACTGCCCCACGGCATAGACCGACAGCGCCAGCGCGGCGGTGGCGGCGCTGATCCCTTCTTCCTGGATCATCGGCGACATTTGGCTGACCGCCCCGGCAGTCGCCATCGACATCACGACGTTGGACAAGGTCATGAACCAGAAGTCGGGCACTTTCAGAAAAGCATAGTCGGGCGGCGGGGATTTGCCCCCAATGCCGCTGCCGCTGCGCCCGGCATTGCGCGGCAGCAGCAGCGCGACCGAAGGGATGCCGATGCAGACCGAGATCGCCGCCAGCGCGATGAACCCGCCGCGCCAGCTATAGGCGTCCAGCACTTCCTGCAGGATCGGCGGCATGAACATCGTCGTGACCGATGCCCCCACCGCGACCAGCCCCAATGCCTTGCCCCGGTGGACGCGGAAATGCGCGCTGATCGGGCGGGTGATGGCCACGGCGGTGCTGCCGACGCTGAAGAACCCGGTCAGCGCGATGGAAATGGCCATGTGCCAGATGCTGCTGCCCAGCAACGCGGTGGTGATCTGGATGGTCGCAACGATCAGCGTGCAGGTGAAATAGACCGGGCGAAAGCCATAGATATCGGTCATCCGCCCGATCACCGGCGATCCCAGCGCGGCGGTGATGATCAGCGCCTGGACGATGCCCAACTGCCCGCGCGAAACGTTCAGTTCCTCGGCCAGTGGCAGCAGGAACAGGCTGAACGTGAAGAACAGCAGCGCGACGCCGGTGGCCGACGCCATCGCGCAGCCCAGCACGATCCGCCAGCCATCGCGCCATTCACCCGTCGCGGCGGGGAGCCATCGCTCCATGCCTTTGCCCGCCAGCGCGCGGGTATAGGTGCTCATGTCGAAATAGTCGCGCCACACCGCGATCTTGCCATCGCGCAGTTCAAACACCCCGCAGCACGGCAGGTTGACCGGCTTGCCGCCCACGATGGTGCGGTCGACGCGTTCGGCGATCACCACGTCCCCGGCGGAGAGCAGGTTCAGCACTTCCCATTCGGTGCTGCTCCACCCGCCCGCGAACGCGCCGATGAACTGGCGGAGCGCAGCGTGGCCCTGCACCGGTTCGATCGGCATGTTGTGATAGACGCCGTCCTCGGTGAAGAAGCCGACCAGCTCCTCCACATCAAGGCGTGACCATGCGGCGATGAAGTCCCGCACCACGGCGGCGTTGTCGGCCATGGTCAGTCCTCAACCCCGAAGGTGATTTCGGCATGATCGCGCAGGCGCTGGACCAGCGCTTCGCCCAGCAGCGCGCCGGGGGTGGCAATCGCGCCGTCCGCCGTGCAGCTCAGCAGCGCGATCCCGGTTTCCGCGATCATCCGGCTGGTCGAGCCATAACCCGGATCATAGCGGCCCTTCACGCCATAGCGGATCGTGCGGCCATCGGGGTATTCGCCCACGAACAGCACATCGTAATGGCCGTTGTCGCGCTCTTCCTTGGTCGGGCCTTCGCCGGGTTTGGGATCGTTGGGGTTGCCGATCATCGGGGTGGCGGCGACGTGCTTGGCGATGGCCTCGCCCTGCTCGCCGGGGCCGGTCAGCAGCATTTCGTCATAGACGAAGTCCGCGCCATAGGGGTGGCCCAGCAGGAAGTTGGTGCGGTGGACGTTCTTGGTGTTGATCACCGCCATGATGAACGGCGCGGCCCAGCTGCCCACGGCTTCGTCAAATTCCGGCGCATCGCCCTTGGGCTGGGCCGGGCCTTCGAAGCCTGGGGTCAGGCCGAACGGGCTGACCATGTAGGGGACGAGGGTGGGGTCCTTGCCCAGCGCGGCCAGCGTCGCGGTCAGGCTGGCGGCGGTCCCGCCGGAAAAGCCGCCCTGCATCGCCCGTACCCGGCCCTTTACGCGCGGAGCCGGGGCGCCAAAGCGCGCCTTGGCTTCCTGTTGCAACATGAACACGCCCAGATCGAACGGGATCGAATCGAACCCGGACGAGAAGGCGATGCGCGCGCCTGATGCCTTGGCGGCGGCGTGATACTTGTCGGCCATCTGGCGCATCCACACCGGCTCACCGCAGAGGTCGGCATAATCCGTCCCCGCCGCGACGCAGGCCGCCAGCAGCGGTTCACCGTACAGCTGGTACGGGCCGACGGTGGTGACGACCACGCGGGTCTGCTCTACCAGCGCCTTCATGCTGGCCGGATCGTCCGAATTGGCGACGATCAGCGGAGTGTCTGCCGGCGCGCCGATCAGGTCGCGCACTTCGGCCAGCTTGGCGGCGCTGCGCCCGGCCATGGCCCATTTCGGGCCTTTCCCTTGGTAGTGATGGGCCAGGTACTCGGCCACCAGACGCCCGGTGTAGCCGGTTGCGCCATAGACCACGATATCGAACGGACGATCCGCCCTATTGCTGGCAACGTTCATTGCAAAAGCTCTCCATTGTCCCGAATCTGCGGGTTCAGGTTGGGGCCAGAACGCCACAGATCGGTGACAATGTCGAACTGATTTGTGCTGACGCTACGGCAGCCTTTGGTCCGGGGTGGTGTGCTGCAACATTGCCCGCCATACAGGTCGTCACCCTGAACTTGTTTCAGGGTCCATGTCTCCGCCAACGCTGAAGCCATGCCTGTTCCGCGCGGCGAACTCGTTTTGCCCATTGCACACGCAAACCTTTCGGCACGATGGACCCTGAAGCAAGTTCAGGGTGACGGCGAGAGGGGAAAGCGGGGCTTTGGGCTCAGAACTTGTATTGCCGGCTGGCGAGGTCGAACATGATTTCCTCGCTGCCCCCGCCGATCGCCATGACGCGGACCTCGCGGTAGATTCGCTCGATCCGGCTGCCGCGGACAAAGCTGGCCCCGCCCAGAATCTGGCAGGCTTCGCGCGCGCAGAATTCCATGGTTTGCGTGGCCTGCACTTTCAGCAGCGCGAAATCGCCGGGGAAGGCCTTGTCGTTCAGCACGCTCCACGCGCACTGGTCGATCCATGCCTGTGTCGCGCTGATCCGGCGGACCATGTCGGCCAGTTTGTGGCGGATCACCTGGTTGCGGATCAGCGGCTGGCCGAACGTTTCGCGCTGCCGCGCCCAGTCGAGCGCGTCCTCGAAACAGATCCGGGCAAAGGCGTTGGCCTGCTGGCTCATCCCCAGCCGTTCGCCATTGAAATTGCGCATGATCCCGGCGAACCCGCCGTTTTCCGGGCCGATCAGGTTGTCGGCGGGCACTTCGACATCGTCGAAGTGGATCGTTGCGGTGTCGCTGGAATGCCAGCCCATCTTGGCCAGCGCGGTGCGCGATACGCCGGGGCGGTCTGTTTCCACCAGCAGCAGCGAGATACCGCCGATGCCGGGGCCGCCGGTGCGCACGGCCAGCGTGATGTAATCGGCGCGCACGCCCGAAGTAATCAGCGTTTTTGCGCCATTGACGATGTAGGCCGCGCCCTTGCGCTCCGCGCGGGTCTTCAGGTTGGCGACGTCCGATCCGCCACCCGGTTCGGTGATGCCCAGCGCGATGATCTTATCGCCCGCCAGCACATCCGGCGCGATTCGGCGTTGCAGTTCCGCGCTGCCCATCGCCAGGATCGGCGGCAGCCCGATGCCGTGAGTCATCAGCGAGGCACAAATGCCGCCCGCGCCGGGCCGGGCCAGTTCCTCGGTCTGGACGAGGCTGTGGAACAAGTCGAACGCGGTGCCAGTGCCGCCGAATTCCTCCGGATAATTCAGCCCCAGCACCCCCGCCGCCGCGGCCTTTTTATGCAGGTCGCGCGGCAATTGCCCGGTGGCTTCCCATTCGTCGACATGCGGCGTGATTTCACGCGCGACGAAGGCGCGAACGGTGTCGCACACCGCCTCGTGGCTGTCGTCGTAATAGGGGGAGCGGGCGCGCCACTGGTCGAACATCGGGGCGGTCATTGGCGCGGCTCCTGTTTACAGGCGGGGAAGAGTGACCCCGCGCTGGCGCATATACTTGCCGCTGCGGTCGCCATAGCTGACTTCGCAGGGTTCGTTCCCTTGCAGGAACAGGAACTGGCACGCGCCCTCGTTGGCATAGATTTTCGCGGGCAGCGGGGTGGTGTTGGAAAATTCCAGCGTCACGTGGCCTTCCCATTCCGGCTCCAGCGGGGTGACGTTCACAATGATCCCGCAGCGGGCATAAGTGCTCTTGCCCAGGCAAATCACCAGCACGTCGCGCGGGATGCGGAAATATTCCACCGTGCGGGCCAGCGCAAAGCTGTTGGGCGGGATGATGCAGCAGTCCGTCTTCATGTCGACGAAGCTGTTGTCGGAAAAGTTCTTGGGATCGACCACCGCCGAATGGACGTTGGTGAACACCTTGAACTCATCCGCCACGCGCGCGTCATAGCCATAGGACGACAGGCCATAGCTGATACAGCCATCGTTCTGCTGCCGTTCGACGAACGGTTCGATCATGCCCGAATGGCGGGCTTCGTTGCGGATCCAGCGGTCACTGAGAATCGTCATGGGCGTGTGATTGCCGATGGAACGCGGCCCGGCAAGCGCGAAGCCAACATTTTCCCCTTCCGCTTGGCGAAGCGGCTTCAGACCCCGTGATAATCCCGGTACCACCGCACGAATTCCGGCACGCCGGTTTCGATGCTGGTGGTGGGGGCATAACCCAGATCGCCGCTGATCGCGCTGATGTCGGCATAGGTCTTGTGAACGTCGCCGGGCTGCATCGGCAGGAATTCGATTTCTGCTTGTTTCCCGCAGGCGTCTTCCAGCAGGCCGACGACTTTCATCAGGTGCTCGCTGCGGCTGTTGCCGATGTTGTAAAGCCGGTGCGGCTTGACGCTGCCCCCGGCCTTTTCCAGCCCGTCGTCGGACGGCGGGTTATCGAGACAGGCGACGACCCCGGCGATGATGTCGTCGATATAGGTGAAGTCGCGGTACATGTCGCCGTGGTTGAACACCGGGATCGGCTGGCCGGTCAGGATGCGGTTGGTGAAGTTCCACAGCATCATGTCCGGGCGTCCCCACGGGCCATAGACCGTGAAGAACCGCAGCCCCGTCTGGGGCAGGCGGAACAGGTGGGCATAGGTTTCGCTCATCAACTCGTCGGCGCGCTTGGTCGCGGCATAGAGCGAGACGGGGTGATCGACCCGGTCCTCCACCGCGAACGGCAGCTTGGTGTTGCCGCCATAGACCGAGGATGAGCTGGCATAGACCAGATGTTCCACTTCGCGGTGGCGCGCCAGTTCCATCAGGTTGACGTGGCCGACCAGGTTGGACTGGACATAGGCGTGCGGGTTTTCAATCGAGTAGCGCACCCCGGCCTGCGCCCCCAGATGCACGATCCGGTCAATCCGTGCGCCTTCGACGGCGGCGTTCAGCGCGGCCATGTCGGAAAAGTCGAGGTGGTGGAAGGTGAAGCGGTTGCCCCCGGCGGCGGTCAGCGCCGCGATCCGGTCCCGCTTCAGTGACACCTGGTAATAGTCGTTGAGGTTATCGACCCCGATCACGATATCGCCCCGCGCCAGCAGCCGCTGGATCAGGTGATAGCCGATGAATCCGGCCGCGCCGGTAACCAGAACGTGCATGGTCTTTGCGTTTCCTCGCGACTTAACGACTTGCCTTTAGCCGTGCGGTCTTATGTCATGGTTAACTCTCAGGCGTTAGGGCGCTTTTCCATGACACAGCCGCATAAGATCCTTGTCGTGTTCGGTACCCGCCCCGAAGCGATCAAGCTGTTCCCCGTCATTGCCGCCTTGCAGGCCGATCCGCGTTTTACCCCGGTGGTCTGCGTGTCCGCGCAGCATCGGGGCATGCTCGATCAGGTACTGGAAATCGCGGGGATCGTGCCTGACCACGATCTGGACCTGATGAAGCCCGATCAGACGCTGGACGGGCTGACCGCCGCGCTGCTGACCGAACTGGGCCGGGTGATGGACGCGGTGCAGCCCGCGCGCGTGATCGTGCAGGGCGATACGGCCACCGCGATGACGGGCGCACTGGCGGCCTATTACCGCAAGCTGCCGGTCGATCATGTCGAGGCGGGGCTGCGGTCCGGCAATATCCACCACCCCTGGCCGGAGGAAGTGAACCGCAAGATCATCGGCACGATGGCCAGCCTGCACTTCGCGCCGACCGAAACCGCCGCCAACGCGCTCAAGCGTGAAGCCGTCGATCCTGCCCGTGTCCACGTGACCGGCAATACCGTGATCGATGCGCTGCACTGGGTGACGGAGCGGATTGCCGCCGAACCGGCACTCGCCAGCGGCCTGGCCGATCTGGAAGCGCGGTTCGCGGGCAAGCGGATCATTGGCGTTACCAGCCACCGGCGCGAGAATTTCGGCGGCGGGCTGGAAGCGATTGCCGAGGCGGTGCGCCAGATTGCCGCGCGGCCCGATGTGGCGGTGATCTTCCCCGTCCACCCCAACCCCAATGTGCGCAAAGTGATGGATCACGCGCTTGACGGGCTGGACAACGTCGCGCTGATCGAGCCGCTGGATTACCCGCACTTCGCCCGCCTGCTTGGGCTGGCGGACATCATGCTGACTGACAGCGGCGGCGTGCAGGAAGAAGCGCCCGCGCTGGGCAAGCCGGTGCTGGTGATGCGCGAGACGACCGAGCGACCCGAAGGGGTAGAGGCCGGGACCGCCAAACTGGTCGGCACTGAAACCGCTCGTATCGTTACCGAAATTTTCACCTTGCTGGACGATAAGGCCGCCTACGAAGCCATGGCGCGCGCTCACAACCCGTTCGGGGATGGGCACTCTGCGCGCCGTATCGTGGAGCTGCTCGCGAATGAAATCGGATCTGAAGCCTGACGTCTGTGTTGTAGGCCTCGGCTATATCGGCCTGCCCACCGCCGCCATTGTCGCCCGCGCCGGGTGCAAGGTGCGCGGGATCGACGTGTCGAGCCACGTGGTCGATACGATCAACCGGGGCGAGATCCATATCGAGGAAGTGGACCTCGACGGGCTGGTGCAGGGTGTGGTCGCGCGCGGCATGCTCTCCGCCTCGACCGAGATCGCCCCCGCTGATGTGTTCATCATCGCCGTGCCGACCCCGTTCGACGCCAACCACGCGCCCGACATTTCCTATGTCCTTGCCGCGGGTGAGGCCGTCGCCAGAGTGCTCAAGGCCGGGGACACCGTGATCCTCGAATCGACCTCGCCCGTGGGCACGACCGAACACTTGCGCGATCTGATTGCCGCGCGCCGTCCGGACCTGAAGTGCCCCGGCCTGACGGCGGAAACGCCGGACGTTTCGATCGCCTATTGCCCGGAACGCGTGCTGCCGGGCAAGATTCTGGAAGAGCTGACCAACAACGACCGCTCGATCGGCGGCATCACCCCGCGCTGCGCGCGCAAAGCGCTGGCGTTCTACAAGCGCTTCGTGCGCGGCACCTGCGTCACCACCGATGCGCGCAGCGCGGAAATGACCAAGCTGGTCGAGAACGCCTACCGCGACGTCAACATCGCCTTCGCCAACGAGCTGTCGATGGTGGCGGACACGATGGGGCTGGACGTGTGGGAAGTGATCCGGCTGGCCAACCGCCATCCGCGCGTCAACATCCTGACCCCCGGTCCGGGCGTGGGCGGGCACTGCATCGCAGTCGACCCGTGGTTCATCGTCCATGGCGCGCCGGAACAGACCCCGCTGATCCGCACCGCGCGCGGGGTCAACGATGGCAAGATCCACCACGTGATCGCGCAGGCCGAAGCCCTGATCTCAGCCCATCCGCAAGCCCGCGTCGCCTGCCTGGGGCTGGCGTTCAAGGCCAACATCGACGATTTCCGCGAAAGCCCGGCGCGGCTGGTCGCGGTCACGCTGGCGCGCAAGTTCGGCGACCGGATCGCCGTGGTCGAGCCTTATGCGGCTGAACTGCCGAAGGAATTTGCCGGAACGACGGCAGAGCTGATCGATATCGACACCGCGCTGGAAACGTCGGACATCCTGATCGTGCTGGTCGACCATGACGCGTTCAAGGCCGTCCCGCTGGCCGAACGGGCGCACAAGCTGGTCTATGACACGCGCGGCATCTGGCTGGATCAGCCGCGCGCCGCCGCGCTGGCGGTAAACGCCGAGCCGCTCAAGCTGGTCGGCTGAAGCGCGGCATTGTCGGCAGGCCGGGGGACTGGCATGGTTGCACCATGAAGCCTGCCCGCCTGCTGATCGCCCTGTCCTGCGCCGCTGCCTTATCGGCCTGCGCCACCACGCCGCCTTCCGCCAATCCGCAGGACGCCTTCTGGCAGGCGCTGTCCAGCCATTGCGGCCAGGCCTTCGCGGGCCGGATGGTCAGCGATGAGGCTCCTGACGCCGACATGCGCGGGGCGGCGATGGTCATGCACGTGCGCGAATGCTCCGCCAGCCGCATCGCGGTGCCGTTCCACGTCCAGCGCGCTGATGGCAGCTGGGATCGCAGCCGGACCTGGCTGCTGACCCGGACCGCTACCGGGCTGCGTTTGAAGCACGATCACCGCCATGAAGATGGCAAGCCCGATGCGATGACGCTCTATGGCGGGGATACCGCCGCTCCGGGCACCGCCAGTGTGCAGGAATTTCCGGTCGATGCCGAAAGCGTGGCGCTGTTCCGGGCCGAGGGGCGGACCGTGTCGGTCACCAATGTCTGGCGAGTGGAAGTGACCCCCGCCGGATCAGCGCAGGCCCGCTTTGCCTATCAACTGCTGCGCCAGCCGCCCAACGCGCGCAATTTCCGGGTGGAGTTCGACCTGACCCGCCCGATCCCCGCGCCGCCCGCGCCGTGGGGGCGTGACTGAACGAACGGCGTTACAAGGTCGTTGCCAGCCCGCATCATCCCCGGCACATTCGCCCACGGGCGCGCAGTCTAATCCAAGGGAGTTGCGTAAATGGGCGCGATCATCCTCAAATACCGCCTGAAGCCCGGCGTCACTCCGGCGGACTTCGAACAGTGGGTCCGCACCGTGGACCAGCCCGCGATGCGCGGCCTGACGCGGGTTCAGGCGTTCAATACTTATCGCGTCACCGGGCTGCTGATGGGCGAGGGCGCGCCATCCGTGGAATACGTCGAAGTGTTCGAGATTGACGACATCGCCGGGTTCACCGGGCAGGACATGGCAGGCGAAGTGGTCCAGGGAATCATGGGCCAGTTCATGGGCTTTGCCGACGCGCCCGAATTCCTGCTGGCCGAGAAGGTCTGACGCGATGACTGCCCTGCGCCTGTTCCTGATCATCGGCTGGACGGTGCTGCTGGCCTATACCTCGTTCACGGTCGGGAAAGAGGGGTTGGGCCTGTTTCCCGCGTTCTTCGGGGCGATGGCATCGGGCAGCTGGCAGGGGCAGTTCAACCTCGACTTCATGCTGATGCTGATGCTCTCCGCGCTGTGGACCGGCTGGCGCAATGGCTGGAGCGCATCGGGCAGCCTGCTCGCCGTGCTCGCCTTTTTCGGCGGGGCGGCGTTCCTGCTGATCTACCTGCTGATCCTGCTCCACCGCGAACAGGGTGACCTCAGGCGCGTGCTCTTGGGCGTGCGCGCCTGAGGATGTCTTTTACAGCCCCTGGGTAATGAACACCCGATAATCCGCACCCTGGAAGCGGTGCTTGCGGGCGTCCTGATAAGCGGGCGAATTGTACCATGCGCGGGCATCTTCGACGGTCGGAAACTCGATAATCACCGCCCCTGCCGCTTCCGGCCCTTCCAGCGTCTCGATCGCGCCATAGAACGCCAGCGGCTTGATCGGATGCCCCGCGGTGGAGGCACTCGCCTTGGCGGCATACTCCGCCATCGCGGCGGCATCATGTTCGCGTTCCTTGGTGAAGACGATGTAAGCGGCCATGCGGGTAATCCTCTCGGTTGTTGGTTTTAGGTCAACATGGCGGGACGACGAAAACATGACAACAGGCATACTGCCTATTGCAACGACTAAGCCAAGGATTGTTGTGGCGCTCTGCGTTAAAGGATGGGGGCGACTAGGATGTCGCCCCCAAAATAGTCACTGCAAATTGCAGGGTGGCTTCAGTCCATGTCGCAAATCCGTCTCGATTTGCAGTCGCCGTTCGGCTGCCCCGCTCACTGGCAAGGTGGCTATGTGGCTAGGATTATGCTGACGGATACGTGGCCAAGCATTGTGACCATGTAAATTGGAGTTCAACCGCCTTTCAAGGTCGCTGCTTTCACCAACGTACAGGGCCTTCCACGATTGGTTGGTTGAGCCGTTGAGAAACACATACACACCAGCGATGGATTGGTACGTCGTGCCGATAGGGTGAACAAAAAGGCTGTATTGAGTGCCGCTCGCCCCAACAGCGATTACGCGATTCGAATTGGCCATGAAGGCCTCCCTTGTTTGCGGAAAGACCTTGCAAACCGTAGAAGCCTGAAGCACACCGTATCTGCTACGAGCGGGGCCTGTATGGGCTCTGTCGATTTGGACTTGGCAGTCTTTCCAAAGATTGTTGCCAAGCTCAGATCAGGGGGGCCGAAAGGCCCCCCTTCACTTTCTGGTGGCAGTGTAGCGGATTATGTTAGCTACGCTGCCCAATCTTACTCCGCCGCAACTCCGGCCGCGCCGAACATGTCCGGCTCGCTTGCATCATCGCCCGCCTCATTCGCCGCATCGCTGGTGCGGGCTTTGCGGCGCTGGTCGAAGTTGGCCCAGACGTCCTGCCAGTTGCCCTTGGTCGCGCCCTTGGAATATTCGGTCGCGCGGGTTTCGAAGAAGTTGGCGTGCTCGACGCCGTTGAGCAGCGGGGCGAGCCAGGGCAGCGGGTGGTCTTCGATCATGTAGATCGCGGGCAGGCCCAGCTGGCTCAGGCGCCAGTCGGCGATGTAGCGGATGTAGCGCTTGATTTCCTTGGCGCTCATCCCCGGCACCGGGCCTTGTTCGAACGCCAGGTCGATGAAGGCATCTTCCAGCCGCACGGTCTTCTGGCAGCAGTCGATGATGTCTTCCTTGACCGCCTTGGTCAGGCACTGGCGTTCCGCCACGAAGGTGTGGAACAGCTTGGTGATGCCTTCGCAGTGCAGGCTTTCGTCGCGGACCGACCAGGTCACGATCTGGCCCATGCCCTTCATCTTGTTGAAGCGCGGGAAGTTCATCAGCATGGCGAAGCTGGCGAACAGTTGCAGCCCTTCGGTGAAGCCGCCGAACATCGCCAACGTGCGGGCAATGTCTTCGTCGTTGTCGACGCCGAACTGCTGCAGGTAATCGTGCTTGGCCTTCATTTCCTCGTATTCGAGGAACATCCCGTATTCGGTTTCGGGCATGCCGATGGTGTCGAGCAGGTGGCTGTAGGCCGCGATGTGGATCGTTTCCATGTTGGAAAACGCGGCCAGCATCATCTTCACTTCGGTCGGCTTGAACACGCGGCCGTACTTTTCGTGGTAGCAATCCTGCACTTCCACGTCGGCCTGGGTGAAGAAGCGGAAGATCTGGGTGAGCAGGTTGCGCTCATGCTCCGAAATCTTCTGTGCCCAGTCGCGGCAGTCCTCGCCCAGCGGCACTTCTTCCGGCATCCAGTGAACCTGCTGCTGGCGCTTCCAGAACTCATAGGCCCACGGATATTCGAAGGGCTTATAGGTCTTGCGGGCTTCGAGAAGGGACATGCGCTTGGCTCCTGCGGCAGACTGCTTAGCACTGCGCGGCGCCCGCGCGCGGGGCGCGGGCTGCCGGCAGGCGGGTGGGGTGGGACCGGATGGACGGGCTAGCGGAAATCACCGCCAGAACCAGCCGGGCTTAAGGTTGCGTTCCTTGCGGTTGCGCCACATCGCAATGTAGAGCCACAGCCCGGAAAAGCTGAAAAAGATCATCGCAAAGCCCGCCAGCGTGGCGATCACTACGCCGACCGGGCCGAAACTTTCCCCCGAATGGAGGTGATGCAGCGTGCCGATCCACGCGCGCGGATCGCCGTCCTTCGGCTTGGGCCGGCACGAATAGTCCGGCGGGCAGACAAAGGCCGGCTTGCCATCCGCCTGGGCTGCGGGCGCGGCCTTGGGCAGGGTGGCATCCAGATAGACCGGGACGACCTGGCTGAGCGCGCCGGTGATCGCGATCCAGAGCAGGACCACGCCAAACGCCACGGACAGCCAGCGGTGCCATTTACGCATTATTTTGAACTCCTTGCAGGGGCAGACATTGCCACCCGAAGGCCAAGGCGCCCGCTATCGCAAGCCCCATTTGGTCACCAATTGTAACGCGCATCGTTGCCATGGCCAGCGTCCGCCCCGCACTGCCATTACTGGCAGGCCAGACATTCCTCGTAATCGGTCTGGGCGGCCAGTTCCATGATCGGCGCGGCGGCGGTGTTGTCCGCTTCGACGCCGCCGGCAAAGCCCGCGCGCTGGACCGACTTCGAGCGCAGGTAATACAGGCTCTTGATGCCCTTTTCCCAGGCCTGGAAGTGCAGCTGCATCAGGTCCCACTTTTCCACGTCCGCCGGGATGTAGAGGTTCAGCGACTGGGCCTGGTCGATATAGGGGGTGCGGTCCGCCGCGAATTCAAGCAGCCAGCGCTGGTCGATTTCGAAGCTGGTCTTGAACACCGCCTTTTCCTCTGGCGAGAGGAAGTCGAGGTGCTGGACCGAACCGCCACGCTCCAGGATCGAGTTCCAGACGTTGGTCGAATCCTTGCTTTTCTTCTGGAGCAGCTTTTCGAGGTACGGGTTCTTGACCACGAAGCTGCCCGACAGGGTCTTGTGGGTATAGATGTTGGCCGGAATCGGTTCGATGCAGGCGCTGGTGCCGCCGCAGATGATCGAAATCGACGCGGTCGGCGCGATCGCCATCTTGCACGAAAAGCGCTGCATCACGCCCATGTCGGCGGCGTCCGGGCAGGCGCCACGTTCTTCGGCCAGCAGCATGGATGCTTCGTCCGCGCGGGCGGCGATGTGCTTGAACATCTTCAGGTTCAGCGCCTTGGCCATCGCGGTTTCAAACCCGATGCCCTTCGACTGCAGGAACGAATGGAAGCCCATCACGCCCATGCCGACGCTGCGTTCGCGCGCGGCGGAATACTTGGCGCGGGCCATCTCGTCCGGCGCGCGGTCGATATAGTCCTGCAGGACGTTGTCGAGGAAGCGCAGCACGTCTTCGATGAAGCGCTTGTCGCCGTTCCACTCATCCCAGGTTTCCAGGTTGAGCGAGGACAGGCAGCACACCGCCGTGCGGTCATTGCCCAGATGGTCGCGGCCCGTGGGCAGGGTGATTTCCGAGCAGAGGTTCGAGGTCGAAACTTTCAGCCCCAGATCGCGGTGATGCTTGGGCATCATGCGGTTCACCGTGTCGGAGAACACGATGTACGGCTCACCCGTGGCAAGGCGGTTTTCGACCAGCTTCTGGAACAGCGCGCGCGCGTCCACCGTGCTGCGCACGCTGCCGTCCTTGGGGCTGCGCAGGTGGAACTCGCGCCCGTCCCGCACCGCTTCCATGAATTCGTCGGTCAGCAGCACACCGTGGTGCAGGTTCAGCGCCTTGCGGTTGAAATCGCCCGACGGCTTGCGGATTTCGAGGAACTCCTCGATCTCCGGGTGGCTGACGTCCAGATAGCACGCCGCCGAACCGCGCCGCAGCGAGCCTTGCGAAATCGCCAGCGTCAGGCTGTCCATCACGCGCACGAACGGGATGATCCCGCTGGTCTTGCCGTTCAGGCCGACCGGCTCGCCAATCCCGCGCACGTTGCCCCAGTAAGTGCCGATGCCGCCGCCGCGCGAGGCGAGCCAGACGTTTTCGTTCCAGGTGTTGACGATGCCTTCCAGGCTGTCATCGACCGAATTGAGGTAGCAGCTGATCGGCAGCCCGCGCCCGGTGCCGCCGTTCGACAGCACCGGCGTCGCCGGCATGAACCACAGCTTGGAAATATAGTCATAGATCCGCTGGGCGTGGTCCTGATCGTCGGCATAGGCATCGGCCACGCGCGCGAACAGGTCCTGGTACTTTTCACCGGGCAGCAGATAGCGGTCGTCCAGCGTGTCCTTGCCGAAATCGGTCAGCAGCGCGTCGCGCGCATCGTCGGTAACGATGGTGAAGCGGCGGGCGTTGATCGCCTTGGAATCCTCCTTCGGGCGGGCAGCCGCCTTGGCCACCGCGCTCATCGCCCCGGCGAGCGCCTCGGCGCCCATCTTTTCCACCAGGTCGGCCGAACCCGCGTCGGTCTTGTCCGTCATGCTTACCGCCGGGCTGACGCCCGCCTCCTTGTCTTGTGCCGGGGCCCGCTGATGATCCGTTGCCGCGTCCGCCAATGCTGCTTCGACTTCGGCCATCGTCGGCTCTGCTCCGTTCCTGAAATCCACCTGGCGCCCCCAATATTCTCAATGCTTCCAGCGGACCCGATGTTCCGCATACGTTCGAATCGGCGGGCAAGGGCCCATCCTACCAGACGGCAGGATGGGAACGAGGGAAACTTATCCCCATTCCATCCCCAGCCTGACCCCGACAAGGGGTTGCCACGACCCGGAATCGCGCTTCGCCGCGCGTCGGGCGCGGACTGCGTTGAATCTAGGTCTAGAGGTCCCCCCGTGTGCCGGGCCACTATCTATAGTGCCTGAACCGGAGTCGGGCGCAAGTGGGTAAATGCCCGGATAACCACGCCGGGCGCGGCGGATCGGCCAGTTGCCGGCTTGTGCGCCGCCGCGACGCGTGGAGTTTCCAGCCTTCGTGCGGCGCGCAAGAGTCAAAGTGAATCTGTGAAAAAATTTTTGGCCGGGGACAGCCGCTCTAGGGCGTTGACAAGGAAGGAATCGGGCCGGGCAATCTTGTTGCGTGGCGCGGGGCGGTTTGCGCAATCGGCAGCGCACTTGCTTGCGGGGCGGATTGCCCCCACACTGCCGCGCCTGACACACGGAGGTGGACTGCCATGTTCAATCTAATCGGCGCGCTGGTCAGCGGCCTGATCATCGGCGCGCTGGCGCGATTCTTCTATCCCGGCGCGGTCGAGATGGGCTGGGGCATGACCATGCTGCTGGGCATCGGCGGTTCGCTGCTGGCGGGTTTTGCCGCTACGCGTGGCAGCGAAGGGTTCAACCGGGCAGGCTGCCTGGCCTCGGTGATCGGGGCGATCGTGCTGATCTTCATCGGTCGGACGCTGGGCTGGCACTTCTAGGCGGGGCCAATTAACCCGCGTGAGCGGCGCCCCCTAACCCGCGTGAGCGGCGCCCCCTAACCCGCGTGAGCGGCGCCCCCTAACCCGCGTGAGCGGCGATGGCGTCGGCGATCTCGTCCACCAGTTCCAGTGGCAGGTCGTTGCCCATGCCGGGAATCTCGTGCAGCTTTGCGCCCGGAATCGCCCTGGCCGTGTCGCGCCCGCCCTCGACCGGGACCAGCGGATCGTCGGTGCCGTGGATCACCAGCGTCGGCGCGGTGACGCGGCGCAGGCGCTTGCGGCGGTCGCCGTCATCCATGATCGCGGCGATCTGGCGCGCCGGGCCTTCGGGATAGAAGCTGCGGGCATAATCGCGGGCGATCCGTTCGCGCAGGCGCTCCTCCGGGGTGGGATAGGCCGGGCTGCCGATCGCGCGGGCAACCCGGATGCCGATCGGGATCACCTGCTCCAGCGTGGCATTGGCGGGCGCGCGGTCCAGCAGGGCCTGCATCGCCTCTGGCCGGGGCCGGGGCAGGCGCGGGTTGCCGGTGGTGGAAAAGATCGAGGTCAGCGTGCGCACCCGCGGGGCGTGATGGATCGCCAGCAACTGCGCGATCATTCCGCCCATCGATCCGCCGACGATATGCGCGCTGTCGATCCCCAGCGCGTCCAGCAGGGCGGCGGCATCGTCGGCCATGTCGGTCAGCCGGTAGGGCAACTTTGCCCGCAGCCCGAACAGCCGCATCAGCGCAACCCGGCGGACATTGGGCACGCCGCCGTGGCCGAACTTTTCCGACAGGCCGATGTCGCGGTTGTCGTGCCGGATGACATGGAAACCACGCGCCACCAGCGCCTCGACCAGTTCGATCGGCCACAGCGTCAACTGCGCGCCCAGCCCCATGATCAGCAGCAGCGGCGGATTGGCCGGATCGCCGTGGGTTTCGTATTCGATCCGGATTCCGTTGGCGATGACGTGCGGCATGGTGGCTCCCCCGATAATTTCGGGGAAGGTTAGCCGGATCGGGCAGCGGTGCAAGCCCGCCTCCCCCTCCTCTGAAGAGGAGGAGGCTTGGGTCGCGCCAACCCGTTCAGTCGTCCATCCGCCCGAAACCGTGCTCGCCGCGTTCGTGGATGATGTTGGCGCGGCCCACCACCAGGTCGTCGACCATGCCGATACGGCCCACGTCCTTGTCTTTGTAGGGCAGGGAGTGGAGGATATAGCGTATCGCGTTAAGCCGGGCGCGCTTCTTGTCGTCGCTCTTGATCACGGTCCACGGGCTGTCGGCGGTGTCGGTGGCGAAGAACATCGCTTCCTTGGCGCGGGTGTAGTCGTCCCACATATCCAGGCTGGCGAGGTCGATCGGCGACAGCTTCCACTGCTTGAGCGGGTGAACCTTGCGCTCCTTGAAGCGGCGGCGCTGTTCCTCGCGGCTGACGGAGAACCAGAACTTGATCAGGTGGATGCCGCTGCGCACCAGGTTGCGTTCGAACTCTGGCGCCTGGCGCAGGAATTCGCGGTATTCGTCATCGCTGCAGAACCCCATCACGCGCTCCACCCCGGCGCGGTTGTACCAGCTGCGGTCGAACATCACGATTTCGCCGCGGGTCGGCAGGTGCTCGACATAGCGTTGGAAGTACCACTGGCCGCGTTCCACATCACTGGGCTTTTCCAGCGCGACCACGCGCGCGCCGCGCGGGTTGAGATGCTCCATGAAGCGTTTGATCGTGCCGCCCTTGCCCGCCGCGTCACGCCCTTCGAACAGGATCACGACGCGTTGCTGCGATTCCTTGACCCATTGTTGCAGTTTCAGCAGCTCGGTCTGGAGGATGAACTTCTCGCGCTCGTAATCCTTGCGCAGCATCTTGTACTTGTAGGGATAGCCGCCCTGGCGCCAGTCGTCGGCCAGCTCGTCGCTGGTCTTGCGCGGGGTGCCGGGGGGCTTAGGCAGGCCCAGATGCGCCCGCATCCGCGCGGCGTCATCGGGCGCGGCCCCGGCGATGATCGCATCGACCCCGCCGTCCACACCGCCGGCGACGATGGCATCCAGCGCGGCGGCCTCGGCCGCTTGCGCGGCGATGACGCGTTCACCGGCCAGCCCGCTGGCTATGGGATCGGCGGGGGGTGTGGACCTGGTCGTCATGCTTGAAACTCCGTCGGGGCGGGCCGGACCGGAATTCCCGGTCAGCGCGCCATTATCGCAGGCAAAGGTTCCCGCTTGGTTAGCCAAACCCCCGGAAAACCGGATGGTTTCGACTCAGGAACCGCTGGACGAAGCATCCTGCGGGCGGTGTTTCAGGTCAAACGGATAGCGGGCACCAGCTGTTGCGTGAAACGCAAGATCAGGGCACCAGAATCGTATCCTTTGGCGCGTCCGCCAGCTCCGGATAATCGAGCGTGTAGTGCAGCCCCCGGCTTTCCTTGCGCGACAGGGCGGAACGGACAATCAGGTCGGCGCATTGCAGCAGGTTGCGCAGCTCGATCAGGTCGGTCGACACGCGGAAGTGGCCGTAATAATCGTCCACTTCCTCCATCAACAGCTTGATCCGGTGCTGCGCGCGCTCCAGCCGCTTGGTCGTGCGCACGATGCCGACATAGTTCCACATGAACCGGCGGATCTCGGTCCAGTTCTGCTTGATGATCACTTCCTCGTCGGAATCGGTGACGCGGCTTTCGTCCCACGCGCGGACCGGCGGGGGGGCGTCGAAGCTGTCCCAGCGCGCGAGAATGTCCGCCGCTGCCGCCTCGCCGAAGACGAAGCATTCGAGCAGCGAGTTCGAGGCCAGGCGGTTCGCCCCGTGCAGCCCGCTTTCGGTGCATTCGCCCGCCGCATACAGCCCCGGCAGGTCGGTCCGGCCCGCCAGATCGATCAGGATCCCGCCGCAGGTATAATGCTGGGCCGGGACCACCGGAATCGGTTGGCGGGTCATGTCGATGCCCAGCCCCAGCAGCTTTTCGTGGATCGTCGGGAAATGCTCGCGCACGAATTCGGGCGGCATGTGGCTGATGTCGAGGTGGACGAAATCCAGCCCGTCGCGCTTGATTTCGGCGTCGTTGGCGCGCGCCACGATGTCGCGCGGGGCGAGTTCGGCGCGATCGTCGTAATCGGGCATATAGCGGTGGCCGGTACGCGGGTTGAGCAGCCGCCCGCCTTCGCCGCGCACCGCCTCGGTAATCAGGAAGTTCTTGACGTCGAGGTTGTAGAGGCAGGTCGGGTGGAACTGCATCATTTCCATGTTGCCGACCCGCGCCCCCGCGCGCCACGCCATCGCGATGCCATCGCCGGTCGCGCCGCGCGGGGCGGTGCTGAACTGATAGACCCGGCCCGCGCCGCCGGTCGCCAGGATCGTGGCGCGGGCGGTGTGCGCCTCGACCCGGCCGCTCGCCTCATCCAGCGCATAGACACCCCAGACCCGCCCCGATCCGGAATAGCGCGCCTCGTGCCGCCCGGTAATCAGGTCGATGCAGGCGCGGCCCGGCAGCAGGGTGATGTTGGGGTGGGCTTCGGCCGCCTTGACCAAAGCGGATTGCACGGCCCAACCGGTGGCATCGTCGACATGGACGATGCGGCGATGCGAATGTCCGCCCTCGCGCGTCAGGTGCAGCGTTTCGCCGTCCATGTTGAACGGCACGCCCAGTTGCACCAGCCGTTCGATCGCGTGGGGCGCGCGCTCAATCACGAATTCGACCGTTTCCTGCCGGTTCAGCCCCGCGCCCGCGATCATCGTGTCGCGAATGTGATTTTCGAACGTGTCGCCCGTGTCCAGCACGGCGGCGATTCCGCCTTGCGCCCAGGCCGTCGATCCCCCGGTCAGCGCACCTTTGGCCAGAACCAGCACGCGCACCCGGTCAGCCAGCGCCAGCGCCGCCGTCAGCCCGGCCGCGCCGGACCCGACGATGATCACGTCATGCGCCGCTGCGGCGCCCTGGAGAGCAGTTGTCATGGACCAGTCTTTGCCCGTGCGGCCGCCCCGCTGCAAGCTGCACTGAAGGGCAGGCGCGCCGATTGCGTTTGCCGCACTGCACAATATGCCGTAGTGTCACAGAGTACTGATAGCATTTGCCTGCTGCCGGAATGAATTGGGTCGCAAATCCACTCCGTTCCTCCCCAAGGGAAGCCTCTGCAATGCGGATCGAGTTACCGTTGTGCCTGTTCAATCGCCACCAGCCGGTGCGGGACGAAGTCCACTGGGACGGCTGGGGCTATCGCAGCACGTGCCGGTTCTGCGGCACCCTGGTCGAACGCGAACGCAAAAGCGTCTGGCGCAAGGCGGAACCGCGCGCCCAGCCGGACAAGCCGTTTGACCATTCGCCCTCCGGCGAATCGCCAGTCAGCCGCTCGTCAGACTGACGAACACGTCCTCAAGGTCCGCCTCGCGCGTGGTGACGTCGACGATGGTCAGCCCCTGCGCCTGGATCTGCGCCAGCACTTCGCCGGCGTTGGTGCGGTCCTTGTCGTACGTGACCTCGATCGTCCGCTCGCCCGTCTTTTCGCACTTCACGAAGGCGGGGTGGCCGGGCAGCGCATCGACATCGCGGTCCAGCGTCAGCACGACGATCTTTTCGCGGGCCATTTCCACCAGGTCGCGGGTGGGCTTGTTGGCAATCAGCTGGCCGTGATTGATGATCGCGATCCGGTCGCACAGCTGTTCGGCTTCTTCCAGATAGTGCGTGGTCAGCACCACGGTCACCCCGGCGGCGTTGAGCTCGCTGACCAGTTCCCACAGCTGGCGGCGCAGTTCCACGTCCACCCCGGCGGTCGGCTCGTCCAGCACCAGCACCGGCGGGGAATGGACCATCGCCTTGGCGATCAGCAGGCGCCGCTTCATCCCGCCTGACAGCGTGCGGGCATAGGCATTGGCCTTGTCCGACAAGTGCACTTCGGCCAGCAGTTCCAGGCTGCGCCGCGCGGCCTTGGGCACGCCATAGAGGCCGGCCTGATTCTCCAGCACCTCGAACGGGGTGAAGAACGGGTCGAACACGATTTCCTGCGGCACGATCCCGATCGACCGCTTGGCGTTGCGGCTGTCGGCGTCAATGTCGAAGCCCCAGATTTCCGCGCTGCCGCTGGTCTTCATCACCAGCCCGGCCAGGATGTTGATCAGGGTTGATTTGCCCGCGCCGTTGGGGCCCAGCAGGCCGAAGATCTGCCCTTGCGGCACGTCGAAGCTGACCCCGCGCAGGGCCAGTTTGCCTTCTCCGGTTCCGGCGGGGGCATAACGCTTGACGACATCGCGGATGCGGATTGCGGCAGGAGTGTCCATGACCCGCTCTTGCGGCAGGAATCGCCCGGCGTAAAGACCCCAGGGCCTGGTGCTGAATGGTGGCGGTTACCAGGCTGTTAACCATGCTGTTGCAGCAACCCTTCATGGCTGGAGGGTAGGCAGGCTGGGATGACCTGGGGGTTCCTTGACCGCGGCCTAGCGCTGCGACACGCCGGACGCGCGATGGGCGCGGCGCTGGCGCTGACCCTCTGCGCCCCGGCCCAGGCCAGCGAAGTGGCCAGCGCGACTGGCACCACGCAGGCGGTCGTCGTCGCTCCGGCCACGATTGTCAAAGTCCAGGACATGAGCTTCGGCCGGATCGTCGCGCGGCCCCAGCCGGGTACGGTGACGGTCAGCGGCGCGACCGGAGCCTGCACGGTGACCGGACCGATTCTGGAAGTCGGCACCTGCCGCCAGGCGATCTTTGCCGGCATGGGCACCAAGAACATGCGGGCGCGCATCAGCCTGGACAGCGTGGTCAACCTGACCGGTCCGGGGCAAGCCATGGTGCTGGACCAGGTGTTTCTGTCCAACGATTCGACCATCAGCTTTTCCGGCAATCCCAATGCCAATGGGCAGGGGATTGGCCTGACCCAGGGCAATGGCAACCAGCGCTACACGATTACCTCGCCCACCGGGATCTTCACGTTGAAGGTCGGCGGGCGGCTGAACGTCAACGCCAACCAGTTGCCGGGCATCTATACCGGGTCGATCACCGTCACGGTCCAATATCAGTAGGCTGGAAAAGCCCGGCGCAGCCTGTTAGTGGCAGCGACATGAGCACGCAGCCTGAAACCGTTTTCACCACCACCACCCGCGTTTCCTGCGACGGCGCCAGCGACATTCGCGGCGGCGCGGCGCTCGGCCATCCGCGCGTTTACCTTGAGATCGACGAGCGCGGCTATGTCGACTGCGGGTATTGCGACCGCCGCTTCGTGCTGAAGGGTGGCCCGGCGGATCAGGCGGCGGCCTAATTTGTTGGTGCGCCAATCGCATCCGCGATTGGCTTGCGGCACCGGCCCGCGCCCCCCCCCGGCCACCCCTAGTGTTCAATTGCGGTGGGTGGGCGGGCGGGGGGGCGGGCCCGGGGTGCAAC
>JAYRDH010000036.1:0-29924 GCA_041909515.1 Novosphingobium sp. | reverse complement strand
CCATCCCGTTCGCGTCGCGGCGATACCAGGTGACGTTTTCCATCACCGTCCCCGCGCCGCGGCCGCTGACCGCACCGGCGGCCAGGATGTTCTGTCCATCGCGGAAATAGACGTTGGTGCGCGTGGCCGGATCCTTGGGGATGGCCTTGTATTCCACCGCCTGCCACGCTTTCAGCGCGGCGGTGCTGCGGGTCACCACGCGTTCATTGAAGACAAAGCTGATGGCGGACACCAGCGCGGCGGTCATCAGCAGTGGTGCCAGCACCTGATGCGCCGACATGCCCGATGCCTTCATCGCGATGACTTCGCTGTTCTGGTTCAGCGTGGCGAGCGTGATGATTGTTGCCAGCAGCACCGAATAGGGCAGGAACCGCGCCACCAGTTGCGGAATCCGCAACGAGGCATAGTGCCACAGGTCCGACTGGTCATTGCCGGCCACGCCCAGGATCTTGCCGCTTTCGCTGAGCAGGTCGAGCGCCTGGAGCACCAGCACCAGCATCAGCAGCACGGCCAGGATCCGGCCGATGAACAGCTTGGCCAGATACCAGGTCAGCGTGCGCGAGGGGAAGAATTGCAACATCAGGCCGCTCCTGCCCGGTCACGGCCGAACCGCGCGGCCAGCTTGCGCATCCACTTGCTGAAATTGGCGGCAAACCGTTCCAGCGCGCCAATCGGCTGGCCGCCCGGTACATAGGCGATGCGCCAGTACATCCACACGATCAGGCTGGCGAAGATCACGAACGGTCCCCACAGCGCCAGTTCGGGCGACACCCGGCCCAGCGCGGCGACAGCCTGGCCGTATTCGTTGACCTTGTGATAGGCTACGACCATCACGATCGAGACGAACACCCCCAGCGCAGAGGTCGAGCGCTTGGGCGGCACTGCCAGCGCCACGGCCAGCAGTGGCAGCAACAGCATCATCACCACTTCGACCATGCGATAGTTGAAGCTGGCGCGGGTTTCGTTGCGGGCGGCCTCGCTCACCTGGTCGCTCCACCCGATCTGGAGCAGTTCGGGCAGGATATATTCGCGCTCCATCCCGCCGCGCTGGCGGAACTTCTCGATCGCGGGCAGGTCGATCGGCAGGTCGTGGCTGGAAAAGCTCAGCACACGGGGGCTTTTCCCCGGCTCATCCTGGATGATCTGGCCCTGGGTCAGGCGCAGGATCACCGTATCGGGGGAATCCTTGAGCGCCAGAAACCGGCCTTCGCGCGCGGAAATGGTCAGCACTTGTCCGCGCGGCGAGCTGACGCGGGCGAAAATGCCCATCAGCTGGCGGCCTTCCTCGCGGCTTTCCTCGATCCGCAGGGCGATCTTGTCCTGCAGGGTGGTGAATTCACCGACCTTGATCGAAGCACCCAGCGCGCCGGAGCGCAGTTCGAACTGCAACTGTTCGTACCAGTACCGCGACAGCGGCTGGAGGTAGCCGACGATCACCAGGTTCACCCCGGCCAGCACCAGCGCAATGGCGTAAGGCACGCGCAGCAGCCGCGTGTAGCCCAGCCCGACCGCGCGCATCACGTCCAGTTCGCTGGACGTGGCCAGCTTGCGGAAGGCCAGCAGGATGCCCAGCAGCAGCCCCAGCGGGATCGCCAGGCTGGCATATTCGGGCAGCAGGTTGGCCAGCATCCGGAACACGACGCTGACCGGGCCGCCTTCGGTCGCCACGAAGTCGAACAGCTTGAGCATCTTGTCGAGCACGAGCAACGACGCCGCGATGACGAACACCGCGAACATCGGCATCAGCACGAGCCGCAGGATATACCGATCAATGGCGGGCAGGAATTTCACGGGGACGCTTGGCGATTACCTTCTGGCGGGCCACCCCCGCAGTTCAGCCATCTCCCATAGACGCGGGGGGCGCGCTGTAAAAGTGGCAATTCGCGCTTGTATCGCAAGTCTGCCGGCGTAGGCTGGACCGGTCCGCAGCCAGCAAGGTGCCATGCCATGTCCCCAACCGCCCCCGCGATGGTCGAAACCCATGCCGTGGAACGGATCGGCTGGCTGCGCGCGGCGGTGCTGGGGGCGAACGACGGGATCGTGTCCACCGCCAGCCTGATCGTCGGGGTGGCCGCCGCTGCGGCGGACAAGGGGCCAATCATGATCGCGGGGGTGGCCGGGCTGGTCGCGGGCGCGATGTCGATGGCGGCGGGGGAATACGTTTCCGTCGCCAGCCAGGCCGATACCGAAGCGGCCGACCTGGCGCGGGAACGCGCCGAACTGGCCAGCGATCCCCTGTTCGAGCGGCAGGAACTGGCGGCGATTTATCAGGCGCGGGGTCTGCCGATCGACCTGGCCTTGCAGGTATCCGACGCGCTGATGGCGCACGATGCGCTGGGCGCCCATGCGCGCGATGAGCTGGGCCTGAGTGACATGCACCGCGCTCGGCCCGTTCAGGCCGCGATCACGTCTGCCGCGACCTTTGCCGTCGGGGCGGCCCTGCCGCTGGGCGCGGCGGTGGTGTTGCCGCTGGGGCAACTGGCGCTGGGCGTTTCGGTCGCGGCGTTGTTGTTCCTGATGCTGCTGGGCGGCGTCGGCGCGGCGGTGGGCGGCGCACCTGTCGTCAAGGGCGTGCTGCGCGTGGCGTTCTGGGGCGTGCTGGCGATGGCCGCCACTTACGCAATCGGCAGCCTGTTCGGGACTGCGGTGGCGTAGGGCTCAGGCTTGGCGCCCGCTTACGCCTTTTCCAGCGTGCATTGCAGCGGGTGCTGGTTCTGGCGGGCGAAGTCCATCACCTGGTTCACCTTGGTCTCGGCGATTTCATAGGGGAAGATGCCGCAGACGCCGACGCCCTTCTGGTGGACGTGCAGCATCACCCGCGTCGCCTGTTCCAGGTCCATGTGGAAGAACCGCTTCAGTACCATCACCACGAATTCCATCGGGGTGTAATCGTCATTCAGTAGCAGCACTTTGAACTGGCTGGGCTTTTTCGGTTTGGCGCGGGTCTTGGTGGCGATGCCGATCTGGCCCTGACCGCCAGTGCCGGAATCGCCATCGGAATCCTCGGCGGCGCGGATCGGGCGGGGCAGGGGGGGCTGAATAAGCTGCATCGTGTCAAAATATCGCAATGAGGGGGCCGGTTACAACCCCGGATGCGCTGCCATGCCTGTCAAGGGTTGCGAAATACCAAACGGGCCGGACAGTCTGCTGACTGTCCGGCCCGTTATGGGGACTCGCGGGGCCGGCTAGGGAGAGGGAGTGCCGGACCCGCGAGGAGAGGTCCGCGCTCAGGCGGCCTTCTTGACCTTTTCGATCGCGATGCTGACGCGGTTCGAAATCGGTGCGAAGGATTCGTTGGTCAGCTTGACCATCGCTTCCGACGTCTTCGAACCGGCGGCTACAACCGCGTCGAAGTTGCGGCGCAGGATTTCACCCTGCAGCTTGAAGAAGTCGGCGGGCGACTTGACCGCAGCCAGTTCCTTGACGTCGGCGGTCATGGTTTCGAAAGCCGACTTGGTTTCGGTGACATAATCCTTGCCCATGCCCTGCAGGCCGGTGGCGAGGATCTTGCCGGATTCGACAACGGCTTCGACGTTACCCTTGGTGAATTCGCCGGCTTCGCTGAACAGGGCGGTGCTCTTCTCGAAAGCGGCCTTGGCGCGGTCCTGGGCGTCGGTCATGGCGTCCTTCACCTTGGCGGTGAAATCCTGGGCGGTGGTCTGGGTCTTGCTCATGATGGTATCCTTGATCTGCGAAACGGTGGAGGGCTTGGCCGCGCGGGGCGCAGCCGGCTTCACGCTGGTGGTTTTCGCCGGCTTCTTCGGCGCGGCTTTCTTTGCGGCAGCCTGCTTGACGGCTGCCTTTGCCTTGGTAGCGGTGGCCGGCTTCGTCGCAGCTGCCGGTGCCTTGGGGGCGCGGACAGTTCTGGCGGCGGGGGCGGCCTTTGCGGGCTGGGCCTTCACGGCAACCGGCGCAGCTTCAACGGCGGCGGCATCGACCGGTGCAGCCACCGGCGCTTCGGCCTTGGCGGTCACTTCGGCGATGGCCTGGTCCATCTTGGTTCCGGCGGTCTTGGTGTCGGTGGCGTCAGCCATCGCAAGCGTTCCTTCGCAGCGCCCGCACCGACCGTCGGCACGGGTTATGTTGCATTGCACAAAATAGGTTGTGCAACTGCGAAGTCAAGACGGTTTTTGTGCAGTGCAGCAAAGATGCTGCAACCTGCTGGAAATCCGCGGACTAACGGGCCTTCACATAACTGCCGGGGGCGTCTTCCAGCACCTTGTCACCGCGCCCGCCAGGCACGCGCTTGCCCTTGGCAGGCACTTCGGCGCTGTCCTGTGTGCGCAGCCAGGCCAGCCAGTGCGGCCACCAGCTGCCCGGCGTCTCGGTTGCCCCGGCGATGAACTCCTCCAGCGTGTCGCAGGGCTGGGGATTGGTCCAGTACTGGTACTTCTTCGCCGCCGGCGGGTTGACCACCCCGGCGATGTGGCCCGATCCCGCCAGCAGGAACAGCTTGTCGCCGCGCAAGTGCCGGGTCAGGCGGAACACGCTGGCGGCTGGGGCGATGTGATCCTCACGGCCGGCCTGGATATAGGCGGGGGTCTGGATGCGGGTCAGGTCGATCGGCGTGCCGTCCGCGCTCAGCGCATCGGGGATCACCAGCTTGTTGTCGCGGTACAGGTCGCGCAAGTAGCTTTGATGCCACTTCGCCGGCAGGTTGGTGACGTCGCCGTTCCAGTGCAGCAAGTCGAACGCCGGGTAATCGTTCCCCAGCAGGTAGTTGTTGACCACGTAGTTCCAGATCAGGTCGTTCCCGCGCAGCAGGTTGAACGTGGCCGCCATATAGCGCCCGTCCAGATAGCCATGCTCGGCCGACAGCTTTTCCAGCGTATCGAACTGCTTGTCGTCAATGAAGACTTTCAGTTCGCCGCACTTTTCGAAATCGACCTGCGCGGTAAAGAAAGTTGCGCTCTTCACCTTGTCAGCCTCACCCCGGCGGGCCAGCACGGCCAGCGTCGCGGCCAGGGTGGTCCCGGCTACGCAATAGCCGATGGCATGGACGCTCGGTACGCCCAGCCGCGCGCGGACGGTGTCGATCGCGTCGATCTGGGCGCGGATGTAATCGTCCCAGACGATGTCGGCCATGCTGTCGTCGGCCGATTTCCACGACACCACGAACACGGTGATGCCCTGCTCGGTCGCCCACTTGATGAAGCTTTTCTGCGGCGACAGGTCGAGGATGTAGAACCGGTTGATCCATGGCGGAAAGATCACCAGCGGCACTTCCAGCACATTCGGCGTGGCCGGGCTGTACTGCACCAGCTGATACAGCGGCGTCTGGTGGACGACCTTGCCGGGCGTCACCGCGATATTTTCACCCAGCCGGAAGGCCTGCGGATCGACATGGGTCAGCTGACCGCGCTTCAAATCGGCCAGCAGATGCTCCATCCCCTTGACCAGATTCTCGCCATGGGTGGCCAGCGTCTTTTCCACCACCAGCGGATTGGTCAGCGGGAAATGCGCCGGGCTGAGCGCTTCGACCAGCGTGCGGGCGGCAAACTTCAGCTGCTCCTTGCGCACCGGATCGCCCGTGTCGACCGCATCGGCCATTGCCATGACCTGTTCGGCCAGCATCAGGTACGTCTGGTGGACCAGCGCGAAGAATGGCTGTTCGCGCCACTTGGGGTCGGCAAAGCGGCGGTCCTTGCGCGGCAGGTCCGGCCCGCCTTCACCCTTGGCCGCAGCCTTGGGACCGATGCCATACTGGCCCAGCACGCCTTCCCACAGCTTCAGGCTGTCTTCCCACATCCGCGTCTGCGCGTCGGGATTGGCCAGCGGCAAGGCCTGCATCCAGCCCTGCATCATGGTCAGCCAGTTGCCGGGTTCGCCCAGCAGGCCCGGCAGCTTGTCCGCGGCGGCGGCGGCTTGCTGGGCCTGGAAATCCAGCCACAGCGACTGGAGTCGCTGGGCGTTGTCGGCCCACTGCGCGGCATCGCCCACTGCCTCGTCCTCGCCCGCAGCCGCCGCCCCCGGCAGCAACTGTGCGAAGATCTGCTGCGGTCCTTTCAACAGCTGGGCAAAGGCGTCGGCGGGGTTGTCGAACGGGCTGGACTGGTCAGGCATTCGGCACTCCGTCAGGGCATTCTTGAATTAGAGGGTGATCATGGCAGCGGCGTGACAATCACGCCAGCCCCCTGGTCATCTGGCCTTGCAGATCGCAGCGGCCGTGCGTTGATAGTTGGCGTGAAACTTGGGCATGTTTGCTGATCGTTCGCCAAAGTCATAGCCATCGCCCAGGTACAGTTCCAGCGTGCGGGTGATCGGCGTGGTTTCATCATCGGTATAGGAATAGATGACCACGTTTTTCTTCACCTTGCCCCACAGCCCGTGCCCGCGCAGGTAATCGTCCGAATCATCGCGGGCGCGCTTACCCAGAAAACGGAACAGGGTTGGCCCGCACTTGCCATTGTCGGCCACGCTGACCCCGCAGAAGTCCTTGCCGCAGGGCGCGATGTCGATCGTCTTGTACAGCTTGCCGCGCGCGGTGAAGACCGGGCGCTCGTCCGTCACGCTCCAGCGCCCGTAATAGTGGCTGCTGGCCGGGGCATTGGCCAGGGCAGACGTGCTGACCGCCATGCCCAGCAGGCCAATCGACAAGCAGGCAACGCGATGGAATAAGGCCATGATGTTCAGTTCCCACACTAATCCGGACCGAAATGACAAACCGTTGGCGCGGTTGCTTTCCACCGTGGTCTTAGCAGCTATCGCGGCATTTGTAATAGCCACCGCGTACAAGGCCTTGCTGGCTCCGCTGCACGTCGATGACTTTCCAGAGGAACTGGCGGTAAAGGCCGAATTGTTGCCGGTTACTTTCCCGTTGCACATGGTCAGCGGCGCTCTGGCGCTGGTGCTGGTGCCGCTGGCAATCCTGCTGCGCGGGGCGCCGCGCTGGCATCGCCCGGTGGCGCGGATCGCCGCGCTGGACGTGGTCGTGGCCGGGGTGACGGCGTTTCCGGTGGCGCTGGTCGCGCCGGTCACGGTGTGGTCGGCCTGGGGCTTTGCCGCGCAGGGTGCGGTCTGGCTGATCCTGCTGGCGTTGGGGCTGTACCATATCCGGGCCGGGCGCAGCGAGCAGCACCGCGCCTGCATGCTCTTGATGGCCGCGACGATGACCGGGGCGATTTTTTTCCGGGTCTATCTCGCTTTGTGGGCGATTTTCGCGCAAGGGCGACATTACGAGCTGTTTTACGCCGTCGACGCGTGGGTCGCGTGGAGCGTGCCGTTGGGATTGACGGCGCTGGTGCTGAGGCAGCAAAGGATCCGGCGCAATTCCGCGCCCTGATTGGAAAGGTCCAATGTCCGAAGAATTCTACCGCATGAAGCGACTGCCGCCCTATGTCATCGCCGAAGTCAACGGCATGCGGGCAGCGGCGCGAGCGGCCGGACGGGACATCATTGATCTGGGCATGGGCAACCCCGATCTGCCCCCTCCGCAGCACGTGATCGACAAGCTGTGCGAAGTCGCGCAAAAGCCTGACGCCCACGGCTATTCCGCGTCGAAGGGCATTCCCGGCATCCGCAAGGCGCAGGCGAACTACTACGCCAACCGCTTTGGCGTGGAACTGGACCCTGAAACCGAAGTCGTGATGACGATGGGGTCAAAGGAAGGGCTGGCCAGCCTGGCGACCGCGATCACCGCACCGGGCGATGTCGTGCTGGCGCCCAACCCCAGCTATCCGATCCACACGTTCGGGTTCATCATCGCCGGAGCGACGATCCGCAGCGTGCCGACGACGCCGGACGAACGCTATTGGGAATCGCTGGAACGGGCGATGCGCTTCACCGTGCCGCGTCCGTCGATCCTGATCGTGAACTATCCGTCGAACCCGACCGCCGAAACGGTCGATCTGGCGTTCTATGAGCGGCTGGTCGCGTGGGCGAAGGAAAACAAGGTCTGGATCCTGTCGGACCTCGCCTATTCCGAGCTCTATTACGACGGCAACCCGACCCGCTCGATCCTGGAAGTGCCAGGGGCGAAGGATGTGGCGGTGGAATTCACTTCGATGTCGAAGACTTATTCGATGGCCGGCTGGCGCGTGGGCTTTGCGGTGGGCAACCGCCAGCTGATCGCCGCGCTGACGCGGGTGAAAAGCTATCTGGACTATGGCGCGTTCACGCCGATCCAGGCGGCGGCTTGCGCCGCGCTGAACGGCCCGCAGGACATCGTCGAGGCGAACCGCAACCTCTATCAGAAGCGCCGCGACGTCATGGTGGAGGCGTTTGGCCGCGCCGGGTGGGAAATTCCCAGCCCCAAGGCGTCGATGTTCGCCTGGGCGCCGCTGCCCCCCGCGTTGAAGGAGATGGGCAGCCTGGAATTTTCCAAGCAGCTGCTGACCCATGCCGAAGTCGCCGTGGCCCCTGGTGTGGGCTATGGCGAAGACGGTGAAGGCTTTGTCCGGATCGCGATGGTGGAAAACGAGCAGCGGCTGCGGCAGGCCGCGCGCAACATCAAGCGCTATCTGACCAGCATGGGCGTGAACAGCAGCGCGGCCTGATCGCCGCGCGGCATCGCGGTCGATTGCAGGATTGTCCGTCCCGACCGTCCAATGCGGAGCTTTCCCCGCTTGCCCTGCGGAATGATCTGTGGTGCGGATTGCTCTTGGGTGAAGAGTGATTCCGGGGGCCGCCTTGCGGCAATTTCAGTGGTTTGCGGCGGGGCCGGTCCCCGCACGGTGCGATCTGCGCCGGTTGGGCTGGAAGCTGCTGGGGGAGCATGACGCGCTGCCCCAGGGTGAATTCCTGCCATTGCTGGCCATGCCCGAACGCCTGCGGATTGGCGAATGGGTCACGCTGTCCGGTGCTGCGCTGTCGCGCCGCCGCCGTGCCCTGGTGGTGGGCGTGGATGATGCGCTGGAGCGTGCGCGGCTGCTGCGGCTGGGCTTTGGCGACGCGATGGGCCCGCAGCCGGAACTGGAAGAGCTGGAAATCCGCGCTTTGCGGATCTGCGATGCGATGCAGTCGCTGCCGCGCTTTCGCCACGTGGGATCGCTCCGTCTGGACCTGTTGCAGCGCGATGGGGTGGTCGCCGGGCGTCCACTGGGACTGCACCCGCGCGAATTCGCGCTGATCTGGCGGCTGGCGGATGCGCCGGGGGAAGCGGTGATGGTTGGCAGCCTGCTGCGGGATATCTGGCGCCTGGCCTTTCGCCCCGAAACCAACAGCCTGGCCGTGCACGTCAGCCGCCTGCGGGCCAAGTTGCGGATTGCCGGCCTGGACGGTCTGATCGAAACGCTGCCTGACGGGGCCTATCGCCTGGCCACCGGCACGCCCCCCGGAAACGAGCCGCCGTTTGGCGGTAAGGGCTATTTGCCGCTGGACGAGGGGATCGGTTTCGGCAAGGTTCCCCGCGAATATTTCACAACCTGACGGGAGCAGGACGATTAGCATGGAACACGAGGTCAAGCCGGCGAACCGCGTTTCGATCCGGGTGGAAGGCAACGGGGTGGCGCAAGTCCGCCTGATCCGTTCGGACAAGATGAACGCGCTGGACCCTGACATGTTCGCCGCGATCCTGGACGCCGGGCGGGTGCTGTATGACCTGCCAGGGCTGCGCTGCGTGGTGCTGGCGGGCGAAGGGCGCAGCTTCTGCGCCGGGCTGGACCTGACCAGCATGGCCCAGACCGGCCGGCATGACCGCGTACCGCTGACCGAGCGCACCCACGGCAGCGCCAACCATGCCCAGCAGGTGGCGATGCAGTGGCGCAAGCTGCCGGTCCCGGTGATCGCGGCGGTGCACGGCGTGTGCTTTGGCGGCGGCCTGCAGATTGCCAGCGGCGCGGACATCCGGATCGTCGATCCCACCGCGCGCATGGCGGTGATGGAACTGAAGTGGGGGCTGGTGCCTGACATGGGGGGCTATGCCCTGTGGCGGGGCATGGTGCGCGACGATACGCTGCGCGAACTGACCTATACCAACCGCGAATTCACCGGGCAGCAGGCGCTGGATTACGGCTTTGCCACCATCGTCGATGCCAACCCGGTGGCCCGCGCCACCGCGCTGGCGCACGAGATCGCGAACCGCAATCCGCATGCCCAGCGCGCGGCCAAGCGGCTGTTCAACCACTATCTCCACGCCTCGGTCGATGAAATCCTGATGGCCGAAAGCGTCGAGCAGCAAAAGCTGATGGGCACGAAGAACCAGATCGAGGCGGTGATGAGCCAGATGGAAAAGCGCACCGCCGATTTCATCGACCCGTAATGCTGCGGTCGGCCCGCCGTGCCGGGAAACCGGGGCTTTGGCGGGCCGCAGAATTTCTAGGCCCGATCAGGGCAATGGCGCGTTGACGCTGGCAAGCCTCGCTCCCTAGGGGCGGGGCATGATCCACAATCGTACTCCGCTCGCTCTGCTTGTCCCGGCCCTGGCCGCGCTGGCAGCCACCCCGGCCCATGCCACCGACGGCTATTTCCTGAACGGCATCGGCGCCAAGGCCAAGGGCTCGGCGGGCGTCGCCATTGCCCAGCCGCAGGATGCGCTGTCGATTGCCGCCAATCCCGCCGCCGCGACCGAGCTGGGCGAACGGCTGGACGTGGGCATTGAAATCTTCGTCCCCAATCGCGGCGCAACCATCAGTGGCAATGGCGCGGGGCTGAACGGCAGCTACAGCGGCAACGGCGCCAACCCGTTCGTCCTGCCAGAATTCGGCTATGTCCGCCAGTTGTCGGACAGCGTGGCGGTGGGCATCGCGGTCTATGGCAATGGCGGGATGAACACCGTTTACAAGGCCAACCCCTTCGCCAGCTTTGGCGCGACCGGCCCGGCGGGGATCGACCTCAAGCAGATTTTCATCACCCCGACGGTGGCGGTAAAGCTGGGCGAGGGGCAGAGCATTGGCGTTTCGCCGATTGCGGTCGTGCAGGGCTTTCGCGCCACCGGCATCGCGCCGTTCGCCGCCGCCTCGCTCGATCCCGCCAACTTCACCGACCGGGGGACGGACTGGTCCGCCGGTGGCGGGGTGCGGGTGGGCTATCTCGGCCAGTTCAGCGATGCCGTCAGCATCGGCGCGTTTTACCAGTCCAAGATCTGGGCGGGCAAGTTCGACAAGTACGCCGGCCTGTTCGCGCAAGGCGGCGGGTTCGACGTCCCCGCGTCCTATGGCATGGGCATCGCGGTGAAGCCGTCGGCGGCGCTGACCATTGCTGCCGACGTCAAGCGGATCGAATATTCGGACATCCAGTCGGTCGGCAATCCGCTGTCCAACCTGTTCACCGGCACGCCGCTGGGCGCGGAAGACGGCCCCGGCTTTGGCTGGCGCGACATTACCGCGTGGAAGCTGGGCGTGACCTATGTCGCCAGCGACAAGTGGACGCTGCGTACCGGTTATGGCCATTCGGGCAACCCGGTGCCGCGATCGGAAACGCTGCTCAACATCCTCGCGCCGGGCGTCGTCTCGCACCACCTGACCGGGGGCGCGACTTATACCACGGGATCGGGCGTGGAGCTGACCGGCTATGTCATGCACGCGCCGAAGCAGACGGTGCGCGGCGCGGGGTCAATCCCCGCACCCTACGGCGGCGGCGAGGCGGATATTTCGCTGGGCGAAACCTCGTTCGGCCTGTCGGCCGGGTTCAAGTTCTAAAACGATGGCATTTGATCCCTCCAGCCTCATCGCGCCGATTGTCGGCGGCGCGCTGATCGGCCTGTCCGCCGGGGTGCTGCGACTCGGCAATGGCCAGATCGCCGGCATCAGCGGCATCCTGCGGATCGGCCTGCGCGGGCCGGACCGGAGCTGGCGTCCCGCGTTCCTGCTGGGCGTGGTGCTGGCGGGCCTGCTGGCCGCGTGGCGCGGCGGGCCGGACCTCGCCGCCGGGCTGGAGCGGGCCTCGCTGCCGGTGCTGGTGGTTGCGGGGCTGCTGGTGGGCGTCGGCACGGGGCTGGGCAATGGTTGCACCAGCGGCCACGGCATCTGCGGGCTGGCGCGCTTGTCCAAGCGGTCGCTGGCGGCAGTGCTGACCTTCATGGCGGTGGCCGCGCTGACCGTGCTGGTGCGCCGCGCGGGAGGCTGGCTGTGAAGGGCGCGGCAGCCCTGCTGGCGGGCCTGCTGTTCGGCGTCGGCCTGGCCATTTCGGGCATGACCAGCCCGGACAAGGTCATCGGCTTTCTGGACGTGACCGGCGCGTGGGATCCCAGCCTGGCGTTCGTGATGGGCGCGGGGCTGCTGGTGGCCGCGCCGTTGTTCTGGCTCGCGCAGCGGCGCGGCGCGGGTCTTAGCGGTGATGCGCTGGGCGAACCGGCGGAGCAGCGCATTGACGCGCGGCTGATCGGCGGGTCGGCGCTGTTCGGCCTCGGCTGGGGGATTTCCGGGCTGTGCCCCGGTCCGGCCCTGATTGACCTGTTTATCCAGCCAGTTCAGGCCGGTGCGTTCTGCGCGGCGATGGTCGCTGGGTTGCTGATCAGCCGCCGCGATTGAAGGCTATCCCCGCAGCCGCTCCACCGCCGCGCGGGCGATGGGGCTGAGCGGAGCAGGGTCGGCGGCCAGGATGCCGTCTTTCATGCGCGGGTCCCAGAACGCGATCAGGTGCTGCGCGGTCTGCTCGATCGCCGCCGCCTCACCCTGCGCGGCGAGGTTGCGGGCGATCTGGTTGGCCATGTGGATCAGCGGCGCGGTATCCATCACTCGGCGGCCTCGGTTGCGATCCGGCGGCTCTTTTCGGACCAGCTGGCATAGCTTTCCTGCCATTCGCTGGGGCCGTTGCTGGGCATGACCTGCACTGCGGTCACCTTGTATTCCGGGCAGTTGGTGGCCCAGTCCGAAAACTCGGTCGTCACCACGTTGGCCTGCGTCGCGGGGTGGTGGAACGTGGTATAGACCACGCCCGGCGCCACGCGGTCGGTCACGGTGACGCGCAGGGTTGTTTCCCCGGTGCGGCTGGTCAGGCGCGCCCAGTCGCCATCGTTGAGGCCCCGGTTTTCGGCATCGGTGGGATGCATTTCCAGCAGGTCTTCGGCGTGCCAGACGGTGTTGGCCGTCCGCCGGGTCTGCGCGCCGACGTTGTACTGCGACAGAATGCGCCCCGTGGTCAGCAGCAGCGGAAAGCGCGGGCCGGTCTTTTCGTCGGTGGGGACATAGTCCGTCACCATGAACTTGCCCTTGCCGCGCACGAACCCATCGACGTGCATGATCGGGCTGCCATCGGGATGGGCCTCGTTCACGGGCCATTGCAGCGAGCCTTCGGCATCGAGCCGCGCGAACGACACGCCGGTGAAGCTGGGGGTCAGGCGGGCGATCTCGTCCATGATTTCGGCCGGGTGGGTATAGTTCCAGTCCAGCCCCAGCGCGCGGGCCAGTTCCTGCGTCACTTCCCAGTCGCCATATCCATTGGCTGGTTCCATCACCTTGCGGACCAGCTGGATGCGGCGTTCCGCGTTGGTGAAAGTGCCGTCCTTTTCCAGGAACGTGCTGCCCGGCAGGAACACGTGCGCGTAATTGGCGGTTTCGTTCAGGAACAGGTCTTGGACGATCACGCAGTCCATCGCCTTCAGCCCGGCGGCGACGTGATGGGTGTTGGGATCGGATTGCAGAATATCCTCCCCCTGAATGTAGATCGCCCGGAATGTGCCATCGACCGCCGCGTCGAGCATGTTGGGGATGCGCAGGCCCGGTTCGGCGTCCAGCGGCGTGCCCCATTCCGCCTCGAACAGGCTGCGCGTCGCCGCGTCGGAGATGTGGCGATAGCCGGACAACTCGTGTGGGAAGCTGCCCATGTCGCACGCGCCCTGCACGTTGTTTTGCCCGCGCAAGGGGTTCACCCCCACGCCGCGCCGCCCGACGTTGCCGGTGGCCATGGCGAGGTTGGCGATGGCCATCACGGTGGAGGAACCCTGGCTGTGCTCGGTCACGCCAAGGCCATAGTAAATCGCACCGTTGCCACCGGTGGCATAGAGCCGCGCCGCCTCGCGCAGGTCATGCGCGGGCACGCGGGTGACGGCTTCGAGCACTTCGGGGCTATGGCGCTGGTCGGATACGAACCGCGCCCAGTCCTGATACTCGTCCCAGTCGCAGCGTTCGCGGATGAAGTCTTCCGCCGCCAGCCCCTCGGTCACGATCACGTGCGCCATCGCGGTCAGCACGGCGACGTTGGTGCCGGGTTGCAGCGGCAGGTGATGCGCGGCCTCGATATGGGGGCTGCGGACAAGATCGATCCGGCGCGGGTCGATCACGATCAGTTTGGCGCCCTGCCGCAAGCGGCGCTTCATGCGGCTGGCGAAGACCGGGTGGCCGTCGGTCGGGTTCGCGCCGATCACCAGAATGACATCGGCGTCCATCACGCTGTCGAAATCCTGCGTCCCCGCGCTGGTGCCAAAGGTCTTGGACAGGCCGTAGCCGGTGGGCGAATGGCACACCCGCGCGCAGGTATCGACGTTGTTTGAGCCGAAGCCGGAGCGGACCAGCTTCTGGACGAGAAACGTCTCTTCGTTGGTGCAGCGGCTGGAGGTGATCCCGCCCAGCGCCCGCGCGCCATATTGCGCCTTGATCGCATTGAGCCGCGCGGCGGTGAAGGACAGGGCCTGTTCCCAGCTGACTTCGCGCCAGGGTTCGTCGATGCTGTCGCGGATCATCGGCTTGGTGATCCGGTCCTGGTGGTTGGCATAGCCCCACGCGAACCGGCCCTTGACGCAGGAATGGCCGCGATTGGCCTTGCCGTCCTTCCACGGCACCATCCGCACCAGCTGCTCGCCCCGCATCTCCGCGCGGAAGGTGCAGCCGACGCCGCAATAGGCGCAAGTGGTGATGACGGCGCGTTCGGGCTTGCCGATCTCCTTCACGGCCTTCTCCTGCAAGGTCGCGGTCGGGCAGGCCTGCACACACGCGCCGCAAGACACGCATTCGCTGGAGAGGAAATTGTCGGCGGTCTGTCCCGCGCTGACCTTGGAGGCAAAGCCGCGCCCGTCAATGGTCAGCGCCAGCGTGCCCTGCACTTCGTCGCAGGCGCGCACGCAGCGCGAACAGGCGATGCACTTGCTGGGATCGAAATCGAAATAGGGGTTCGACGTATCGGGTGCCAGACCAAGGTGGTTGGCCCCGTCATAGCCATAGCGCACATCGCGCAGGCCCACTTGCGCAGCGGTATCCTGCAATTCGCAATCGTTGTTGGCGCTGCACGTCAGGCAATCGAGCGGGTGGTCGGAAATGTAGAGTTCCATCACCCCGCGCCGCAGCTTCTCCAGCCGCGGGGTCTGGGTGTGGACCACCATGTTTGCTTCGGCGGGCGTGGTACAGCTGGCTGGCGTGCCGCGCCGCCCGTCGATTTCGACCAGGCACATCCGGCACGAACCGAACGCGGCGACATTGTCGGTCGCGCAGAGCTTCGGGATCGAGCCGCCGCATTCCGCCGCCGCGCGCATCACGCTGGTTCCGGCGGGAACGGTGACCTGCCGCCCGTCGATGGTCAGCGTGACAGTCGTGTCCGAGTGGACTGCGGGCGTGCCGAAATCGGCCTGCGGTTCATACCCCATCGCGATGCTCCAGATTGGCCAGATCGGCGGGCGTGTTGATATTGGCAGGATTGGCTTCCAGCGTCACTGCGCGTGCGCCGAGCCGTTCGGCGAGCGCGCGCAAGGAATGCTTGCCGGTGCCGTCCAGAATGGCCGCGACCTCATCCGCCGCGCTGGCGGGCCACAGGCCGACGACCGGCTGATCCGCCAGATAGGCCGGGGCGGGAGCAAGCCGCGCGGGCAGATCATCCGGCAGGCCGACGGAATCCACGCCGCAAGTCAGCACTTCGCTGTGGCCGGTTGCCGCGCCGTGCCGCAGCGCGGCGGCGATCCCGCCCAAGGGTCCCATCTGGGCACGCGGCCAGTCCGGGATGGTAGGGGCAGGGGCTTCGCTGCGGCCCACGACCACCACCGCGTCGCACCACTGCGCGAGCGTATCGACCGCGCGGGTCAGCAGGGTTTGCCCGTCCAGCAGGGCAAGCGCCTTGTCACTGCCGAAGCGGCTGGATTGCCCGC
The DNA here is from genome assembly GCA_041909515.1 of Novosphingobium sp. Classification (GTDB taxonomy): domain Bacteria; phylum Pseudomonadota; class Alphaproteobacteria; order Sphingomonadales; family Sphingomonadaceae; genus Novosphingobium. The sequence continues at coordinate 13,975 of JAYRDH010000036.1, read as the reverse complement.
CTGCAAGGACCGCGCCGAGGATCATGCCGCCATTCCTCCCCGGTACGGGGAGGGGGACCACCGAAGGTGGTGGAGGGGCACACGCGGGAAGCGCAACGCCGAAATGTTGGGGCGGCTCGCGCCTGCCCCACCACCACCCTGCGGGTGGTCCCCCTCCCCGTGTCGGGGAGGAAGGCTTGCGCGCCCCGTCACGAGAAATCCTCAGGCCAGTGCTTCAGCGCGCTCATCACTGGATAAGGCGTGAACCCGCCGAGTGCGCAGAGCGAGCCGAACTTCATCGTTTCCGCCAGATCCGCCAGCAGTTGCAGATCATCCGCGCGACTGCGGCCAGCCTTGCGGGCGTTGTGCATCTGGGGGAGGGCTTCCACGGCGTCGGGTGCGCCCTTGCCCCCGCTGCGGATGCGGTCGATCAGTTCGACGCCCCGTGTGGACCCGATCCGGCAGGGCGTGCACTTGCCGCAGCTTTCCGCCGCGCAGAAGGCAAAGGCAAAGCGAGCCATCGCCCCCATGTCGGCGCTTTCGTCAAACACGGTGATCCCGCCGTGACCGATCAGCGCGTCAGCCACGGTATAGGCCTCGTAATCGAATGGCAGGTGGAACTGGGCGGGCGGGATATAGGCCCCCAACGGTCCGCCGACTTGCACCGCTTTCACGGGCCGGCCCGATGCCGTGCCGCCGCCGATGCGGTTCACCAGATCGTCCAGCGTGATCCCGAACGCGGTTTCATACAGTCCGCCGCGCTTGATATTACCCGCCAGCTGGATCGGCATCGTGCCTTTCGAGCGGTCCACCCCCAGGCTGGCATAGAGCGCCGCGCCGCCTTCGGACAGGATGTGCGGGATCGCCGCCAGCGTCAGGACGTTGTTGACCACCGTGGGGCAACCGAACAGCCCTTCCAGCGCAGGCAGCGGCGGCTTGGCGCGCACTTCGCCGCGCTTGCCTTCGATGGAATTGAGCAGCGAGGTTTCCTCACCGCAGACATAAGCGCCCGCGCCGACCCGCACTTCGATGGCGAAGGGCGCGATGTGTTCGGCGGCCAGTTCGATCGCGGCATTTAACTTGGCGATGGCGTGGGGGTATTCGCTGCGGACGTAGATGTAGCCTTGCCCCGCGCCGACCGCATGGGCGGCAATCGCCATGCCCTCGATCAGCTGGAACGGATCGCCTTCCATCAGCATCCGGTCGGCAAACGTGCCGCTGTCGCCTTCATCGGCGTTGCAGACCACGTATTTGCGGCTGCCGGGGGCATTGGCGACCGTCTGCCACTTGATCCCCGCCGGGAACCCCGCCCCGCCGCGTCCGCGCAGGCCCGATGCGGTGACTTCGCCCAGCACCGCTTGCGGCGTCATCGCGCGGGCGCGGGTGAGGCCAGCCCAGCCGCCGGTCGCGGTGTAGTCGGCCAAACTGGTCGGACGGGTGCGTCCGGCGCGGGCGAAGGTCAGCCGCTGTTGCCCGGCGATGAAGGGATGATCGGCAATCCGGCCAATCGCCTTGGGCGAGGTGCCATTCAGGATCGCGGGGACATCTGCTGCCGTCGCGGGGCCGAACCCCAGTCCGTCCATTTCCACCAGCGGTTCCAGCCAGTGCATTCCCCAGCTGGACACCCGCTCCACAGTGCAGCCCGCCGCCGCGAACGCCGCCGCCACACCGTCCGCCCCGCAGGCCAGCGCCAGCGCGTCGTCCGAGATCCGCACTTTGGTGGGGGAGGGGGTCATTGCGCGTTCACCAGCGCGACGAGTGCCGTCTCATCCAGCCGCGCGTGGAGCGCATCGCCCACCCGCGCGGCGGGTCCGGCGCTGCACAGGCCCAGGCAATAGACGGTCTTCAGGTTCACCCGGCTGCCCGCCGCGCTTGTCGCCGCTGCGACCAGCGCTTCCACACCGCGCGCCTGACAGGCCTCGGCCCGGCACAGTTCAACCGCCGGGCGCGGATCGGGGGTGGGGGTGAAATCGTGATAGAAGCTCACGACGCCGTGCACTTCCGCGCGGGACAGGTTCAGCGCCTTGGCAATCTGCGCTTCCGCCGCCGCATCGACGCAGCCGAACGCGTGCTGGCAATCGTGCAGGATCGGCAGCAGCGGCCCTTCGCGGTGCGCGTGGTCCGCTATGATGGCGGTCAGGCGCGCAGCATCGGTCATGCCTTCAGCCGCTCCGCATGCCAGGCGACATGGTCGGTCATGAAGCTGGAAATGAAGTAGTACGAATGGTCGTAACCCGGCTGCATCCGGATCGTTGCCGGGATACCCGCCTTGCGGCAGGCCAGCACCAGCAGGCCGGTTTTCAGCTGCTCGTGCAGGAAATTGTCGCTCTCACCCTGGTCGACCAGCAGGGCGGGCAGGCGCGCGCCATCCTCGATCAGCGCGCAGGCATCGTATTCGCGCCATGCCGCCTTGTCCGGGCCGAGATAGCCGGTCAGCGCCTTGTCGCCCCACGGGCAGTTTAGCGGGCTGACGATCGGCGAAAACGCACTGACCGAGCGGAAGCGGTCCGGGTTCCGAAGGCCGATGGTCAGCGCGCCGTGGCCGCCCATCGAATGCCCGGTGATCCCCTGTCGGTCCATGTCGACCGGGAAATGCTCTGCCACCAGCGCGGACAGTTCCTGCTCGATATAGCTGCGCATCCGGAAATTCGCGGCCCACGGCTCCTGCGTCGCGTCGACGTAGAACCCCGCGCCCTTGCCGAAGTCATAGCCCGCGTCATCCGGCACATCATCCCCGCGCGGGGACGTATCGGGGGCGATGAAGATCACGCCCGCCTTGGCACAGGCCGCGCGGTATTCGCCCTTTTCGGTGACGTTGGCATGGGTGCAGGTCAGTCCCGACAGATACCACAGCACCGGCAATTTCGTGCCGGGTTCGTGATCCGGCACGAAGACCGAAAAGGTCATCGGCGTGCCGGTGGCCGCGCTCTGGTGCGTGTAAACGCCCTGAGTGCCGCCGTGGCTGCGATTGGTGCTGACCTGCTCCATGTCCGTTATGCGTCCTCAGCCCGGAAGCTGGCAGAACGCGCAGATCTTGTTGCCGTCCGGATCGCGCAGATATGCGCCGTAAGCATTGCCCGGAGCGCCCGGACGCGGACCCGGCTCACCTTCGCAGGTGCCGCCCTGGGCCAGACCAGCGGCGTGCCAGGCATCGACTTGATCCTTGTCCGCCGCGACGAACCCGATGGTCCCGCCGTTGGCAAAAGTCGCCGCATCGCCATTGGCAGGCGTGCCGACGCCAAAGTTGCCGCCCGCGCCGCTATAGAACACGCGGCCGTTGAATTCGCCGCCCGGCGCCACGCCCAGCGCGCCCAGCGCCGCGTCGTAGAACTGCTTGGCCTTGGCCGGGTCGTTGGTGCCAACCATGATATGGGTAAACATTGCTTCTCTCCCGTTGAATGTGCTTCAAAAAGTTCAGAAAACCACGACACTGCGGATCGATTTGCCCGCGTGCATCAGGTCGAACGCCGTGTTGATTTCTTCCAACCCCATGACGTGGGTGATCATCGGATCGATCTCGATCTTGCCGGTCATGTACATATCGACGATCTTGGGCACGTCGGTGCGGCCCTTGGCACCGCCGAACGCCGTGCCGCGCCAGTTGCGGCCCGTGACCAGCTGGAACGGACGGGTGGAGATTTCCTTGCCCGCTTCCGCCACGCCGATGATGATGCTGGTGCCCCAGCCGCGGTGGCAGGCCTCCAGCGCCGTGCGCATGACTTCGGTGTTGCCGGTGGCGTCAAAGGTATAGTCCGCGCCGCCATCGGTCATCGCGACGATCATCGCCACCACGTCCTCGCGGCTCATCCCTTTGGAATTGAGGAAGTCGGTCATCCCGAACTTGCGGCCCCATTCCTCGCGGTCCGGGTTGATGTCGACGCCGATGATCTTGTTCGCCCCGGCCAGCCGCGCGCCCTGAATCACGTTGAGGCCAATCCCGCCGAGGCCGAACACCACCACGTTGTCGCCCACCTGGACCTTGGCAGTATTGATCACCGCGCCAACGCCCGTGGTCACGCCGCAACCGATGTAGCAGCTGGTCTGGAACGGCGCGTCCTCGCGAATCTTCGCCACCGCGATTTCCGGCAGCACGGTGAAGTTCGAGAAGGTTGAGCAGCCCATGTAGTGAAAGATGGTCTGGCCCTTATAGCTGAACCGGCTGGTCCCGTCCGGCATCAGCCCCTTGCCCTGCGTGGCGCGGATCGCGGTGCACAGGTTGGTCTTGCCCGACAGGCACGACTTACACTGGCGGCATTCCGGCGTGTAGAGCGGGATCACGTGATCGCCCGGCTTCACGCTGGTCACGCCCGCGCCCACTTCGCGCACGATCCCGGCGCCTTCGTGGCCCAGCACGCTGGGGAAGATCCCTTCCGAATCGAACCCGTCCAGCGTGTAGGCATCGGTATGGCAGATGCCGGTCGCCATGATCTCCACCAGCACTTCGCCGGCCTTCGGACCTTCCAGGTCCAGCTCGACGATTTCCAGCGGGGTCTTGGGCGCAAAGGCAACGGCGGCGCGGGTCTTCATGTCCGAAATGCTCCTCTCCACATCGAGTGTGGGATTTTGTAAGCGATGCATACAAAAGGGTTGGGGGCGGCGTCAATGCCGCTGCGCTCCTATCTCGCCCATTGCAGCATCGCTTGGCAAGTCGGCACCGGCGGTTTAGCGCAGGGAAGATGAGAGCCATTCGTGATCCGGATCGCCTGCTGGGCGAAGGACTTGCGGCAATCCGCGCCCAGTTCCGCGTGCCGGAGAGTTTCCCGCCCGACGTGCTGGCAGCGGCCGATCTGGCGGCGCGGCGCGGGCCGACGGATCATGCCGACTGGACGGGGCGAAATTTCGTCACGCTCGACCCCGCCAGCGCGACCGACCTCGATCAGGCTTTCGCGATCGAGCGGTCTGGCGCGGACTTCCTGCTGCACTATGCCATTGCCGACGTCGCGTGGTTCGTTACCGATGACGATCCGGTCGACCGCGAAGCCTGGCGGCGTGGGGTGACGACCTATCTGCCCGATGGCAAGGCGGGCCTCTATCCGCCCGTCCTGGCCGAAGGGGCGGCCAGCCTGCTGCCCGATGGCCCCCGTCCGGCCGTGGTGTTTACCACACGTGTTGCCCCCGACGGTGCGGTGCGGATCGATGCCATCACGCGGGCGATCATCCGCAGCCGCGCCAAGCTGGCTTATGATTCGGTCCGTGACGAAGATCTGCCGCCGGGCTTTGCCGAGCTGACCGCGCGCATCGCCGCCGCCGAAGAACGGCGCGGTGCGGCCCGCGTCGATCCACCAGAGCAGGAGGTGGAGCGCACCGCCGCTGGCCGCTATGCCTTGCGTTTCCGGCCGATGCTGCCCTCTGAAACGCGGAATGCGGCGCTGTCGCTGGCGACCAACATGGCGGTCGCGGACCTGCTGCACAGCCACGGCACCGGCCTGTTCCGGGTCATGGCCGCGCCCGACGCCTTCGCGGTCGCGCGCCTGCGGCAAACCGCGCGCGCCTTCGCCCTGCATTGGGCAGATGACGTGTCGCTGGAACGGTTTGAACGGACGCTCGATCCCGCCGCTCCGCGCGATGCGGCCTTCATGCTGGCGATCCGCCGGGCAGGGCAGGGGGCCAGCTATGAACCGTGGCAATCCGGCGTGGTCCCCTGGCACGCGGCGATGGCTGCGACCTACGCGCATGCCACCGCTCCGCTGCGGCGCCTGGCCGATCGCTACGTCATCCGCGCCGCGCTGGCGGTGGCGAACGGGCAAAGTGTGCCGGCTGCGGTCAGCGCCGCTTTCGCGCGCCTGCCTGCCGTTATGGGCAAGGCTGATGCCCGCGCCGGACAGGTCGAGCGCGCCGTGATCGACCTTGCCGAAACCGCTATGCTCGTTGGCCGCGAGGGGGAGCAGTTTTCCGCCGTTGTCACGGACCTGGGCGAAACGGGCGCGCGCATCCAGTTGTGCGATCTGCCGGTCGTCGCACGCACGCCGGCCAGTGGCGTCGTTCCCGGCACGCCGGTTCAGGTGCGCCTGGACGCCGCCGACCCGATCCGCCGAACGCTGGCCTTTTCCCGGATCGATGCATACCCTGCATGAATCGAGTTGCACCGCCCGCCGACCTCGGCTAGGGGCGCCGTTCCTGCGGGCAACCGTGGGTGAGGCCCGATGGCGGAGTGGTTACGCACCGGACTGCAAATCCGTTTACGCCGGTTCGATTCCGGCTCGGGCCTCCAAAAAATTCGGTCGACAGCGTTGCCCCGGACCAAACCCCCGGCTAAACGCCCGACCGGAGCGCCGCTTTAGCTCAGTTGGTAGAGCACATCATTCGTAATGATGGGGTCACAGGTTCGAATCCTGTAAGCGGCACCATTACCCTGTGTCTGGGTATCCCCTGAAACCTTGAATGTATGAACGGCGCGGCTCGTCGCCGCACGCATGCTGTTCTTTGGATCCATACGATCCAGAGAAAGGCTCAGCTTGCAGGATTGGCGCACCCGACAGGATTCGAACCTGTGACCTCTGCCTTCGGAGGGCAGCGCTCTATCCAGCTGAGCTACGGGTGCGCGATGGAGGAGGCGGTTAGCAGTGTGGATCGCGGTGCGCCAGTGTCTTTTATCGCTGGGTGCCTTTTATCATCCGGGGCGGGGTTAGGGATTTGGCAAGCACGGGCGGGTTATGCCTGCTGGCATGAACGCACCTACCAACTTTGGCTCGTCTTCTTCTGGTTCCGGTCCTGTGATGGGCGGGGCGTTGCCGGGGTCTGGCCGGGCAGAGTTTGGGCAGGCTTCGGCCAGCGCGATGAGCATGAAATGGTCGGCGCTGCACGATGCGGCGGGGGTCGTGGCGATGCTGGCGGGCGTTGCGGCTGAGCCGATGCGTGCGGATGTGCGCAATTTTCCGGCGGTGATGCGCGATGCCGGGGGATGGCGGCGCGACATGGCGGAGCAGGGGATCGAGGATCTGGCTGCGATCATGGAGCCGGGCATGGCGGCGCTGCTGGCTGTTCATGCCCGCGGGATCAGTCCCGCTTCGGCCGCGCTGGCGCTGTGGCAGGAATTTCACGCGGCGCGGGCCGCCTTGCTGGCGCTGTCGCCGCCAGCGGATTCGGCACCAACGCGCCGCTTCATGTAAGCGCCAGGGGCTTGCCCAGGGGCTTGCGTAGTTCCTGATATGTTCCTAAGGCTGGGCGATGGCCGAGCCGCTTCCGATTCCCGCTGACGAATTCACGCGTGAGGCGCAGGCCGTTGCGCGCGGGATCAGCCGGCTGTTTGCCCGCAACGATATCTGGTGCCTGCCCGAAATGCCGCTGCGCAACGGGCGGCGGGCGGACCTGATGGGGATCGATGCCAAGGGGCAGCTGGTGATCGTGGAAATCAAGGTCAGCCGGGCGGACTTGCTGGGCGACGGCAAGTGGACCGATTACCTGGAGCACTGCGATCGGTTCTATTGGGGGCTGGCCCCGCACCTGGACCGGGCCTGCATGGAGGACGCGAGTTTCCTGCCGGAGCGGTGCGGGCTGATCGTGGCGGATGGCTATGACGCCGAAATCCTGCGCCCGGCCGCGACCGTGCCGCTGGCCGCCGCGCGCCGCAAGGTTGAGGTGGAGCGACTGGCACGCGCGTCACTGCGGCGGCATCTGGCCTTGCTGGATCCGCGCCTGTCGGCGTGGGATCAGCGGGTTTAGCCCTTGCGCTGCTCCAACTGGTTCAGGATCGCGCGCTTTTCGCGGGGTTTCAGGATTGGCCAGTCGGCGATTTCATTCAGCGTGCGCTTGCAGCCCTGGCACCATTGCAGCACCGGGTCGATCCGGCAGGTTCCGTCGCAGGGGGAAGGCGGCTGATGCATGCCATCAGGGCAACCAGATTCGGCAGTATTCCGCAAGTCCCAACGGGACTGTTTGCCGGATTCCGTAATTATCTTGCTTTATTGCGACCAATGCTTATATGAAGCCTCAGCAATCGGCGCGCGGAGCAAGTCTCCCGTGCAGTCCCGGCAGCGTGAGGTCAGCGTTTTGACGCCAGACCTGCCCGGACTTACGGTCGCCGTTATCGCCTGAAGCCGCCTTTTTCACGCAGGGTCGCATCGAACGACACTTGCTTCGCGTTGCGGGTTCAAACCCCGTGCGCGCCGCTTCATATTGAGAGAATTCCATGTCCTATTTTTCCGACCTTGGCCTGGCCGAGCCGCTGTTGCGTGCGCTTGAAACCAAGGGTTATACCGATCCCACCCCGATCCAGACCCAGGCCATCCCCGCGCTGCTGCAGGGCCGCGACCTGCTGGGCATTGCCCAGACCGGCACAGGCAAGACCGCCGCGTTCTCGCTGCCGTCGCTCCACCGCCTGGCCGCCAATCCCAAGGCGCGCAACAGCGCCGCGTGCCGGATGCTGGTACTGTCCCCCACGCGCGAACTGGCCGCTCAGATTGCGGACAACATGCGCGGCTATGCCAAGTACCTTAACCTGTCGGTGCAGTGCGTGTTCGGCGGCATCCCCGTGGGCAAGCAGGCCCGCGCGCTGGTGCCGGGCTGCGATATTCTGGTGGCGACGCCGGGCCGCCTGCTCGATCTGATCGACCAGCGCGCGCTGACGCTGCGCCATGTCGAAATCTTCGTGCTGGATGAAGCCGACCAGATGATGGACCTGGGCTTCATCGTGCCGCTGAAGCGCGTCGCGAACCTGCTGCCGAAGGACCGTCAGAGCCTGTTCTTCAGCGCGACGATGCCCAAGGCGATCGCGGATCTGGGCAAGCAGTTCATCAGCAACCCGGTGCGCGTCGAAGTGACGCCGCAGGCGAGCACCGCCGAGCGCGTCGAGCAGTGGGTCACGTTCATCAACCAGTCCGAAAAGCAGGCGCTGCTGACGCTGCGGCTGAAGGCCGGGCTGGCCGAGAGCGAAGGCCCGAACGCCATCGATCGCGCACTGGTGTTCACCCGCACCAAGCACGGCGCCGACCGCGTGGTGCGCCATCTGGCGAGCGCCGGGGTCAACGCCGCCGCGATCCACGGCAACAAGAGCCAGGCGCAGCGTACCGCCGCGCTGCTGGGCTTCCGCAAGGGCAGCATCCCGGTGCTGGTGGCGACCGACATCGCCGCGCGCGGGATCGACGTGACCGGCGTCAGCCACGTGTTCAACTATGAACTGCCCAACGTGCCAGAGCAGTACGTCCACCGCATCGGCCGCACCGCGCGCGCCGGGGCGGATGGCATCGCGTTGAGCTTTTGCGCGCCGGACGAAAAACCATACCTGCGCGACATCGAGCGCCTGACCGGGGTAAAGCTGGACCCGATGCCGCTGCCGGAAAACTTCCAGCAGGACGCCGCCCGCCTGCCGCTGCCGGTGCGCAAGCCGGCCGAGGCAGAGCAGGATGCCCGCCGCGAAGCGCGCGATGCGCGCGGGCGCGGTGGTCCGGCGGCGCGTGGTGGTCCCGGTGGCCGCAGCGGTGGTGGCCGCAACAACAACGTCAGCCGCGGCGGACAGGCGCGTGACGGCAAGTCGCGCGATGCCCATGCCCGCGAAACCTATCGCGGTGAGCGTCCGGCTGCGCCGCAGCGCGGCCCGGTGTTCAACCCGCTGGGCAATGAAGCGCGCGGCGCCGTGGAAGCCACGCGCCCGGCGTCCACCCGTCCTGCCAGTGACCGTCCGCGCGGCGACCGCCCGCAGGGTGAGCGCCGTCCGCAGGGGGATCGTCCCTATGGCGATCGTCCGCGTGGCGATCGTCCGCAAGGCGAACGCAGTGGCGGGGATCGCCGTCCGCAGGGCGACCGCCGCCCGCGCGGCCATGGCGGCAATCGCGGCCCGGTAACCCGCGCCAGCTGATCCGACTCCTGCCTTAAGGCCCACGCTGCCGCTTGCACCAGTGGCGGGAGCGTGGGCATAAGCCTGCCATGCTTTCAACCGACCATCCCGGCTGGACCGCCGCCGCCCTTTCCGCGCTGGTGATGACCGTCATCGTGGCCGTGCGCTATCTGGTTACGTCCGGGGCGTTTGCCTGGGCGACCCGGCGCGTGCGGCCTGGGCTTTACCGGGGGCTGGACCGGCAGATCCGCAAGGAACTGGGCTGGTCGCTGGCCTCTGCCGGGATTTACGGCGCGCCGGCGGGGCTGGTCGCGTGGGGCTGGCAGCAGCACGGCTGGACGCTGATCTATACTGATCCGTCGGCCTACCCCGTCTGGTGGCTGCCGGTTTCGTTGCTGGTCTATCTGTTCCTGCACGATACCTGGTTTTACTGGACCCATCGCTGGATGCACCGTCCGCGCGTGTTCCGGCTGGCCCATGCGGTCCACCATGCCAGCAAGCCGCCCACGGCCTGGGCGGCGATGAGCTTTCACCCGATCGAGGCCGTGACCGGCGCCGTGGTCATCCCGGCGCTGGTGTTTGTCGTGCCGGTGCACATTGGCGTGCTGGGGCTGGTGCTGGCGATCATGACGCTGATGGGCGTCACCAATCACATGGGCTGGGAACTGTTCCCGCGCTGGCTGGTTCATTCGCGGTTGGGGAACTGGCTGATAACCGCCAGCCATCACCAGCGGCATCACGAAAGCTATTTATGCAATTACGGACTCTATTTCCGCGTCTGGGATCGGCTGTGCGGCACGGATCGCGGGCTGTCGCGGCTCTGATTGTCGCGCCGGTCCTGCTGGCTGCCACCCCGCCGGCTGCGGCGGGCGGTAACGTCAGCATGGAAGTAACGGGTCTGCGCAATGCCAAGGGGCAGGTGCTGGCCTGTCTCACTGCCCACCCCAAGGCTTTTCCCGATTGCAGCAAGGACCCGACGGCCCGCACCGCGGTCGTTCCGGCCAGTGCCAGCGTGCGAATCGATTTCGGCCACGTTCCGGCGGGGCGCTATGCGATTTCGCTGATCCATGACGAAAACGGCAACCGCAAGATGGACATGGCGATCATGATGCCGAAGGAAGGCTATGGCTTTTCGCGCAACGCCCCGGTCAGCTTTGGCCCACCAAAGTTTGCCAAGGCCGCGTTTGACGTGACCGGCGGCGATGTCGTGCAGCAGGCGAAGATGCGCTATCTGCTGTGAGTGATGGGAGGCCGTCACCGGTGGGCGGGCTGATCACGCCGGGCCGGGCGCTGGCGCCGTTCCGGTTTCCGGCGTTCCGCGCGCTGTGGACTGCCAACCTGGCCTCCAACCTGGGGTCGATGGTGCAATCGACCGGCGCGGCCTGGCTGATGACCGACCTGACGCATTCACACCAGCTGATCGCGCTGGTCCAGGCCAGCACGACGATCCCGATCCTGCTGCTGGCGGTCTTTGCCGGCGCGATTGCCGACAACCACGACCGGCGCAAGGTGATGCTGGCCGCGCAGGGCATCATGCTGGTCGCATCGGCCGCGCTGGCGCTGATGACCTGGGCGGGGGCGATTGGCCCGCTGACCTTGCTGGCATTCACCCTGACGGTCGGGGCGGGCACCGCGCTTAACGGCCCGGCCTGGCAGGCCTCGGTCCGGTTGCAGGTGGGGCCGGGCGATCTGCCGCAGGCGATCTCGATCAACACGATTGCGTTCAATCTGGCGCGCAGCGTCGGCCCGGCATTGGGCGGATTGCTGATCGCGCTGACCAGCCCGGCCCATGCCTTTGCGCTCAACGCGCTGTCCTATCTGGCGCTGATCGTGGTGCTGCTGCGCTGGCGGCCAGAGGCACCTGCACCGCAACGCCAGCCGATGTTCGCCGCGATCCGCACCGGCATCGCGTTTTGCGCCGGGTCCAGCCCGGTGCGGCGAATCCTGCTGCGGGGTATGACTTTCGGCCTGGGGGCGGCGGGGTTCCACGCGCTGCTGCCGGTGGTCGTGCGGGAACGGATCCACGGCAGCGAGGTTGACTATGGCCTGCTGCTGGGGGCGTTCGGGGTCGGTTCGATCCTGACCGCGCTGTGGATCGCGCCCGCGCGGCGGCGGCTGGGCAGCGAAGCGGTGGTCAGCATTGCCGCGCTGGTGTTCGCGGCGATGATGCTGCCGATTGCCAATGCCACCACCCTGCCGCCCATGCTGGCCAGCGCACTGGTCGCAGGCGGGGCGTGGGTGGCGACGTTCACGACGCTCAACGTGGCCATGCAGCTGCGCTCGCCAGAGGCGATTCTGGGGCGCTGCCTGGCGATCTATCAGGCGGTCACATTCGGCGGGCTGGCGCTGGGCGCCTATGCGCTGGGGCTGGTGGCCGACCTGACCGGCGTGCCGACCGCGATCCACGGCGCGGCCGCGCTGCTGGCGCTCAGCCTGCCGGTGATGCGCTGGCTGGCCCCGATGCCCGCGCGCGAGGAGGGGCGGGTTTGAGGCATGACGTCATTTTTTCGTGATTTCTTCCGCGTCGGCGCAACTTAACGGTTCGTTTACCATGTCGCGCCAAAAGGGTGCCTGACACAGGGACTTGGCGGGGAAAGCCACATGGACACGTATCGGGGCAGCTTCATGGATCGCGGCGCGGATGACGCGCCGACATACGATTACGCCGATGACGACGACGGCAACGACGTGCCGCCCAGCCCGGTTGGGCAGGACGAACGCCGCATGCAGGTGCGTGCCTATAACCACTGGGCCAGTCTGCTCGACAACCGCAACTTCCCCTCGATCGAGGATCTCGATCCCGCCGCACTGCCGGATTTCGGGCCTTACAGCGTGCTGCTGGACTTCACCGGGGGGATCGAGAATCCATCGATCCCTTACCTGGGTGAGAAGCTGGCGCTGGAATGCGGGACCGATGGGGATATTCAGACCCTCGACGATGTTCCCAGCCGTTCACTGCTGTCGCGCATTACCGACCATTACATGCAGATCATCGCCAACCAGGCGCCGATCGGGTTCGAGGCGGAATTCGTCAACCAGCGTGAATCGACGATTCTCTATCGCGGCATCCTGCTGCCGTTCTCCAGTGACGATGACACCATCGATTTCATCTATGGCGTGATCAACTGGAAGGAACTGGCCGACCAGCGGACCACCGAAGCACTGCTGCAGGAAATTGATCAGGCGCTGGAACCGCAATCGCACCGTTCGCCCGATGCGCTGACCGACTGGGCCGATGGTCCGGCCGATCTGAGCGCGGTCCGCGGCGCTGACGGTTGGGGCGATGGCGATTGGGACGATGGCGACGACATCCTGGACCTGGCCGACTTTGCGCCATCCGTGCCGGGCGGGCTGAGCCTGCCGTCGCCCGCCTTTGGCAGCGATGACCTGGCCATGCCGGGCTTCCCGCTGGAAGATGACGGGCTGATCCTGACCGAAGCCATGCCCGAGGCGGACGCGGCGGACATGGAGCTGGCCGACTGGCTGGCCTCGGCCCGCGAACTGGCCGAAGTCGCGCGCGGGTCAGAGGACCGTACCCGCAGCACGCTCTATGCCGCGATCGGCCGGGCCTATGATTTTTCGCTGGCGGCGGTCGAAGCGCCGGCGCAGTTCGATGAACTGGTAACCGAATCGGGCCTGACCGTGCAGGATCGCGCGCCGATGACGCCGGTGGTGAAGCTGGTGTTCGGGGCGGATTATGACAAGACGCGCCTGACCGAATACGCTTCGGCGCTCAGCCACGCGCATCGCATCGGCCTGCCGCGCGGCACGCTCTCGCGCTTCCTGTCCGAAGCGCCGGGCGGCCTGAAGGGCGTGGTCAACGAGGAACGCCGGCTGAAGCGCGAGGAGAGCGGCAAGCAGGCCGCCGTGCGCGAAACCCCGCGTGAGGCGCTGGCCCGCAAGCTGCGCCAGATCGAGCCACAAAGCTTTTCCGACATCGCGCCCGAAGGCAGCGAATTTACCCTGCTGATCGCCCGCCGGATGCCCGATGGCAGTGTGGTGCTGGTCGGCGAAGTGCCTGACGACGTGCCGCTGCTGGAACGGGCCGCGCGCAAGCTGATCGGCTGAACCCATTACCCTGGCGAGAGGGGACCGGCAGGGCGTCATGCTGAGGCATGGCGCCCTGTTGCGTTCTGAAACTGACCTTTCGAAAGTGCGGCACCGGCCCGCTCCCCCGCCCGGCACCCGACGAAATTGTGTGCTGTGGGTGGCCGGGCGGGGGAG
>JAYRDH010000035.1:0-29965 GCA_041909515.1 Novosphingobium sp. | reverse complement strand
GAGGTAGCCGCCCAGATGCCGGTCAGGACCGAAGATGATCTTCTGGTCGGCCGGGATCTGCGCCAGGATCGTCTCCGCGCTGGATGAGGTCACGATCACGTCCGACAGGGCTTTCACCTCGGTCGAGCAGTTGATGTAGGTCAGCGCGATGTGATCGGGATGGGCTTCGCGGAAAGCCTTGAACTTTTCGGGCGGACAGGCGTCTTCCAGACTGCACCCGGCGTTCATGTCGGGCAGGACGACGATCTTTTCCGGGGCGAGGATCTTGGCGGTTTCGGCCATGAACTTGACCCCGCAGAACACGATCACGTCGGCATCGGTCGCGGCGGCCTTTTTCGACAGTTCCAGACTGTCGCCGATATAGTCGGCCAGGTCCTGGATTTCAGGGCTTTGGTAATAGTGCGCCAGGATCACCGCGTTGCGTTCCTTGCGCAGGCGGTCGATCTCGGCCCGCAGGTCAAGGCCGGAAAGGTTGGTCGGCTGAGCGGTCATGGCGCAGGTTCCCTTGCAATCGGCGGACGCCAACAGTGCGCCGCTCCCTGCCAATATGGGTACGATCAGCCCACCGCAAGGGGCTGTGCCTCAACGGCTGGAAACGGCCTCTCCGTCAAACCGCACGGTCACGGTTACCGGTCCATATCCGGCCACTTCCAGCGGGATCGTCAGGTTCTGGCGCACCGCATCGCGTGCGGCGCTCCGGGCCAGCTCCAGCAATTGCGGATTGGCGGCGGCGGCGCGGGCCTGCCGTTCGGCCAGCAGGGTGTTGTCGCGGTTAAGCTTGGCCTGCGCCTCACGCGTGATGAACACGCCTTCGCGCAAGTACTGGGCGTTGGCCTCGTCCAGGTTCGGCTTGCCCACGGTGACGGGCGGCAGGCGCACGTCCAGCCGCTTGGTCGCCGCGTCCCATGCCAGCCGCTCCTTCCCGATGTTCGACAGGTCCAGCGTGTAATCGACCCGCGCGGGAATGACCGCGACCTGCCGGGATTGGAGCAGTCCGCCAATCCGCTGGTCACTGGCCGATACCACCGGGGCGAGCTGGGCGGAAAAGACCGTCAGCCGGTTCTGCCGCTCAAACGCGGCGAGGCTGGTGGCGATGGGGTCGCCGATGTCCTGCGGGCCGAACTTTTCCCACGCCATCCAGCCCGAAATCGCCAGCGCGGCGATGGCCAGTGTCCACGGCAGCCGGGCCGTTTCGCGGATGACGGTCAGTCGTCGAGGTTCCATGTCTCGCCCTCCACCCGCACCCGGCCCTTGTTTTCCAGGTCCACCAGGTGCGCCAGCACGGATCGCCCCGCCGCTCCGGTCAGGCGTTCGTCGAGGCCCTTGTACATGACCGCGACCATCGCCGGAATCGTCTGCGGGCCTTCGCCCAGCAGGCGCAGGATCTGCGCCTCGCGCTGGCGGCGGTGGCCCAGCATGCCGCGCACCAGCTGGCGGGGCTTTTCCACAGCCGGACCGTGGGCCGGGTAATAGATGCGGTCTTCGCGGTCATAGAGCTTTTGCAGGCTGGCCATATAGGCGCTCATGTCGCCATCCGGGGGCGAGACGACGCTGGTGGACCAGGCCATGATGTGATCGCCGGTGAACAGCGCGCCGCTTTGGATCAGGCTGTAGCACAAGTGGTTGCTGGTGTGGCCGGGGGTGGCGACCGCCGCGATCGTCCAGTCCGGACCGCTGATCTGTTCCCCATCGGCCAGCACCCGGTCGGGCACGTAATCGGGATCGAACGCGGCGTCGGCGCGGGGGCCATCATCGTCCAGCGACAGGGCCGCGCAGCCCACGATCGGTGCGCCCGTGGCGGCTTTCAACGCGCGGGAGGCGGGGCTGTGGTCGCGGTGCGTGTGGGTGCACAGGATTGCGGTAACGCGGGCATCGCCAACCGCGGCCAGGATCGCCTCGACATGGCCGGTACCCGCCGTATCGGCATGGCCGTCCACCCCGGTTCCGGCCGGACCGGGATCGATAACCGCCACTTCCGCGCCCGCGCCGACGATGTAGGTCTGCGTGCCGGTGTAAGTATAAGGTGACGGATTGGGGGCCAGAACGCGGCGGACCAGCGGTTCGCACTGTTCGGACAGGCCGGTGGGCCAGGGCTGGGGCGGGGCGTTCATATCCTGCATATGGCGGTTCGCCGCCCCCTCGCCAAGCCCCGATGCCCTCGCTAGGAAAGGTGCAAACGGGAGAGACTGCATGACTGCCACGGGCGACCTGATCCTGGTGCTTGACGCCGGCACCACTTCCACCCGCGCAATCCTGTTCGCGCCCGATGGAGCAATGCGCGCCGTGGCGCAGGCGGAACTGGCCCAGCACTATCCGCAAGCGGGGTGGGTGGAGCATGACGCGGGTGAGATCTGGGACAAGACGCTGGCCTGCGCGCGCGATGTGATCGCGCAAGTGGGCGGGGCGGACCGGGTGGCCGCGATCGGCATCACCAACCAGCGTGAGACGGTGGTGGCGTGGGACAAGCAAACCGGCCAGCCGCTCCACCATGCGCTGGTCTGGCAGGACCGGCGCACGGCGGATGCCTGCGCGGCGCTGAAGAACGCCGGGCAGGAACCGGTGGTCCAGGCGGCGACCGGCCTGTTGCTCGATCCCTATTTTTCCGCCACCAAGATGCGCTGGCTGGTCGACAACGTGCCTGCGGTGCAAGCGGCGGCATCGGCTGGACGGCTGGCGCTGGGCACGGTCGAAAGCTGGCTGGTGTGGCAACTGACCGGCGGGGCGCACGTGACCGATGCCAGCAACGCCAGCCGCACGCTGTTGCTGCCGCTCGCCGGGGCCAGCTGGGATGACGGGCTGTGCGATCTGTTCGGCGTGCCGCGCGGCGCGCTGGGTGAGGTGGCCGATAACGCCGGACAGTTCGGACTGAGCGACCCGGCACTGCTGGGCCGGGCGATCCCGATCACGGGGCTGGCTGGGGATCAGCAAAGCGCGACGATCGGGCAGGGCTGTCTCGCGCCGGGTCAGACCAAGGCAACGTTCGGAACCGGCGCGTTCGTGCTGGCCAACATGGGCGATGCCGTGCCGCGTTCAGGCCACCGGTTGCTGGGGACAGTGCTGTACCAACTGGATGGCAAGCGCGATTATGCGCTGGAAGGTTCGGTGTTTGTCGCGGGCAGCCTGATCAAGTGGCTGCGTGACGGGCTGGGCGTGCTGGCCAGCGCCGGAGAGAGCGAGGCGCTGGCCCGCTCGGTGCCGGATAGTGGCGGGGTGGTAATCGTCCCGGCCTTGGCGGGCCTTGGTGCGCCGCATTGGCGCCCGGAGGCGCGCGGTGTGGTCACCGGAATGAGCTTTTCCACCACGCGCGCGCATCTGGTTCGCGCCGCGCTGGAAGCGATGGCGATGCAGACGCAGGACCTGGCCAATGCCTTCGCCGCTGACGGGGCAGAGTGGACCACGCTCAGGATCGACGGCGGGATGAGCGCCAACGACTGGATGGCGCAGGACCTGGCCGATGTGCTGCAAGTGCCGGTGGAACGGCCCGATTTCGTCGAAACGACCGCGCTGGGGGCGGCCATGCTGGCGGGGGTCGGGGCGGGGCTGTACCCCTCGCTTCAGGCCGCTGCCGCCGCGATGCGCGGATCGGTCCGCACGTTCACCCCAGGAGGACAGGTTCTGCCCGAACGCCGCGCCGCATGGGAACGGGCGCTGGCGGCCAGTTAACCGCGCGCGGCCAGCCCCAATCGCTCGCGCAGCTTGGCAATCGCGCTGGGGGCAGCGGCCTCGCGTTCGCGCCAGCCGTTGTCGAGCCGCTTCAGCCGGGCGTGAAACCGTTCGGTCGCGCGGATCAACTCGCACATCTGGGGTGGCAGCAGCGCCAGTTTTTCGGGGTCGCTTTCCGGAAAGTCGGTCAACCGGCCATAGCGGCGGAGTTGGAACTCGCTGAGTTCACCATTGAAGAAGGCCCGGTGGTTCAGCAGCCAGGCCACCGCGTGCATCATCCGCGTGGTCGTGCGCAGCGCCTCGCACGATAGGGCGAGCCGCACATCGTCATCGTCGCCCGCAACCGCATCGATCCGCCCGGACAGCGCGAACGCTCCGCGCACTTCATCCGACAGGACGAGTGACTCGCAATACAGGCCCTCGATGATCCGGGGGTTGATGCTGGCGGCGGTTCCCATGGACCATGCGATTGGGCCGAAACGGACGTGTTGCCAACAGGGTGGCGGGGCAATTTGCCCGTCATTTTCGGGCTGTCCCGCAGGGGGACAATTTGGGCCTTGCCGACCCGCCGGGCGGGTCATTCGGTTTCAAAGGCTTAGGCGATTATATCGGGAATCAGATAGTCCTCGATCAGCGCCATCTGGTCTTTCAGGCGCAGCTTGCGTTTTTTCAGGCGCGCGATCTGCAACTGGTCTGCGCTGCCGGCGGCGGTCAGAGCGTCAATCGCGGCATCAAGATCGCGATGCTCGATCCGGAGCACTTCCAGACGCTTGCGCATCTCCTCTTCGTTCACGCACGCACTCCTTCGCAACCGGAAGCCCAAACTCAACCCAACGCGGTGCTCCGGCCAGAGTCCGCAACTGCTTTTGCCCCGCCGGTCGCACGGCCGGATCACCCCGCCGCACGCCCGTCACGAATGCGCTTCGCAAGATAGGCTTAATATGCTTGCATGACAATTGCACTGACCCCCAGCGGGCTGCGAGTCGGACCCGTCTGGTGGTTTTGCCAGTCCTGGGGCTGCATCTCCGGGCAACCGATGGAGGTACGTCGATGGAACAGTCGCATGTCAGCGCATTACAGCTCAAGCACGCGGGAATCGAACGCAAGATCCACGAAGAACTGAGCCGACCGATGCCTGATCTGGCGATGGTGCAATCGCTCAAGAAGCAGAAGCTGAGGCTGAAGGAAGCGATTACCCACGTCTGATGCACACCCGGTTTCCGGGTAGGCGCAAGGGCCGCCACCCGGAGGCCGGCGCATTGGCTGCAACCTGATTTCATCAATTCGTATTTTCACCGCCTCGCGCGTTCCCAACGGCAGTCCTTTGGGCTAGCTTCGGTTCATGCCTACACCTGCCGTCTCCGCCGCCCGGACGATCCTGACCCGCCTGCATGATGTCATGGCTTCGCGAAATCACGCGCAGGCCAAGCTGAATACCGTGGTCGAAGTGATCGGGGAAAGCCTCAACAGCGAGGTCTGCTCGATCTACCTGCTGCGCGAGGGGATGCTGGAACTGTTCGCAACGCGCGGGCTGGCGCAAGAGGCGGTGCACGTTACCCGCATGGCCATTGGCGAGGGCCTGGTCGGCACGATCGCGCAGAACAGCGAGATGCTGAACCTGGCCGAGGCGACCGCCCATCCCGACTTTTCGTATCGTCCTGAAACCGGTGAGGACAAATTCCACTCCTTCGCGGGCGTTCCCATCGTGCGGCGTGAACGCGCGGTCGGCGTGCTCTGCGTCCAGCACGTCGACCCGCGCCGGTATGAGGAAGTGGAGATCGAAGCGCTCCAGACCGTCGCGATGGTGCTGTCCGAGTTGATCGCCAACGCCGACCTGGTGGACGAGGAGGACGTCGCCAGCCTCTCGCCGCAGCTATCCGGCCCGCAGCGCTTGCAGGGTCTGGTGTTGGTGAAAGGGCTGGCCGCCGGTGCGGCGGTGTTTCACCAGCCGCGCATCACCATCGAACACGTCATGGCCGAAGACCGCGATGCCGAATTGCAGCGGGTCTATCTGGCGTTCGACAAGATGCGCGAACAGATTGACCGGATGGCCAGCCAGGCCGAATTCGGCGTGGGGGGTGAGCATGAGGAAGTGCTCGAAACCTACAAGATGTTCGCTTACGACGAAGGCTGGAGCCGCCGGATCATCGAGGCGATCGACAGCGGGCTGACCGCCGAAGCCGCGATCGAACGCGTGCAGCAGCGCACCCGCATGCGCATGCGGCAGATCGACGATCCGCTGCTGGCGGACCGGATGCATGATCTGGAAGACCTCTCCAACCGGTTGCTGCGGATCGTGTCCGGCCAGATGGGGACGGCGGCCAGCATGGGGCTGCGCGGGGATTCGATCCTGATCGCGCGCAATCTGGGTCCGGCGGAACTGCTGGAATATGACAAGCGCCGCCTGAAAGGCGTGATCCTTGAGGAAGGCTCGCTGACCGCGCACGTCGTGATCGTGGCGCGGGCGATGGGCATTCCGGTGCTGGGCCGCGTCCGTTCGCTGCGCGGGGTGGTGCGCGAAGGCGATCAGCTGCTGCTGGATGGCGATCAGGGCAGTGCGACCGTGCGTCCGCTACCCGCGATGGTCGAAGCGTTCGAGGCCCGCTTTGCCAAGACCAAAGAGCGTCAGGCGGCCTATGCCGCGCTGCGTGATGTCGAACCGTTCACCCGCGATGGCACGCGGATCAAGGTGATGATGAACGCGGGCCTGCGCGATGATATGCCGAACCTGTCGCTGACCGGCGCCGACGGGGTGGGCCTGTTCCGGACCGAATTCCAGTTCCTGGTGTCTGCCACGCTCCCCGCGCGGGAACGGCAGACGCGGCTGTACCGCGACGTACTGGACGCGGCGGGCGACAAGCCGGTGGTGTTCCGCACCATCGATATCGGCGGTGACAAAGTGCTACCCTATCTGCGCCACAATGATGGTGAGCAGGAGGAGAACCCGGCGATGGGCTGGCGCGCGCTGCGCGTGGCGCTGGAACGCGACGGCCTGCTGAAGGTGCAGGCCCGCGCGATGCTGGAAGCCGCCGCCGGCCGCACGCTCAACGTGATGTTCCCGATGGTGGCCGAACCCTGGGAGTTCGAGGCCGCGCGCGCCGTGTTCGAAGGGCAGCGCCAGTTCCTGAAAGGGCAGAAGAAACTGCTGCCGGAAGCGATCCGCTATGGCGCGATGCTGGAAGTGCCGGCGCTGGCGGAACAGCTGGACGTCCTAGCGCCGCACCTGTCGTTCCTGTCGATCGGCACCAACGACCTGACCCAGTTCCTGTTCGCGGCGGACCGGTCCCATCCCAAGTTGGCGGAACGGTATGATTGGCTCAGCCCCGCGATCCTGCGGTTCCTGCGGCGGGTGCAGCTGTCCGTTGCCGGATACGACATCGACGTGACGGTTTGCGGCGAAATGGGCGGGCGGCGGCTGGAAGCGCTGGCGTTGCTGGGAATTGGCATCCGGCGCCTGTCGATCACGCCGGCATCGGTCGGGCCGGTCAAGGAACTGGTCCGCAAGGTCGACCTGGCCGACATCACGGAGACGATGAACCGATGGCTGTCCGCACCGCCGGGCAACTTGCGCGATGCCTTGACCAACTGGGCGCACGAGCGGGGAATCGACACGGATTGATTGCACTGCGCACCACACGGTTACCCCGCCCATCATGTTTTAAGAGCATTCCGCCGCGCGCGCCGGAAATCCCGTTGACTTTGGTTTACAAACGGTTTTCTTCCCACTCGCGCTTAATCAGGGCGGTCGCATAAATCGGGGTCGGAATGGCGGAAGATGAAGTCGCCGGGGCAGAGTTGCCCTTGGATAGCGCTGGCGTAAAGTTGCTGCGCGCGCGAGAGGCTGCCGGGCTGACCCGTGCCCAGCTTTCAGCGATCACCCGCATCCCGGAACGTTCGCTGGCCGCGATCGAGGCCGGTGATTTCGCAGCCCTGCCCGCACGAACGTATGCGGTGGGGTTTTCGCGGACTTACGCGCGGGCGGTTGGCCTGAGCGAGAAGGAGGTGGTTGCCGCCGTGCGCGCGGAACTGGCCGCGCAGGCGCCGCAGCATGATGCGCGGACACCGGTGACGTTCGAACCGGGCGATCCGGCCCGCGTGCCCAGTTCCAAACTGGCCTGGCTGGCGGGCTTGGCCGTGGTCGTGGTGCTGCTGGGCGTGTTCGCGTTCTGGCGCAGCTATATCGCCCCGGCAGGAAGCCTGCCGTCGTTGATCCCGGCCGATCAGCCGGCACAGCCCGCGCCGCCGGTTTCGGTAGCCGCGCCCGCGCCGAAGCCAACCGACGGTCCGGTGGTATTCACCGCGTTGCAAGCGGGGGTCTGGGTCAAGTTCTATGACGGCGCGGGCAACCAGCTTTTGCAGAAGGAGTTGGCGCAGGGGGAAAGCTATACCGTTCCGGCGGGCATGGCGGACGTCAAGTTGTGGACCGCGCGTCCCGATGCGCTGGGGATCACGATTGGCGGCCAGCCGGTGCCAAAGCTGGCGGATACCCAGCGCACGATGAAGGATGTGCCGGTTTCCGCAGCGGCCCTGTTGGCGCGCGGTGCCGCGCCCGGTGCTGCGCCCGTGGCGGAAGCTACCCCTGCGCCTGCCACGCCGCGCGTTCGTCCGGTCCCGCGCCGGACCAGCACGCCAGCGCAGACCCCGGCTGCCGATGATGGCGTGGCCGCAAGTGCGCCGGTTGCGACCCCGGCTCCGGCCCAGGCGGTGGCGGAACCGGCTAACTAGGCTGAGGATAGCTTGGGGCGGCGGCTCGACACCGCCAGATGTCTGCGGCAAAACTGCGCACTTACGGTTTATCGCGGGTTCGCATTGGCTGTGGCAAGGTCGACACGCGCGATACCATTGACGGACGGGATGGCATGACGAAATTCAACTGGGCAAAGCGGTCGCTGCTGGCCGGATTGGTGCTGGCGATGACTGTGCCGGTTTCAGCGCAGAGCACCGCAGATTCATCCGGTGATGTCCGCTTGCGCAAGCTGGAGGCGGAAGTGGCCGCCCTTCAGCGCCAGGTCTTTCCGGGTGGCGACGGCAAGTATTTCGCCCCGCTGGTCCAGCCGGGGCAGGCCGCATCGGCTGCGCCCGGCACTCCGGCCACGACTCCGGTCACGGACCTGCTGGCGCGGATGGATGCGGTAGAGGCGCAGTTGGCCCGGATCACGGCCCAGAACGAGGAAACGCAGAACAAACTTGCCCAGCTGGAGGCCAAGCTGGCGACCATGTCGGCTGCGGCGCCGTCCGCCTCCGCGCCGACCAGTCCGACGGATGTCGGCACGACCACCACGACCAACCTGTCGGCGATGACCGGCGGGGCCTCCGCGCCGAAGCCCGCCGCCACCGCACCGGCTGAGAGCAAGCCGGCCGCGGCCAAACTTGCGGCAACCCCGGTTGCCAAGCCTGCCGCAGTTTCTGCGGACCGGGTTGCTGCCGTGAAGGCGGTGGAAAAGCCGGCCACCGCCGACGTGGGTGACGATGAGTACAGCTATGGCTTCCGCCTGTGGGAAGCCAAGTTCTATCCCGAAGCGCAGCAGCAGCTTAAACTGTACTTGCAGAAGTATCCCCGGCACAGCCGCGTCAGCTATGCCCGCAATCTCCTTGGTCGCGCCTATCTGGACGAAGGCAACCCGCGTGAAGCGGCGAGTTGGTTCCTCCAGAATTACCAGGCCAGCAAGACGGGTGAGCGGGCACCGGACAGCCTGCTGTTCCTGGCCGAGGCCATGCACCGCCTCAAGGACACGAACCGCGCCTGCGTGGCACTGGCCCAGTTCGTGGACGATTACCCGCGCGAAGCGACCGGCCGCCTGAAGGGCCAGTACGATGCAGCCCGCACCAAGGTGAAGTGCAGCTAAGCGAGCGCTTCGCCGCCGATCTGGGCGCTCTGTGGCCGGGGGACGGGCGGCTGGGACTGGCAGTCTCTGGCGGGCCTGACAGTCTGGCTTTGCTCCTGCTTGCGGCACAGGCTTTGCCGGGCCGGATTGCTGCGGCAACGGTGGACCATGGCCTGCGCCCGGAAAGTGCGGCAGAGGGCGCACTGGTCGCCGGAATCTGCGGCGATCTTGGTGTGCCGCACGACACGCTGACAGTTGCGGTGGGACCGGGCAACGTCCAGTCCGAAGCGCGCGCGGCGCGTTATGCCGCGCTGGCCGAATGGGCCGCGTCGCATGGCCTGGCCGCACTGGTGACGGCCCATCATGCCGATGATCAGGCCGAAACCTTGCTGCTGCGGCTGAACCGGGCAAGCGGCGTCGCTGGATTGGCCGGGGTGCGCGCGCGGGGGCTGGTGCCGGGAGCGCGGCTACCGGTGCTGCGCCCGCTGCTGGGCTGGCGGCGGACAGAGCTTGCCGCCGTGGTCGCGGATGCCGGGGTGCGGGCGGTTGACGATCCGTCCAATCGCGATGACCGGTTTGACCGGGCGCGGCTGCGCAAGGCCCTGGCCGATGCAGACTGGCTGGACGTGCGGGCGCTGGCGCAAAGCGCGGCGCATCTGGCCGATGCCGACGCCGCGCTCGATTGGGCGGCCGCGCGGGAATGGGCTGAACAGGTTGAACGATCGGCCATGGGCATCACCTATCGCCCGCAGGCGCCGCGCGCGGTGGCGCTGCGGGTGCTGGCGCGGATCGTGGCCGAACTGGACGGCGAAGCGCCGCGGGGCAGCGCCATCGCCAGGCTGTTCGACACGCTGCTGGCACGTCAACCCGCCTCGATCGGCGGACTGGTGGCGCGCACCATGCCCGGCGGGTGGAGCTTTGCCAAGGCGCCGAAACGCCGCATCTAGCCGCGCGGCTGCAAGCCCTTCTGCTGCATCCGCCACAACAGCTGATCGAACCGGTCCTGCCCGAAAAACGGTTCGCCATCGAACACCATCAGGGGCACGCCGTAATGCCCGCCATCGCGTTGTTCGCTCTCGTTCTGGCGCAGCGCGGCATCGATCCGGGCTTCCTCTGCCGCGATCGTCGCGTCCATTTCGGCCAGGTCGCAGCCGATTGTCGCGATGGCTTTGGCAAGGTGCTCGCCCTCGTGCCAGTGGTCGGTCTGCCCGTTCCACAGCAGCGTGCTGACAGCGCCCAGCAGCGCCAGGCCTTGCCCGCGCTCTGCCGCGAGTTGCCCAAGGCGGCAGAGCCGGTGGATATGGGGCTGCTCCTGGGGGTAAGTCCGGGTCGCGAAGTCCATCACCACCGGGTCCGGGCGTGGCCAGCGCAAGGGCATGCCCACATATTCGGCGCTGCGGTGACAGTCGCGCATCAGGTAGCTGGTCCACAGCGGGTCGGCGTTGGCGAAGAAATCCGGCTGGCGCACGGCGATCGGGGTTACCACTTTCACGTTGACGCGCGCGTCCCAGTCGCGTTCCAGCGCGGCCAGCCGCGGCGTGACCAGATAGCTGTAGGGTGAGCGGAAGGACCAGTAGAGGTCGACGGACAAGGTCATGGCCGGGCTTCGTATTCGAGGGCGGCGGTCACGGGCTGTTTCTCCCCTTGGTTTCCCTCATGCTGGAATTGTGCTTGCCGCAGGTCAATGGCCATCATTTCGTGGCATGATCACGTTGTGCGGCAGAGCATTGCCATGCTCCGCCGCGCGCGATCAGGCGGCAGGAACGTCCAGCACGAACGTCACCTTGCTCATCGGCTTGACCGCGTTGTGCCGGACCATCGTGCTGGCGACGGTCAGGCCGTGGCTGCGGAAGAACGCTTCCCAGGCATTTACGCGGCGGAAGGTCAGCGGCATCGGCATCGACGTGATGGCGAACTTGCCCAGCTGCTTCATCGCCTTGAGGCTGCCCATCAGGATGTTGGAGTAGTAGTCGTTCCACACGACGAAGGCATATTGCCACGGGCTGAAAAAGGTATCCTCGAAAATCACCACGCGCTGGCGCGAGACGCGGATCAGTTCACGCAGGACCGCGTCCTGATCGACCGTGTGGTGCAGCACGAACGCCGCCATGCTGACGTCGACGCTCTTGTCGGGCAGGGGGATGGTCTGGCCGTCGAACATCAGCACGTTGATGCCTTCGTCGCGGTAATCGATGATGTCGATGCCGATCATGTCCGCGCCGAATGCATCGCCCACCAGCTTCATGAAATCGCCGCGTCCCGCGCCGAAATCGAGCACGCTTTCCCCCGGCGCGACATGGCTGCGCAGCGCGGCGAGGCGTGCGGTCACTTCCCCGGCCCGGTTTGCATCCTGCAGCCGTGCGAACAGGCCACGTGGGACCAGAGCGTAGAACACGATCGTCAGCAGCATCAGCGGGAAGTAGATCAGGCTCAGTGGCAGCCCGATCAGAAAGCGCACGCGTTCAGGCCAGCTCGGTCGGTACATGAAGGCTCCTTGCCGAATAGCGGGCACTCCGCATGGACGTGTGCCGGTTCGCGGCGCGGCTATCACACTGACGGCCGCAGGAGTAGCCTTCAGGTGCCGGTCAGGGAATCGCCCTTACCGATGCGTTTGCCGCGCGTGATGTAAACCTGGTCCCCCAGTTTCGCGACGGCGAACAGTTTCTTCGCGAACGGGGTTGGCACGCCGACGCAGCCGTGGCTGGCATAGCCCTTTTCCACCTTCGTGCCGTGGATCGCGATTCCGTCATTGGTCAGACGCATGGTGTAGGGCATCGGGGCACCGTCATAGATGCTGGAATAGTGGTCGGCCTTTTTCCAGATCACCGGGAATACCCCCAGCGGCGTTGGCTTGTCTTGCGTGCCGAGCAGCACCGCCGTCGCGCCGATTTCATAGCCGCCCCGGAACACGGACAGCACCCGCGCTTCCAGATCGACCGTCATCACCAGCGGGCCGTCGGGCACGCCGGTTTCGTCCCAGTGGAAATCGCCGTACCGGATCGGCCCGGTGATTGGCAGAACCCGCTTGATAACGAAGCGTTCGTCGCGCGGCTTGGCCGGCGGGGCGCGCCGGGCCGGCTGCGCGGGTGTCGCCGGCCTGGCGAAGTTGGCCTGGTCGATTTCGGTCGGCAGGGTCTGCGCGGTTGCGTCCGGTTCCTGGATCAACAGGGCACCGGCGGCAACCGACAGGCCCACAAAGCCTCCGATCATCACAGTTGCGGTGTTGAGCTTCAGGCTCATCGGGGTCCTCGCGTGGATTGATGCAGTCCGGACACTGGCCGATGGAGCGGGTTGGCACCAGCCCCCTGTTCCCGCCGTTCCGTGTCGGGACTGGCTAGCGCGGAAAGGTTAACGTCACGGCTCAGCCGCGTTGCCGCCCCGACAACCCCAGCGGGCGCGGATCATAGCGGCGGCGCGAGATGCGCGTCGTGGCGGTCGGGGCGACGATGCCCTGCACCCGCGGGTGATAGTGTTCGAACGGTTGCGCCTTGCCGAACAGCCAGCCCTGGACCATCCGGCAGCCATCACGGCGCAGCTGGACCAGTTGCTCGCGCTCTTCCACGCCTTCGGCCAGGGTGCACATCCCCAGCTGGTTGGCCAGCGCGATGACCGCGCCGACGATGGCGCGCGATTCCTCGCGCGTGATCAGGTCGTTCACGAACCGGCGGTCGATCTTGATCTTGTCGAACGGGAAGGTCAGCAGATAGTTGAGCGAGGCATAGCCCGTGCCGAAATCGTCCAGCGCGATCTTCACGCCCAGATCGTGCAGCCGGTTGAGCAGCGCGATGTTCGCTTCCGAATTGTGCAGCAGCACGCCTTCGGTAATCTCGAATTCCACCCGGCCCGGTTCGATCCCGCTGTTGGCCAGGGCATGGACGATCGTCGGCAAGAGGTTGGCGCTGCCGAACTGGATGGGTGACAGGTTGATCGAGATCGTCTCACCCCCCGGCCACTGTGCGGCTTCGGCAAAGGCGGTGCGGATCACCCATTCGCCAATCGCCACGATCAGGCCGGTTTCCTCGGCAATGGGGATGAACTTGTCGGGCGGAACCAGTCCGCGGTCGGGGTGCTGCCAGCGCAGCAGCGCTTCATACCCGGTGGTGCCTTCGCTGGCGACGTCGACCAGCGGTTGCAGGAACAGTCGCAATTCGCCGCGCGCCACGGCATGGCGCAAGTCGCGCGCCAGCGCATGGCGTTCGTGCAGCGCGGCGTCCATGCCGGGTTCGAACATTTCCCATATCCCGCGCTCGCTGCGCTTGGCGGCGGACATCGCGATATCGGCATAGGACAGCAATTGCTGTTTCGATTCGGTGTGGAACGGCGCCAGCGCGATCCCGATCGAGATCGAGGCCTGCACTTCGTGGTCGTCGATCAGCACTGGCCGGGCCATTTCGGCCAGCAACTGTTCTGCCAGCCGGACCGCATGATCGCAGGCATCGGCACTGCAGGTCAGGATGGCGAATTCGTCGCCCCCCAGCCGGGTTACCATGCGCCGGCTGCCGCCCAGCGCGCTCTGTTCCACCACGGCGGTCAGGCGCTGGGCGATCTGCCGCAGGAAGGCATCGCCGCCCGGATGGCCGAATTCGTCGTTGATCGCCTTGAAATGATCGACGTCGACATGCAGCAAGGCGACCCCGTCCGCGGGATCGCGCCCGTCCAGCATGTCGGCCAGCGTCTGGTCGCATAGCGCCCGGTTGGGCAACCCGGTGAGCGCGTCGAAATGCGCCATCTGCCGCGCCCGCGTTTCCGCCTGGTGGCGGCTGGTGACGTCGCTGATGACCCCGCGAAAGGCAACCCGCTCTCCGGCGGAAATATAGGTCGGTCGGCCGCTGACCGACCACCAGCGCGGCACGTCGTCCGGTCCCGCGACGAGTTGCAGGATGACATGGCGCAGCGGCTGGCGCCGGGCCAGCGTGGTGGTCAGCGTGTCGCGGATCGCATCCGCCAGGAACAGGCCCGCAAAGGGGGTTCCGTCCAGCTCTGCCGCCGGGCGGCCGACCGCCGCGGCAAAGCGGGGGGAGACGTTGACCAGTCGATGCGCCGCGTCGAGTTCGAACAGCCAGTCGGAACCGGATGCCTCATACTCGTTCAGCAGCAGTTTTACTGTACGCGCGCTGGCCGCCAGTTCGCGGTCGGACAGGATGCGGGTGACGAACAATTCGTAGGCGGCAAAGGCCATGCGGATCAGCAGCGCGCTGGCCGTCAGCAGCACGATGACGGCCGCAGTCGCGGCTGGCGACCCCAGCCGGGCCAGCCCGATCCCCAGCCCGATCGCCTGGACCGCGATATAGCTGGCCGCAGACCAGGGCATGGTGCGCACCAGAAACGCAGAGGCCGCAATCTGCGAGGTGCCGCAGACCACCAGCAGCAATTGTTCGCCGGGGGAGACCAGCGGAAACCACAGCGCCATCGGAATCGCGATGGTGCCGCCCAGCCACAGGCTGCTGAGGTGAAAGGCGCGCAGCATCTTGGCGGTGCGCTTGCGGCGGCGGCCACGTTCGATCCCCTCGGCCAGCCACAACCGGTGCAACGCGGCCAGCGCGCTGGATGCGGCAAACAGCGCCAGTTGCAGCGTCGGCACATCGCCAAGCAGGACGATCAGGATAACGGCGGCATTCAGCAGCGAGCCCAGCACCAGCTGCCGCACAATGCGGATGTGCGCGCTGATCAGCCGGTTATCGACCCAATCACGCAGCTCTGCCGGGATGGCCGTGCGCAGCACGGCCTTGGGGCTCACCATGTCCTTGCGCGCATCCTGAAAGTTCCAAACCGCGTCATGGTAGGCCGCCAGGGTAAACATATTCCTAGCGCTTTGGCCGCCGCGCTGGCTATTTCCGGGGCAAAGGAGATTCGAACATGCGTTTCATGACTGTCCCGTTGACGCTGGCCCTGCTGGGCGCGGGTGCCGCGCCGCTGGCGGCTGCCCCGGCGACCTATCCCCAGGCCGAAGCGCAAGTGCTGGACCTGTCGAAGCAGCTGATCGCGCTGCGCACCGTGCGCGGCGAAGGCAACAAGACCGGCGAGGCGCTGGAACTGGTCAAGGCCGCGCTGGTCGCGGGCGGCTGGCGCGCGGATCAGGTGGAAATCACGCCGGTGGATGACACCGCCTATTTCATCGCCACCTGGCCGGGCAGCGACCCGAAGCTGAAGCCGCTGGTGATTTCCGGCCACATGGACGTGGTGGAAGCCAAACCGTCCGACTGGCAGCGCGATCCGTTCACCCCGGTGGTGGAAGACGGCTATCTGTTCGGGCGGGGGGCTAGCGACATGAAGTTCGACGCGGCGATGGCCACGTCCAGCCTGATCGAGCTGCGCCGTCAGGGCTATAAACCCAAGCGCACCATCATTCTGCAATTCTCCGGCGACGAAGAAACCACGATGAAGACCAGCCGGATCGTGGCCGAGCGGCTGAAGCACGCCGAGATGGTGATCAACATCGATGGCGGCGGCGGCACGCTGGAAGAAGCCACGGGCAAGCCGCTTTACTGGACCTGGCAGGGCGCGGAAAAGACCTACAACGATTACCTGGTGGAAGTGACCAATCCGGGCGGGCACAGCTCCGCCCCGCGCCCGGACAACGCGATTGTCCAGCTGGCGACCGCGCTGGAACGGATCGGCAGCTATCGCTTCCCGGCCGAGATCAACCCGGTGACCAAGGCCTATTTCGAACAGGCCGCGCGGTTTGAAACCGACGCGAAGCTGGCCGGCGCAATGCGTGCGTTTGCCGCCAACCCGCAGGACGAAGCGGCACTGGCAATCCTGCGCGCCAATCAGGCCTATGTCGGCAAGGTCGGGACGACCTGCGTGCCGACGATGGTCAGCGGCGGCCACGCGCAGAACGCCCTGCCGCAGCGCGCCACCGCCAACGTCAACTGCCGCATCTTCCCCGGCCACAGCCGCGAGGAAATCCGCGCCGAGCTGGAACGGATTGCCGCGGTGCCGGGGCTGAAGGTGACGGATGCGACCGGCGATGAATCGGTTGCCGCCCCGGCATCGCCGATGCGGTCCGATTTCCTGCGTGCGGCCGAACGCGCGATTGCCAAGGCGCGGCCCGGCACGCCGGTGTTCCCGATGCAGTCGTCGGGCGCGACCGATTCGATGTGGTTCCGCGCGCAGGGTGTCGACAGCTATGGCGCCAGCGCGACCTTCAGCAAGGATTCGGACGATTACGCCCATGGCCTGAATGAACGCGTGGCGCTGTCCAACATCAAGCCGGGGCTGGTTTACTACCTCAGCCTCGTCACCGACCT
Source organism: Novosphingobium sp. (assembly GCA_041909515.1). Classification (GTDB taxonomy): domain Bacteria; phylum Pseudomonadota; class Alphaproteobacteria; order Sphingomonadales; family Sphingomonadaceae; genus Novosphingobium. The sequence continues at coordinate 13,227 of JAYRDH010000035.1, read as the reverse complement.
GACGAAGTAAGCGCATCGAGGACGGAGCGGGCGATCGCGTCCGCTTCGTCTGCGCTGAACGCCTGCGGTGACAGGCACAGCTCCAGCCACAGGCCGTCGACCAGCGCGGTAATGGCAATTGCCGCGTGGCGCAGGCGCGGGGCGGGGAGGCCACATTCGGCCAGCAGCGTTTCCAGCCGGGCGCGAAAGGCGGCGTATTGCTCGTCATGCTGGCGGGCGATGTCATCGCGGCTGCGCACCAGGCTCCAGAACGCGGTCCAGGTGGCGAGCAGTTCGCCGCTGGCGATGGGCGGGCTGAAACTGGCGGTAACGAATGCGTCCAGTCGCGCGCGCGGGTCTGCACCGGCAATCGCGACGGCGGCGTCCAGCGCCTCGCTCACCGTGTGCTCGACGTGGGCATACGTCGCCGCGACCAGCGCGTCGATCCCGGCGAAGTAATGCCCGACCAGCCCCGGCGAGACGCCTGCTTCCACCGCGATGGCCCGCACGCTGGCTCCGCCGGTCCCCTCACGCGCCAGCACCCGCGCGGTCGCGGCGATCAGGTCGGCGCGGCGGGCATCGGGTTCGGACCGGCGAAAGGCGGGCGGGTTGCTCACTTGCTGGAACCTAGCAGTTGTTGTACGACTGTCCAACAAGCATTGCAGGAATCGTCGCACCCATGGGCCACCCCGACCACGCTTTTGCCGAGATCGCCGCTGAAACGGCCGATCCCGACGCTGATTTCAGCCTGCCGGGGTGGATCTATCACGACCCGGAATTCTTCGCGCTGGAGCAGGAGCGGATCTTTCGCCCCAGCTGGCAGATCGTCTGCCATGTGAGCGAAATCGAGGGGGCGGGCGATTACCGCACGCTTGACTTCCTGGGCGAAAGCGTGATCGTCATTCGCGGCGACGACGGCGAAATCCGCGCGTTCACCAACGTCTGCCGCCACCGCGCGATGCGGCTGGTCGAAGGCCCGGCGGGCTGCGCGAAAAAGCTGGTCTGCCCTTATCACGCCTGGACGTTCGAACCCGACGGGCGGCTGTCCGGCGTGCCGATGAAGTCCGAATATCCCGCGCTGAAGCTGGAAGAACACGGCCTCGTCCCAGTCGCGCTGGAAGTGTGGCATGGCTTCGTGTTCGTCTGCCTCCAGCCGGAGGGCTTTCCCACGCCCGGCGAAATGATGGCCCCGTTCGAGGCGGAGATCGCGCAATACCGGTTTGCGGACATGCGCCCCATGGGCGACGTCCGCCACCGCCCGCGCGACGTGAACTGGAAGAACGTGGGCGACAACTATTCCGACAACCTGCACATCCCGGTGGCCCATGACGGGCTGACCCGGCTGGTCGGCAAGACCTATCGGATCGAGGCGCACGGCTGGGCCGACCGGCTCTATGGCGACGTGGTGAAGAACGAGAAGCAGAACTTCTGGGAGAAGTTCTATTCCGCCCACATGCCCCGCGTCGATCACTTGCCAGAGGAAGCGCATGGGCGCTGGCTCTATTTCAAGCTCTGGCCGAACATGGCGTTCGACATCTACGCCGACCAGATCGACTTCATGCAGTGGCTGCCGATCAGCCCGACCGAGTGCCTGCTGCGCGAAGTGGCCTATTGCCTGCCCGATGACCGCAGGGAAATGAAGCTGGTCCGTTATGCCAACTGGCGGATCAACCGCGTGGTCAACGCCGAGGATACCTGGCTGATCAACCGCGTGCAGCAGGGCATGCAAAGCCGGACCTACGGCAACGGCCCGATCGGCAAGAGCGAGGTCTGCCTGCGCAGCTTCGCCAAAAAGATCCGCGCGCTGATCCCGCAGGCCCGCCAACCCTTTGCGCCCGCACCGGGCTGGAGCAGGACTTAAATCATGACCAAGACCTATGACGCCCTGATCATCGGCGGCGGCCACAACGGCCTGACCTGCGCCTTCTACCTCGCCAAGGCGGGGATGCGGGTGCGCGTGCTGGAACGGCGCGCCGTGGTCGGCGGGGCGGCCGTGACCGAGGAGTTCCATCCCGGTTTCCGCAATTCCACCGCCAGCTACACCGTCAGCCTGCTGCGGCCCAAGGTGATCGCGGACATGAAGCTGCACGATCACGGCTACCGCGTGATCGAACGCACGATCAGCAACTTCTTCCCGTTCGAGAATGACTACCTGAAGCTGGGCGGCGGGCAGGGCCGGACCGAGGCGGAATTCGCGCGCTTTTCCGCCGCCGATGCTGCCGCCTATCCCCAGTATGACGCCGCGCTGGAAAAGGTCGCCAACGTGCTGCGCGACTTGTCGATGCAAATCCCGCCCAATGTCGGCGGCGGGCTGTCGGCGCTGGTCGCGGCGGCGAAGCAGGGCTGGCCGATGGCGCAGATGGACCTGTCGGTGCAGCGCGACCTGCTCGACATCTTCACCAAGTCCGCGCGCGATTTCCTGGATGGCTGGTTCGAGGATGACCGCGTGAAAACCGCTTTCGCGTTCGACGCGGTGGTCGGCAACTTCGCGGGCGTCTCCACGCCGGGTTCGGCCTATGTCCTGCTGCACCACGTGTTCGGCGAAGTGAACGGCAAGCCGGGCGCATGGGGCCACGCGGTGGGCGGCATGGGCGCGATCACGCAGGCGATGGCCCGCGCGTGCGAAGCCGTGGGCGTGGAAATCAGCCTCGAAGCCCCGGTCGCCAAGGTCTTGGTCGATGGCGGCAAGGTGCGCGGCGTGAAGCTGGAAAGCGGTGAGGAAATCGCCGCCACCATCGTGGCGTCCAACGCCGGCCCCGCGCTGCTCTATCGCCAGCTGGTCGATTCCAGCGATCTGGATGATGATTTCAAGCGCCGGATCAAGGGCTACAAGACCTGTTCGGGCACGTTCCGGATGAACGTGGCGCTGTCGGAACTGCCGGACTTCACCGTGCTGCCGGGCAAGGCGCAGGCAGAGCATCACACCGCCGGGATCATCATCGCGCCGGGGCTGGATTACATGGACCGCGCTTTCACCGACGCGCAGCAGCACGGCTGGTCGAAGAAGCCGATTGTCGAGATCATGCTGCCCAGCACGGTCGATGACAGCCTGGCTCCTCCCGGCCAGCACGTCGCCAGCCTGTTCTGCCAGCAGTTCGATCCGAAGGTCGATTGGGACACCCACCGCGAGACGGTGGCAGACCTGATCATCGACACGGTCAACGACCACGCCCCCAACTTCAAGGCCAGCGTGATCGCCCGGCAGATCCACTCGCCGCTCGATCTGGAACGCAAGTTCGGGCTGATCGGCGGGGACATCATGCACGGCACGATGGGCATCGATCAGCTGTGGGCCGCGCGCCCCGTGCTGGGGCATGGCGACTATCGCGGGCCGATCAAGGGCCTCTATATGTGCGGTGCCGGCACGCACCCCGGTGGCGGCGTGACCGGCGCGCCGGGGCATAACGCGGCCCACGCGATTCTGGCGGACCGGCCGCTGCTCAGGAAACTGCTGCGGAGCTGACCTCAGGTATCCTGTCGGCGCACCGCCCAGTAAACCGGTGCGCCGAGCAGGATCAGCAGCGCGCCATAGGTCATGGCCTCCACCCCCAGTCCCCATTCGGCCCAGACGGTGAACGCGGCGGCAATCAGCGCGGCGACGGCCAGCAGCCGGTCCCCCGGGATCAGCCGCAGCGCTGCCAGCGCGCTCATCAGGTAGGTCAGCAGGCCCGCCGCCAGACTGACCGAGGCGATGAACCCGAACAGTTCGGCCATGCCTTTTTGATAGTTCATCAGCGTGACCAGCGTCAGCAGTCCGCTGGAAACCAGATGGGAACGCACCGGCGTGCCGTGCTTGCCCTCCACCGCGAACCAGCGCGGGAACACCCCGCCGCGCGCCATCGCCCATGGCATTTCGGCCTGAACCAGCACCCAGCCGTTGAGCGTGCCGAACGCGCTGATCGCGGCGCAGGCGGCGACCACGATAGCCAGTTCCCCGCCCAGGTAGCGGCCCAGAAAATCGGCAATCGGCGCGGCGGATGAGGCGGCTTCGGTTACAGGCATGAACAGCGCAAAGGCCACGGAAATGCCGACATAGACCAGCCCGGTCACCACCACGCCGATCATGGTCGCGCGCGGCACGTTGCGGGCGGGGTCATCCACCTTGTCCGCCGGAACTGTGCCCGCTTCCAGCCCCAGAAAGCCCCAGAACGTCAGGCCCGCCGCCGTGGCCAGCGATGCCGTGCTGAACGGCACGCCCGGATCAGGCGCGCGTTCGCCCCCGCTCAGCAGCAGCCACAGCGCCAGCCCGATCAGCGCCAGCAGCGGCAGCAGCTTCAGCACCACGGTCACGCTCTGCACATAGCCCGCCTCGCGCACGCCGCGAATGTTGATCCACGTGACCAGCCAGACGCAGGTTACCGCCAGCAGCGCGGGCAACCCCTCGGTCTGGCTGATGGCGGGGAAAATCAGACTGAGCGCCGATACGACGGCCACCGCAACCGCACCGTTGCCGACCCAGCTCATCACCCAGTACGACCATGCCGTGGCAAACCCGGCGAACGGCCCGAACGCGGCGTTGGCATAGGCATAGGGGCCGCCCGAAATCGGCAGTTTCGCCCCCAGCCGCGCGAACACGAAGGCCAGAGCCAGCGCGCCGACAATCGTGGTGCCCCACCCGGCCAGCTGGTTCCACCCCAGCGGCGCCAGCGTGGCGGGCAGCAGATAGATTCCCGAACCGATCATGTTGCCGATCACCAGCGCCAGCAGCGCGGCAAAGCCGAGTTTGCCGGTGGCGGATGCCGAAGCTGCTGCGGTCATGGTGATCCCCTTCGTCGTGCAACCTATCGCTTGATTGCGGCGCGTCATCATGTTTCTTGGCGGCAACATGGCATCTTTACCCCAACTGTCCTGGCTGAGCCGCCTTGGCCGCTATCACCCGCGCCTGATCGCCGCCGCCGTTGCGCTGAACGAGAACGACCTGCCGCGCGCGGAACCCTTGCTGCGCGAACACCTGAAGGCCGATCCGCTGGACGTTGCCGCGATCAGGATGTTTGCCGAACTGGCCGGGCGGATCGGGCGTTATCGGGATAGCGAGAACCTGCTGCGCCGCGCGCTGGAACTGTCGCCTGCGTTCACTGCCGCAAGGGCCAATCTGGCGCTGGTGCTCTATCGCCAGAACCGCCCGGAAGAGGCGATTGCCGAATTGAACCAGGTGCTGGCGGAGGAGCCGGACAACGCCGGCCACACCAACCTGCAAGCCGCCGCGCTGGGGCGCCTCGGCGAGTTCGAGGACGCGATTGCGCTCTATGAGAAAGTGCTGGCGCAGGCCCCGCGCCAGCCGCGCATCTGGATGAGCTTTGGTCATATGCTCAAGACCGTGGGGCGTACGGCCGATGGGGTGGCCGCCTACCGCAAGGCGCTGGAACTGATGCCGGAACTGGGCGAGGCGTGGTGGAGCCTGGCGAATCTGAAAACGGTCAAGTTCACCGATGCAGACATCGCCGCGATGGAGGCCGCGCTGGACCGCGGCGACATCGCGGTGGAGGACCGCTTCCACCTCGATTTCGCGATTGCCAAGGCGCTGGAGGACCGGGGCGAGGCGGCGGCATCGTTCGCGCACTATGACGCGGCCAATGCGCTGCGCCGTACCCGGCTGGACTATCAGGCCAGCGATACCAGTCGCTTCGTTGATCAACTGATCGCGCTCGCCACGCCCGAATTTTTCGCCGCGCGGGTAGGGCAGGGCTGCGATGCGCCTGATCCGGTGTTCATTCTGGGAATGCCGCGCGCGGGGTCCACGCTGGTCGAGCAGATCCTCTCCAGCCACAGCCTGATCGAGGGGACGAGCGAGCTGCCCGACATTCCCGCACTGGCCCGCCGTGACGGCGAATACCCGCGCGGGCTGCCGGACCTGACCGGCGAGCAATTGCGCAGTCTCGGCGAGGAGTTCCTCCAGCGCACCCGCATCCAGCGCAAGACCGAGCGGCCCCTGTTCATCGACAAGCTGCCCAACAACTGGGTCCATACGGTGTTCATCCGCCTGATCCTGCCGAACGCGAAGATCATCGATGCACGCCGCCATCCGCTCGGCTGCTGCTTTTCGAACTACAAGCAGCACTTCGCCAAGGGGCAGGCGTTCAGCTACTCGCTGTCGGACATGGGGCATTACTATGCCGACTACGTCCGGCTGATGGCGCACCTCGACCGGGTCCAGCCGGGGCTGGTTCACCGGGTGATTTATGAGGACATGGTCGATCACACCGAGGCCGAAGTGCGGCGGTTGCTCGATTACGTCGGCGCGCCGTTCGAGGAGGCGTGCCTGGCCTTCCACCAAACCGAACGCGCGGTACGCACTGCCAGCAGCGAGCAGGTCCGCCGCCCGATCTTCCGCGAAGGAACCGAAGCGCACGTGCCGTTCGAGCCGTTCCTTGGGGACCTGAAGGATGCGCTGGGACCAGTGCTGGATGCCTATCCGGGGGTGCCAGAGGGCTGGTAGCGGGCGCTTGCGTGACAAATCTGTCACGCAGCCGTAATGTTGCGACTGCGAAGTCTGTCCACCGCTTGACGGAAAGCCTGCCGGGATTCAGTCTCCTTCACGGATTAGTCCATGGATGGGGGATCAATGCACATTGCCACTCGGCGCGCTGTCACTGCGGCGCTTTTCGCTTCCACCGCGCTCAGCGCGGCCCCGGTCTTCGCGCAGGAGGCCGCTGACGAAGCGGTCGATGCCAACGAAATCGTCGTCACCGCGCAAAAGCGCAGTGAAAGCCTGCAAAAGGTGCCGATTTCGATCCAGGCGCTCGGCACGGCCAAGCTGGAAGAACTGAACATCTCGGACTTCAAGGGCTATGCGCAGCAGCTGCCCTCGGTTTCGTTCCAGTCGAGCGGCACGCCCGGCAACAGCGTGATCTATATGCGGGGCGTCGCATCGGGCGGAGACGGCAACCACTCTGGCTCGCTGCCGTCGGTCGGCGTCTATTTCGATGAACAGCCGGTCACCACCATTGGCGGCAACCTCGATGTCCATATCTATGACATCGCCCGCATCGAAAGCCTGTCCGGCCCGCAAGGCACGCTGTACGGGGCCTCGTCGGAAGCGGGGACGATCCGAATCATCACCAACAAGCCCGACGCCAGCGGTTTTGCTGGCAGCGTGGACGGCGAAATCAACACCGTGAAAAGCGGCGATTTCGGCGGCAAGCTGGAAGGCATGATCAACGCGCCGCTGTCTGATAATGCGGCGCTGCGCGTGGTCGGGTTCTATCGCCGCGACGGCGGGTACATCGACAACATCGCGGGCGCCCGCACGTTCTGCGGCACGACGCTGTATGACGCGGGCGGGGCGGCGGCTGGCTGTCTGCGCGACGGCATTTCGATGAACAATTCGCGCTTCGTCGAAAAGAACTACAACGACACCGAAAGCTATGGCGCACGCGCTGCGCTGAAGGTTGATCTGGATGACAACTGGACCGTGACGCCGACCGTCATGTACCAGAACACCAAGAGCAACGGCTCGTACGGCTATGACGACAGCCTGGGCGACCTGCAGGTGCAGCACTTCTTCCCGGAATACCGCTCGGACAAGTTCATCCAGGCCGCGCTGACCATCGAAGGGAAGATCGGCAACTGGGACGTGACCTATTCGGGCGCCTATCTGGACCGCAAGACGTTCAGCTCCAGCGACTATACCGACTACGCCGAAGCGTATGATTCGCTGTACGAATCGGTCGGCGGGCTGGCCTATTACTTCGCCTATACCGACGCGCTGGGGAACACGGCCAACCCGGCGCAGCTGGTGATCGGCAGCGATCACTTCAAGAAGCTCAGCCAGGAACTGCGCTTCTCCTCGCCGGCGGACAAGCCGCTGCGGATGGTGGCGGGGGCGTTCTTCCAGCGCCAGTCGAACGACATTTTCCAGGACTATCAGATCCCGAACCTGGGTCCGCTGATGTCGGTAAACGGCAACCCCGGCACGCTGTGGCTGACCAAGCAGCACCGCGTGGACAAGGACTACGCCCTGTTCGGCGAAGTCAGCTATGACATCATGGAAAACCTGACGCTCACCGCCGGGGTCCGCGGGTTCAAGTATGACAACACGCTGATCGGGTTTTTCGGGTTCGGCCGCAATCCGGGCAACGGCTATACCGACACGCCGTATAACGGCGCGTGGAGCTCGCGCACCGGGGTGGCGGGCTGCTTCACCACCACGGGTGACCGCCTGCGCAACGCGATCGCCACGGGCGGCGCGCTGACCTTCGCGCCGGGGGCAATCCCCGGCACGCCGTGCACCAACCTGGGCACCTGGGCCAATGGCAAGGTGAACCCGGTGCAGGCCAAGGGTGATGGGGCGACCTATCGCTTCAACCTCAACTGGAAGCCGACCAATTCGGTCATGCTGTACGGCACGGTGTCCAAGGGCTTCCGCCCCGGCGGGATCAACCGCCGCGCGGACGTGGCGCCCTATGCGCCGGATTACCTGGTCAACTTCGAACTGGGGTGGAAGACCACGCTGGCTCCGGGTCTGCGCTTCAACGGCGCGGTCTATCAGCAGGAATGGAAGGACTTCCAGTTCTCGTTCCTGGGGGCGAACAGCTTCACCGAAATCCACAACGGCCCCGATGCGCGCATCAAGGGCGTCGAAATGGACCTGACCTATAATGGCGGCGGGCTGTTCTTCAACGTGGCGGGGTCCTACACGGATGCCAAGACGCTGCAGAACCTGTGCGTGATCGACGATCCGACCTATACTTGCGCCGATACCGGCAATGGAAACATGATCTCGGCGCCCAAGGGCATCCGCCTGCCGATTACGCCCAAGTGGAAGGTGTCGAGCACGCTGCGCTATACCGCCGACATGGGCAGCGTGAAGCCTTATGGGCAGCTTAACGTTGCGTACCAGAGCAAGGCCGCGTCGGACATTCGCACCGCGGTCTATGAAACGTTCTCTGGCAATGTGATCAGCCCGGCGGCCAATCTGGGCGATCTGGAACAGTTCGCGACGGTCAACCTTGCGGTCGGCGCGGACATCGGCAAGCTGAACCTGGAGTTCTTCGTGGCCAACCTGTTCGACGAGCGCGGCCAGCTGTCCCGCTTCCAGCAGTGCGGCAGCTGCGCCCAGCGCGGCTATATCGTGCCGATCACCCCGCGCACGTTCGGGGTGCGTGCCGGGATCGATTTCTGATCCGGGATTAGCTTCGCGTAAGGCAAGGGCGGGGGCAGCAAAGGCTGCTTCCGCCCTTTCCTGTTGGATCAATTCCAGACGCAAAAACGGGAGCCGAAGCTCCCGTTTTCGTTTCAGCGATGGGTGCTGCCGATCAGCTTTCCAGCTGGCGCAGCAGCGAGCGGACGTCGCCGTCCATGTCGGCATCGCGGGTGCGCAGGTCTTCGATCAGGCGGACGGCGTGGATCACGGTGGAGTGATCGCGCCCGCCGAACTTGCGGCCGATTTCCGGATAGCTGCGCGGGGTCAGCACCTTGGCGAGGTACATCGCAACCTGCCGGGGGCGCACGACCGCGCGGGCGCGGCGCTTGCTGGCCATTTCGGTGCGGTCGACCCGGTAGAACTGGCAGACGGTGCGCTGGATTTCATCGATGGTGATCCGGCGGCGGTTGGCCGAGAGGATATCGGTCAGCTGTTCTTCGGCCAGTTGCAGCGAGACGGCCTGCCCGGTCAGCTGGGCATAGGCGATCAGCTTGTTCAGGCCGCCAACCAGTTCGCGCACGTTGCGGTTGATCGTGCGGGCCAGAAACTCGACCACGTCCGCCGGAACGTGCGTGGGCGAAAAGCGGGCCAGACGGTGCTCCAGAATCGCGCGGCGCAGTTCGATGTCGGCGGGCTGGATATCAGCCACCAGACCCATCGACAGGCGCGACAGCAGGCGTTGTTCCACCCCGTCCAGCGCCTGCGGGGCGCGGTCGGCGGCGAAGACCAGCCGCTTGCCTTCGGCCAGCAGGGCATCGATCGTGTAGAGCAGCTCTTCCTGCGCCGATGCCTTGCCGATGATGAACTGGATATCGTCCACCAGCAGCAGGTCGAACCCGCGCAGCCGCGCCTTGAATTCGATGGTCTGGTTCTGGCGCAGCGCCTGAACGAATTCGACCATGAACCGCTCGGCCGAGCAGTAGAAGATCCGGGCGCGCGGGTGCGCCGCCAGATAGGCGTGGCCGATGGCGTGGAGCAGGTGCGTCTTGCCCTGACCGGTCGCCGCCTTGAGGTAGAGCGGGGCGAACTGCGGGGTTTCCACCGCCGCCATGCGCTGCGCCGCGTTGGACGCCAGGATGTTCGCGGTGCCAGTGACGAAGCTGGTGAAGGTCAGCGACGGGTCCAGCCCGATCGGAGCCTGGCCGATGCCGCCCAGTTCCGCCGCGCCCAGACCCAGCGCGTCGCCGGGTTGGGTCGGGATCGAATCGTTGGCGGCGCGGCGCGCGCCTTCATCCCGACCGAGTCGCAGGCCCTGCATCGCGCGGCGGCCCGGCAGCACCGATACGCGCACGTGGCGCACATCCGGGCGGGCGATCTTCCACGCCAGCGACAGCCGGTCGGCAAAGCGATCCGCCACCCAGTTGGCCGAAAATTCGGTCGGGAGGTAAAGGTCCAGCGTGCCGGTTTCCTTGCAGAAGCTGCCCAGCTGAATCGGCTTGATCCACTGTGCGTGCAATTGCTGTCCCAAATCCTTGCGCAAGCCCTGGCTGATGTCAGCCCAGTCGGCCGCAAGGTCGAGCGCTTCCTGTTCGTCAATCATGCGCTCTGCATCATTCCTGTTATTGGCGCCTGCGCTGCTGCGCTGGCTGCTCGAACCCGTACCAGTCACCCGGTGCGCCCCCACTACAAACAAACACTCGATAGCCCGTGCCCGAAAGGCACAGACGCGACCCCTGCCGACCCCCCACAAGGTCAGCGCCAGAATTCAGACTTTGATGTGATGCCCCGGCGAGAACCGCCTCAGGCAGTTCCGGTTTTATGGACGCTTCCGCGCCAAGGGCAAGGCGGGCGATGTAAAAATATTGAAATAATGGCCCTTGACTCAACCAGCCGCGGGAGAATCCCGAAGGTCATAGCTAAAGCACTGTTAATGCTGATTTTTTGATTTCAAAGGCGTCCGAATCGGCGGAATTCAAGGGGTTGCCGCACAGCAGCAAAAACAACCGCTTCGGACACGAAAAAAGCCGACGCTTTCGGCGCCGGCTTGTTTCCCATTTCGTTCCGCCGGAGCGCCACGCGGGGCGCGTCCGATTCGCGAATCAGAGAGCGGAAACCCGCTTCGTCAGACGCGACAGCTTGCGGGCTGCGGTGTTCTTGTGCAGCACGCCGCGGGCAACGCCACGCGCCAGCTCCGGCTGGGCAGCCTTCAGGGCGTCAGCCGCTTCGGCCTTGTCGCCACCAGCCAGTGCGGCTTCGACCTTCTTCACGAAAGTACGGATGCGCGACAGGCGGTTGCCGTTGATTTCGGCGCGACGTTCGTTGCGGCGGATGCGCTTCTTGGCTTGCGGCGTATTGGCCATGTTCGTCCTTCATTCGGCTGCCTTCGTGCAGCCACCCTAGCGGTTGAATCTGTTGCAAATGCGGAACGCCCGACCGAAGTCGATCCCGCAAGAAGCGCGGCCCTTAACTGTGCGGGGCCGAATCGTCAACAAGGGAGTGCAATGGCCGCGCTAAAACCAGCGCCCGGCACCAATTACTTCTGGCATTTCGGGCAATGCCAGGTGCTGCGTCCCCCTTGCGCGAACCGGGCCACTTCGCCGCCGCAGCGGGTGCAGGGCTGGCCGGTGCGATCATAGACATCGAACTGCTTGGAGAAGTAGCCGAGCTGGCCGTCGGGCTGGGCATAATCGCGCAAAGTCGATCCGCCCGCTTCGATTGCTTCCGCGATCACTGCCTTGATTGCGGGAACCAGCCGCTCCAGCGCTGCTCCTGAAACGCTGCCAGCTGCCTTGGCCGGGGCGATGCCCGCGCGGAACAGCGCCTCGCAGACATAGATGTTGCCAAGGCCGGCGACGATTCGCTGGTCCAGCAGCATTAGCTTGATCGCCGCGCTGCGGCCCGCCAGCGCGGCTTTCAGATGATGGGCGGTCAGCGCATCGCCCAGCGGTTCCGGTCCCATCGCGGCGAATTGCGGCCATTGTTGCAGCGAATCGGTCGGCACCAGATCGACCGAGCCAAACCGGCGCGGATCGCAGAGCGCCAGCACGTGACCGCTGGCGGTTTCAAGGATCATGTGGTCATGCGGTCCCAGTTCCTCCGGCTCGATCCGCCAGCGGCCCGACATGCCCAGGTGAAACACCATCGTCTGCCCACGGTCGGTATGGATCAGACCGTATTTGGCCCGCCGCCCCATGCCGGTGACGGTCGCGCCGGTCAGCACTTGTACCAGATCGACCGGGAAAGGCCGGCGCAAGTCCGCGCGGCGCAGTTCAACGCGCGTCAGGCGCGTGCCATCAAGGTAGCGGGCAAGGCCGCGCACAGTGGTTTCAACTTCGGGTAATTCAGGCATGTCGATGCTGCTAACAAGCTTTGCTGCGCACTGAAACTCCCCTAAGGGCCATCGTCATGAGCGAACAGGTTTCTTTCGGTTACGAAAACGTCAGCCCTGAGGAAAAGGTCCAGCGCGTTGGCGCGGTCTTTTCCAGCGTTGCCAAGAAGTACGACGTGATGAACGACGCCATGTCGGTGGGGATGCACCGGCTGTGGAAGGACAAGTTCGTGCGCCGGGTCAAACCCCAGCCGGGTGAGCAGATCCTGGACATGGCGGGCGGCACCGGTGACATCGCGTTCCGCATGGCCGCGCGCGGGGCGACCGTGACGGTGTCTGACATCAACCAGGACATGCTGGACGTCGGGATCGAGCGGGCGATGGACAAGGGCCTCGATTCGCTGGTCTGGTCCTGCCAGAATGCCGAGGAGCTGAGCTTTCCCAGCCGCTTCTTCGATGCCTATACGATTGCGTTCGGCATCCGCAACGTCACCCACATCGACAAGGCGCTGGCCGAGGCATACCGTGTGCTGAAGCATGGCGGGCGGTTCTTCTGCCTGGAATTCTCGACCACCGAATGGCCGGGCTTCAAGGAAGTCTATGACTTCTACTCGCACCAGCTGGTGCCGAAGATCGGGCAGGCGATTGCCGGGGATGCTGACAGCTATCGCTACCTGATCGAATCGATCCGCCGCTTTCCGCCAATGCCGGAGTTCGAGCAGATGATCCGGGATGCTGGCTTTACCCGGACCCGCGTGGAACCGATCCTGGGCGGGTTGGTGGCGATCCATTCGGGCTGGAAGGTCTAGATAGTGTTTCAGTGCGTTGACCGGCGCCA
>JAYRDH010000034.1:0-30917 GCA_041909515.1 Novosphingobium sp. | reverse complement strand
CCCTGAATGGGTGGCCGGGCGGGGGAGCGGGCCGGTGCCGCAAGGACAGGCCGGATGGCCCGTCCGCTCCAATCAACGATTCAGCGCAGACTCGGCTTCGCTCATCAGTTCGGCCATGATTTCGGCCACCGGTTCTTCCTTGCTGACCATGCCGACCGACTGGCCAGCCATGATCGAGCCGCTCTCCACGTCCCCATCGATCACCGCGCGGCGCAGTGCGCCAGCCCAGAAGTGTTCGATCTGGAGCTGGGCCTCACCCATCTCGATCTTGCCCTCGTCCAGCAGCTGCGCGACTTCGCGCTGCTTGGCGGTGAATTCTTCGGTCCCCTTGTTCTTCAGCGCGCGGACCGGGATCACGGGCAGGCGCGGGTCAACCTGCACGCTGGCCACGGCATCGCGGGCATTGGCGCGGAAGAACGCCTGCTTGAACGCCGGGTGGGCGATGCTTTCCGTGGCGCAGGCAAAGCGCGTGCCCAGCTGCACGCCGCTGGCGCCCATTTCCAGATAGGCCGCGATCATGTCGCCCCGGCCGATCCCGCCGGCCACGAACACCACGTGCTCCGCCGCCAGCGCGGGCAGGAATTCCTGTGCCAGCACGCTGGTGGCGACCGGGCCGATATGGCCGCCCGCTTCGCTGCCTTCGATGACCAGCGCGTCCGCGCCAGAGCGCAGCAGCTTCTTCGCCAGCGCCAGGGTGGGGGCGAAGACCAGGACCTTGCCGCCGAACGCCTTGATCGCCTCGACACTGCCCTTGGGCGGAATGCCGCCGGCCAGCACCACGTGGCTGACGTTGTGCTTGGCGCAGACCGCGATCAGATCGAACAGCATCGGGTGCATGGTGATCAGGTTCACGCCGAACGGCTTGGCGGTCAGCGCCTTGGTCGCGGCGATTTCGGTGTCGAGCAACTCTGGCGTCATCGCCCCGCAGGCAATCACGCCAAACCCGCCCGCGTTGCTGATTGCGGCGACGAGGTTGCGTTCGGACACCCAGCTCATCGCCCCACACAGCACAGCGTGTTCACTGCCCAGAAAGTCGATGCCGCGTTGCATCAGCGCATGAGTCTTGGGATACTGGGCCATCCGGTACGTCCATCCTGAGGTTTGGAAATTCTTCCGGGCTTTAGGCGGCGGATTCGGTCGCCGCAAGGCGCTGTGGGTGGCGATATATCGCCCATTACGATCATTGTGACGAATTTAATCGGTTTAGGTGAATTAAGGGGCGCAGATAGACAGGTTTCAGCAACCGATCCGCAGAGGAGAGATAACGATGACCAATCCGGGACAATGCCCCGTCATGCACGGCGGCAATACCGCGAACAATGCGTCCGTAACGGCCTGGTGGCCGAATGCCCTGAACCTGGACATCCTGCACCAGCATGACCGCAAGACCGATCCGCTGGGTGCGGATTTCGATTATCGCAAGGCGCTGGAAACCCTCGACGTCGCGGCGCTGAAGCGCGACGTGACCGCGCTGATGACCGACAGCCAGGATTGGTGGCCGGCCGATTGGGGCCACTATGGCGGGCTGATGATCCGCATGGCCTGGCACGCGGCGGGTTCGTACCGCACGGCGGACGGGCGCGGCGGCGCTGGCACCGGAAACCAGCGGTTTGCCCCGCTCAATTCCTGGCCCGATAATGCCAATCTCGACAAGGCGCGCCGCCTGCTGTGGCCGATCAAGCGGAAGTACGGCAACGCTGTGAGCTGGGCCGACCTGATCGTGCTGGCGGGGACCATTGCCTATGAATCGATGGGTCTGAAGACTTTCGGCTTCGGCTTTGGCCGGGCCGACATCTGGCACCCGGAAAAGGACGTCTACTGGGGCTCGGAAAAGGACTGGCTCGCCCCCACCGGCAGCGAGGGCAGCCGCTATTCAGGCGAACGCGATCTAGAAAACCCGCTGGCGGCGGTGATGATGGGGCTGATCTACGTCAACCCCGAAGGCGTCGATGGCCAGCCTGATCCACTGCGCACCGCGCACGACGTCCGCGTGACCTTCGCCCGCATGGCGATGGATGACGAGGAAACCGTCGCGCTGACCGCGGGCGGCCACACCGTTGGCAAGGCCCACGGCAACGGCGATGCCGCGCTGCTTGGCCCCGCGCCTGAAGCAGCGGACATTGAAGAGCAGGGGCTGGGCTGGAACAACCACACCCGCCGAGGCATTGGCCGCGATACCGTGACCAGCGGGATCGAGGGCGCTTGGACCACGCACCCGACGCAGTGGGACAACGGCTATTTCGAAATGCTGCTGGGCCACGAATGGGAACTGGCGAAAAGCCCGGCCGGTGCGTGGCAGTGGCAGCCGGTCGGCATTGCCGAGGCGGACATGCCCGCCGACGTCGAGGACCCGTCGATCCGCACCATGCCGATCATGACCGATGCCGACATGGCGATGAAGGTTGACCCGGCCTACCGTGCGATCTCCGAACGGTTCCGGGCTGATCCGGCCTACTTCTCTGAAGTGTTCGCCCGCGCCTGGTTCAAGCTGACCCACCGCGACATGGGGCCGAAGGCGCGCTATTTCGGGCCGGACGTTCCGGCGGAAGACCTGATCTGGCAGGACCCTGTTCCGGCTGGCCGGACCGACTATGACGTTGCGGCCGTCAAGGCGCGGATCGCCGCCAGCGGGCTGTCGGTGGCCGACATGGTCAGCACCGCGTGGGACAGTGCCCGGACCTTCCGGGGATCGGATATGCGCGGCGGCGCGAACGGTGCGCGCATCCGCCTTGCCCCGCAAAAGGACTGGGCCGGGAATGAACCGGAACGGCTGGGGCGTGTGCTGGCGGTGCTGGAACCGATCGCGGCGGCCACCGGCGCAAGCGTGGCCGATGTGATCGTGCTGGCGGGCAATCTGGGGGTTGAGCAGGCCGCGAAAGCTGCCGGGTTCGATGTGACAGTGCCGTTCGCGCCCGGTCGCGGCGATGCCACGGCGGAACAGACCGACGCGGAATCGTTCGACGTGCTGGAACCGTTGGCCGATGGCTATCGCAACTGGCTGAAGCAGCACTACACCGTCCAGCCGGAAGAACTGCTGCTCGACCGCACCCAGCTGATGGGCCTGACCGCGCCGGAAATGACCGTTCTGGTCGGCGGGCTGCGGGTGATCGGCACCAACCACGGCGGCACGAAGCACGGTGTGTTCACCGACCGCGAAGGGGCGCTGACCACCGACTTCTTCGTCAACCTGACCGACATGGCTAACACCTGGGTGCCAACGGGCCGCAACAGCTATGAAATCCGCGACCGCAAGACCGGGGCGGTGAAGTGGACCGCCACCCGCGTCGATCTGGTGTTCGGATCAAACTCGGTGCTGCGCGCCTATGCCGAAGTCTATGCCCAGGACGATGCCAAGGCGAAGTTCGTGGCCGATTTCGTGGCGGCGTGGACCAAGGTGATGAACGCCGACCGGTTCGATCTGGCCTGAGGCCTAAATCCCGGCAGGTCGTTTGATCACGGTGCCTGCCGGGCCTTTGGCCCCGCCCCTGACGTTCGCGCCGGGGGCGGGGTTTTCGTGTCAGTCGGCGGCGTCGAGGCCGTAGGCGGTGTGCAGGACGCGCACCGCCAGTTCGGTTTCATCTTCGTCGATCAGGACCGAAACCTTGATTTCGGACGTGCTGATCGCCTGAATGTTAATGCCGCGATCGGCCATCGCGCGGAACATCGTGCTGGCAACGCCCGCGTGGCTCTTCATGCCGACGCCGACGACGCTGATCTTCGCGACTTTGCTGTCGGTGATGATCCGGTTGTAGCCGATCGCTTCCTTCTGCGCTTCCAGCAGGGTCTGCGCGCGCAGCAAATCGGCGGCGGGGACCGTGAAGGTCACGTCCGTCTCGCCCTTGTCGCGGCCGACGTTCTGGATGATCATGTCGACGTTGATGTTGGCAGCGGCCAGCGGGCTGAAGATCGTGGCCACGGCGCCCGGACGGTCCGGCACGCGGGTCAGGATGATCTTGGCTTCGTTCTTGTCGGCGGCAATGCCGGTGATCAGCTGGCTTTCCATGTCCAGATCCTCTTGAATTTTGGCCAGTTCCTCATCGGAAACAATCATCGTGCCGGGGATTTCGTCTGCCGGGATGGCATCGTCGCCGATGAACGACGACAACACCTGCACCCGCACCTTTTCCTTCATGGCGAGGGAGACGGAGCGGGTTTGCAGCACCTTTGAGCCCACGCTGGCGAGTTCCAGCATTTCCTCGTAGGTCACGTTCTTGAGCTTGCGGGCCTTGGCCACGATGCGCGGGTCGGTGGTGTAGACGCCGTCGACATCGGTATAGATGTCGCAGCGGTCGGCCCCGATGGCGGCGGCGACGGCCACGGCGGAAGTATCCGAACCGCCCCGGCCCAGCGTGGTCACGCGGTTGGCAGCGGTCAGCCCCTGAAAGCCCGGAATGACGGCGATTTCGCCCGCGGCCATGCTGGCCAGCAGTTCGGCGGAATCGATGCTTTCGATCCGCGCCTTGGCATGGGCATCGTCGGTGTGGATCGGCAATTGCCAGCCCAGCCACGAACGCGCCTTGCACCCCAGCGCCTGCAGGGTCATCGCCAGCAAGCCAGCGGTCACCTGCTCACCCGAAGCGACGACGACGTCGTATTCCGCCGGGTCATAGAGCGGGTTGGCTTCGCGGCAGAAGTTCACCAGCCGGTCGGTTTCCCCGGCCATGGCCGAAACCACCACGGCCACTTCGTGCCCGGCCGCCTGCTGGCGGCGCACGATGTTGGCAACGCGGCGAATGCGTTCCGAGCCGGCCATCGAAGTGCCGCCGAATTTCATCACGATCCGGGCCACGCCTGTCGCACCTTTCCGCAAGATTCTTTCCCGCACGACCCCTCGCCGCGCGGCGCGCGCCCTGTTAGGGATGGGGGATGAGCAATGCAACCTCTCCTGCAACGATCCGGCCCGAAGAAGCGGCGCATTTTGGCCAGCTGGCGGCCGATTGGTGGGACCCGAAGGGGTCTTCGGCCATGCTGCACCGGCTGAACCCGGTACGGCTGGGCTTTATCCGCAGCGCCATCGACGCACACTGGCCGGGTGATTCGGCCTCGGTTCGCCCGCTCATGAGCAAGCGCGCGCTCGACGTTGGCTGCGGGGCGGGGCTGCTGTGCGAACCGCTGTCCCGGCTGGGTGCGGCTGTCACCGGCGTCGATGCGGCGGCGGAAAACATCGCGGCGGCGAGTGCCCATGCGGCGGGCGGGGGCCTGTCCATCGACTATCGCCACGGCGAGATCGGCGCGTTGGGGCTGTCGGGCTTCGATCTGGTCTGCTCGATGGAAGTGATCGAGCACGTCGCCGACAAGGCCGCGTTCATCAGCGCGCTGGCGGCGACGCTGGCTCCCGGCGGGCTGATGGTGCTGTCCACGCCCAATCGGACCACGCAATCGAAATGGCTGATGGTGGAAGCCGCCGAACGGATCGGCATGGTCCCGCGCGGCACGCATCACTGGGACGATTTCATCACGCCCGATGAACTGCGCGAATTGCTGGACGCGGCCGGGCTCATCATGGGCGAACCGCAGGGCATTGCGTTTTCCCCGCTGAAGGGCCTGCACTTGTCCAGCGATCTGGCGCTGAACTACATCGTCACCGTAACAGCGCGCTGATTTCGGTGCGCACTGCCGCCTCGCGCTCGGCCCAGGTCCCGCCGATCCGCCGCCAGTGCACGCCCGCGCGCACAAGCATTGCCTCGGCCAGCTGGGCAAAGCGGGTGCGCTCTGGCGTCTGGCCGAACAGGCGGGTGCCGTCCTCCACCCACGGCACATCGGCGCTGAACAGCAGGTAGAGGTCGGCCTTGGGATAGGCCAGCAGCGAGTCCGGCACCTGCCCGAACAGCATTTCCGCCCAGGCGGCGGTCATCAGCTGGTCGGTGTCGAGCAGCAGCAGCGGCGGACCCGCCGCGCTGGCAGCTTCGGTCGCGGCGTGCTGCCCCTCGGCAATCGCCAGCAGGTCCGCCATCGTCAGATCGGTGCCGTGTTCCTCACAGTACGCGCGGCCATATTCCGGCACCCACGGCACACCCAGTTCGCGCGACAGCTTGTCCGCCAGCACCGACTTGCCCGTACTTTCCGCGCCGTGGAAACACAGGCGGATCACGCGCTCGCCACCTTGCGCCATTCGCGCAGACCCAGCACCGACATCACCCCCAGCACGACATAGAGCGCCGCGAGGAAGTACAGTTCGCGGTTGATGTAGAGCAGGACCGACAGCACATCGATCGCGATCCACAGTACCCAGTTTTCCACCCGCCGCAGCGACAGCAGGATTTGCGCGGTGACGCTGGCCCCGGCAATCGCGGAATCAGCAAACGGCAGCGCGGCGTTGGTGAACCGGTGCAGCAGCCAGCCCAGCGAGAGCGACAGCGCCGCCGTGATCGCCGCCCAGACGAACCGCGCCCGGTCGCTCATCCAGCCGACCGGCACCGCGTTGTCATCCGCTCCGCGCGCGGCGGCCCACAGATACCAGCCCCACGCGTTGACCACGAAAAAGAACACCTGCAGGCCGGTTTCGGCATAGAGCCGCGCCTCGAACAGGGTCACCCCGATCAGGCTGACCATCGCCATCGCTGCCGGGAAATTCCAGACCGACCGGCGCACCAGCAGCACGACGTTGAGCAGCCCCAGCGCCGCCCCGGCCAGTTCGGTCCACGCGGGCATCAGCAAAGCACTGCGGCCCACTCATCCGGCTTGAAGCCCACCAGCAGCCCGCCGGGATGCTCCACAATGGGCCGCTTGATGCAGCTGGGATTGGCCGCCATCAGCGCGACCGCCTTGGCTTCATCCAGCCCGTCCTTGTCGGCATCGGGCAGCTTGCGGAACGTCGTCCCGGCGCGGTTGAGCACTTTGTCCCACCTCGCCGCCGCGCACCATTCTGCCAGCTTCGCGGCATCGGCCCCGGCCTTCTTGTAGTCATGGAAGGCATAGGCGATCCCCGCCGCATCCAGCCACGTGCGGGCCTTTTTCACGGTGTCGCAGTTGGGGATGCCGTACAGGGTGACAGTCACGATTGCGGCCTCTCAAAGTGGTGGGTGCGCGGGTTGTCGCAAGTGTAGAGGGTGTAGTCCTGATAGTATTCGGCCTGCCCGCGCGACTGGGTGGTTCTGTGGTCCGGGTGGCTGCCCCACGCGCGGGCGGCATCGGCGCTGGCCCATTCGGACAAGGCGATCACCTCGCCATCATCGGCGGTATAACCCTTGAACGAGACGAACCCCGGCTGGGCGCGGGCGAGCGCCTCCATCCGGGCGGCATCGGCGGCATAGGCGGCGGCATCGATGTCGGCGCGCTTGCGATTGCGGAAGACGACGAGGAACATGAGCACCGGCTTAGCGGGGCCGCGCTTGCGCCGTCCACCGTTTTTGGCCAAAGCGGCCTCCATGTCCGTGAACACTTTTGGCCGCCTGTTCCGTTTCACCACCTGGGGCGAAAGCCACGGGCCGGCGCTGGGCGCTGTGGTCGATGGGTGCCCGCCGGGGCTGGCCATCGACGAAGGCGTGATCCAGCCGTTCCTCGATGCGCGGCGGCCGGGCCAGTCGAAGTTCACGACCCAGCGGCAGGAACCGGACGCAGTAAAGATCCTGTCCGGGGTGTTCGAAGGCAAGACCACCGGCACGCCGATCAGCCTGATGATCGAGAATGTCGATCAGCGGTCCAAGGACTACTCCGATGTCGCCAAGGCCTATCGTCCCGGCCATGCGGACTATGCCTATGATGCCAAGTACGGCTTTCGCGATTATCGCGGCGGCGGGCGTTCCAGTGCGCGCGAAACGGCGGCGCGGGTCGCGGCGGGCGCGGTAGCGCGGCTGGTGATCCCGGAAGTGACGATCCTGGCCTATGTCTCCGAAATCGGCGGCGATGCGATCGACATGGCGAACTTTGACGCTGGTGAAATCCGCAATAACCCGTTCTTTTGCCCCGATGCCGCAGCGGTGAAGCGCTGGGAAAAGATCGTCGACGATGCGCGGCTGGACGGGTCATCGGTTGGTGCGGTGGTGGAATGCGTGGCGACTGGTGTGCCTGCCGGATGGGGCGCGCCGCTCTATGCCAAGCTCGATTCCGAACTCGCGAGCGGGATGATGGGGATCAACGCGGTCAAGGGCGTGGAAATCGGTGACGGCTTCGCCGCCGCGCGCCTCACGGGTGAGCAGAACGCCGATCCGATGCGCCCGGCGGAAGGCGGCCCGGCGTTTCTGGCCAATCACGCGGGCGGCATCGCGGGCGGGATTTCCACCGGGCAGCCGGTGGTGGTGCGCGTCGCGTTCAAGCCGACCAGCTCGATCCTGACCCCCCAGCAGACCATCACCCCGGATGGTGAAGCGGCGGAAATGTTCACCAAGGGCCGCCACGACCCCTGCGTCGGCATTCGCGGCGTACCGGTGGTCGAAGCGATGATGGCGCTGGTGCTGGCGGACCAGAAGCTGCTCCATCGGGGGCAGGTGGGCTGAGCCACCGCCCCCGGCGAAACGTGATCCTTACCCCCGCAGCACCGCGCCCAGCTTTGCGGCAGCGGCGGTGACCCGCTCGGCAATCGCCTTGAGGTCGGCTTCGGTATAACTCTTGTCGCCGGGTTGCAGCGTCACTTCGACCGCCAGCGATTTCTGGCCTTCGGGCACGCCAGTCCCGCGGAAGTCGTCGAACAGGCGGACAGCGACGATGTTGGCCTTGTCCGCGCCCTTGACCGTGCGGACCAGATCGCCCGCCGGGAGTGCGGCATCGACCAGGAACGCGAAGTCGCGCGTGACCGATTGCAGCGCGGGCGGGGCATAGGCGCTGCGGGCGAAAGTCGCCGCGCCGCGCTTGCCCGGAATGGCATCGAGGAACAGTTCCACGGCGGCCACCGGCACGCCGATGTCGAACTGCTTCAGCGTCGCGGGATGCAGCATCCCGAACCGCGCCAGCACCGTCTTCGGCCCCAACCGCAGCGTGCCGGACTGGCCGGGATGGAACTGCGGACCGGCTTCGCCCATGACAGCCAGGTTATCGACCGGTGCGCCCGCTTCGGCCAGCAGCGCCAGCGCTTCGGCCTTGGCGTCGAACGCGTCAAAGGGCTGGGCCTTGCCAGTCGCCCAGCCGCGCGGGGTCTTTTCCCCGGCCAGCACCGCGCCCAGCGTCAGACGTTCGTCGCTGTGCCCGCCGTCACCGCGCAAGTAGCGGCGGCCGAGTTCGAACAGGCGCAGGCTGGCGGCCCCGCGATCGACGTTGCGGCGCACGGAGGAGAGCAGCCCCGGCAGCAGCGAGGGGCGCATGGCCTTCATGTCTTCGCTGATCGGGTTGGCCAGCACCCACAGGCCGCCGTTGCCGGTGGCAAAGGCTTCGGCTTCCGGCACGGGCAGGAACGACCAGGTGACCGCCTCGTTCAGCCCGCGCGCAGCAGCGGCGCGGCGGACGCGGCGCTCCAGCTTTTGCGCCGGGGTCGCGGTCGGGCGGGCGACGCCGTCGGCGCGGGGAAGGGGGACGCTGGCGACATTGTCGATGCCGTGGATGCGGACCACTTCCTCGACAATGTCGGCTGCGCCGTCCACGTCCGGGCGCCAGGTCGGCACGGTCACGTTCCAATTGTCGTCGGCGATGAAGCCCAATGCGGCCAGCGTGGCGCGCTGCGCATCGTCGGGGATCGCGACCCCGCCCAGCCACAGCGAGCGGGCCGGATCATAGGCGACGACCTTGGGCGTGGTCGGCGGTGTGCCTGCGCGGACGACTTCAGAGGCTTCGCCGCCGCAGATGTCGAGGATCAGGCCGGTCAGCAGGTCCAGCCCGGCGTCCAGAAACGCCGGATCGACCCCGCGTTCGAACCGCTGGCGCGCATCGGACGTCAGGTTCAGCTTGCGCCCGGTGTCACCGATCCGCGCGGAGTTGAAATAGGCGACTTCCAGCAGGACGTCGGTGGTCGTGTCCGAACAGCCTGAATGCTCACCGCCCATGATCCCGGCAATGTCGTGCACCCCGGCATCGTCGGCGATCACGGTCATGCCGCTGTCGAGCGCGTATTCCTTGCCGTTCAGCGCCAGCACGGTTTCGCCGTCCACGGCGCGGCGGGCAAAGATCGCACCGGTCAGCTTGGCTAGGTCATAGGCGTGGGCAGGGCGGCCATAGGCAAGCATGACGTAGTTGGTGATGTCCACCAGCGCCGAAATCGGGCGCTGACCGGCACTCAGCAGGCGGGCCTGCATCCAGTCGGGCGAAGCGCCGTTCTTCACGCCCCGGATGACGCGGCCATAGAACGCCGGGCAGCCGTCCGGATCGTCTGTACGGATTTCGGTTGGGCAGGGGAAGCTGCCGGGGGTGGCCTTGGCCGGAACCGGCTTCAGCGTGCCGAGGCCTGCCGCCGCAAGGTCACGCGCGATGCCGTAAACGCCCATGCAGTCCGGGCGGTTGGGGGTGATCGCCACGTCGAACACCGGGTCGCTGCCGTGATAGTCGGCAAACGCCGTGCCGATCGGCGCATCGGTAGGCAGTTCGATGATCCCGTCGTGATCCTCGCCCAGTTCCAGTTCGCGGGTGGAGCACATCATCCCGTTGGATTCGACGCCCCGGATCGCGGACTTCTTCAGTTCCATGCCATTGGCGGGCACAACCGCGCCGGGCAGGCCCAGCACACCGACCAGCCCGGCGCGCGCATTGGGCGCGCCGCAGACGACTTGCAGCGGATTGCCATCGCCCACATCGACCGACAGCACTTGCAGCTTGTCCGCATCGGGGTGGCGCGCGGCGGTCAGCACTTTGGCGATCCGAAAGCCGGTCAGCTTCGCGGCGGGGTCTTCCACCCCTTCAACCTCAAGCCCGATGGCGTTGAGCTTGGCGGCGATTTCTTCCACCGAAGCGGCCGTGTCGAGGTGGTCCTTGAGCCAGGAGAGCGAGAATTTCATCGGTCGTCGCTCCCGTTATGCCGGCGTGCCGACGCCAGCCGACAGGGTCGGCACGTCATGCGCGGAGAAGCCATAGTGGGCGAGCCAGCGGGCATCGCCATCGAAGAACGCACGCAAATCATCCATCCCGTATTTGAGCATCGCAATCCGGTCCACGCCGATGCCAAAGGCAAAGCCCTGCCATTCGTCCGGGTCCAGCCCGCCCGCGCGGATCACGTGGTGGTTGACCATCCCGCTGCCCAGCAGTTCCATCCAGCCATGCCCCGGCGCATCGCCGCTGCCGCCCAGCACACGTTTTCCGTTGACGATGGCAAAGCCGACGTCGACCTCCACCGAGGGTTCGGTGAACGGGAAATAGCTGGGACGCAGGCGCAGCACTATATCGTCGCGTTCAAAGAACGCCTTGAGGAAGGTTTCCAGCGTCCACTTCAGGTGGCCCAGGTGAATGCCCTTGTCGATCACCAGCCCCTCGACCTGATGGAACATCGGCGTGTGCGTGGCGTCGCTGTCTGACCGGTACACCCGGCCCGGCGCGATGATCCGGATCGGCGCGCCGCCAGGGTTGGCTTTGACCACGTCCAGCATGGTGCGGATCTGCACCGGGCTGGTGTGGGTGCGCAGCAGCATCGAACGATCGTCGGCGTCCTTGTCCGGGAAGTAGAACGTGTCATGCATCGCGCGGGCCGGGTGGCTTTCCGGAATGTTGAGCGCGGTGAAATTGTGCCAGTCGTCCTCGATCTCCGGCCCGGTGGCGACGGCAAAGCCCATGTCGGCGAAGATTTCGGCCAGTTCGTCCAGCACCTGGCTGACCGGGTGGACGGTACCGCGCGGCGCGGCGGGGGCGGGCAGGGTCAGGTCGACGCTTTCGGTGGCGAGGCGGGCTTCCAGCGCGGTGCTTTCCATCGCGGCCTTGCGCGCGGCCAGCGCATTGGTTGCGCCTTCGCGCAAGGCCTGAATCTGCGGGCCGACGGTCTGGCGCTCTTCCGGCGACATTCCGCCCAGCGTCTTCAGCAGGCCGGAAATCGACCCCTGCTTGCCCAGCAGTTCGACCCGCAGCTTTTCCAGCGCGTCGAGGTCTGCCGCATCGGCAATGCGCGCCAGCGCCTGTTCAAGGGTTGCTGCGTAATCCACGTCTGTTCGTCCCGCCTGAATGCCACGTTTGAGCCTGCGCCTTTAGCCATGCGGCGCGGCTGGTCCAACTGGTTTTGCGTGGTTGAAGGGCGAATTGCCTCAGGCCGCGTTGCCAGGGGCGTCGATCGCGTTGGGGGCGGTGCCATTGGGCCGGTCAGTGGTTTGCACGGCCGAGCCATGAACCCGCATACGCTCCTGCATGAAGCGCTCAAGGATCGGGTGCGGCCGCGCGGCATATTCGCGCGGTGTGGTCCCCATGAACTCGCGGAAGTCGCGCACGAACTGGGCCTGATCGTGATAGTGACTGTCGATGGCCCCGATCCACTTCAGCGACGGGTCCAGCATATATTGCGTCAGGCTGCGCATGAAGCGCTGGCGGCGCAGCAGCACCTTGGGCGAAAAACCGAAGGCGCGCGCGCAGATCCGCTCAATCGTGCGTTGCCCCATCCCGACCATTTCAACCAAATGCTTGACCGTGCCGATGGCCGGATCGACGATTGCGGCATGGATGCGCAGAATACGCTCTGTATCGACACCTTTGGCGGGCGGAAACTTGCGAAAGAACGCGATGATCCGCGCCAGTTCCGCTTCCTGGCAGGGTTCGCCCTGAAAGATCCGGTCGGCAAGGGGGCGGAATGGGGCGCAGTCCGGGTGCTGATAACCGCAGGTCAGCGAATTGGCGCAGAGCACCGCTTCGCGCGGGATGAACCTGGCCCAGCCCAGCGGAAGCAGGCCGATCCCCCACATGCGGGTGGCCGGAATCCTGAAATTGATGGCCCTGGAGGTCGGCCCCGTGACCACCATGTTCGATCCGGTCAGCACCGGCCCACCTTCCACCCAGGCCGTTGGCGTTCCGCCCGAAAATACCCGCAGATTGGCCCATTCGGGCTGCAAGGCGTCGTTTACGGTTTGGCCATCGGGCAGGTTGATCGTGGTGTGGTAGAACGTGGTGAAATAGCGGCGCAGGTCCTCCGGTGGCGAATGGAACCGAACATCAACAGCGATTTGCGATAACACAGAAGCAAGCTCCTTTATCGCGACCAATCAAAGCATTGCTGACCGCGTTTCAATTGGCAAGCGGTCAGGGCGTGCCAACAGGTCATGGCGCGTGCAGAATCTGAACAGCCGCACCAGCAGCGGCGGCCCGCGCACGGGCGGCGGCGCGCAGCACGGGATGATCCTGCGCCGCGTACTGGCTGGGGCTGATGCCCATGAAGCGTTTGAAATCGCGCACGAAATGCGCCTGGTCGACATATTGCCAATCCAGCGTGCTGATCCAGGTCAGCGATGGGTCCAGCATGAACTGCGCCAGGCTGCGCAGGAACCGTTGGCGGCGCAGCAACAGCTTGGGTGGAAAGCCGAAGGCCCGCAGGGACAAGCGTTCGAGTGACCGCGATGACATGCCGACGCGGTTGGCCAGATCGCTGACCGATCCGATTTCGTGGTCCATCAGGGCCGTGTGGGCGGCAAGGATGCGGGCTTCGTCCTCCGCCGGGGGGTGCCGGGCCAGCAAGGATAGCAGGAAGGCGTCGATCCTTGCCGCTTCTCCGGCCGGATCGGGCGTGCCATCATAGATCTGGTCAGCCAGCGGGGCGAATGCGGCAAAGGCCGCGCAGTCGCTGCCATCGCAGAACCGGTCCGCCAGATCGGCCGCAGGGCCGTTGCAGAAGCGCGCCCAGCCCAGCGGCTGGATACCGACACCCCAGTTGCGGAACGGCCCGGAAACGAAATGTCCCGCCAGGCTGGTCGGCCCGGTCGCGATCATGCGCGGGGTGGAGCGGAGTGGTTCGGAACCGACGGCGGCGAGCATGTTGGGGCTTTGGGCGAAACGGACGTTGGCCCATTCGGGATGAAGCCAGTCTTCAACCGTTTCCGATTCCGGGATCTTCACTTCGGTAAGGTAATAGGTTGTAAAATACGGAGCAAGTTGCGGAGACGGCATGAAAAAGCGCACCGTAACGGCGTCGCCAATTACCTGCTTCATCATGATGATTGCCCCCTGTAACCCACCCGATGCGCGCACGAACCGGAAAACAGCGAGGCAAGACTGCCGCAGTTATGAAAAACGGGCAAGTCTTTGTGTGGCGGCGCAAAAAGAAAGGGCGCGTCAGGAAGTCCTGACGCGCCCTTATCTGGTGCTGAGACCGGTTGACCGGATCAGGCGGCGGGCAGAGCCGCCTTGGCCTGAGCGATCACGGCGCTGAACACGCCGCCTTCGTTCATGGCCAGATCGGCCATGGTCTTGCGGTCCAGTTCGATCCCGGCCAGCTTGGTGCCGTGGATGAACTGCGAATAGGTCAGGCCTTCAGCGCGGACGGCCGCGTTGATGCGCTGGATCCACAGGGCGCGGAAGCTGCGCTTCTTAACCTTGCGGTCACGATACGCATACTGGCCAGCCTTTTCGACAGCCTGGCGTGCAACGCGGATCGTGTTCTTCCGGCGACCGCGGTAACCCTTGGCCTGTTCCAGAATATTCTTGTGCTTGGCGCGGGTGGTAACACCCCTTTTGACACGTGCCATACTTCAGTACTCCTCAGTTCAGCCCGTAGGGCGCCCACTTCTTGATCGTCTTCGCATCTGCGTCAGAGATCGTGTCGGTGCGGCGATGCTGGCGGATGTACTTGGCGTTGTGGCTGATCAAACGGTGCCGCTTGCCAACCGCGCCGTGCTTGATCTTGCCGGTTGCGGTGAGCTTGAAGCGCTTCTTGACGCCGCTCTTCGTCTTGAGCTTGGGCATTTTAGTCTCCTTGTTCAGGGACACGTCCAATCCGCCCTGGCAGCCCTTGTTAGCCAGGCGGACCATCGAAACCGTGTCGTTGAAGTGGGGGCCGTTAGTGGCGAATCGCCGGGAAAGCAAGCGCTAACCGCCGTGCCGCCCCCGGAATTGCGGCATTCCCCGGCTATCCAGCCACTTCCGGAAGCTCCCCGACACGATTGGTTCGGCCCCAGTGGGCAGCGGGCGGTTCCAGACATAGACTTGTGCAGTGCCCCCACCGGTCAATTCCAGATCCTGCCGGACATAGAGCGAGGTGGCCGGGCTAGCCGGATCGAAATCCTCGTACCCATCCATGCCGGCCAGATCGGCCGCGCTGAAGCCGGGGCGGGCGGCATAGACTTTGCCGTGAGCGACCCCATCGCCCACAACCAGCGCCGGGAACCAGCCCTGCGCATCAGGAATGGCATAGAGCGCGCCGCGCACCGTGGCCGGGCCAACCGGCTCCAGCAGGGCGTGGATCGCCTGGGCGACCGGGTTGTCGCTGCCGTCGAGCAGCGTGCCGTAAAAAAAGAAGCGCATGGTGCGCACAAGGTTAGCGTGCAGGCGCGGCGAGGCCCAGCACGATTTGCAGCAGGCGTTCCGGTTCATCCGCCATCACATCGTGGCTACCGCCCACTTCGTGCAGTTCCCAGTTGCCCTGCCCGATCACCTGATTGCGGAACCGGGTGAACGGCGTGGGGTTATAGCCGGTGGCATAGACATAGACGTGTCGGGGTATCTTCGCTTCTTCGCCCGTAAAATGCACCGGCTCCGTCAGGGTCAGCAGCGGGTGGCGGCCATAGCCGGGTTTCCCGCGTGATGGCGGGAAGGGCAGGACCAGCCCCGGCGCGTCCTTCTGCGCCTCGATGTAGTAATCATGTTCCCAGGTGCCGGTGATGTCCCACAGGGATTGGCCATCGGCGGGCAGGAAGGCATCGATATAACAGATCGCGTCGATCCGCCCGCCCAGTCGCGTGGCGACGCCGGTGATGACCATCCCGCCCCACGAATGCCCGCACAGCACGAACCGGTCAAACCCGGCATCGGCAATCTGCGCGGTCACGTCGTCGATGTGGGTGGTCAGCGTGATCGCCGGATTGAGTTCCGCCGCGCGGGTACCCAGCCCAGTCAGTTGCGCCACCAGCACGCGGTGGCCGCGCTCCGTCAGTTCGCGCGCCAGCCGGTCATAGGCCCAGCCGCCGCCCCAGGCCCCGTGGACCAGAACGTAATCCGTCACAGGCCATGCTTCCGGTTATAGGCGGCGATCCATTCCACGGTCTTCACCATGCCGCCGAACGGATAGAAGTGCAGCCGCACCCGCCCGTGTTCGCCCGACAGCCCCTTGGCAAAGGCATCGACCAGCTTGTCCGGCCCGGCGCTGCCGATCAGGTTGGTGAGCGAGATGCCGTATTTCTTCAACACGCTGGCCGATGCGCCCACGCCGCAGCGCGCGGCAAAGCGCAGCAGGGCCTTGATGCTGGCCGGACCGGGCACGCCGATCCGCACCGGCACATCCAGCCCGTGCGCGCGCAGCTGCTTCAGCCAGGCCAGGAACGCGTCGGGATCGAACCCGAACTGCGTCACCACCAGCGGGGCCATGCCGCGCGCTTCAATCGCGCGGACCTTGCTTTCCAGCACGGCCCAGCATTCCGCCTCGGTCATGTTGGGGTGGCCTTCGGGGTGGCCGCCCACGCCGATGGCCTTGATGCCTGTGCGCTCAAACGCGCCGGTCGCGATCAGGGCGGAGGTGTCGAAATAGGGGCCTTGCGGCTCTGGCGGATCGCCTGCGACGATGAAGCAGCGGGTCACGCCCGCGCGTTCCACCACGGCTTTCAGATAGCCTTCGAAATCGTCTTCAGAGGTGATGCGCCGCGCCGAAAAGTGCGGCATCGGTTCAAACCCCAGTTCGCGCACGGCCACCGTGGCGGCGATGCGGGCTTCGGCGTCCTCGCCGGGCAGGAACGTGACGGCGACAGGGGTGTCGGCCGGAATCAGCGGCGCGGCTTCGCGCAGCGATTCGATGTCCTTGGCGGTCATTTCCAGGCTGAAGCCGTCGGTGATTCCGGCGGGGGCCTTGTCCCAGTTGGGGTGAATCAGCGGTTTCGCCATCAGTGCGTCCTCTTGAAAAGCCAGCGGCAGCCCGCGCGCCATTGCGGCGCTGCGGGCTGCCCGGCCTGATTGGCTTCAGCGGCCGGTGCGCCAGCCTTCGGCGTAGTTTTCACGCGCCACGCGGCTGTAGGGCACGGGGCTGACGATGCAGCGCACTTCGATCTGCTTGTGCGGTTCGACCGTGGTCTTGCGGGTGCCGCCGTTCTCTTCGCCCCACACCACGCGCAGCTCAGTGCCGACCGGGATTTCCGGATCGATGGTGGCCAGCGAAAGCGCCTGCTTTTCGTTGTAGGAGAAGCCGGTGAACATCGACAGACCAACCGTCTTGCCGCCCGCATCGACCACGCGGTCATAGTTGGACGAGGCATAGTTCGCGAGCGGCACGTCGAAGAACTTGTAGGCTTCGCCGTCCGGGTTGAACATCGACGCCATGATCTTGGCCATGTCTTCCGGGTGCCAGGCCAGCGTCACCTTCTTGCGCTGGGCAGCCGGGTCCAGTGCTTCCAGCGCTTCGCGGCCGTGGAAGTCATGGTCGAACTTCACGAAGCCGCCGTAACCCAGTTCCCACGGGTTGAGGTAATAGTCCTCGATGTTGTCCGACACGAACGAGCCGCCGATCGAGCCGGTCGCTTCATACGAATCGGCGGCCAGCCACTCGCGAAAGCCCTTGAGCTTTTCACCGGTGTAGATCGCGGGCAGGGGCGAGGGGATCCAGCCCGATTCCAGCGTGTTCGACGGGTAAGCGCGGCTGCCGCAAGCGATCAGGCCGAATTCCTTGCCCGCTTCCAGAATCGCGGCGCGGATTTCTTCCTGCTCCGCATAAGGACCCCAGATTTCGAGGCCCGGCGCGCCCGACATGCCGTGGCGCAGGGTGCGCACGGTCTTGCCGGCGATGTTCATCGTGCTCATGTTGAAGAACTTGAGCTGTTCCAGCGGACCGCCATGCAGCTTTTCGATCACGGCCCAGGCGTTCGGACCCTGAATCTGGAAGCGCCATTCCTTGCGGGTGACGGGCTTGCCCATCGGGCGCATCGGCGAACGGTCGTCCAGCTCGATTTCCACGTCATAACCGCCGGTCGCACCGTGATAGCGCAGCCAGTTGCTGGCGGGCGCGCGGCCGACATAGGTGAAGCTTTCCTCTTCTTCCCAGAAGATGATGCCATCGCCGATCACGTGGCCATAGGGGGTGGTGGGGACGTACTGCTTGGCCTTGTTGACCGTCCAGCCCTTGGTGCTGTTGACCATGGTGTCGGACAGCAGCTTCAGCGCGTCCTTGCCGCGAATGTACAGGTTCACCATGTGGTGCGACTGGTCGAACAGCACGGCGCTGTGCTGCCATGCCCATTGTTCGCTGCGCCAGTTGGAAAATTCCGGCGCGACCACGGGATAGACATAGGCACCCAGCTGCGAGTTGCGCAGCATGTCGACGATGTTGCCCTGTTCGTTCAGAAGCTGCTCAAGATTGGTGGCGGCCATGTGCCCCTACTCCCTCTCCAGTTGAAATCCGGTTGGCGCATTGCGGTGTGCAATTTTGCCGTTTGCAATTTTGTATGCACTGCATACTATATTTTGCTATCGGTGCAAACGAAAAGCGGAGCGGCTATGGCGCTGCGCCACAATGGGAGACTTGCTGATGGCCGAGGTCCAGATCCTCACCCTGTCCTGCTGCGACCGTGCCGGGATTACCGCGCGCGTTACCGGTTATCTGTTTGAAAACGGCGGAAATATTCTGGAGGCGCAGCAGTTCAACGATCAGGACAGCGGCCACTTCTTCATGCGCGTGGCCTTCGATCCGGGCAGCGCGGACTTGGGCGCGATTCGCGCCGGGTTCGAACCGCTGGCCACGGAATACGGCATGACCTGGAACCTGCGGGGCAAGGATACCCCGCGCAAGGTCGTGCTGATGGTCAGCAAGTTCGACCACTGCCTGGGCGACCTGCTCTATCGCAACCGCATCGGTGAGCTGAACATGGACGTGGTCGCCATCATCGGCAACCATCCCAAGGAAGCGCTGTCGATCTCGCTGCTGGGCGACGTGCCCTATTACCACTTCCCGATCACCAGGGACACCAAGCCGCAGCAGGAAGCGCAGATCAAGCAGGTGGTCACCGACACCGGGGCCGAACTGGTGGTGCTGGCGCGCTACATGCAGATCCTGTCGGACGATCTGGCGGCGTTCCTGTCGGGCCGCTGCATCAATATTCACCACAGCTTCCTGCCGGGCTTCAAGGGCGCAAAGCCCTATCACCAGGCCCACGCGCGCGGGGTGAAGATGATCGGCGCGACGGCGCACTATGTCACCGCCGACCTCGACGAAGGGCCGATCATCCACCAGGACGTCGAAGCGATCAGCCATGCCGACCGCCCGGACGATCTGGTCCGCAAGGGCCGCGACATCGAGCGCCGGGTGCTGGCCGAAGCGGTGCGCCTGCATCTGGATGACCGGGTGCTGCTGAACAAGGACAAGACGGTGGTGTTCCGCAGTTGATTTGATGCGGTGTCCGGCCTGAGTGACACTCAGACCCTGCGCAGCGCCGACGGGAAGAGAGGATAACGACCATGCAAGTCAACGCGCTCGATCACGTCAACATCATTACCGACCAGCTGGACGAGACGGCGCAGTTCTATACCGCGCTGCTGAACCTGGAACGCCGCGATGCGCCGCCGCCGCTGACGCCTGCCAACGCACAGTGGATGTACGATGCGGGCGGCAAGGCCATCATCCACATCAACAGCACAGACTGCCCCCGCGCCTATGACCGCGCGGTCGAACCCGGCGCGCTGACCGGGGCAGTGCACCACGTGGCGCTGAACTGTTCGGGCTATGACGCGGTGATGGCCCGGATCGCCGGGATGGGGCTGGATCACCAGGTCAACCTGGTTGAGGCCATCGGCCTGCGCCAGATCTTCACCGCCGATCCGAACAATGTGCTGCTGGAGCTGAATTTCTTCGGCGATTGAGGCGGGGAAGAGCGCCCGCGGCATCGGTTCACCGCATGATATGCCCGCACTGCCCGCGCAACGGCCGTGCGGGCCATGCGGGTTCATTCGGCAGCAAGGTTGCGGCCATCACCCGAACTCCGCGTCAGCACAATCAAGGAACCAGACAATGCGCGTCATTCAGAAAAATCGGGTCGCACCGTTTCTGCTCGCCATGGCCATCATGCCGGTGTCGGCCAGCGTGTCCGCACAGGACGCGGCCTCGTCCGATCCCAACATCATCGTCAACGCGGCGGTACCGGTCGCCGGGCCAGAGCTGAAAGGCGTCATCACCGCGCGCAGCGGGGACCGGATGCAGGTGACCGCCGAGGATGGCACCAGCACGATCGTTGCCGTGAACGAGGCTACCCAGGTCAAGGCCGGCGGCGGGCTGTTCGGCGGCAGCAGCAAGCTCACCGTGGCGGCCCTGCTCAACGGGCTGCCGGTGACCGTGAAGACCCTGCAATCGGACACGGGCCTGAGCGCCAGCCAGGTGACGTTCCGCAAGAACGATTTCAAGACCGCCAACATGATCCGCAATGGCACCGCGCAGGGCTTTGCCGAACAGACCGCCGCGACCGAGGCGCTGCGCGGGCGGATGGGCGATATCGACAAGTACAACGTCAAAGCCACGACCAACGTGTACTTCGACACCGGCAAGGCGGTTCTCTCGCCGGGCGCGAAGGCCGACCTGTGCGCCACCGCGACGCAGGCCGACGGGATCAACAACGCGCTGATGCTGGTGGTCGGCTATACCGATTCGGTCGGGAGCGACGAATACAACCAGACGCTCAGCGAAAAGCGGGCGAGCGCGGTGATCAATTACCTGCAACAGGCCTGCCGCTGGAAACCCTATCGGATGCTGACCCCCACGGGCATGGCGGAATCCGATCCGTTGGCGGATAATTCCACGCCGGAAGGCCGGGCCCAGAACCGCCGGGTTTCGGTCAACATCCTGGTCAGCAAGGGCCTCGACGGACTTTAAGCCGCTACCCGCTGGCGGGGGAGCGGCTGGCGGCCTTATGCCGGCCGTTCCCCCGCCAGCGTGGTGCGGTACATTTCGCGCCGATAGCCGTCGTAATCGTTGGCGGCGAGGTGCAGGGCGGTGCGGTTGTCCCACATCGCCACCATGCCTTCGTCCCAGCGCAGGCGGCAGGTGAAGTGGTGCTGGGTGATGTGCTGGATCAGGAATTCCAGCAGCGGGCGCGCTTCGGCGCTGGTCAGCCCGTCGATGCCGACTGCATAGACTTCATCGAGGTACAGCGCTTTCTCACCCGTCACCGGATGAGTGCGGACCAGCGGGTGACCGTTGCCTGCCAGCGCGGCTTCGCGGGCCGCGTCATTGGCGAAGGACAGTTCCTTGCCGTCGGCCAGCTTTTGCGTGAAGGCGTTGTTGCGCGCGCTCATCCGCACTTTCAGCGGGGCGAGCATCGCCTGCATCGCGGGGCTGAGCGTGCGGTACGCCAGCGCGCAGTTGGCCCATACGGTATCGCCGCCATAGGGCGGAATCTGGACCGAGCGCAGGATGGTCACCCCCGGCGGTTCTGGCAGAAATGGCGAATCGGTGTGCCAGCCGCTGCCGAACAGGCCCTTGCTGCGATGCTCGGCTTCCTTGATGACCGGCTGGACGTGAGCATGGCCGGGGACGCCGTGGGTATAGGCATCGGGCGCGAAATCGCCCCAGCGGCGGGCGAACGCCTCATGTTCGGCATGGGTCAGGTGCTGGTGGCGCAGGAACACCATCTTGTGCCGCCACAGTGCGTCCTGCAACTCCGCAAAGCCTTCGTCCGAAAGGTCCGTCAGCGCCGTGCCGACCACTTCCGCCCCCATCGCGGCGGCGATCGGCTGGACGGTGATGTGGCGGTAATCACGGGCCGAATTATCGAACCCGCCCGATGGGCTGAGGCGGACTTCACGCATGACTGGCTCTCTCCCGTGCTCAGGCCGGTATCGCAGCGATCAGTGCGTCCGCCAAGGCCTGCGGACAGCACAGATAGGGCGAATGATCGCTGTCCAGCGTCACCACCTGCGCGCCGGGTGACATCTGTTGCATCAGTCGCTGGCTCGCGATGGGAATCGTCCGGTCCTGTGTGCATTCGAGATAGGTGCGCGGCAAGCTGCCCCAGCGCGCATCCGTCAGCCGCAGCGGCTGGCTGCGGGGGCCATGCGGCTCGGCCAGCAGGCGCGGCAGCGCGGCGGCAACCAGATCTGGCGGGGACAGCTGGGCGAACACCGGCCCGGCCAGCGCGGGATCAACCACGGTTCCGGCGCCGTCATGCACCTTCGAAATCAGCGCATCGAACGCGGGGGTGGGTTCTTCCAGCGCCTTGAACTCGGCGCGGCTCATGCCATCGGGCAGCATCATCGCGCAGATATAGACCAGCGCGTCCATTGCCGTGGGATCGGTCTCTGCCGCGGTGCTCACCACGATCCCGCCACGCGAATGGCCGCCCAGCACGACCGGCGCGCCGCCAAGCTGCACTTTCAGTTCGCGGCATTGCGCGGCGGCGAAATCGCCCCAGCCTTGCAGGGTGACGGCGCGCAGTTCCGCTTCGCTGCCGCCCATGCCGGGCAGGGTGGGGGCGACAACGGTGTGACCGCCCGCGCGCAGCAAAGCGGACACTTCATCGAAGCACCAGCCGCCGTGCCAGCTGCCGTGGATCAGGACAAATCCAGCCATGACTGCCTCAGCGCACTTCGCCCGACCAGGTCCGCAGACCCGGCGCGGTGCGATCCTCGCTTTTCAGCGCTTCGGCCACGGCGGGGCGGGCGGTGACGCGGTCCCGCCAGTCGATCAGGCGCGGGCAGCGCTTTGCCACTTCCAGTTCGGGGAACATCCGTTCCACCATCATGCCGCAGTGCGCATAGAAATTGATGTCGGCCAGCGTATAGGCATCGCCCGCCAGCCACTTGGTCCGGCCCAGCTGCGCCTCGACCTTGTCCAACGCGTATTCGATCTTGGCGGTCGCGTTGGCCAGGTCGCCTTCCGAAAAGCCGGAGCGCGCCGTCGCCCATTTCTTGCGCTGGTCGGGCAGGGGGATGCTCTCCAGCAGCTTCTCGAACTCGCCGCTGTCGATGCTGCGCGCGATCACGCCGACCATCCGGTGCCAGCCGTGCATCGACACAAAGTTCATCACGTGCTCGTCCACGAACTTGTTCCAGTACCGCATCCGCGCCGCGCCGACGGGATCGCGCGGACGCAGCGGACCGTCGGCGGGCTGGGCATCGGGGAAGGCGTCTTCCAGGTATTCGTTGATCACCGTGGTGTGGGTGATGATCGTGCCGTCATGATCCAGCACCGGCACCTGACCTTCAGGATTGATCGCGGTGAACCATTCCGCATGCTGTTCGAACTTGTGCAGATCGACATAGATGCTTTCGTAGGCCAGCCCCTTTTCCTTGAGCGGGACCATCGACTTCAGCGAATTCGCCAGCGGTTCGGCGTGGTAGTATTTCAGTGCCATCGTTCTCGATCCCAATCGGTTTTGGTTTATATCTTGAGCGTTCCCAGCACCCCGCCATCGACCGCGAGCGATTGCCCGGTAACATGGCTGGCCGCGTCGGACAGCAGGAACGCGGCCACTGCGGCCAGTTCGCTGGCCTTGCCGGTGCGCCCCTGCGGCGTGGCGGCGGCCATCGTCGCCAGCGCATCGGGGGGCAGCGCGTCCAGCATCGGGGTTTCGATGAAGCCGGGGATGATACAGTTGCACCGCACCCCGTGCGGCGCGGTTTCGAGCGCCACCGCGCGGGCGAGGCCCAGCACCGCGTGCTTCGATGCGACATAGCCGACATTGCCCGCCATCCCGCGTTCGGAAGCGAGGCTGCCGGTCACCAGAATGCTGCCGTGCCCCCGCTCCACCATGCCCGGCAGGACATGGGCAATGGCCCAGAACGGCGATTTCAGGTTCACCGCCAGCACGGTGTCGAACACATCGTCGGCATAGTCCTGCACCGGCGCGAAGGTGCCGCCGGTTCCGGCGTTCAGGAACAGCGAGTCAATCGGCCCGTTCTGCGCGGCGGCGCTGTCCAGCGCGGCGATCAGCTGGCCCTTGTCGCCCACATCGGCGACGGCCCATTTCGCGGACTTGCCCAGTTGCGCGCAGGCGTCCTCCAGCAGCGCCGCCCGCCGGGCGATCAGCGTGACGCGCCCGCCCAGCGCGACGATCCGCTCCGCCGTCGCCCTTCCGATTCCGGTGGATGCGCCGGTAATGACGACATGGCGGCCGGTGAAGTCCAAGCGCCGTCCCTCAGCTCAGGCCCAGCAGGCGCGCGGCGTTATCCTTCATGATGCCGGGCAGGACTTCATCCTTGAAGCCAACCTGCCGCGCCGCATCCAGCCACTTTTGCGGATGGATCAGCGGGAAATCACTGCCGAACAGCATCTTCTTGCGCAGTTGGGTGTTGGCATGCTGGATGATCTGCGGCTGGAAATACTTCGGCGACCAGCCCGACAGGTCGATGAAGACGTTGTCCTTGTGCAGCGCCATCGACAGGCTTTCATCGACCCACGGCCAGCTGGGGTGGGCCAGGATGATCTTCATGTCGGGGAAATCGACCGCAACATCGTCGACCAGCATCGGCTGGCCATACTTCAGCCGCACCCCGCCGCCGCCGCGCATCCCCGTACCCATGCCGGAATGGCCGGTGTGGAAGATCGCGGGCAGCTTGTATTCGTTGATCACCTCGTAGATCGCGTAACCGACCTGCGCGGCGGGTTCGATGTTCTGCATGATGTGATGGAACTTGAAGCCCTTCACGCCGCAGTTTTCGACCAGATCGCGGGCCTCGCGTGCGCCCAGCTTGCCCTTGTGCGGGTCGATCGAGGCGAACGGGATGCAGATGTCGTCGTTCTTGGCGGCGAATTCCGCGACTTCGTAGTTCGACACCCGCTTGGCTCCGATCCCGCTTTCGCAGTCGACCGTGAACATGCAGAACGCGATCTGCTGTTCGCGATAGATTTCGGCGATTTCCGGCATCTTGGGCCGTTCGCGCGGGGCCTTGAAATAGGCGCTGGCGGCATCGAAGAACTGGCCCATCACCGGGTCTTCGGGATCGTGGCAGCTGACTTCGGCATGGACGTGAACGTCGATGGCTTTGATCTTGGACAGGTCGATTGCCACGGTTGTGCTCCTGAAAAATTGGCAGCGGATGGCGCGGGGAGGCGAACCAGCGCCACCCCGCGCGCCGGATTACAGCTGGATGATGACCGTCTTGGTTTCCATGTAGGCTTCGATGCCCTGACGGCCCTGTTCGCGGCCGAGGCCAGATTCCTTGAAGCCGCCGAACGGCAGCGCGGTGTCGATCACGGCATGGCAGTTGCCCCACACGGTGCCGGATTTGATCTTGGACGCCAGCTTGTGCATCGTCGCCACGTCCTTGGTCCAGATGCCCGCGCCAAGGCCGAAACAGGTGTTGTTCGCCTCGCGCGCGACTTCGTCCAGATCGTCGAACCGCTGGGCGACCACGACCGGGCCAAAGATTTCCTCGCGCACCACGCTCATTTGCGGGTTAACATCGACCAGCACGGTCGGGTTGACGTAATATCC
The DNA here is from genome assembly GCA_041909515.1 of Novosphingobium sp. Taxonomy (GTDB): domain Bacteria; phylum Pseudomonadota; class Alphaproteobacteria; order Sphingomonadales; family Sphingomonadaceae; genus Novosphingobium. The sequence continues at coordinate 5,541 of JAYRDH010000034.1, read as the reverse complement.
GCCGTCGACCGCCGGGGCATCGCCGCCCACGGCCACGCTGGCGCCGTCGCGCTTGCCCGCCTCGATATAGCCCATCACGCGGTCGAACTGTTCCTTCGATACCAGCGGCCCCATGTGGGCTTCAGGATCAAGGCTGGCGCGCGGCGCCCAGAACGGCGTGGTGGCGGCGATCCCTTCGATCACTTCGTCGAAGATCGAACGGTGCGCGTAAATGCGCGACCCGGCCACGCAGACCTGGCCCGAATTGAAGAAGATCGCGCCCGCCGCGCCGGGGGCGGCGGTGGCCACATCGACGTCAGGCATGATGACAACCGGCGATTTCCCGCCCAGTTCCAGCGTCACGCGCTTCAGGCTGTCGGTGGCGTTCTTGTTGATCAGCTTGCCGATTTCGGTCGAGCCGGTGAAGGCCACCTTGTCGATGTCCGGGTGCTTGACCATGCGGTCCCCGGCGGTGTGGCCGTTGCCGGTGATGATGTTGACAACGCCCGCCGGGAAGCCCGCTTCGGCGATCAGATCGGCCAGCCGCAGCGCGGTCAGGCTGGTCTGTTCGGCGGGCTTCAGCACCGTGGTGCAGCCAGCGGCCAGCGCCGGGGCGATCTTCAGGCAGGCCATCAGCAGCGGGAAGTTCCACGGCACGATCTGCGCGCAAACGCCGACCGGTTCCTTGGTGGTGTAACCGAACACCGTGCCGCCGGGCATGGTATAAGGCGCCACGACTTCGCCGTTCACCTTGCTGGCCCAGCCGGCCATGAAGCGGATGTGGCTGGCCGCGCCGGGGACGTCGACGGCGCCGGCCATTGTCTTGGGCTTGCCGTTGTCGATGGCTTCCAGTTCGGCCAGTTCATCGGCGTTGGCTTCGATCAGATCGGCCAGGCGGATCATCGTGCGTTCGCGCACCATCGGCGGCAGACCCGACCAGCGGCCATCGTCAAACGCGGCGCGGGCGGCGGCAACGGCGCGGTCCACATCCTTGTCGGACGCATCGACCACATGGCCGACGATCTTGCCCGACGAGGGATCTTCGACCGGGATCGTCTTGTCGTGGCTGGAGGCGACCCATTCGTTGTTGATGAACAGCGCTGGCTTGCGCGCCAGGAAGGCCTGCGCGGCGGCGGAATAGGCGCGCTGGGTGCGATCGATCGTGGTCATGTCGTTCATGATGATACCTCTCTCCAAAGGCGATTCTGGTTGCGCTCACTCTACGTGATTTAGTAGGCAGTGCATACAAATTATCGAGTCCGGCGCAAGTCCGTTCCTTGGCCATGCTACCACGGACATTGTTATTGACCATAGCATTTTTCCGGCTATGTCACGCAGGACGGATAAACCGCCGCGATCCTGGGAGAGCCACGCCAATGTCGTCGATCATCATCGATTCGATCCGCACGTATGCGGTGTCCATGCCCACGCGGCTGGCCGTCGGCTGCTGCGAAACGGGGCGGCGCTGGAGCTGGGCGGAGCTGGACCGCGCGGTGGACCGGGCGGCGGCGTGGCTGGTGGAGCAACTGGGTGCGGCCAGCGGCAAGCGCGTGGCAACGCTGACCCGAAACCATCCCAACATGCTGGTGCTGCAACACGCCTGCACCCGCGCCGGGGCGATCTTCGTGCCGTACAACTGGCGGCTCGCCACGGCGGAAATCGTGGCGTTGATGGCCGATGCCGAGCCGAGCCTGATCTTCCACGACGCCGAATTCACCGTGCCGGACTATCCCGCGCCGAAGCGGCTGCTGGCTGATCTGGAATCGCTCGGCAGCGCAGGCGCCCGCGCCCCCGCCAGCGCCCGGCGCGGGTGGGAGGAGCCGACCACGCTGCTCTACACATCCGGCACCAGTGGCCGCCCCAAGGGCGTGATGATGAGCGAGGCGAACGCGTTCTGGGGCCCGACCAATTTCATCCACGGCAGTCTGGTCGGGCACGACAGCGTGTTCCTGTGCGATATGCCGCTGTTTCACACGGCGGGTCTGTTCGCGGCGGCGCGCGTGCCGATCCTGTGCGGCGGCACGGTGTGGATCAGCGCCGGGTTCGACGCGGCCAAGACCATTGCCCGCATGGCGGACCGCGAACTGGGCGTAACGCACTATTTCTCGGTCCCGCAAATGGCGACGGTGATCTGGCAGCATCCCGATTTCACGCCGGAAAAGCTGCACGGGCTGAAGCTCTACGTCACCGGCGGCGCGCCCAATCCCAAGGCGCAGGTCGAACGCTTTGCCAAGGCCGGCATCCGCTTTTCCGATGGCTTCGGGATGAGCGAGACGGGATCGAACTTCGCCATGCCGGTGCTGGACGAAGCGCGCCTGCTGGCAAAGGCGGGTAGCTGCGGCTTGCCCCTGATCGGGGTGCAGACCCGGATCGTCGATGACGAAGGCCAGGACGTGGCGCAGGGTGAAACGGGTGAGCTGTGGGTGCGCGGGCCGAGCGTGACGCAGGGCTATTGGAACCAGCCGGAACTGACCGCCAAGGCATTCCACGACGGCTGGTTCAAAACCGGCGACGCCGCGATGATGGACGCCGACGGGTTCTTCTACTTCGTCGACCGCAAGAAGGACATGTACATCTCCGGCGGGGAAAACGTCTATCCAGCCGAGGTTGAGGCTGCGCTGGCGGAACTGCCCGAAGTGGCCGAGGCCGCCGTGATCGGCGTTCCGTCCGAGCGCTGGGGTGAAGTGGGCCGGGCTTTCATCATTGTGAAAGCGGGCGAAACGCTGACGGCCGAGCAGATCCTCGCCCACTGCACCGCGCGGCTGGCGAAGTTCAAGGTTCCCGCCAGCGTCGTACTGACCGACAGCATCCCGCGCACCGCATCGGGCAAGGTCCAGAAGCACCTACTGCCCAGGGAGTGAGGGCGGCGGATTGCGCTTGGGCGACTCAGGCGCGGCGGGGTAGTCTGCCGGGCATGATGATACCCGAATATCTGGCCGGACGGTTGCTGCTGGCGATGCCCGGCATGGGCGATCCGCGGTTTGACCATGCGGTGATCGCGTTGTGCGTGCACGATGCGCAGGGCGCGCTGGGGATCGGCGTGGGCCGGATCAAGCATGGTTTGCGGCTGCACGAATTGCTGGAGGATGTCGGCATCGCCCCCGGCCTGGCCCCGGACTGCGTGATCCATGATGGCGGGCCGGTAGAGCCGCAGCGCGGGTTCGTGCTGCATTCGCCCGATTGGGACGGCCCCGGCACGGTTCAGGCCGGACCATTGGGCGCGCTCTCGGCCTCGCTCGACGTCTTGAAGGCCATTGCGGCGGGCGAGGGGCCGGACCGCTGGATCGTCGCGCTGGGTTATGCCGGATGGGCGGCGGGTCAGCTGGACGCGGAAATGCAGGCGCACGGCTGGTATGCTGCGACGGGACGACCCGATATCGTGTTCGACACGCCCGTGACGGCCCGCTGGAAAGCCGCCTGGCAGGCCGAAGGGGTCGATCCCGCGCTGCTGTCCAGCACCACGGGGCATGCCTGAGCGACAGAGAACCGTCCTGATTTTTTCACCATTCAGGCCAAGATTTTCATCATTCAGGATTGCATTTCACCATCCTGAAAAATAGGAAGGGGCCATGTCCGGTCCCGTCCGCTCCGTTTCGCAGGCTTTCACGATCCTGCGCCTGATGGCGCAGAACGGCGGCGCGTTGACCTTGTCGGAAATTACCCGCGCGACCGACCTGTCGCTGTCCAGCTGCCTCAACCTGCTGCGTACGCTGGTGGCCGAAGGCGCGCTGGAGGCGGAAAACGGTAAGCGCTATCGCCTTGCCGCTGAATGGAGCGGGCTGACCGCGCTGCTCGATACCGCGCAGGCCCGCGTGATTGCCCGCGCCCAGCCGCTGCTGGACCGCTTCGCGCACGCGCACGACGCCGCGACGGGCCTGTGGCGGCTTGACCGGCGTGAGCGGCTGGAACTGGTCGCGCTGGGGGAGAGCGATTCCGCCACCCGCATTCACATGGTCGTGGGCCAGCGCCAGCCGTTTGGCGGCGGCAGCACCGGCCGCGCGCTGGCGGCGGCGCAGCGCATCGACGAGGGCGAACTGGCCCGCCGCTATGCCGCGCTGCGCTGGCAGCGCCCGCTCGATTTCCCGGCCTATGCGGTGCAGGTCGGCGCGGCCGCCGCGGCGGGCTATGCCGTGGATGAGGGGTTCGGCCACGCGGGCATCTGCTCCATCGCCTGCGTCATTCCGGGCGAGCCGATCGCGTTCTGCCTGTCGGCCTCGTTGTTCGCCGGATCGCGCGATGCGGATGGGATCCGCGCGCTGGGCCGGGCGCTGCGCGATCTGGCCGCCACGCTGGGCACCGAATCTTGAGAGGACGACCCCGATGAGCGATGAAACCTTCCCCGAAATCCGCGACGCCGTGCGCCGCCTCTGCGCCGATTTTCCCGGCAGTTATTGGCAGGCGCTGGACCGCGACCGCACCTACCCGACCGAATTCGTCCGCGCGCTGACCGAGGCCGGGTTCCTGTCGGTCCTGATCCCGGAAGAGTTCGGCGGCTCCGGGCTGGGGCTGGGCGCGGCGACTGCGATCCTTGAGGAAATCCACCGCTCCGGCTGCAACGGCGGCGCGTGCCACGCGCAGATGTATACGATGGGCACCGTGCTGAAACACGGCAGCGCGGAGCAGAAGGCCAGGTACCTGCCCGGCGTCGCCGATGGCTCGCTGCGCCTGCAGGCCTTCGGCGTGACCGAGCCGACCGCCGGAACCGACACCACCCGGATTCGTACGTTCGCCCGGCGCGAGGGCGATCATTACGTGGTCAGCGGGCAGAAGATCTGGATCAGCCGCGCGGAACATTCCGACCTGATGGTCCTGCTCTGCCGCACCACGCCGCGCGAGGAGTGCGCGCGGTCGTCCGATGGGATGAGCGTGCTGCTGGTCGACATGCGCGAGGCCGTGGGCAACGGCCTCACCATCCGCCCGATCCGCACGATGCTGAACCATGCCACGACCGAGCTGTTCTTTGACGACCTGAAGGTTCCGGTCGAAAACCTGATCGGGGAAGAGGGCAAGGGCTTTCGCTATATCCTGTCGGGCATGAACGCCGAGCGCATCCTGATCGCGGCGGAATGCATTGGCGATGCCAAGTTCTTCATCGACCGCGCGTCCGCCTATGCCAAGGATCGCAACGTGTTTGGCCGGGCGATCGGATCGAACCAGGGCATCCAGTTCCCGATTGCCCGTGCTTATGTCCAGATGACCGCCGCCGCGCTGGTCGTGGCCGATGCCGCCGCCAAGTTCGAAGCGGGGCAGCCCTGCGGGACCGAGGCGAACATGGCCAAGATGGTCGCCTCCGAAGCCAGCTGGTTCGCCGCCGATACCTGCATCCAGACCCACGGCGGGTTCGGCTTTGCCGAGGAATACGACATCGAGCGCAAGTTCCGCGAAACCCGGCTCTATCAGGTCGCGCCGATTTCGACGAACCTGATCCTCAGCCATGTCGGCACCCACGTGCTGGGGATGCCGAAAAGCTTCTGATTGTCTTCAGGCTGAAGCGGCACCGGCCCGCTCCCCCGCCCGGCACCCAACGATAGTACCCTATGGGTGGCCGGGCGGGGGAGCGGG
>JAYRDH010000033.1:0-30931 GCA_041909515.1 Novosphingobium sp. | reverse complement strand
GCCAGCGTGCGGGCGAGGGCGGCGCGGCGGCGTTCCCCGCCGCTGGCGCTGTCGGCCGGGCGGCTCATGTCGATTCCCAGTTGCCCGGCAATCGCTTCCACCTCGTGCCGGGGCGGGGCGTCGGCACCGTGCAGGGCAAAGTCCATCAGCGTGGCATAGCCGGTGAAGAACGGGTCCTGCTCCAGCACCACGACTTTGGTGCCGGGCTGGATCGAGCGCTTGCCCTTGTCCGCATCGATGCTGCCCGCCAGCAGTTTCAGCAGCGTGGTCTTGCCCGCACCGTTGCGCCCGATCAGCGCCAGCCGGTCGCGCGGGCCAACGTGAATGTCGAGGTCGCGGAAGAGCCAGCCATTGCCTTGTTGCAGGCTGAGGCCTTCCCAGCTGAGGATCGGTGCGGCTGCCATGGTGCGCGGCAACTAGGCGGCGGATGCCAAGTTGACAAGGCGGGAGCCGCGCGGGCAGGGATAGGGAATGCGAACAGTCTGGCTCAACGGTGAATTCCTGCCCGAAACCGAGGCAAAGGTATCGATCTTCGATCGCGGACTGCTGTTCGCGCAAGGGGTCTATGAAGTGTCCCCGGTGCTGGACGGGCATTATTGCAACTGGCCCTATCACGCGGCGCGACTGGAACGATCCAAGGCGACCGCGCGGATAGCCGACGATACCGATTGGCCGGCCGTCCTGTCCGAGTTGATCGCCCGCAACAACCTGACCGAGGGGCGGGTTTACCTGCAATTGACGGGCGGAGCACCGGAAGACCGCGATTTCCTCTCTCCCGTGCCGAATGTCCCGGCCACGCGGTTTGCCTTCACGCAGGACGCGGCGCTGGTCGATATTCCCAAGGCGAAGACGGGCCTGAAGATCATCCTCCATCCGGAAGGGCGCTGGGCGATCCGCTCGGCCAAGACGACGCAGCTGCTCTATGCCGTTCTGGCCAAGGAAGTAGCGCGCGAGGCCGGGGTGGACGATGCCTGGCTGGTGGAAGATGGTGTCATCACCGAACAGACCAGCGCCAACGCCCACATCATCGATGCGCGCGGTGTGCTGGTGTCGCACCCGGTTGATTCCGGCGTGCTGCCGGGCGTGACCCGGATCAACGCGCTGGCCATCGCCCGCGAGATGGGGCTGGCGGTGGAAGAGCGGCCATTCACTCCGGATGAGCTGTTCGCCGCGCGCGAGGCGTTTGTTTCCGCTGCCGGATCGCTGGTGCTGCCGGTGGTCGAAGTGGACGGCAAACCCATCGGCTCTGGCACGCCGGGGCCGCTGACCAGCGCAATTCGTGAACGCTACATTGCCTTGCTGCGGCGTGGCTAAGTCATTCACACCGCGTTCAATCCCGGCAGCCTAACACCTCAGCATTATGCGAAAGCTGACAGCTCTTATCCTCCTTGGCCTTGCGGTTCCCGCCTTGCCGGCGCTGGCCCAACCGGCCGGTGAGCAGAAGCAGGTGCGGCGTGATGCGCGCGCCGGCAATGTCCTGCCGCTGCGCCAGCTGGAACAGAAAGTGTTGCCGATGATGGGCGGCGCGCAATATCTTGGGCCGGAATACGATCCGACGGTGATGGTCTATCGCCTGAAGTTCATTCGCGACGGGCGGGTGATTTTCGTCGATATCGATGCCCGTTCGGGCGACATCCTGCGCCAGTCGCGCTAGTTTCGCGCTCTGGGCAGATTGCTTGACGCCGTGGGGGTTAGGCTCCATTTGATCAGCCTTCCACAGGGGAATTTCCAATGCGCATCCTGATCGTCGAGGACGAACCGACTCTCGGCAAGCAGCTGAAGTCCACGCTTGAAGCCAACGGCTATGCGGTCGACCTGTCGGTCGATGGCGAAGACGGGCACTTCATGGGCTCGACCGAGGAATACGACGCCGTGATCCTCGACCTTGGCCTGCCTGAGATCGACGGGCTGACCGTGCTGGGGATGTGGCGCAAGGAAGGCCGCAAGTTCCCGGTGCTGGTGCTGACCGCGCGCGACAGCTGGTCGGACAAGGTTGCCGGGCTGGATGCGGGCGCGGACGATTACCTGGCCAAGCCGTTCCAGACCGAGGAACTGATCGCCCGCCTGCGCGCGCTGATCCGCCGTGCCTCTGGCAACACCAGCAGCGAGCTGATCGCGGGCGATGTGCGGCTGGACACGCGCTCTGGCCGGGTCACGCTGAATGGCGAGCCGGTGAAGCTGACCGCGCAGGAATACAAGCTGCTGTCCTATCTGCTCCACCACAAGGGCAAGGTCGTCAGCCGGACCGAGCTGATCGAACATATCTACGACCAGGACTTCGACCGGGATTCGAACACGATCGAAGTGTTCGTTACCCGCATCCGCAAGAAGCTGGGCGCCGATGTGATCACCACGATCCGCGGGCTGGGCTATAGCCTGGATGATCCGGTCGGCCCCGGCCGGGGATAATCGGATCGGGGCATGGCAGTGCCTGATAACGCCCATTCTGCCCCGACGCACACCGGGTCCCTTTCCCGCCGCATGATGGTGATTGCGGCGGGCTGGATCGCGATCCTGCTTCTGCTGGGCGGGATCGCGCTCGACCGGACGCTGACCAATCTCGTCACCCGCAATTTCGACAACCAGCTGGGCTATATGTTGACCGCGATGATCGGTTCGGCGGAAATCGGCCCGGACGGCGAAGTGTTCTTCAACCGCCCGCTGGGCGACCAGCGCTTTCTGGAACCCAACAGCGGCCTGTACTGGCAGATCAGCGGGCAAGGGCATGAGGATTTCCCTTCCCGCTCGCTGTGGGACCGCAGCCTGAAGGTCCACGCCGACCACTTCGACAACGCCCCCCACATCTATGACAGCGATCAGTTTCCGGGCGAGCCGCTGCGGGTGATGGAACGCTCGATCATTCTGCCGGGCAGTGAAACCAAGTGGTGGTTCACCGTGGCGGAAAGCCGCACGGAACTCGATGGCCAAATCCGCCGCATCCGCTCGATTCTGGCGTGGAGTTTTCTGGTGCTGGGGCTGGGACTGTTCCTCATGGCCGTGCTCCAGACCTGGTACGGCCTGGGGCCATTGCGCGGGGTGCGCCGGGCGATCCAGCATATGCGCTCCACCGGGGCGAACCGTGTTACCGACCCGCTGCCGCTGGAAGTGCAGCCGCTGGTGCAGGAATTGAACGCGCTGCTGGCCCATTCAGAAAAGCAGGCGGAAGAGGCGCGCACCCATGCGGGCAATCTGGCCCACGCGCTTAAAACCCCGCTGACCGTGGTTATGAACGCCGCCACGGCGCGCGCGCCCGACCTGCCCGATACCGTGATCCGCGAAGCGGCGGTCATGCGGCGTCAGGTTGACCACCACCTTGCCCGCGCCCGCGCTGTCGGCCGCCGCGCCGTGGGGCAGGCCCGCGCCAGCGTGGCCGATAGCGTCGAGGCGGTGCTGCGCGCGGTCACGCGCCTCTATGAACGCACCCGGTTCGATCTGGATGGCAACCGCGACGCGCAAGTCGCGATCGAGCGGCAGGACCTCGACGAAATCCTGGGCAACCTGATCGAGAACGCGGCCAAGTATGGCGGAGGCAGCGTGTTCGTGACGCTGGACGCCGTGCCGGGCAGCGAGCTGTGCGAAATCTGGGTCGAGGACGACGGCATGGGTATTCCGGAGGCCGAGCGTGAGCGGATCTTCGATCGCGGCGCGCGGCTGGATACCGGCAAGCCGGGGACGGGGCTGGGTCTGGCTATCGTGCGCGATGTGGCAGAGATTTACGGCGGTTCGGTCGCGCTGGAAGAAAGCGAGGACCTTGGCGGGCTGCTGGTCAAGCTGTGCCTGCCACGAGCGAGAGGGGCAGGGTGATGCGCGCAGGCAAACGGATGGCACTGGCCGGGCTCGCCGCGCTTGCGCTCAGCGGCTGCAACATGGTCGTGTCAGAGCGGCCGTGGTTCAATGCCCCCTCCGGTCCGCAATTGAAGGACGGTATCTGGGCCATCGTTGATACTGCCGATTGCGTGGTCGATCCCGCAGCCACCTTGCCCGACTGGCCCGATTGCGCGCGGCCCGTGCTGGTGCGCGGCGGTGAATACCTTGGCCCGGCTTCGGGTGACGATGAGCTTCCCCCGGCGCAGCGGCTCGACCCGGCGCGGTGGGACAAGATCGCCCATGTCCTGGCCGACGGGACGCCGCAGATTGACCAGATCGCATCCAAAGGCCCGGTGCTCGCCAGCGGTCCGCCGGTTGACGGTGTGGATGAGGGCAAGCCGTTCTACATCTACACCGCCGTCCAGCCGACCGCGACGGACAGTGCTGGTCGCATCACCGCCCTGCGCCGCTGGCCGGTGCTGTGCGGCCCGAAACCGGCGCGCAAAGCGGGCAAGGCGGGCCGCAGCCGGTTCGTAACCGACAAGCCGTTCAAGGGGCTGGCAATCAAGGGCGACGGCTGCACCGCCAAGGACATTACCGCCCTGCGCCGCGCCGCGGCGGGCAGCGAGGCGATAGCGGGCGGCGATGGCTATGCCATTATCACCAGCCGCTGGGTGCGTGATTACGCGCCCTGATCGGGCTTACTTGCCCGCCGCCTGTTCGTGGTGTCGGATCACTTCCTGAATGATGAAGCGCAGGAACTTTTCGGAAAACTCCGGGTCCAGTTGCGCGTCTTCGGCCAGCTTGCGCAGGCGCGCGATCTGGCGCTCCTCTCGCCCCGGATCGGACGCGGGCAGTTGCTTTTCCGCCTTGTAGGCGCCGACAGCCTTGGTGATGCGGAATCGCTCGGCCAGGATGTGGATCAGGGCGGCATCGATATTGTCGATGCTGGAGCGGAAACCGGCCAAGGTCTGATCGGTGGCGGGGTCTGACGGAGCTTCGGACATATCTGCGCCGTTAGCATGACATTTTGCGCAATTCCATTGCCGTGAATGCACTTGCGTTCAAAGCCGCCGGGGGGCAAGGGCCAACCCTGATGAGCGCCAACGTGATCCCCCTGCGCCCGCGCGCGGAAGAGCCTTCCCTGCAGCCCATGCTGGCGCTGACCGCCGATGGCATGAACAGTGTCAACGCGGTGATTCTGGACCGCATGCAAAGCCGCATTCCGCTGATCCCCGCGCTGGCCGGGCACCTGATCGCAGGCGGGGGCAAGCGGATGCGGCCGATGCTGACTCTCGCCGGGGCCGCGCTGTGCGGCTATCAGGGCTCGCGCCACTACAAGCTGGCTGCCGCAGTCGAATTCATTCACACCGCCACGCTGCTGCACGACGACGTGGTCGATGGCAGCGAGTTGCGCCGGGGCAAGGCGACCGCCAACATGGTGTTCGGCAACCCGGCGACCGTGCTGGTCGGCGATTTCCTGTTCACCCGCAGCTTTGAACTGATGGTGGAGGATGGCAGCCTGAAAGTGCTGAAGATCCTCTCCAATGCCAGCTCGGTGATTTCCGAAGGCGAAGTCGATCAGCTGACCGCCCAGCGCCAGATCGAAACGAGCGAGGAGCGCTATCTCTCGATCATCGGCGCCAAGACCGCCGCGCTGTTCGCCGCCGCGACCCGGATCGCTGCCGTCGTTGCCGAAAAGGGCGAGGCGGAAGAGCGCGCGCTGGAAGATTATGGCCGCAATCTGGGCATTGCCTTCCAGCTGGTCGACGACGCGATGGATTACGATTCCGACAGCGGCGAAATGGGCAAGGGCAAGGGCGACGATTTCCGCGAAGGCAAGATGACCCTGCCGGTGATCCTGGCCTATGCTCGCGGGACCGAGGAGGAGCGTGAATTCTGGCGCGCCGCCATTGGCGGCCACCGCACTTCGGATGCGGACCTTGCCCACGCGGTGGAACTGATTGGCCGTCACGACACTGTCAACGCCACCCGCGAACGCGCCCGGCACTTCGCCCAGCGCGCGATCGACGCCATCGCCGGCTTCCCAGCTGGCGCGGCGCGCTCGGCCATGGCCGAAGCGGCGGAGTTCGCGGTTTACCGCCGGTTCTGACCAGCCACTTCCGACTTGCCTGTATTGACCCGGCCCCGCTGACCCGGCACGTTGCCGGAAACACAGCGTTCCGGGAGTAACCAGCGTCATGCAGCATCGCCGCCTCGGCAAATCCGCCATCGTCGTGTCCGACATCTGCATGGGAACGATGACGTTCGGCAGCCAGGTGGACGAGGCGACTTCGCTGCGAATCCTCGACCAGTGCTATGACCAGGGCATCAACTTCTACGATACGGCGGAAGGCTATCCCGTGCCGCCGGACCCGAAGTGGGTTGGCCGGACGGAGGAGATCGTCGGAAAGTGGCTGAAAACCAAGCCGCGCGACGCCATCATCCTGGCCACCAAGGTGTCCGGCCCCAGCCATGTCTGGTTCCGCAGCCCCAAGCGCAATGGCATGACCGCGCTGGACCGGCGCAACATCATGGTCGCGGTGGAAGACAGCCTGACCAAGCTGGGGACGGACTACATCGACCTTTATCAGACCCACTGGCCCGATCACGACACACCCTATGACGAAACGATGGAAGTGCTGGATGAACTGGTCCGGGCGGGGAAAGTACGGATCACCGGCTGTTCCAACGAAACCAGCTGGGGCCTGATGAAGTCCATCGCCGCGTCAGAGCGGCTCGGCACGGTGCGTTACCAGACGATCCAGAACAATTTCAGTCTGAACAACCGCCGGTTCGAGGATGAACTGGCGCAAGTCTGTCGTCAGGAAGGGGTCAGCCTGATCCCCTATTCGCCGATTGGTGGCGGGGTGCTGACGGGCAAGTATGCCGGCGGCGCCCGCCCTGAAGGCGCGCGGTTTTCCCGCTATCTGGCGATGGAAGGACGGCAGGCGGCGATGGGGCGGCGGTTCGTCAACGACAAGTCGATTGCCTCGACCGAGCGGTTTGCCGCGATTGCGGCTGAGGCCGGGATGAGCGCGGCGACCATGGCAGTCGCGTGGTCAAAGCAGCACGATTTCGTCGCCTCGACCATCGTCGGCGTCAGCAAGGAAGAACATCTGCCCGACATTTTCGCCGCGGCGGATCTGGTGCTGCCGGGCGATGTGATGAAAGCTATCGACAAGGTCAGCCGCGAGATCATGTACCCGATGGGTTGAGGCGGCCTTCCTCCCCGTGCCGGGGAGGATCGGCTAAGGGCCTTGGTGTGACTGACTTGCCGATCCATGCTGTCCTGCCGGACCTGCTCGCCGCATTGCGTGGCGGGACCAGCGCCGTGCTGATTGCGCCGCCGGGGGCGGGCAAGACCACTTCGGTGGCCACCGCGCTGCTGGACCAGCCGTGGTGCACCGGCAGCGTCATCCTGTTGTCGCCCCGCCGGGTAGCCGCGCGCGCGGCGGCGGAGCGGATGGCCGAATTACTGGGCGAGGTACCGGGCGAGACGGTTGGCTACCTCACCCGGCTGGACAGCAAGCGCAGCACCCGCACCCGCGTGCTGGTGATGACCGAGGCGATTTTCGTCTCCACGATCTTGAACGATCCGGAGCTCGCGGGTGTTTCGGCGGTGCTGTTCGACGAAGCGCACGAACGGCACCTCGATTCCGACCTCGGCCTCGCGCTGGCGATCGAGAGTCAGCAGGTGTTGCGGCCCGACCTGCGTCTGGTGGTGATGTCGGCTACCATCGACGGCGCGCGGTTTGCGGGCCTGCTTGGCAATGCACCGGTGGTGGAGAGCGAGGGCAAGGCCCATCCGCTGACCCTGCGCTGGCTGGGGGCGCGCCCGGACCTCAGGATCGAGGACGCGATGACCAGCGCGATCCTGACCGCCTGGCGCGAAGAGACGGGTGACATCCTGGCCTTCCTGCCCGGCGTGGGTGAGATCGAGCGGGTGCGCGAACGGCTGGCCGACAAGTTGCCCACCGCGCTGGTCCTGCCGCTGCATGGCCAGTGCGAGCCAGCGGCGCAGCGCGCGGCGATCCGGCGCGATCCGCAAGGTCGGCGGCGGATCGTGCTGGCAACCGCCATTGCTGAAACCTCGTTGACGCTGGATGGTGTTTCGGTGGTGGTCGACGCAGGCCTCTCGCGCCGGGCGGAGTATGACAAGGCGGCCGGCGTGACGCGGCTGGTCACGCACCGCGCCAGTCAGGCCGCCGCCGCCCAGCGCGCAGGCCGTGCCGCCCGGCAGGGGCCGGGTACGGCCTATCGCCTGTGGGAGGAAGCCGCGCATCCGGGCCGCGCGCCGTTCGATCCGCCGGAAATGCTGACGTCGGACCTCGCGCCGCTGCTGCTGGGGCTGGCGCAGTGGGGCGCGGGCGATCCGGCGGCGATGGCCTGGATCGATCCGCCGCCCGCCGCCGCGCTGGCCGCGGCGCGGGGCATGCTGCAATCGCTCTGCGCACTGGACGATGCGGGGCGGATCACGCCGCACGGCCGCAAGATGGCCGCGCTGCCGATGGCCCCGCGCGAGGCGCATATGCTGCTTTATGCTGCGCAACATGGCGCGGCGGTAGAGGGCGCGCGGCTCGCGCTGCTGCTCCAGGAACGCGGCCTTGGCGGGCGGGGCGAAGACCTTGCTGCGCGGCTGGATCGCTGGAACGCGGACCGCTCAGCGCGGGCGGAAGCATCGCGCAAACTGGCTGAACGGTGGGCGCGGCAGGCCAAGGGGCTGGTGGAGCGCGCCAGCGCCGATGCGCCGCCGCCGGGCATCCTGTTGGCCGAAGGGTTCCCCGATAACATCGCCCGCCGCCGCTCTCCCACTGGCGAGGAGTGGCTGACGGCTGGGGGCAGGGGCCTGCGGCTCGATCCCGCCTCACCGCTTGCCCGCGCCGAGTGGTTGGCGGTGGGCGATGCGCAAGGGGCGGCCACCGGCGCGCGGATCACCGGGGCGATTGCGCTGGACGAAGCGGAAGTGACGCGCTGGCTGGCCCACCGGATCGAACGGCGCACCGCGCTGCGCTGGGTGGCGGATGACAAGCGGGTCGAAGCCCTGCTGGAAGCGCGGCTGGGCGCGGTCACGCTGACGCGCGGGCCAGACCCCGCGCCCGATGCGCAAGCGATCCGCGCGTTCATGGTTGACCGGATTCGCGCGGAGGGATTGGGGCTGGTGCCACTTTCGCGCGCCAGCGAAAACCTGCTGCGCCGCGCCCGTTTTGCCGGGGTGGCGGCGCTGGGTGACGAAGCCTTGCTGGCGGAGCTGGATGACTGGCTGGGTCCGCTCCTGACGCGGCGGCTGGACCAGCTTGATCCCGGCAAAGTGCATGAGGCCCTGCGTGCGCGGCTGGATTATGCCGGGCAGCAGGCGCTGGAACGGCTCGCCCCGGCGCAGTTTACCAGCCCGGCGGGCACGTCCCATGCGATCGATTATGACGATCCCGGCGGGCCCAGCGTGGAATTACGGGTGCAGGCGCTGTTCGGCCTGGATCGCCACCCCACGTTTGGCCAGCCGCCGCAGCCCCTGCTGCTCAAACTGACCGATCCGGGGCACAAGCCGGTCCAGACCACGCGCGATTTGCCCGCGTTCTGGCGCGGATCGTGGCGCGACGTGGTGAAGGACATGAAGGGCCGCTACCCCAAGCACCGCTGGCCGGACGAGCCGTGGAGCGAAGTGGCCAGCCTGAAAACCAAAAACGCGTTCAACCGGACTTGATTCGAACCGTGATTCGACGCAGGGCTGTTGGCCATGTCCGCACGTATCTATCAGCGCCCGAAGAACGCCATGCAGTCCGGCAAGGCCCTGCTTGGTCAATGGATCCTAGAATTCGCGCCCGCCGAGGCGCGGCGGCCCGACCCGTTGATGGGCTGGACCGGTTCTGGTGACACGCAGGTGCAGGTTGTGCTGAAGTTCAACACCCAGGCCGAAGCGCAGGCCTATGCCGAAAAGCACGGCATTGCCGCTGAAATTCACGCACCGCCGCCGCGGCGCCTGAAGTTGCAGGCTTACGCGGACAACTTCCGCTGAGCACTCGGCGGCGCGCTGCCCTGGCGGGGCTGGCCGCTGTGGCCAGCCTGCTGGTCGCGCTGCCGGTGCAGGCTCAGGCACCCGCATTCCACGCCATATCTCCTGCGCAAGTCGAAGGGCTGTGCCCTGGCGTGGGCTTGCCCGGTACAGTGCTGGGCTCGTCGCGTTCGGCGCAGGATCCCGCGTTTGTGAACGGATTGAGCCAACTTCCGGCGCGCTTTTCCCCCTTTTCCAACGCCGAGCTGGACCTGACCAACTGGTCTGACCGGCTGGCCGCAATCACCTGGCGCGGCGCCAGCCCCGATGGCGATGTCAACCAGCGCACCATGGATGCCTTTCGTACGGCCATGACGGCGGCTGGGTGGGTGGAAACGGTACAGGGCGACCTGATGTCCCCGTTGGGGTTTGACGCGGTGCTGTTCGAAAAGGACTTGCCGACCAACCTGGGCGTGCGGCGGATGCTGGTGGAGTTCGATACGCCCGGCGCGCTGATGCTGCGCTGCGGGGACGCGGAGCTGATGGAACTGGCGCTGGCCGAGCGCGAGGGCAAGCTGGTCCCCGGTTCCCCGCGTCCGGCCGCGCCGATGCCCTTCGCAGCTGCTCCGTTGCCGGATGACGCGGTATGTGCCGATCCGGCCGTGCAGGCGGTGTTCGCGGACGATGACCGGATCGATGAGAACAACCCCGTGCTGCGCCAGTTGATGGCAGCGACCGAGGGACCAAGGGCAGCCAGCCGGGCGGGTGAACGGCTGAATGTCTGGCTGAAATGGAAGCTGCTCGGTTCGGCCAAGGTCGATGCGGACGCGCTCTGGACCGTTCAGGAACAGGCATCAGCCCATGACGGTGACGCGATGACAGAGGAGCTGACCCGGTTCCTGCAAACCGGCGTCGCGTTGATGGAGGCGCGCAAGGCCGGCGACCGCGCCCGGACTTGCCAGGCTTTTCTGGGCATGATGCGCCATCAGCATGCCCGCGATGTGCGGGAAGCGGCGCAATGGGTGAAAGTGAACGCCGCGTTTGAGGCGGAAGCCGCACGACTGGGCGTCACGCTGGATTGAGCTGGGCACGCCGCCCCTGCCAGTCAAACCACCGGCACTTCAGACTTGAAGTGATGCAGTACGGTTCCGCGTAACCGCAGCGATGTGCAGGGAAATGGAACGGACGAGCCGGATGCCTGGGTCGCGCTGTAAAGCAACCGGCCCGCCCGTTCCGACCCTTTTCCCAGGGGAGGGAGAGGGTCTGTTCGCCGCTGCCGAAGCAGCGACTTGGTTGCTGGTTATACCGAATCGCACACATGGGCTTGCGCAAACGCGACAGCGCCGCCATATGCGCGGCGGGAGTCCGGGCGGACGTTTGCGTCCGCCAACTTGGTCAGGTCCGGAAGGAAGCAGCCACAACGGATTGCGACGGGTCGCCCGGCTCCTTTTTTCCTGACAATTTATCCGCCAGCGCCTACCTAGGCAGCAATGGACGATTCACCCGACATTTTTGGCGACGAGCCTGATCACGACGACGATTCGCCCAGCGCGGCAGAGCTTGAAGCGGCTGGCCAATCGGCCATGTTCGGCGATCTGGCCCCGCCGCCTGCACATGTGTCCGCGCCGGTCGCTGCTCCGACCCCCGCAGCGCAGCCCTATCGCGTGCTGGCGCGCAAGTATCGGTCGCAGACCTTTGCCGAACTGATCGGGCAGGACGCGATGGTCCAGACGCTGGCCAACGCGATCCGGCGTGACCGGCTGGCCCATGCGTTTCTGATGACCGGCATTCGCGGGGTGGGCAAAACCTCCACCGCGCGCCTGATCGCCAAGGCGCTGAACTGTGTCGGGCCGGACGGGCAGGGCGGGCCCACGATCGACCCGTGTGGCCAGTGCGAACCCTGCGTGGCGATTGCCGAAGGGCGCCACATCGACGTGATCGAAATGGACGCCGCCAGCCACACCGGCGTCGACGACGTGCGCGAGATTATCGAGGCGGTGCGTTATGCCGCCGTGTCCGCTCGCTACAAGATCTACATCATCGACGAAGTTCACATGCTGTCGCGCAACGCGTTCAACGCGCTGCTCAAGACGCTGGAAGAACCGCCGCCGCACGTGAAGTTCCTGTTCGCCACGACCGAGGTGGACAAGCTGCCAGTGACCGTGCTCAGCCGCTGCCAGCGCTTCGACCTGAAGCGCATTCCCGCCGCGCTGTTGGCCGACCATTTCGCGGGCATTTGCGTGAAGGAAGGCGTGACGGCCGAGCCGGAAGCGCTGAACATGATCGCCGCCGCCGCCGAAGGTTCGGTCCGCGATGGCCTCTCGATCCTAGATCAGGCGATTGCCCATGCCGATCTGGGCGGCGACGGCAAAGTCAGTGCGGATCAGGTCCGCGACATGCTGGGGCTGGCCGACAAGTCCGCCCAGCGCCGGATTTACGCCGCGCTGCTGGCGGGTGACGGGGCGGGGCTGCTTGACCTGCTGGACCAGCAATACGCGCTGGGCGTCGATCCGATGGCGCTGCTGCGCGGCGCGCTGGAGCTGACCCACCGGATTACCGTCGCCCAGCTGGGCAAGAGCGACGAGGCCGCGATTTCCGCCGAGGAGCGCGCCGCGATCGAGGAGTGGGCCGGGGGGCTTACCGCCGGGCAGCTCCACCGGTTGTGGCAATTGCTGCTGAAGGGCCATGACGAGGTCAAGTCCGCGCCCGACCCGCTGGTTGCCGCGCGTATGGCCATGCTGCGGGTGATGCACGCCGCCGATATGCCCGATCCCGGCACGCTGATGCGTAAGCTCGACGACATGGCCGCGCGCGGGGTGCTGGCGGTGTCAACGACTGCCCCTGCAAGCAGCAGTGAAGGCGGCGCGCCGGCTGCCGCTGCACCCGTTGCCGTCTCTGGGCCGGACCGGATGGTGCAGGACTGGTCCGTCCTGGCCGACCGGGTTGATCAATCCGGACAGCTGCGGGTGGCGCAAGTCATGCGCGACTGGATTCGCGTGATTGCGCTGAAACCGGGCGAACTGATCTTTTCGATCGCGCCGGGCTATCCCGCCGATCCGGTCCCCGAAATCCGCGATGCACTGCTGCGCGCGACGGGTGAGCGCTGGCAACTGACGCGCGGCGAGGGGGCGGCGCAGCCGACCTTGCGCGAAGCCGCCGAGGCAGAGAAAGACGCGGCCCGCGCGGCGATGCTGAACCTGCCGCTGGTGCAGGCAACGCTCGCCGCGTTTCCGGACGCGGTGCAAGTTCAGGATACCGCCGAAGACCGCGATGCCCGCGGCGGCGGCAACAAGTGGAGAAACAGAGCGTGAAGTCGATGGAAGAGATGATCAAGGCCGCCCAGGCTGCCGCCGAGACCATCCAGAAGCAGATGACCGAAAGCCAGACCAAGCTGGACGCAATCGAGGTTGAAGGCGCGGCCGGCGGCGGGCTGGTGAAGATCCGCTGCTCGGCCAAGGGCCGGATCATCGGCGTCGCCATTGACGACAGCCTGATGCAGCCGTCCGAAAAGGGCATTCTCGAAGACCTGATCGCCGCGGCTTTCAACGACGCGCGCGCCAAGGCCGATGAAGTTGCCGGTCAGGAAATGGCCCGGATGCAATCGGGCATGGGCCTGCCGCCGGGGTTCAAGCTGCCGGGAATGTGAGTCCGGTTCGGGGCCGGATGGCAGGCGCGCTCAGCGCACCTGCTGCCCGCCCTTGACCACCGCGCTGACCTGTTCGAGCAGGCGCACGTTCTTCAGCGGGTCGCCGTCCACCGCAACCATATCGGCAAAGCGGCCCGTGGCGATCTGGCCGACGTCAGCTTCCTGGCCCAGCGCCTGCGCGGCGTTCAGCGTCGCGGCGCGGATCGCGTCGAGCGGGGTCATCCCGTATTCCACCATCGTCGCGAACTGGCGGCCGACCTGACCATGCGGCATCACGCCCGCGTCTGATGCGAACACCATCCGCACCCCGGCCTTGTAGGCCTTGCGGAAGTTGTCACGCTGGGCCTGCGCGATTTCGCGATCCTTGCGCAGGTTATCCTCCAGCACGCCGTTCTTCTTGCCTTCGGACTGGGTGTATTCGGTGTTGTAGATATCCATCGCCAGCCACACCGGCTGCTTGCGCGCGAGTGCCAGCTTGACCCCTTCATCGTCGATCAGGCTGGCGTGTTCGATGGTGTCGATCCCGGCGCGGATCGCGGCGTTGATGCCGCTGGCGCCGTGGGCATGGGCGGCAACGCGCAGGCCCCACATGTGCGCTTCATCGGCGATCGCGCGCAGTTCCGGTTCGGTCACCTGCTGCTGGCCGACGGCGGTGTTGTGGGAAAAGACCCCGCCAGTGGCGCAGACCTTGATCACGGTCGCGCCGTACTTGCGCTGGCGGCGGACCTGATAGCGCAGTTCGTCCAGCGAATCGCCCACGCCTTCCATCTTGCCGGGGCGCTCCATCGAGGGGGGCAGGCCGGTTTCGTCGCAGTGCCCGCCGGTCGCGCCCAGCGCATAGCCTGCGCCGACAATGCGCGGGCCAGTGACGTAGCCATGCGCGATCGCCTGGGCGAGGCCGATGTCGTTGCGGTCCTTCGAGCCAACGTTGCGCACGGTCGTGAAGCCTGCGTCCAGCATTGCCTTGCCGTTGGCGACGGCGGTCATGGCAAAGAAGCTGTCGGTGAATTCCAGTCCGCGAAAGCCGCCGATGTCGGCCGGGGAATCGAGGTGGACGTGCATGTCGATCAGCCCCGGCAACAGCGTCTTGCCTGGCAGGTCGATCCGCTGGACGTCGGATGACAGGCGGATGGTGCGGGCATCGGCGATCTGGGTGATCCGCCCGTCCTGGTCCACGAAGATCGCCGGATAATCGACATAGCGCCCGGTGGCGACATCGAGATAGCGCTCTGCCGTGATGACGGTCGGCTGGTCTGCCGTTTCGGCGGCGGCGGGAACGGCCAGAGCCAGCAGGCCAAGTGCGGCGGCAAGGGTGATCGGCTTCATGGGGCAACCTTTCGAAACGGATTTCCCCCTGCTTAGGCGAAAGGCCGTCTGGCGCAATGGGGCAGGCACAGGACGTGCCACCCATCCACAGCGATACGCCCGCATCCCATTGCACGCAGGGCAGGGGACCCCCATATCCCAATCCAAAGCCGGGATTCACCCGGAACGCCTATGATCGCGGCGGCATTTGCGCGCCGCACTGGATGGATTGATATGACTACGCTGCTTCCCCTGCTGCCGCTGCGCGACATTGTCGTGTTCCCCGGCATGGTTGTACCCCTGTTCGTGGGGCGTGAAAAATCGGTCGCCGCGCTGGAAGCGGCGATGGCGGGCGACAAGGACATCTTCCTGCTCGCCCAGCTGGACCCCGGCTGTGACGACCCTGATCGTGATGACCTCTACGACGTCGGCGTGATCGCGGCGGTGTTGCAACTGCTGAAGCTGCCCGACGGCACCGTGCGCGTGCTGGTGGAGGCGAAGCAGCGCGCGCGGCTGGAAGCCGTGCGGGTGGAACACGCCGCGACTGGTGAAATGGCCGTCGCGCAAGTTGAGCGGCTGGACCCGGTGACGGTGTCCGGCACCGAAGTGTCGGGCATGATGCGCAGCGTCGTCGACACGTTCGGTGAATACGCCAAGCTCAACAAGAAGCTGCCGCAGGACGCGGGCGATAACCTGGGCGAGATCGTCGATGCCGGCCAGCTGGCTGACAGCGTTGCCGCACACATCCAGGCCAAGGTGTCGGACAAGCAGGCCATGCTGGCCGAGGCTGACCCGCTCAAGCGGCTGGAAATGGCGCATTCCATCATGGAAGGCGAACTGGGCGTGCTGCAGGTCGAACGCCGCATCCGGGGCCGCGTGAAGCGCCAGATGGAAAAGACCCAGCGCGAATACTATCTCAACGAACAGCTCAAGGCGATCCAGTCGGAACTGGGCGGCGATGGCGAGGAAGCCAACGAAATTGCCGAGCTGCAGGACAAGATCGACAAGCTGAAGCTGTCGAAGGAAGCCCGCGCCAAGGCCACGGCGGAGCTGAAAAAGCTCAAGTCGATGCAGCCGATGAGCGCGGAAGCGACCGTGATCCGCAACTACCTTGATGTGCTGCTGGGCCTGCCGTGGGGCAAGCGCAGCAAGCTGAAGAAGGACATCCACGCCGCGCAGGCCGTGCTGGATGCGGATCACTATGCGCTCGACAAGGTCAAGGACCGCATTGTCGAATATCTGGCCGTGCAGGCCCGCACCAACAAGCTGAAGGGGCCGATCCTGTGCCTCGTCGGCCCGCCGGGCGTGGGCAAGACCTCGCTGGGCAAGTCGATTGCCAAGGCGACGGGCCGCGAGTTTATCCGCCAGTCGCTGGGCGGCGTGCGCGACGAAGCCGAAATTCGCGGCCACCGCCGCACCTATATCGGCTCGCTGCCGGGCAAGATCATTTCCAACCTGAAAAAGGCCGGGACCAGCAATCCGTTGTTCCTGCTGGATGAGATCGACAAGCTGGGGCAGGACTTCCGCGGCGATCCGGCTTCGGCGCTGCTGGAAGTGCTCGATCCGGAACAGAACGCCAAGTTCCAGGACCACTATCTGGAACTGGACTACGATCTGTCGGATGTGATGTTCGTCTGCACGGCCAACAGCCTGAACCTGCCGCAGCCGCTGCTGGACCGGATGGAGATCATCCGGCTGGAAGGCTATACCGAGGACGAGAAGGTCGAGATTGCCGAACGGCACCTGATCGCCAAGCAGGTGGAAGCGCATGGGCTGAAGGCGGGTGAATTCACGCTGGAAACTGAAGCGCTGCGCGACCTGATCCGCTATTACACCCGCGAAGCCGGGGTGCGTACGCTGGAGCGGGAAATCGCCCGGCTGGCGCGCAAGAGCCTGCGCCAGATTCTGGAAGGCAAGGCCACGGCGGTTACCATCACGCCGGAAAACCTGGGCGACTTCGCGGGCGTGCGCAAATATCGCCACGGCGTGTCCGAGGACGAGCATCAGGTCGGCGCGGTCACGGGCCTCGCCTGGACCGAGGTGGGCGGCGAACTGCTGACCATCGAAAGCGTCACCGTGCCCGGCAAGGGCATGGTCAAGACCACTGGCAAGCTGGGCGAGGTGATGAACGAAAGCGTGCAGGCGGCCTTCAGCTTTGTGCGCGCGCGCTCACCCGCTTATGGCATCAAGCCGTCGCTGATCCAGAAGAAGGACATTCACATCCACTTGCCCGAAGGCGCGGTGCCCAAGGATGGGCCGAGTGCGGGTGTGGGCATGGTGACCTCCATCGTTTCGACCCTGACCGGCATCGCCGTGCGCAAGGATGTGGCGATGACCGGCGAGGTCACGCTGCGCGGGCGCGTGCTGGCGATTGGCGGGCTGAAGGAAAAGCTGCTGGCCGCGCTGCGCGGGGGGATCAAGACGGTGCTGATCCCGGAAGAGAACCGCAAGGACCTGGTCGAGATCCCGGCGAACATCCGCGAAGGGCTGGAAATCATCCCGGTCAGCCATGTCGACGAAGTGCTGGAACGCGCGCTGGTGACCATGCCGGAGCCGATCACCTGGACCGAGGAAGACGATCTGGCGAGCCAGCCGGGCAACGGCGCCGCCATTCCCGGAGCGGGCGCAACAGCGCATTGAGCAACACTGCATCGCGGCGTTTTCGGGGCAATCCCGATTCGCTGCGATGCAGCAACGCGCGGCTTGCCCGGCACAACCCCTCGCTTCGTCGAAAATGGCGGAAAAACGCCCGGATTTACGGGCGATTGGGGTGCTTTCGCTTTGACAGGCCCCTGAAAAGTCGCTCAATTCCGGGCCATGTTTTGAGGCGATTCAAAGCACCAACGGATTTGCGAAAGGTAGGGGGTTTTCATAATGAACAAGAACGAACTGATCGGGGCCGTGGCAGAATCGAGCGGGCTGTCCAAGGCGGACGCGACCAAGGCGGTTGAAGGCGTGTTCGATGCGATTACCGGTGCGCTCAAGTCTGGTGATGAAGTCCGCCTTGTCGGGTTTGGCACTTTCTCGGTCGCCAAGCGCAAGGCGTCGACGGGTCGCAACCCGCGCACGGGTGAACCGATGAAGATCAAGGCCTCCTCGCAGCCGAAGTTCAAGGCTGGCAAGGGTCTGAAGGACGCCGTCAACTAAGCGCTGCGGCGGCCGCTTCGCCTCGCGGCCCCGCACCCTGAACGCCGCGCTTGCCCCAGGGCAGGCGCGGCGTTTGCTTTGCGGGGTGGACGCGCGGCCCCCCGCACCCTATATCTTCACGGCAATGAACCGCATTCTGCTTGCCTTGCTGGCCCTGCTGACGGGCATGATGACGCAAGTCACGCCCGCGCAGGCGCGGATGGGCGGCGGTTCCGATACGGAAATCGGTGCGGTGGAATCGGTGCGGGGCGCTGCCCGTCCGGCCGCCGCCGCGACCCAGGCGATTGCCGCGCCGCTGGCCCGGCAGGAACGGCGCGACCGCGAAGCGACCCGCGTCCGTCCCGTCCGCGCGCGGATTTTCATTCCTTCCGTCCTGTTCGGGCCTGACCGCGCGCTGGAATAGCGCGACCGTTCCATCTGCCCAGTTTCGGCCGTGCCGGGCGCGCTGCGCCAGCGCGGCGCATCCCCATACCCATCAGTTCCAGGAATCTGCTTATGTTCGGCGCCATCGCCAAGGCCGTGTTCGGCTCGTCCAATGATCGTTACGTCAAGTCGCTCGACAAGATCGTCAAGCAGATCGCGGCCTTCGAAGGCCCGATTGAAGCGCTGAGCGATGCGGAGCTGACCGCCCAGACCCAGAAGTTCCGCGACCAACTGGAAGCCGGCAAGACGCTGGACGACATCCTGCCCGAAGCTTTCGCCACCGTGCGCGAAGCGGGCAAGCGCGTGCTGGGGATGCGGCACTTCGACGTGCAGATGATCGGCGGCATCGTGCTGCACCGGGGCGAAATCGCCGAAATGCGCACGGGTGAGGGCAAGACGCTGGTGGCGACGCTGGCGGTCTATCTCAACGCGATCGAGGGCAAGGGCGTCCATGTCGTCACGGTGAACGATTACCTTGCCCGGCGCGACGCGGAATGGATGGGGCAGATCTATCGCTTCCTGGGGCTGACCGTCGGCGTGGTCGTGCCGAACATGCCGGAGCATGAGCGCCGTGCGGCCTATGACGCGGACATCACTTATGCCACCAACAACGAGCTGGGCTTTGACTACTTGCGTGACAACATGAAGCGCGAGCGCGGGGAAATGGTGCAGCGCCCGTTCAATTTCGCGATCGTGGACGAAGTGGACTCGATCCTGATCGACGAAGCGCGCACCCCGCTGATCATTTCCGGCCCGACTGACGACAAGTCCGACCTCTACATCTCGGTCAATGCCATCGTGCAGCAGCTGTCGGCGGAGGATTACGAGGCCGACGAAAAGACCAAGAACATCACCCTGACCGAAGACGGCGTCGAAAAGGCGGAACGCCTGCTGGAGGACGCGGGCCTGCTGGTCGGCAGCAACCTGTACGACATCGAGAATACCCAGGTCGTCCATCACCTGGACCAGGCCTTGAAGGCCAATGTGATGTTCAAGCGCGACATCGATTACATCGTCAAGGACGGCAAGGTCGTCATCATCGACGAATTCACCGGCCGCATGATGGACGGGCGGCGCTGGTCGAACGGGCTGCATCAGGCGGTCGAAGCCAAGGAAGGTCAGAAGATCGAGCCTGAGAACCAGACGCTCGCCTCGATCACGTTCCAGAACTATTTCCGCATGTACCCCAAGCTGGCGGGGATGACCGGCACCGCGGCGACCGAAGCGGCGGAATTCTATGACATCTACAAGATGAACGTGGTCACCATTCCCACCAACATCCCCGTCAAGCGCGTGGACGAGGAGGACGAGTTCTACAAGAACACGACCGACAAGTTCCAGGCCATCGCCAAGCTGATCCGCGAAAAGAGCGAGATCGGCCAGCCGGTGCTGGTCGGCACGGTGTCGATCGAAAAGTCGGAACTGCTATCGAACTACCTCAAGGAAGAAGGCGTCAAGCACGCGGTGCTGAATGCGCGGTTCCACGAGATGGAAGCCCACATCGTCGCGCAGGCCGGGCGGCTGGGGGCGGTGACCATCGCCACCAACATGGCCGGGCGCGGTACCGACATTCAGCTTGGCGGCAACGTCGAATTCCGGGTCGATGCAGAACTGGCCGACATGCCGGAAGGGCCGGAGCGCGAAGCCGCGATCGCGAAGATCAAGGCCGAAGTGGCGGCCGAGAAGGAGCAGGTTCTGGCTGCTGGCGGCCTCTGCGTGATCGGCACCGAACGCCACGAAAGCCGCCGCATCGACAACCAGCTGCGCGGCCGTTCGGGCCGGCAGGGCGACCCCGGCCTGTCGAAGTTCTACCTCTGCCTTGAGGATGACCTGCTGCGCATCTTCGGGCCGGACACGCTGTTTGCGCGCATGATGAACAGCAACCTGGCCGATGGTGAGGCGATCGGATCGAAGTGGCTGTCGAAGGCGATCGAGACCGCGCAGAAGAAGGTCGAGGCGCGCAATTATGACGTGCGCAAGCAGGTGGTTGAATACGACAACGTGATGAACGACCAGCGCAAGGTCATCTACGAACAGCGCGCCGACATCATGGATGCCGAAGCGATCGACGACGTCGTGCTGGACATGCGCCACGACACCGTCAACTCGCTGGTGGGCGAAGCCTGCCCGCCGGGATCCTATCCGGAGCAGTGGGACATTGCCGGGTTGCGCCAGAGTGTGCTGGAAACGACCGGCGTCGATGCCCCGGTCCAGGATTGGCTGGAACAGGACGGGATCGAGCCGGAAGAAATCGAACAGCGCATCGCCGCGCTGGTGGACGACAAGATGGCGGCCAAGATCGGCGACGATGCCGCGATCTGGCGGCAGGTCGAAAAGCAGGTGCTGCTGGAACGGCTGGACCACTACTGGAAGGAACACCTCGCCACGCTCGACGCGCTGCGCCAGGTGGTGTTCCTGCGCGCCTATGCCCAGAAGACCCCGCTTAACGAGTACAAGCAGGAAGCTTTCGGCCTGTTCGAAAAGATGCTTGAGGGCATCCGCGAGGACGTGACGCGGGTGCTGTGCAACAGCGAGCTGCGCATGCCCGAACCAGTGCAGCTGCCCGATCTGCCGGACTTCCTGACCACGCACATCGATCCCTTTACCGGAGAGAACGACGCGGGCCGCCTGCCGGGCGCGGAAGCCATGATGGGCGCGCTGGGCGGCGGCGCGGCCGCGGCGACGCTGCCCGCGCCGGGCGAGGGCGATCCCTATGCCCACCTTGACCTGTCGCGCAACGCGCCGTGCCCGTGCGGTTCGGGTGAGAAGTACAAGCACTGCCACGGGGTGATGAGCTGAGCATGACGCCTTTCCCGCATCCGGGAAGGGGGGATTGAGATGATCTGGCTACCGCTGGGCTTTTTCCTGACTGCGCTGCTCTATGCCTCGGTCGGGTTCGGCGGCGGTTCGACGTATAGCGCGCTGCTGGCGCTGGTCGGGTTCGATTACCGGCTGCTGCCAATCGTCAGCCTGTGCTGCAATGTCGTGGTCGTCACCGGCAGCACGCTGCGCTTTGCCCGCGCTGGCGAGCTGCCGTGGCGCGGGGCGCTGACCCTGTCGCTGGTGGCCGCGCCGCTGGCGTTCCTGGGCGGGCTGACCCCGATCCGGCAGGAAGCGTTCCTGATCCTGCTGGGGCTGAGCCTGATCGCGGCGGGCCTCGCGCTGTTTCTGCCGCGCGCGCCGCTGGCCGATGCCGCGCCGACCCGTGCCGCCCGCCAAATGGGCTGGGCGGCGGCACCGCTTGGCTATCTGGCGGGGCTGGTGGGGATCGGCGGCGGCATTTTCCTGGCGCCGCTGCTGCACCTGACCCGCTGGAACACGGCGCGCCGAATCGCGGCGACCACCAGCCTGTTCATCCTGATCAATTCGCTGGCCGGACTGGTCGGCCAACTCGCCAAGAACGGTCCGGACCGCTTTGCCGAGGCGCTGACCGGCGCGCTGCCGCTGCTGCTGGCGGTGGTGATCGGCGGCCAGTTGGGCAGCCTGTTGGCGCTGCGCATCCTGCCCGAACGGGTGATCCACTGGCTGACGGCGGCGCTGACTGTCTGGGCGGGCAGCCGGCTGTTGTTGGGTTGACAGCGGCGCACCAGCCGAAACGCAAAAGCCCAGCCGATGGGCGAGGCTTTGGAAAATTTGGCTCCCTGAGTAGGATTCGAACCTACGGCCGCTCGATTAACAGTCGAGAGCTCTACCGCTGAGCTATCAGGGAGCAGCCCCGTTGCCGGGGCAGGGGTGCGCCTATAACAGCGCCGCCGCATTTGGCAAGCGGGTCTGCGCGCAAAAATTTATCAGAACTGGAATTGCTCGGCAAAGATGCGCTCTTCCAGCGTCTTGCCCGGATCGAACAGCAGCGTCAGCTGGCGTTCACGCGCGACCTTGACCTTCACGGCAAGAATATCGCGCAGTTCCTTCTGGTCGGCGACGGTGGCGACCGGGCGCTTCAGCGGCTCGATCACGCGGAAGTCGATCTCGTAATGATCGGGGATGATCGCGCCGCGCCAGCGGCGGGGGCGGAACGGGCTGATCGGGGTCAGCGCCAGCATGTTCGATCCCAGCGGCAGAATCGGACCGTTGGCCGACAGGTTATAGGCGGTGGAGCCGGCCGGCGTGGACACCAGGATGCCGTCACAGAACAGTTCGGGCAGGCGAACCTTGCCGTTCACCGATACTTCCAGCTTGGCGGTCTGGCGGGTTTCGCGCAGCAGCGACACTTCGTTGATCGCGCAGAAACTTTCCTGTGCGCCGCTGCCGGTGGTGGCGATCATTTCCAGCGGGTTGACCGCCAGCGGGCGGGCGCGCGCGATCCGATCCAGCAGCGTGCGGCTGGACTTGGGCTTGTTCATCATGAAGCCCACAGTGCCGTAATTCAGGCCATAGGCCGGAATCACGTGGCCGATGTCCAGCATCTGGTGCAGCGCGTGCAGCATGTGCCCGTCGCCGCCCAGTACCACGGCGACTTCGGCCTGTTCCAGCGGCACGAAATCGGCCAACTCGCGCAAGTGGATGGCAGCTTCCTGCGCGCGGTCGGTGTCGGATGGCATCAGGGCCAGGCGCGGCGGCGTGTTCATGGCGGGGTGCATATGGGGGCTGGGGGGCTTTGGCAATCGCCCTTGATGCAGCGCCGTCAGCGAACCCTTTGGTAGGAACCCGCGTGCTAGCGCCGCTGGCGATGGCCGCTTTCCTGCTCGACGAACCCGATCCTGCCCGCGATGCGGTAACCGGCCTGCCGGGGCGTGATGCGGCGCGCGCGCGGCTGGGGGCGTGGCTGGCGGACGGCGCGCAGGTTCACGCCTTGCTGATCGCGCTGCGCCGGTTCGATGCGGTGAATCTGGCCTATGGCACGACGGCGGGCGATGCGGCGCTGGCCGAAGTGGCGGCGCGACTGAAACACTTTGCCGCTGATGAGCTGGACGGGCCGTGGCTGGCGGCGCGCAGTGGGGGCGGGCAGTTCCTGCTGCTGAGCGCCGATCCTTGCAGCCGCGAGCGGTGGCAGGTCTTCGCGGCGCAACTGCTGGAAACGCTGTCCCGGCCGCTTTCGACAGCGGCTGGCACGCTGCGCCTGTCGCCGCGCGCGGCGTTGCTGCGCGGGCTGGGCGGGGAAAGCGCGGATTCGATGCTTGACCGGCTGGGGCAGGCGCTGGCCACGGTCACCGCCCATGCGGGACGCCGCCTGCTGTGGGCCGATGGCGAGCCGACCCGCGCCGGCCGTAGCGCGGCGCAGCTGGAGGCCGACTTGCTCCACGCGCTCGACCGGGGCGAAATCGAGGTGGTCTATCAGCCGCAGTTCGCCTGTGCCGACAACCACCTGACCGGGGCAGAGGCGCTGGCGCGGTGGAACCATCCGCAGCTGGGCCGAATCGGGGCAGGGGCGCTGTTCGCGATTGCCGAGCGGGCGGATCACGTGCCGCAACTGTCGCAGGCCATTGCCCGGCAGGCGCTGACGGGGGCGAAGGGCTGGCCGATGGACTTGCGGCTGTCGCTCAACATCACGCCCAACGATCTGGCGGTCAGTGACTTTGCCGACCAGTTCGTCGCGCTGCTGGCCGAAACCGGCTTTCCCGCCTGGCGGCTGACGTTGGAAGTGACCGAGCAGGTCCTGCTGGCCGACGTCAGCCACGCCGCGCACGCGCTGGGCCAGCTTGCCGGGCGGGGGATACGGATCGCGCTGGACGATTTCGGGGCGGGGTTCTGCAACTTCCGCTATCTGAAGCTGCTGCCGCTGCACTACCTGAAACTGGACCGCAGCATGATCGACGGCGTGGTGGGCGATGCCCGCGATCTGGCGGTGCTGCGCGCGATTGTGGCGATGGCGGGGGCGCTGGACCTGAAAGTCATTGCGGAGGGCGTGGAAAGCGAAGCCCAGCGCGCACTGGCGGCGGCAGAGGGCTGCGCGTTCTATCAAGGCTTCCTGCGCGCCCAGCCGATGAGCGCAGCCGAATTTGGCGAACTGGCGCGGGGCGCCTGAACCCTGCGGCTTTACCTCACCGTCTCGCCTTCCGCGCAATCGCGCTCAGCCCCTTGGTCAGCTGGAACAGGCCGTTCAGCCGCGCCTCCGGATTGCCCCAGGCGCGGTTGACGACCAGCTTGTTGTCGGGGCGCAGCTTGATCGCGCCTTGCAGTCGTTCAGCGTAAGCGATCAGCCCCATGGGATCGGGGAATTCGTCGCGGTGGAAGCTGACGAGCGTGCCCTTGAGGCCGACGTCGATCTTCGAGATGTTCGCGGCGATGGCCTGGCGCTTGATCCCGATCAGCTTGATCAGGTTGGCGGTCGGCGTGGGCAGCGGGCCGAAGCGGTCGATCATTTCGGCGGAGAGCGCCTCGACCTCGTGGGTATCCTCCGCATCGTTGAGGCGGCGATAGAGCGCCATGCGCACCGCCAGATCCGGCACGTAGTCTTCCGGGATCATGATCGGCGCATCGACCGTGATTTGCGGCGATAGCGCAGTGCGTTCGCGCTCCAGCCCCATTTCGCCGGCCTTGGCCGCCAGGATCGCGTCTTCCAGCATCGACTGGTAGAGCTCGAACCCAACCTCGCGGATGTGGCCGGATTGCTCATCCCCCAACAGGTTGCCCGCGCCGCGAATGTCGAGATCGTGGCTGGCCAGCTGGAAACCGGCCCCCAGCGAATCGAGATCGCCCAGCACTTTGAGCCGCTTTTCCGCCACTTCCGACAGCTGGCTGTCCGCCGGAGTGGTAAGGTAGGCATAGGCGCGCAGTTTCGACCGGCCCACGCGCCCGCGCAGCTGGTACAGCTGGGCAAGGCCGAACCGGTCGGCACGGTGGATGATGATCGTGTTGGCGGATGGAATATCCAGCCCGCTTTCAACGATGGTGGTGGAGAGCAGCACTTCGTACTTCTTCTCGTAGAAGGCGCTCATCCGTTCCTCGACCTCGCCCGGCGCCATCTGGCCATGGGCGGTGACGAAGCGGATTTCGGGCACGGTGGTGCGCAGCCACTTTTCCACTTCCTCCATGTCGGCAATGCGCGGCACGACGATGAAGCTTTGCCCGCCGCGGTGGTGTTCGCGCAGCAGGGCCTCGCGCATCACCATGTCGTCCCATTCCATCACGTAGGTGCGCACGGCCAGCCGGTCGACCGGCGGGGTCTGGATGGTGGACAGTTCGCGCAGGCCCGACATCGCCATCTGCAACGTGCGCGGGATCGGCGTGGCGGTAAGGGTGAGCATGTGGACGTTGGCGCGCAGCTGTTTCAACGCTTCCTTGTGATTGACGCCAAAGCGCTGCTCCTCGTCCACCACGACCAGCCCCAGCCGCTTGAACTGGACGGACTTGGACAGCAGCGCGTGGGTGCCGATCACGACATCGACTGTGCCGTCGGTCAGTCGTGCGCGGGTTTCGCGGGCCTCTTTCTCACCCACCAGCCGCGACAGCCGTCCGATTTCGAGCGGGAACCCGGCGAAGCGTTCCTTGAAATTGGTGTAGTGCTGGCGCGCGAGCAGCGTGGTCGGGGCGATTACTGCCACCTGATGCCCGGCCATCGCCGCGACGAAGGCGGCGCGCAGGGCAACCTCGGTCTTGCCGAAGCCGACATCGCCGCAGACCAGCCGGTCCATCGGGCGGCCTGCGCCCATGTCGTCCAGGACGTCGCCAATCGCGGCCTCCTGATCTTCGGTTTCCTGCCAGGGGAAGCGGTCGATGAACTGGTCGAAGCTGCCATCGGGCAGGATCACGCTGGCCTGCTGCAACGCGCGCTTGGCGGCGGTTTTCAGCAGTTCATGCGCGATTTCGCGGATACGTTCCTTCAGGCGCGAGCGGCGCTTTTGCCACGCCTCGCCGCCCAGCTTGTCGAGCGCGACGAATTCCGCATCGCTGCCATAGCGCGAGAGGACGTCGATGTTTTCGACCGGGACATAGAGTTTGTCGCCGCCCGCATACTCTAGGCAAACGCAGTCGTGCGGGCTGGCGCCGACCGGGATGGATTGCAGCCCGCCATAGCGGCCGATCCCGTGGTCCATGTGTACCACCAGGTCGCCCGGCGTCAGCGCGGACAGTTCGGCGAGGAAGGCGTCGGCGCCCTTGCGGCGCTTTTTCCGGCGGACCAGCCGGTCGCCCAGAATGTCCTGCTCGGTAATAAGTTCCAGTTCGGCGTTCGCGAAGCCAGTTTCCAGCGGCAGCACCAGCGCGACCGGTGCGCCCTTGGTGGCGAGGCCCAGTGCTTCCTGCCAGTCGTCGGCCATGACCGGGGCGGGGCGGGCGGCTTCGCCCAGGATCGCGGCGATGCGGGCGCGGCTGCCTTCGGAATAGGCGGCGATCAGCGCCTTTTTGCCGCGTTTGGACAGGCCGGTCAGGTAGTTGGCGGCGGCTTCGTACACATTGTCGCCACGCGCACGTTCGGGCGAGAAGTCGCGGCTGCTGGCAAAGCCGAAGTCCAGCACACTCGCACTTTCGGGCTGGGCGAAGATGTCGGTCTTGTGGATCGGGCAGTCGCGCATCGCGGCGTCCAGTTCCGCGCGCGAAAGATACAGCGCGGCGGGTTCCAGCGGCCGATAGCTGCCCGCTGCCTTGCCCGATGTGTCGCTGCGCGAGGTATAGTAATCGGCAATGTCGCCCAGCCGCTCATCCCCGGCGGCAATCGCGGCGCTGTCGATCAGCACGGTATCGGCAGCGGCCAGATGGTCGAACAGCGTCGCCAGCCGCTCTTCCAGCAGCGGCAGCCAGTGCTCCATCCCCGCCAGCCGCCGTCCGTCGCTGACCGCCTGATAGAGCGGATCGCCGGTGGCATTCGCGCCGAACAACTCGCGGTAGCGGGTGCGGAAACGCTTGATGGTGTCATCGTCCAGCAGCGCCTCGCTGGCGGGCAGCAGCAGGTGCGCGGGGACTTCGCCGATGGAGCGCTGGGTGTTGGGATCGAACAGCCGCAGCGTTTCCAGCTCATCCCCGAAGAAGTCCAGCCGCAGCCCGTGTTCAAGGCCGGACGGGTAAATGTCAAACAGCGACCCGCGCACCGCGTATTCGCCCGCATCGGCGACGGTATCGGTGCGGCTGTAGCCCTGCCGCTGGAGCAGACCGATCAGGCTTTCGCGGCCGATCTCCAGCCCCGGTTCCAGCAGGCGGACCGATTCGCGGATGCGGAACGGGGTCATCACCCGTTGCAGCGCGGCGTTGATCGTGGTCACCAGCAGTTGCGGCTTGGGGCTGACGCGCTGCAAGCGGTGCAGCGCTGACAGCCGCCGCGCGCTGACCGACAGGGCCGGGCTGGCGCGGTCATAGGGCAGGCAATCCCACGCCGGAAATTCGATCACGTCGAGTTCGGGGGCGAAAAACGCCGCCGCATCGCTGATGGCGCGCATCGCCGCATCGTCCGCCGCGATGAACACCGCGCGTCCGCCGCCGCTGCGGGCATGGGCGGCGCGGGCCAGGTCCGCCAGCACCAGCGGCTGGCTGCCGCGCGCAACGGAAGCCAGCGTCAGCGGGGTCTTGGCGGCAAGGATCTTGGTAAAATCAGGCATGGTCCACGCAACAGCAATTGCCCCGCAGGCCGAAAACGGGGCCAGCGGGGGTGAATGATGCGGGCACCCTTAGCGGGTAGCGCGGTGCCTGTCAGTGCGGGATTTCGACGTAGTCCAGCTTGCGGAAGGCATCCATCAACGGCCCGGCGTATTCCTCCGGCACGGACAGCGTTCCGAGCGCCCAGGCGAGGATATCGACGTCCTCTTCATCCAGCAGCGCTTCGTACCACGCGATTTCGGGCTCGCCCCAGCTGGCGTGGTGCTTATCGAAGAAACAGCCGATCATGTAATCCGCTTCACGCGTGCCGCGATGCCAGGCGCGGAACTTCAGGCGGCGGAGGCGATCTTCGAGCGAAGGGGCAGGCTGGGTCATGTGGGGCCGGTTACGGCAGAGCGGTCGGAACCGCAAGCTGGCCGAATGGCACCCCGCCGCAGTGCAGGTGCCATTCGGCCAACCGGATCAGTCCTTCGCGCGCAGCGCTGCCACGATGTCGCCGGCCTGCTTGCCGATCAGGTCCTTGCCCAGTTCCTTCACCACGGCATGTTCGGTCTGCTTGTGGTAATGTTTGCGCACTTCGCCCAAGGTGCGGGGCGGGGCGATGATCACCAGCTTCTCAATCTTGTGGCCGAGCACCTGGGTGTTGAGCCATTCGGTTGCCGCGATGGCATGGGCGTCTTCGTTGACCTGATGGCCGGCGTGGTTGCCAGCGCTGGAATGGTGGCCGACGCCCGAATGGTTGTGGCTGTCCAGCTTCGGGGCGTCCATCGCGGTCAGCTGCGGTTCGGCCTCATCGCCAGCGTTGCGATAGAGTTCGAAGTTCTTGCCGTCGATCAGCGCGATGACAGTTCCGTGGGGCAGCAACATTATGTTCTCCTGA
Source organism: Novosphingobium sp. (assembly GCA_041909515.1). Lineage (GTDB taxonomy): Bacteria > Pseudomonadota > Alphaproteobacteria > Sphingomonadales > Sphingomonadaceae > Novosphingobium. Next base: position 2,263 of record JAYRDH010000033.1, on the reverse strand, counting down.
TTACATTTCGCCGCTTTGCGTGGCTGTGACCATAAAGCACACAGCATGGTGTCATGTTCCATGCGCTGGGTCAAAAATCGGGACATTTCTCGCCAAGCCGGACAGAGTTTGGCATAGGCGCTGGCGATGCGTCCCGATCGGCTCAACCCCCTGTTCGCCGCCGCCGACAGCCTGAAAGGCGTCGGCCCCGGCCTTGCGCGCCCGCTGGAGCGGCTGGGCCTGACGCGGGTGAAGGACTTTGCCTATCACCTGCCGGACCGGTTCGTGCAGCGCCGCGCGGTCAACGATCTGGACGAAGCAGGCGTGGGCGAAAACATCGTCGTGGCGCTGACCCCGCTGGAATACCGCAGCAGCGCCGGGCGCGGGCCGTTTCGGGTGCTGGCGGCAGACAGCGCGGGCAATGTCTGTGCGCTGACCTATTTCGGGCGCAATGGCGGCTGGGCGAAAAAGCAGCTGCCGCTGGGCGAAACGCGCTGGATTGCGGGGCGGCTCGACCAGTTCGGGCAAACCTTGCAGATCGTCCACCCCGATCACGTGGCCGAAGGCAGCGACCTAGCGCTGGGGCAACTGGTAGAGCCAGTCTATCCGCTGTCCGAAGGGCTGACGCAGGGGCGACTGACGGCGCTGGTCCAGCTGGCGCTGGCGCAGGTTCAACCGATGCCGGAGTGGATCGAACCAGGGCTGCGGGACAAGTTCCAGTGGCCGGATTGGCACGAGGCGCTGGCGCTGGCCCACCGCAGTGAACACGCCGCCGCGCGCGATCGGCTGGCCTATGACGAATTGCTGGCGAACAGTCTGGCGCTGCTGCTGGTCAAGGAATCGAACCGCACCCGCGTCGGCACGCCCTTGCGCGGTGACGGGCGACTGCGCGGCAAACTGCAGCTGCCGTTCGGCCTGACCGGGGCGCAGGCGCGTTCGATTCGGGAGATCGAGGACGACCTCGCCCAGACCGCGCCGATGCTGCGGCTGCTGCAAGGCGACGTCGGGTCCGGCAAGACGGTGGTCGCGCTGGAGGCGATGCTGATCGCGGTGGAGGCGGGCACGCAGGCGGCCTTGCTCGCGCCGACCGAAATCCTTGCCCGCCAGCACCACGCCACGCTGACCCGGATGGCGGCGGGGACGGGGGTGACGATTGCGCTGCTGACGGGCCGCGACAAGGGCCGCGCGCGCGAATCGATCCTGATGGGGCTGCTCGATGGCAGCATCGACATCGTGGTCGGCACCCACGCGATCTTTCAGGACACCGTCAGCTACAAGCATCTGGCGATGGTGGTGATCGACGAACAGCACCGCTTTGGCGTCGGCCAGCGGCTGATGCTGACGCAGAAGGGCAAGCGCACGCCGCACTGTCTGGCGATGACGGCCACCCCAATCCCGCGCACGCTGACGCTGGCGCAATATGGCGAGATGGACGTTTCCCGGCTGGACGAGATGCCCCCCGGCCGCCAGCCGATCGATACCCGCGTCGTCGCGGTGGAGCGGATGGACGATGTGGTCGGCGCGATCGGGCGGCATATATCCACCGGGCAGCAGGCCTACTGGGTCTGCCCGATGGTCCGCGAAAGCGAGACGGACGACATCGCCGCGGCCGAGGCCCGCCACGCCGAATTGCAGGCGCGGTTTGGCGATACGGTCGTGCTGGTCCATGGCCAGCTGCGCCCGGAGGCCAAGGACGCGGCAATGGAACGCTTCGCCAGCGGGCAGGCCAGCCTGCTGGTGGCGACGACCGTGATCGAAGTCGGCGTGGACGTGCCCAACGCGACGCTGATGGTGATCGAACAAGCCGAGCGGTTCGGCCTCGCCCAGTTGCACCAGCTGCGCGGGCGGGTCGGGCGCGGTGCGGAAAAGAGCACCTGCCTGCTGCTGCGCGGCGCGGCCTTGTCCGAAACCGGGCGCGAGCGGCTGGCCCTGATGCGCGAGACGCAGGACGGGTTTCGATTGGCCGAGGAAGACTTGCGCCTGCGCGGCGGGGGCGAACTGCTCGGCACGCGGCAATCGGGCGATACGCCGTTTCGCGTTGCCAGCCTGGAACAGATCCAGCGCCTGCTGCCCATCGCCCACGATGATGCGCGCCTGCTGGTTGACCGGGATGGCGGCCTGACCGGCGAACGCGGCGAAGCTGCGCGGCTGCTGCTGTATCTGTTCGAACGCGACTGGGGCGTGCAATTGCTGCGCGGCGGGTAGGGGATGACCCACCCTATACACACTTCGTCACCCCGGACTTGATCCGGGGTCCAGCTGTGGCCTGCCACCTTCGCCTGCA
>JAYRDH010000032.1:0-31399 GCA_041909515.1 Novosphingobium sp. | reverse complement strand
TCGTTCGCGACTTCTCTTCGAAGCGGGTGACATGTTTGCAGGGGTTCGTTCCCTGAGCCCGCCATTCCCAAGCCTCAGCTAGCGACATTAAGCGCGATAACAGCGCCAGCGCACGGTTCGCCCGATACGGCGTTTCTCGCAACGCCTTGTGGAACCGATCGATATCACTTCGAGCCAATGTCTCGACTTTGGTCGTTCCGAACTTAGGGCAAAGCAGATCGCTCCAAATTGCCTTGTAGTCGCGCTGAGTCAGCGCCTTCTTGTTTGGCAGCTCCTCAGCCTCAAACCTTGCCCAGGCATCGCGGACCTTCGGCGCAGCGCGGAGCATTGTTTTTTTGCCTTGTGGGTCACCACCTCGAGCGATCTCTGCTACAGCCTGGCGGGCGATGTCGCGTGCTTGATCCAACGTCAGGGCGCCATAGGTCCCGATCGTGAGCCATCGCTGCTTTGCGGATCGCCCCCCGCCATCTGAACGATATTTCAGGATGAAGCGCTTTACACCACTGGGCATTACCTTGACGCCAAAACCTGCAACGGCCTGGTCCCACAGGTAAGTCGGAGCGTTTCCGCTTGCCTCTGCTGCGTCGATTTCTCGCTTGGTCAACTTAGCCATTTCGCGAAAATAGCAACCACATAGCAACCACGCAACAAGGCAAACGAGGGTGTTGCAGGGCAGTCAGAGTTCGTTCAAATTAGCACTAATATGCTGATAAATAGCTATAAAAGGGCAAAATATGGCAACTCATGGCAAAGCGCAGAAATCCGTTTTTCACTGACTTTTAATCAGTAGGTCGCTGGTTCGAACCCAGCAGGGCTCACCACCATTCCCCAAATCGGCGTCGCAGGGCGCTTAGCCGGCCTTCTTGGCCTTGTGTTCGGCCAGCAGGCGGTCGAGTTCCTCGATCCGCTGGCGCTCCGGCGTGCCTTTGGCCAGGCCTTTCAGGCGGCAGGCTGCCCACAGGCTTTTGCGTTCGGATTCCAGTGCCTTGAGATAGAGATCGGCCATTGTTCGGGTTCCTGTGCCGGGACGGGCTGAAGCGCCCATACCGTGCAAATGTCTGGTTGCATACGGCACTGGCTGGCCATCGCGGGCAAGCGGTGCTAGGAACAGCCTGCAAGATCGCCTGTAGCGGATATCGGGGCCAAGGCTTCTTTCACCACATCTTCATGGCCTTGCACCGTCGGCAGGCGCGATTTCTCTCGCTGCGGCCGGATGGTTTTTTCGATTTCAGATTGGCGAGCAAAGATTGATGGCAGGATACAAGGAACCGGGTTTCAACGACCGCGTGGCAGCTGCTGCGGCGGCCCGCGCCAAGGCGCTGGAGCTGCTCAAGGGCAAGGCTCCGGTCGACCCGGCGCTGCAGGCGGAACGCGCGGCCAAGGCGGCTGAGCGTGAAGCTGCGCAGGCCGCAAAGCGTGCGGCCGCGCTGGCCGAGCGCGAGGCGAAGCGCGAAGCGTTGATCGCGAAGAAGCAGGCTGAGGCCGAAGCGGCCGCCGCCGCGATCAAGCCGGAACTGACCGAGGCGGAGCGCAAGGCGGCCCGCGATGCGCGCTATGCGGCGCGCAAGGCCCGCAAGAAGTAGCGCGGGTCATCACCGCCACCAACCTGATGGACGGCCATGACTGGATCGGCACGGCGCACGCGCCGGGCGGCGTGGAACTGCGCCTGATGCGGCGGGATGATGAATTCACCATCCTGCTGGAACACGACGAGTTGATGAGCACGCGGGCCAGCACCTCGGAACGGGCGCTGGCGACCCTGACCGCCACGCGGCTGGGACCGCAGGACGCGCCGGAATGGCTGATCGGCGGTTATGGCATGGGATATACCCTGCGCGCGGCGCTGGCCGTACTGGGCAAGGATGCCGCCGTGACCGTGGCAGAAATCGTGCCTGAAATTATCGACTGGGCGCGCGGGCCGATGCGCGCGCTAACGGCGGGTTGCCTCGACGATCCGCGCGTGTTGCTGGTTCAGGAAGACGTCGCGCTGCTGATCGATTCGGCGCAGGACTGCTATGATGCGATCCTGCTCGACGTCGATAACGGTCCGGATGGTCTGGTCCGCCCGGACAACGACGAGCTCTATCACCGCGACGGACTGCACGCCGCGATGGCGGCGCTGCGCCGGGGCGGGATTCTGGCGGTCTGGTCGGCGCATGGTGATCCGGCGTTCACCCAGCGGCTGACCGACGCGGGATTCGCCGTAGATCAGGTCACTGCGCTCGAAACCGAAAACGAGCGCGGCGCGTCTCACGTGATCTGGTTCGCCCAGAAGCCCTGAACGCAGGCCTGATCCGGCCTACATCCGGAACACGCCAAAACTGGGCCGCTCCGGCACGGGGGCCAGGCTGCATGCTTCCAGTGCCAGCCCCAGCACGTCGCGGGTCTGGACGGGGTCGATCACGCCGTCGTCCCACAGCCGGGCCGTGGCGTAATAGGGATTGCCCTCATCCTCGTACTTCTGGCGGATCGGGGCCTTGAACGCCTCCGCTTCTTCCGGTGTCCACTTGTCCGCATCGCGGTGGACGGTGGCGAGCACGCTGGCGGCCTGTTCGCCGCCCATCACCGAAATGCGCGCGTTGGGCCAGGTGAACAGGAAGCGCGGGGAATAGGCCCGCCCGCACATCCCGTAATTGCCTGCGCCAAAACTGCCGCCAATCAGCACGGTCAGCTTGGGCACTTGCGCGGTGGCGACGGCGGTGACCAGCTTCGCGCCGTGCTTGGCGATGCCTTCGGCCTCATACTTGCCGCCGACCATGAAGCCGCTGATGTTCTGCAGGAACAGCAGCGGGATGCCGCGCTGGCAGGCCAGTTCGATGAAGTGCGCGCCCTTCTGCGCGCTTTCGGAAAACAGCACGCCGTTGTTGGCGAGGATCGCCACCGGGTGCCCGTGGACATGGGCAAAGCCGCAGACCAGCGTCGCGCCATAGAGCGCCTTGAATTCATGGAATTCGCTGCCATCGACGATCCGCGCGATCACTTCGTGGACGTCATAGGGTGCGCGGACGTCCTCCGGAATGATCGCGTAGAGGTCTTCGGCGGGATAGACCGGCGGGCGCGGTTCGACCCGGCCAGTGGTGCGGGGCTGCTGCGGCGCGCAGTGGCTGACGATGTCGCGCACGATGGTCAGCGCGTGTTCGTCGTCGTCGGCCAGATGATCGACCACGCCGGACTTGCGCGCATGCAGATCGCCGCCGCCGAGCGCTTCGGCGCTGATTTCCTCGCCCGTTGCGGCTTTGACCAGCGGCGGTCCGGCGAGGAAGATCGTGCCCTGCTCCTTCACGATCACCGTTTCGTCGCTCATCGCCGGGACATAGGCCCCGCCGGCGGTGCAACTGCCCATCACGCTGGCGATCTGGGCAATGCCGCGCGCGCTCATGTTCGCCTGGTTGAAGAAGAACCGGCCAAAGTGGTCACGGTCGGGGAAGACTTCGGCCTGATTGGGCAGGTTCGCGCCGCCGCTGTCGACCAGATAGATGCAGGGCAGGCGGTTTTCCTGCGCGATTTCCTGCGCGCGCAGGTGCTTCTTCACGGTCAGCGGGAAATAGGTTCCGCCTTTGACCGTCGCGTCGTTGGCAAAAATCATGCACTGGCGGCCTGCCACGCGGCCCACGCCGGTGATGATTCCTGCGCCTGGCACTTCATCGCCGTACATCCCGTTCGCGGCGAGTTGCCCGAATTCTAGGAACGGCGCACCCGGATCGAGCAGGCGTTCAACCCGTTCGCGCGGCAGCAGCTTGCCCCGCGCGACATGGCGCTCGCGGCTGCGTTCATCGCCCCCCAGCGCGGCCTTGGCCACGCGGGCGCGCAAGTCTTCGGCCAGCGCGCGGTTGTGCGCGGCGCGGGCCTGCGCTTCTGGGTTGGTGAGGTCGAGGGCGGATTGCAGGACGGGCGCGGTCATCACCGCGCCCCGATCAGTTCGCGGCCGATCAGCATCCTGCGGATTTCGTTGGTGCCCGCGCCGATGTCCAGCAGCTTGGCATCGCGCAGGAACCGTTCGACCGGCCAGTCCTTGGTATAGCCCGCGCCGCCCAGTGCCTGCACCGCCTCGCCCGCCGCGCGGAACGCGTTTTCGGACGCCAGCAGGATCGCCCCCGCCGCGTCGAACCGGGTCGTCTGGCCCGCGTCGCAAGCCTTGGCCACGGCATAGACATAAGCCCGCGCGGATTGCATCGCGACATACATGTCAGCAATCTTGGCCTGCATCAGCTGGAACGAACCGATCGGCTGGCCGAACTGCTTGCGCTCGCGCACGTAGGGGATGACCACATCCAGGCAAGCCTGCATGATCCCGATCTGCATTCCAGCGAGCACCACGCGTTCATAGTCCAGCCCGCTCATCAGCACGCCGACGCCGCCGTGCAGCGGGCCCATGATCTGTTCTTCCGGCACGAAGCAATCGTCGAATACCAGTTCACAGGTCGGGCTGCCGCGCAGGCCCATCTTGTCGATCTGCTGGCCAATGGAGAAACCGGGCATCCCGCGCTCGATCAGGAACGCGGTGATCCCCCGGCTGCCCGCTTCGGGCGAGGTCTTGGCATAGACCACCAGCGTGTCGGCATAGGTGCCGTTGGTGATCCAGAACTTGGTGCCGTTGAGGCGATAGCCCCCCGCCACGGCGTCGGCGCGCAGTTTCATCGAGACGACGTCTGACCCTGCGCCCACTTCCGACATGGCAAGGGAGCCAACGTGCTCGCCCGAAATCAGCTTGGGCAGGTATTTCGCCTTCTGCTCGTCATTGCCCCAGCGGCGGATCTGGTTGACGCAAAGGTTGGAATGCGCGCCATAGGACAGGCCGACCGATCCGCTCGCCCGGCTGACTTCCTCCACCGCGATCACGTGGTCGAGATAGCCCAGTCCCAGCCCGCCCCATTCTTCCTCGACCGTGATGCCGTGCAGGCCCAGCGCGCCCATCGGCTCCCACAACTCACGCGGGAAGCGGTCGCTGCGGTCGATCTCGGCCGCCAGCGGCATGATCTGTTCATCGGCAAAGCGGCCCGCCGCCTCGCGGATCATCAGGGCACTTTCGGTCAGGCCGAAGTCAAAATCTGGGGTGGCGCGCATGGGGCGGTTCCTTGGTCTGAGGTTTCGGTCAGGCAGCGGCGCTGCGCTTGAGCATCGCGGATCGCAGGCAGCTGCACACCACTTCGCCGCGCTGGTTGATCAGTTCATGGCGGAAGGTGACGATCCCGGCGTTCGGGCGGGATTTCGATTCCTTCAGTTCCACCACTTCGCTGGTCGCGCGCATTGTGTCGCCGATGAACACGGGCTTGGGCATCACCAGCTTGTCATAGCCCAGGTTGGCAACCAGCGTGCCCAGCGTGGTATCCCCCACCGACAGGCCGACCATCAGCGCGAAGGTGAAAGTGCCGTTGACCAGAATCTGGCCGAATTCGCTGGCCCGCGCGGCTTCCACATCGATGTGCAGCGGCTGGGGGTTGTGGGTCATCGTGGAGAACAGCAGGTTGTCCGTCTCGGTCACGGTGCGGCGGATTTCATGTTCGATCCGCATCCCCACCTGCCATTCGTCGAAATGCTTTCCGGCCATGTCAGGCGGCTCCTTCTTCAGCTTCAATCCGCGCGACAGCTTCAATACGAGCGAGATGGGCCTCGACCTGCACTTGCGCTCCGGCGCTGACCTTCAACTCGGTGACTATCCCGTCGAACGGCGCGGTCAGGGTGTGTTCCATCTTCATCGCTTCCAGCGTGAGCAGTTTTTGTCCGCGCGTCACGGCCTCGCCCTCGCTTACGGATACGGCGATGACTTTGCCCGGCATCGGGGCCAGAATCGCCCCGTCGCCGGCCGCCGCGCCATGGACGCCGTCGCGCCGCCACGGTTCCAGCTGCCAGACTTGCCCCTGATCCATCACCAGCGCCGAAGCGGCGGGCCGCTCGGTGCCATGCCCGGACAGCGCGATCTCCACCGGCTCCCCGTCGAGCAGGAAGCGCGCGCGCAGCCGGGGCGCGGCGTTGAGCCGGAAGCCGGGCGCGTCGGAACGCGGGACGAGGGCATGCGCGGCGCATTCCAGAGCGGCGTCCGATGGCACTGGCGGCTGCGCCAGTGCTTCCCCGTCGCGTCCGATCAGGCCGGTATCGACCGTCCCGGCGCGGAATTGCGGATGGGCCAGCGCCTTGACCAGAAACGCCGCGTTGGTGCGCACCGGCCAGACGGCGGTGCCGCGCAGCATTTCATCCAGCCGCTCCACCGCAGAATCGCGGCTGGCGCCGTGGGCGATGACCTTGGCGATCATCGGGTCGTAGAAGGGCGATACTTCCGCACCTTCGTAAACCCCGGTGTCGATCCGCCCGCCGTGCGCCGAACCGAACCGCAGTACCTCCAGCCGTCCGATCGAGGGCAGGAACCCGCGCGCTGGGTCTTCGGCATAGAGCCGGGCTTCCATCGCCCAGCCGTTGATCGCCAGATCGCCCTGCCGGCACGGCAGCGGTTCGCCCGCCGCGACGCGCAGTTGCCATTCGACCAGATCGACGCCGGTAATCGCTTCGGTCACCGGGTGTTCGACTTGCAGGCGGGTGTTCATTTCCATGAACCAGATGCGGTCGGCGCGCAGGCCTTCGCTGCCATCGGCGATGAACTCGATCGTGCCCGCGCCCTCATACTGCACCGCCTTGGCCGCGCGGACGGCGGCGGCGCAGACGGCGGCGCGGGTGGCCGCGTCCATGCCGGGGGCAGGGGCTTCCTCGATCACCTTCTGGTGGCGGCGTTGCAGCGAGCAGTCGCGCTCGAACAAGTGGACCACATTGCCGTGGGCATCGCCGAACACCTGCACTTCGATGTGTCGGGGGGAGAGGATGTATTTTTCGATCAGGACATGATCGTTGCCGAACGAGGCCGCCGCTTCGCGCTGGCACGAGGCAAGCGCATCGGCGAAATCCTCCGCCCGCTCGACCAGCCGCATCCCCTTGCCGCCGCCGCCCGCGACCGCCTTGATCAGCACCGGATAGCCGATCTGCGCGGCTTCGGCGGCCAGCCGCGCCGGGTCCTGATCCTCGCCCAGATAGCCCGGCGTGGTGGGGACGCCCGCCTGCTGCATCAGCCGCTTGGCCGCGTCCTTCAGCCCCATCGCGGTGATCGAATGCGGCTTCGGCCCGACCCAGACCAGCCCGGCGTCGATCACCGCCTGCGCGAACTCGGCATTTTCGGACAGGAAGCCGTAACCGGGATGGATCGCGTCCGCCCCGGCCTCACGCGCGGCGGCCAGGATCTTTTCGCCCACTAGATAGCTGTCGCGCGCCGGGGCGGGGCCGATGGCAATCGCCCGGTCGGCCATGCGCACGTGCAGCGCCTGCGCATCGGCGTCGGAGTAAACGGCAATGGTGCGGATGCCGATGGCCCGCGCGGTGCGGATGATCCGGCAGGCGATTTCGCCCCGGTTGGCGATCAGCAATGCGCGTATCATTCCGCTTGGCCCCTTGGTTCCATTCATCCCGCGCCGCGTTTCTTCGTCCGCGTCCGCGCATGGTGATACCGCGCTTGGCCCCAATGGAAAAACTGGAATTGCCGGTGAAGTTGTATAGGCTGAACCTATGCTAAGCCGCACCCAGATCAGGCAATTCCTGGCCGTCGTCGATTCCGGCAGCTTCACCCGCGCGGCGAATGCGCTGAACATCGCGCAACCATCGCTGTCTGGCGGGATTGCGGAACTGGAACGGCAACTCGGCACGCGCCTGTTCGTGCGCGAACGCCGCCGCATTCGCCTGACCCCGGCGGGCAACACGCTGCTGCCGCTGGCGCGCGGGATTGAGCGGGATTTCCATCTGGCCGAACGGCAGGTCGGCAGCCTGCCGGTCCCTGCGCGTCCGGTGCGGCTGGGGGTTCTGGATACGGTGTCGACCGACTGGTTGGAACGCGCGGTCGCGGCCTATGCTGGCGAGGAACCGCTGGAACTGACCGAGGGGTCAGAGCGCGAACTCTCCGCCGCGCTGGCCAGCGGCAGCATCGATCTGGCGCTGACGCTGGTGGGCAAGGGGGCCGAGGCGCTATTGGAGGAGGACTATTGCCTCGCCCTGCCCGCATCGCACCCGCTGGCGGGTGAGGCGTGGGTCGAGGCGGCAGACGTCGCCGGGGACACGATGATCGCGCGGCGCGCGTGCGAAGTGCTGGCCGATACCAGCCGGTTCTTCACCCAGCACGGCGTGCGCCCGCTGTTCGCGCTGCGCTCTGCCAACGATGACCGCGTGATGGCGATGGTCCGGGCCGGGCTGGGGGTGACGGTCGCGCCGCGCTCGCTGGGGCGGGATGGCGTGGCGATGGTCAACATCCGGGGGTTCCGCCCGGTGCGGCGGATCGGGCTGGTGTTTGGTCCCCTTGCCGCGCCGCATCCAGAGGTGCGGGGGGCGCTGGCGGTGGCGGCGGCGGACTAGCCGTTTACTGCGCCAGTTGCCCGGTCAGCGCGCCCAGTTGCCAGGCCGTCAGCGTCTGCATTGCTTCGGCCTGAAGGAGCGCCGCTTCGGCCTCGATACTTTCCCGCTCGGCGTCGAGCACGGCCAGTGTCGGCTTCGCGCCGACTTGCGCTTCCAGCCGGGTGCCGCGCAGGGCTTCGGCGGCGGCGTCGCGGCGCAGGCGCGATGCGGCGACCATCTGGCGGGCGGTGGCAAGGCCTTGCCACGCATCGATCACCATGCCGTCGAGCGCCTGATCGGCCTGCCGCAGCCGTGCGGTGCTGGCGTCCACTTCGGCATCGGCGGCGCGGATCTTGGCGGCTACGCGCCCGCCCGCGAACAGCGTCCAGCGGCCGCGCACGCCGACGGAAACGGAATCCGCCTTGTAGCCGGGGAAGAACTGGTCGCGCACGTGCGCCGCTTCGGCAAAGGCGCCAACGGTGGGCAGGCCCTCGGCCTGTGCGGCGCGCACCCCGGCGCGGGCGACGGCCACGGCGGCTTCGGCCTGCTGGCGCGCCGGGTTGGCGGCGCGGGCCTGTTCCAGCGCCTCGCCCAGCGACGGGGGCACGGGCGGCAGATCGGCCAGCGGGGCCAGCTCACCGGGCTGCTTGGCGGTCAGCCGTTCATAGGCAGCCTCGGCGGCAATACGGCGGCCTGCGGCCTGCGCGAACCCGGCATCCGCCTCGGCCTTGCGGGCGCGAGCCTGCGCGACATCGGAGCTGGCGATTTCGCCCGCCTTGAAGCGCAAGCCAGCCTGCCGCTCCATCTCGGTCAAGGCGGTGACGAGCTGGGCGAAGCGGGCTTCCAGCTTGCGGGTGGTGAGGACGTCGGAATAGGCAGCGACCGCGCGGACGATGGTTTGCAGCCGGGCCTGTTCAGCTCCCAGCCGGGCGATGTCGGTCCCGCCGCGGGCCTGCGCCGTGGCGGCGGCGATCCGGCCCCCGGCATAGAGCGGCATTTCCGCCGTCGCCTGCAGCGCCAGCGGGCTGACGTTGTCCGCCGTGATGCCAAAGAACCCACCGTTGTCGATCCGCCCCGCGCCATAGCTGCCTTCGACCCGCAGCAGCGGGTTGCTCTCGGCCTTGGCCTGGTCCAGCCGCGCCTTGGCGGCGGCCTCTCCGGCCTTGGCCTCGGCCAGCGCGGGGGCGTTGGCGAGGGCATCGGCAATCGCGGCAGCCAGATCCTGCGCCTGCGCCGCCGGGGCGGACAGGCAGCAGGCGAGGGCGGTGAGCGGCAGGATCAGGCGGCGCATCGGCTGTCTTTTCCCGCTTACTTGAACGCGTTTCCGGGCCGCACGCCCAGCTTCTTGAACACCGTCGCGGCGGGGCAGAACCCGGTGAAGCTGGATTGCAGCAGGTTGAGGCCCGCAAAGATCGTCAGCCCGATCCAGTAGGGGTGGACGTAGATCGACAGCAGGGCGCTGGCGAGGACCATAAATCCGGCGAAACGCAGCACGGCGGCATCGAGAGTCATGGCATGGTCTCCTTACTTGAAGCGCAGCTTGCGGATGCCCAGCGCGTGCATGGCCAGCTTTTCGTAGAACGGTTCGCTGGTGCCGCGCCGGACTTTGTGGAGGAAGTACTTTTCGAACCCGATCTTGGCGAGGTGGACCCACTTGCCGCTGGACGACCAGTTGAGGTTGCGCGGCGGGATCTGCGGCTGGGCGACGAAGGCCACCCCGCCATCGCCAAAGTCGGCAAGGCAGACCGCGTTCCAGGTCGCTTCCTCGGTCGGTTCCTTGCCGTCGATTTCCAGCTTCAGATTGTGGGCGATGGCGGTGACCATCGATTCGATCATGAACCCGGTCTTGGGCACGCCCACCGGCACCGGAGTCGGCCCGATCGGCGGGATCGCGACGCAGACACCCAGCGAATAGACGTTCTTGAAGGTGGGGTTGCGCTGGTGCTTGTCGGCCAGAATGAACCCGCGCGGGTTGGTCAGCCCATCGATCCCGTGGACCGCCGCAATGCCCCGGAACGCGGGCAGGATCATCGAATAGCCGAACGGCAGATCGTGGGCCTCCTTGACGGCGCCGTCCTCGGCCACTTCTTCCACGTGCATCATCCCGCTTTCAACCTTGGTGATGCGGGTACTGGTGATCCACTTGATGTGGCGGTTGCGCAACTCGCTTTCCAGCAGGGTCTTGGTATCGCCGACCCCGTCCAGCCCCAGATGGCCGATATAGGGTTCGGGGCTGATATAGGTCATCGGCACGCGGTCGCGGATCTTGCGGCGGCGCAGTTCGGTGTCGAGAATCAGCGCGAATTCATAGGCCGGGCCATAGCACGATGCGCCCTGCGCCGCGCCGACCACGATCGGGCCGGGATTGGCGCAGAACGCCTCGAACGCGTCGGCGGCGTGGGATGCGTGATCGGTCTTGCAGATCGACTGGGTGAAGCCGTCCGGCCCCAGCCCTTCGACCTCGTCAAAGGCCAGTTCCGGTCCGGTGGCGATCACCAGATAGTCATAGGGGAGCGAGGTGCCGTCGTTCAGTTCCACGCGGTTTTCACTGGGGTGGACGCGCTTCGCCCCGACCGAGGTAAAGCCGATGCCCTTGCGCTCCATGATCGGCGGCAGGTGGACGCGAATCGCATCCGGTTCGCGCCAGCGCACAGCGACCCATGGGTTGCTGGGAACGAACCAGTAATCTTCCTGGTCGTTGACCACGGTTACCGTCGCCTTGCCCTTTACCGCGTCGCGGATTTCATAGGCGGCAATCGTGCCACCCAGTCCTGCGCCAACAATGATGATCTGGGGCAATGACATTTCGACTCTCCCGTCCTCTGGTCCCGCCCGGCGAGACCGCCACCACAGCGATTCCGGCAAGGGGGCGTTTAAAAGCCAGCCGGTAATGTGCTTGACTTATATAAGGCATTTATAATATGAGCAAGCAGTAATGTTACAGGTCCCGAAGCGCAGCAAATGACTGCAGCGGGGACGTCGAAGGAAAGGTTGATCGAATGGTCTTCGGATTTGGCAAGGGCAGTGCGCACCGTGAAGTTACCGCGCAGGAACTGGACGCCATGGTGCGTGCGGGTGAAGTGGTGGTGATCGACGTGCGCGAAGTGGATGAATTCGCGAACGGGCACATTCCCGGCGCGATCAACATGCCGCTGTCCACGTTCCAGCCTTCGCAGCTGCCGGACGTCGGCAGCAAGCAGCTGGTGCTGAATTGCCTGGGCGGCAAGCGTTCGGGCATGGCGCTGGAAAAGTGCGGGGTCGCGCAGGCGGCGGTCGATACGCACCTGGCGGGCGGGTTCAACGCCTGGCAGGCGGCTGGTCTGCCGGTCGAACGGTAAGCAAGTAGCGCGCGGGAACGGCGGGGGAATGGCGATGCGGAAGACCTGGTTGGCTTTTGGCGCGGCGGGGCTGGCCCTGACGCTGTCCGCGTGCGGCAGCACTGAGGAAGCGGCCCCTGCCGCGCAGGCTCCGGCTGGTCCCCGGCTGGTGCTGGCAGCGGCGGATACCGCCGCCTGGCAGGACATCAGCGCGGAAATCGCCACGGTCGATCAGGCCCAAGTGCTGGCCCGCATCCCCGGCATCCTCACCACCCTGACCGTGCGCGAAGGCGATATGGTGACCAAGGGGCAGGCCATCGGCCGGATCGTCGATACCCAGCTGGGTTACCAGTCCAGCGCCTATGGCGCGCAGGCCGCCGCCGCGCAGGCGCAGGCCGCACAGGCGCAGGCGGAGCTGGCGCGGGTCAAGTTCCTCTATCAGAACGGCGTCTATGCCAAGGCGCGGCTGGATCAGGCCGAAGCCGCCGCCGCTGCTGCCACGGCCCAGATCCGCGCCGCGCAGGCCCAGCAGGCCGCCGTTGGCGCGGTGGCCGGGCAGGGCGCGGTGATCGCCCCGGCGACGGGCCGCGTGCTGCGCGCGGATGTTCCCGGCGGTTCGCCGGTCGCGCCGGGAATGGCGATTGCCGTCATCACCGCCGGGCCGACCATCGTGCGGCTGGAAATGCCCGAATCGCTGGCCGACAAGGTCCGCCCCGGATCGCGCGTGATGGCGACCGGAATCGGCACCGGGTCCGGCGTTGGCACCGTCATCAAGCTCTACCCCGCGATCACCGCGGGCAAGGTCACTGCCGATGTCGATATGCCCGGCATCGACAACCGCCTGATCGGGCGGCGCGTCGCGGCCAAGGTGGAAACCGGCACGCGCAGGGCGTTGCTGGTCCCGGCGACTTATATCTCCAGCCGCTTCGGGATCGATTATGTCACCGTGCTGGCCAAGGACGGCAGCGCGGCGGACGTGCCGGTGCAAACTGGCCCCACGCTTGAGGCGGGCAAAGTCGAAATCCTGTCCGGTGCTGCGGCGGGTGATACGCTGGTTGCGCCTGCCAAGGGTAAAGCCCAATGAATCTGGGGATTTCCGGCAAGCTGACGCGGGCGACGATCCAGTCCCCGCTGACTCCGCTGATGCTGCTGGCGGCGATGATCGTCGGCCTGATCGCCACGATCACGATCCCGCGTGAGGAAGAGCCGCAGATCAAGGTGCCGATGGTGGACATCATGGTCCAGGCCCCCGGTCTGTCCGCGCCCGAAGCGGTCGAACTGGTCGCCAAGCCGCTGGAAACCATCGTCAAGAGCGTCGACGGGGTGGAGCACGTCTATACCCAGGCGCAGGACAACGGCGCGATGGTCACCGCGCGCTTTCTGGTCGGGTCCGACCCGGAAGACGCCGCGATCCGCATCAATGAAAAGATCGAGGCCAACAAGCACCGCATCCCGGTAGGCATTCCCGCGCCGCAAGTGACCGTGCGCGGAATCAGCGACGTGCCCATCGTGGTGCTGACGCTGACGCCAAAGCCGGGCGCGGCGGGCAACTGGAACGATCAGGCGCTGGCCGAACTGGCGGGCAAGCTGCGGACCGAGATTGCCAAGGTCGATGACATCGGCCTGACTTTCCTGACCGGCGGGCAGCGCATGGCGCTGCGCGTGGTGCCGGACCCGGCCAAGCTGGCGCTGTACCGCGTGCCGCTGGGCAACCTGATCGAAGCGGTCAGTCAGGCCAACCGCGCCTTTCCGGCGGGCACGGTGCGCGAAGGCGGGCAGGCGGCGCTGGTCGTGGCCGGGCAGACGCTGCGCGATGCGCAGGAACTGGCGGGCCTGACCGTGCGTTCGGTCGGCGGCGCGCCAGTGCTGCTGTCGGACGTCGCGCGGGTGGAGCAAGCCGCGACGCAGGATCAGGCCCGCGCCTGGCGCTGGGCCAAGGACGAAGACGGCAAGTGGACGATGGCCCCCGCCGTCAGCATCGCCATTGCGAAGCGCGCCGGGGCCAACGCGGTGACCGTATCGGAAAGCGTGGTCCACCGCGTCGAAACGCTGAAGGGGCGGCTGATCCCCGCCAGCGTCGATGTGGCGGTGACCCGCAACTATGGCGAAAGCGCCAATGAAAAGGCGAACGAGCTGATCTTCCACCTTGCGCTGGCGACGATTTCCATCGTCGCGCTGATCGGCTTTGCCATCGGCTGGCGCGAGGCGGGGGTGACCGCCATCGTCATCCCGACCACGATCATGCTGACGATGTTTGCATCGAACATTATGGGCTTTACCATCAACCGCGTCAGCCTGTTCGCGCTGATCTTTTCCATCGGCATTCTGGTCGACGATGCGATCGTGATGATCGAGAATATTGCCCGCCACTGGGCGATGCCGGATGTTGGAACCGAGGGCGGTCGCACCCGGATCGACGCCGCGGTCGAAGCAGTGGCCGAAGTCGGCAACCCCACGATCATCGCCACGCTGACCGTGGTCGCCGCGCTGTTGCCGATGCTGTTCGTGTCCGGCCTGATGGGGCCGTACATGGCGCCGATCCCGATCAATGCATCGGCGGCGATGATCTTTTCGTTCTTCGTCGCCGTGATCATCGCCCCCTGGCTGATGATCCGCTTTGCGCGCAAGGCGCTGGCGGGTGAGGGCCACGGGCACGACGACCACGGCGGCAAGCTGGGCACGCTTTATAAGCACTATGCCAGCAAGGTGATCGCCACTCCGCAGAGCGCCAAGCGGTTCCTCATCGGGGTCGGTGTGGCAACGCTGGTGGCCTGCTCGATGTTCTATTTCAAGGCGGTGACGGTCAAGCTGCTGCCGTTCGACAACAAGAGCGAAGTCCAGCTGGTGGCCGACTTGCCCGAAGGCACCAGTCTGGAAAGCACCGCGCGGGTGCTGGAACAGGCCGCCGCCGTCGCGCGGACCGTGCCCGAAGTGGTGTCGATGGAAGCCTATGTCGGCGCGTCGGCTCCGTTCAATTTCAACGGGCTGGTGCGACATTACTTCCTGCGCGCCCAGCCCGAAATGGGCGACCTGATGGTTACCCTGCTGCCCAAGGGCGACCGCTCACGCTCCAGCCATGACGTGGCAGTGGACTTGCGCGAAAAGCTCAAGGCCATTGCGCTCCCGGCGGGCGGTTCGCTCAAGGTCGTGGAAACCCCGCCGGGGCCGCCGGTGCTGGCGACGCTGCTGGCCGAAATCTATGGTCCCGACGAAGCGACCCGGCGCAAGACGGCGGAGCAAGTGGAGCAGATCTTCAAATCAGTTCCCTATATCGTCGATGTCGACAACAGCTTTGGCCAGCCGCGCCCGACGCTGAAGCTGATCCCCGACCGGGCCAAGCTGGACCATTACGGCCTGTCCGAACGCCAGCTGTTTGACAGCATCGGTGCGCTGATGGGCACGCAAGTCGTCGGCTATGCCGCGCGCGGCGCGGACCGCGATCCGCTGCCGATCGAACTCGCGCTCGACCAGTCGCAGCGCAACTGGTCCGCCGCTCTGGCAGCGACCCCGGTGGCGGTCGCTCCGTCCGGTCAGCTGATCCAGCTGGGCGAACTCGTCACCGCGCGGATGGAACCGGGCGGGCAGGCGATCTTCCGCCGCGACGGACGCGGGGCGACGATGGTGACGGCGGAACTCGCCGGCCGCTATGAAGCGCCGATCTATGGTATGATGGCGGTGGCCGACGCGGTCGACGCCTATGACTGGGCGGCCAAGGGGCTGCAAAAGCCCGACGTGCTCCTCAACGGCCAGCCGGATGATGAAAGCCGCGTCTCATTGCTGTGGGACGGCGAATGGGAAATCACCTGGGTGACGTTCCGCGATATGGGCGCGGCATTCATGGTGGCCTTGCTGGGCATCTATGTGCTGGTGGTGGGCCAGTTCCGCAGCTTCACGATCCCCTTGGTGATCCTCACCCCGGTGCCGCTGACGCTGGTGGGCATCGTGATCGGCCACATCCTGTTCAATGCGCCGTTCACCGCAACCTCGATGATCGGGTTCATCGCGCTGGCCGGGATCATCGTGCGCAATTCGATCCTGCTGGTCGATTTCATCAACCACACCCGCAGCGCCGATAAGTCCCTGCGTGAAACCCTGCTGGAAGCCGGGATGATCCGGTTTCGGCCGATCGTGTTGACGGCGGCGGCGGCGATGATCGGGGCGGCGGTGATCCTGACCGATCCGATCTTCCAGGGGCTGGCGATCTCGCTGCTGTTCGGGCTGATGTCGTCAACGCTGCTGACCGTGCTGGTCATCCCGGCGATCTACATCGTCCTGCGCGATGATGGGAAACCGCTAGCGGACAGCTGATTGCCTGCGTTCAGGAATGCTCCTGAGCCTGGGCAATCGGCGCCCCGGTGCGGCGGACGGCCACGATCAGCACGCCCAGCAGGGCAATCGCGGACCCGGCAATCATCCGTCCGTCCAGCTGATCGCCGGTGATCATCACCCCCAGCGCGATGGTCGCCAGCGGGGTGATCAGCGTCAGCGGGGCCAGCAGGTTCGCCTCGTACCGCGCGATCAGGGCGTAATAGGCGGTGTGGGCAATGACCGAGACGATCAGCGCGGAAAACAGCAGCGCGGCCAGGAACGGCCAGCCCGCCGTCATGACGGCGCCCCATTGCCCGGTTTCGAACAGCGCCGTCGCCAGCGTCAGCGGAATGCACGCAGTCAGCGCGACCCAGGCCTGAAACCGCAGCGGGGCGATCTCCTCGGTCTGCTTCATCAGCACCGCCCCCAGCGAGCCGGAAAACGCCGCGCCCAGCACGAACACCAGCCCGGCGGACAACGCCAGCCCCGGCCGCCAGACCACCACCAGCACGCCCACCAGCGTCAACGCGATCCCCAGCGCGCGGCGCCAGTGGATGCGTTCGCCCAGCAGCATGATCGACAGCAGCGTGGTGATCGGCACTCCGGCCTGAATCACCACCGCCGCAGCTGACGGCGATGCCGTCTGCAGCCCGATGAACAGCAGCGCGAAATTGCCCGCTCCCATCAACAGCCCGATCAGCACGATCCGCCAGACCGGGCGCGGCACCGGGCGCAGCCACGGCAGCGTGACCGCCAGCACCAGCGCGAACCGGATCGCGGCAAAGAACAGCGGCGGCACTTGCCAGTCGCCGACCACGATCTTGCTCAGCACGTTGCTGGCCGCCCAGATCAGGCAGATTGCAGTCAGCAGGATAAAGTCGCGCAGGTTCATGGACCATTTGTGTCGCAGGCGGCGCGGTTTGGCCAGAGCCAACCCTGCAACCCTGCCACGGGCGTCAGCTTTTCAAGTCATGCGGTCACCGCCAATTCCCGTATTGGGTACCCGCGCAGGCTGGACACACCCCGGCAAAGCCATCAGGCTGGCCGTTCGCTTGATTACAGGGATTGCATCGCCGCCATGACGCTGGACCTTCCGCTCGATGATAGCCAGACCACCCTGCGCGACGGGATCGCGCGCTATCTGGCCGATCATGACCAGCCCGGCTGGGCGGAACTGGCGGGCGACCTGGGGCTGATGAGCATCGGCATTCCCGAAAGCGCGGGCGGATTTGGTGGCGGGGCAACCGAACGCGCGCTGACGGCTGCCGCACTGGGGCCGACGCTGGCGGCGGCGGACTGGCTGCCGCACGTGCTGGCGGCAGACCTGCTGGCGCGCGCTGCGCCGGATCATGCCCTGCTGCCCGCGCTGGCGCTGGGGCAGCAGCGGATCGTACTGGTCGATGCCGCCGCCCATGCCGGGCTGAGCGGTGACCCGCTGAACGGCACTGCCGAACTGGTCGCCGGGGCAGGCGCAGCGGATTGGGCGCTGGTGCTGGACGATCAGGTCGTGCGGCTGGTCCGGCTGGGCGGCGCGGACGCCGCGATCACGCCGCGCGCCATGCTGGACGGTACCGTGCTGGGCGACATTGCTTTTACCGCGCCGCCGGCGGAAATCGTGGCCGGGGGCAATGCTGCCGCCAGCCTGGCGGCGCTGGGCCGCGATGCACTGATCGCGGGGCGCTGCGCAGAGGCGTGCGGGCTGATGCGGCGGATGCTGGACGATACGGTCGCCTTCCTCGGCCAGCGCCAGCAGTTCGGCCAGCCCATCGCCCGCTTTCAGGTGTTGCGCCACCGCGTGGCCGACATGCAGATGACCGTGCTGAAAGCCGCCGCGCTGACCGAAGTGGCGGTGCAGTCGGAAAACGCCGATCCCGCCGCGCGCCGCCATGCGACCAGCGCCGCCGCGATCGAGGTGATCGACGCGGTCCGCGCGGTGGGCGAAGGCGCGGTGCAGATGCACGGCGCCATGGGCCTGACCGGGGAGCTGACGCTGGGCCGGTTTTACAAGCGCGGGCTGGCCATCGGCGCGGAACTCGGCCCCGCGCGGCGGCATTTCGCGGCGCTTTAACCCAGCATCATCTTGGCGATGATATCGCGCTGGATCTCGTTCGATCCGGCATAGATCGAGGCCGCGCGGTTGTTGAGATAGCGCGGCACGGTGACGGCGATGTCATCCGGCAGGTCGGCCTCACGCGCCCGCCAGCCGGGGGTGCCCAGGATGTCGCAGGCCAGCACGTCGATCGCCTGAGAGGCTTCGGTTCCCAGCACTTTCAGGATCGAGGGATACATCGCGGTCGGCCCTTCCTTGCGCAGGGCCTTCAGTTCGATCGCCTGCAAGGCTTCCAGTGATACCGCCTGCCGGGCGATCTTCTGGCGCAGCACCGGATCGTCGGGGCAGGCCTGTTCCACCTCGCGCAGCCGCGCCACCAGCGCCGGGGCATAGACCCCGCCGCGCTCGAACGCGAGGAGGTGCTTGGCGACCGACCAGCCGTCGTTCTCCGCGCCCAGCCGGTTGGCCTGCGGCACGCGAACGTCGTCGAAGAACACCTGGTTCAACTCGTGATCGCCCGCCAGCGTGTGGATCGGGCTGACGCGGATGCCGGGGGTGTCCATGTCGATCAGCAGGAAGCTGATCCCGGCCTGCGGTTTGCCATCATTCGATGTCCGCACCAGGCAGAACATCCGGTTGGCGAAGTGGGCATGAGTGGTCCAGATCTTGGACCCGTTCAGCACATAGTCGGTGCCGTCCCGGTCCGCCCGCAGCCGCAGCGAGGCCAGGTCCGATCCCGAACCCGGCTCGGAAAAGCCCTGGCACCAGTAATCCTCGCCCGACAGGATGCGTGGCAGGTGATAGGCCTGCTGCTGCGGCGTGCCGTAATGCATCAGCACCGGGGCGACCATTTTCAGGCCCATCGGTGCCAGGTGCGGGGCATCGGCGGCAACGCATTCGGAAATGAAGATATAGCGCTGCACCGCGTCCCAGCCCGGCCCGCCGAATTCCACCGGCCAGTCGGGTGCCGCCCAGCCGCGCGCGTTCAGGATGCGCTGCCAGGGCAGCGAGACGTCCGGATCGTGAAACACGGACGGGGTGCGGCGCGCGGCGCGGCGCAGGTCGTCCGGCAGGTTGTCGGCGATGAAGCTGCGCACTTCGTCACGAAATGCGCTCAGCTCAGGAGAAAGGGCGGTGTCCATGCCGCCCTTTTGAGCAAGCCGCGCCGTGCTTGCCAACCTGTTGTTCGCGTCAGGCCAGAATTTGGTTCAGGCCAATCTGGCGCCGACAAACCCCAGCCCTGCGGCCTTCTGGATCGCGCTGGACCGGCCCGATGCCCCCAGCTTGCCCGCAGCGTTGCGCAAGTGGAACCGCACGGTGGAGACGGACAAGGATAGGATGATCCCGATTTCGGGATCGGTCTTGCCCGCTGCGGCCCAGCGCAGGCACTGCACCTCGCGCCGGGTCAGGCGGTGGGGCGCGGCATCCAGCCGGGCCTGGCCGCGCGCCTCGACATGGGTGGTGACCAGCCGCGTCGCGGCGGCAAACAGGCGCTGCCCATGCTCGGCAAAACGCCGGGCCACGTCCACCGGCTCGCGCGAGCACCACAGGATCGCGCCGACCAGCCCGCGCGGCATGTGCACCGGGGCGACAACGGCTTCGCCCAGATTTTCGCTGTGCAGTTCCGGGCGGCAGTCGATCACATCCAGCAGCGCGGTGGGCCGCCAGCTGTGGAGCCGCCCTTGCGAGTAGTAGAATGGCTCGGAAAAGACCCGCGCCGCCGCCAGGAAGGGTACGCGCAGGGCCAGCTTGCGGTCTTCCCAGTACCGATGGTCGGGGTCCAGCCATTCGAACGTGGTTTCGGCATAGGGCCGTCCATCGCGGTCGGACATCGGCTCCGGATCGCCCAGATCGCTCTGCGCGGCGATATAGGGCATCGCCAGCGCCCGCCCCACCTGGCGAACGTCCTCGATCAGTTCGGGCATCAAGGCCCAGCAGGCGTCGGTCTGATCGGTCACGGCAAAACTCCAGTCGTGGGGCTTTAGGCTGACAGGCAGCCGGCTGTCACCCCAAACCCGTCTTTCTGAGCAACCTGTTACCTGTGTCAGCTTGTTTGACGCCCCCTTCGCAGGAACTTTGCACCTCTTTTCCGGTAAGCGTCCCGCCGTGGGCGGAGACAATGCACGCACCCGGACTTGGGAGGGTATGAGAATGAAACTGAAAGCAATCCTGTTCGCCAGCACGGCGGCAGCACTGGGACTGGTCCAGCCGGCGTTCGCCGCCGAAGCGGCAGAGGACACCACCGCCAATTCCGGCGAGATCATCGTCACCGCACAGCGCCGCGCGGAATCGCTGAATGATGTCGGCATGGCGATTCAGGCGGTGAACGCCGAAACGCTGGACAACCTGCGCGTGACCGACGTGCGCGACCTGACGATGGTGGCCCCCAGCTTTACCGTGTCGCAAAGCTATCAGGGCGTGCCGACGTATACCTTGCGCGGGATCGGCTTCAACACGATCAACCTGTCCGCCACCTCCACCGTCGGCACCTATGTCGATGAAGTCGCCTATGCCTATCCGATCATGAACACCGGTCCGGTGTTCGATCTGGAACGGGTTGAAGTGCTGAAGGGGCCGCAAGGCACACTCTATGGCCGCAACACCACGGCGGGTCTGGTCAACTTCATCACCGGTCGCCCGACCGACACGTTCGAAGGCAGCGTTCGCGCCGAAGTCGGCAATTACGATACCTACAACTTCGCCGGCCACGTTTCCGGCCCGCTGGGCGAGGGCGTTTCGGCGCGCCTCGCGTTCCGCAGCGAGAACAGCGACAAGGGCTGGCAGATCAGCAATTCGCGCGGGGAACGGCTGGGCCAGGTTGACAAGCTGGCGCTGCGCGGCTCGCTGAAGCTGGAGCCGACGTCCTCGACCGAAATCAACCTGTCGGCCACCTGGTGGAAGAACAAGTCCGATACCGTGGCCGCGCAGGGCATCGACTTTACCCCCGCGACCGATCCGGTCACCGGCACCAGCGCATCGAGCCTGTTCAACGCGCCGGGGCTGGCGGCTTATCTGGCTGCCAACGCGCCGACCCGCGCCAGCCAGGCCGACTGGACGCCAGAGGCGGCGCGCGGCGCCGACATCGGCACCGGGCTGGGCCTGAAGGGCCCGCTGCGCGAAAACAACGACTTCGTCGCCCTGAAGCTCCGGATCGATCAGGACCTGACGGATGACATCAAGCTGGTCTCGCTCACCAGCTACAACCACTTCAAGCGCAACGCGCTGAGCGACTGGAGCGGCGCACCGTTCGAAGTGCTGATCCAGAACACGGTTGGCGACATCAAGTCGTTTGCCGAGGACCTGCACCTGGAAGGGACCACCGGGGCGGTCACCTGGTTGGTTGGCGGTTACTATGCCAACGACAAGATCCTCGATTCCAACCGCACGATGCTGGGCCAGAACGCCAACGTCGGCCTGATCCGGTTCGCAGGCAGCGGCCTGCTGGCCACGCCGTTCAATTCGGCGGGCTATACCGCGACGGAAATGGCGCAGTCGTTCCGGACTTATGAGGACTATGGCCGGATCAAGACCGAAACGTGGAGCCTGTTCGGCAGTGCCGACATCGAGCTGAGCCAGCAGCTGAAGGCCACCCTGGGCGTGCGCTATACCGAGGACAAGCAGCGCTACAACGGCTGCTCGCGCGACTTCAACGGCAACATGCTGCCCAACGTCAACGTGGTGAACCGCGCGCTGTACCTGCAGAGCTATGGCGTGCTCGCCGCACCGATCACGCAGGGCCAGTGCAACACTTTCGATCCCGCCACCGGTACGTTCGGTGAAGTGCAGTCGGTGCTGGACGAGGATAACGTGGCCTGGCGCGCGGCGCTGAACTGGTCGCCCAATGATGACACGCTGCTCTATGCCTCGGTCTCGCGCGGGTACAAGGCGGGCACGACCCCGATCAACGCCGCCAACCTGGCACGCCAGAACGCGCCGGTGACGCAGGAAAAGCTGACCGCGTATGAAGTGGGCGTGAAGGCAACGCTGGCCGACCGCATGATCCAGGCCAATGTCTCGGCGTTCTACTATGACTACCGTGACAAGCAGATCAGCACCTACTTCGCCGATCCGATCTACACCGCGCTGTCGCGGCTGGACAACGTGCCGGATTCCGAAGCGTACGGCATCGAGGGTGAATTCGTGCTGCGTCCGGCCGATGGATTGACGCTGTCGGTCAACGCGCTGTGGCTGAAGACCCGGATCAACGGCTACTTTGGCACCAATGCCGCCGGCCAGCCGCAGCAGTTCGACGGGGTGAAGTTCATCTACAGCCCGGAATTCCAGGGTAGCATCGGCGTGCAATATGAAGCGCCGGTGTCCGACACGCTGACCGCCAACACCGCGCTCAGCCTGCGCTACCAGTCGGAATCGAACAGCATCTTCGAAGACCTGCCGCTGTACCGGGTGAAGGAACACGCGGTGGTCAACGGCAGCCTGGGCCTGCGCAGCGAAAGCGGCTGGTCGGTGGCGATCTGGGCGAAGAACCTGTTCAACAACTATTACTGGTCAGCCGTGACCAGCAACGCCAACGTCGTGGTCCGCTTCCCCAACATGCCGCGCACCTTCGGCGCGACGCTGGGCTTCGACTTCTGAGGCGCTTTGCCTGCCCGCAGTGTCGGCAATTGACACTGCGGGCAGCGCAATCGCGCGACTGACCATTTTCTTTCATGCAGAAGCGCCATAGGATGCGGTGCATGAAGCAAACTGACCCCCGCCTGCTCGATTATTTCGCCACCCCGGCACTGCTGATTTCGGGTGGCCAGGTGCGCTTTGCCAATGCCGCGGCGCGCGATGTGCTGGGCGCGCATATCGTGGGACAGGACCCGCGCATCGCGATCCGCGACCCCAAGGTCGTGGCGCTGATCGCCCAGCCGGGCGGCGGCAATGTCACGGTGGACGGGTTGTCGGTGCGGGGCAGTCGCTGGAACGTGGCCTGTCACGTGCTGGAGGACGGCGCGCGGCTGTTGGTGCTGGAAGACCTGTCGGTGCGCGTCAGCGTGGCCCGCGCCCATGCCGATTTCGTCGCCAACGCCAGCCACGAGCTGCGCACGCCGCTGGCCGCGATCCTGGGCTATGTCGAAACGCTGGATGACCCCAAGGCCGGGGCGGACGAGGCGACCCGCAAGCGGTTCCTGGGCATCATTCGCCACGAAGCGCGGCGGATGCAGGCCCTGATCGAGGATCTGATGTCGCTGTCCCGGATCGAGGCGGTCAAGCACGACGCGCCGACCGAGCCGGTCGAACTGGTCGCGCTGGCCCGTGAATGCGCGGGCGAGGTTGGCGACCGGGCCAGGGTGACGGTCACCGCCAACACCGAAGTCGCGCCGGTCGCCGGAGATCGCGGCCAGCTGGCGCAAGTGCTGCGCAACCTGATCGACAACGCGATCAAGTACGGCCGGCCCGGCGGCGAGGTGGCGGTGACGATCGAGGTCACGCCCGCGGGCCGGGTCTCGCTCAGCGTGCGGGACGAGGGCGACGGAATCGCCCCCGAACATCTGCCGCGCCTGACCGAGCGGTTCTATCGCGCCGATGCCAGCCGCAGCCGCGCGGCGGGGGGAACCGGGCTGGGGCTGGCGATCGTCAAGCACATCGTCGAACGCCATCGGGGCCGATTCGATATTGCGAGCCGCCCCGGCGAAGGCACTGTCGCATCGCTGATCCTGCCGCTGATGCCCTGATCGTCGTCGGATTTTTCGGGGCTGTGATGGCTTGTCATCAAACTGTCACGCAACCTTCATATCCGCCGTCTCGACAGATGCAGACCAAGAGGTTGCCATGCGCTCGATTCGTACCGTTGCCGTTCTGACCCTTTCCACTCTGGCGCTGGCCGCCTGCGGTTCCGGCGAATCCTCGTCGGGCGCGCGTGACTTTGTCCGCGTCGTGGGTTCCTCCACGCTCTACCCGTTCGCCACTGCCGTCGCGGAAAGCGCGGCCAAGGCCGCCGGGATCAAGTCCCCGGTGGTCGAATCGACCGGCACGGGCGCGGGCATGAAGCTGTTCTGCGCCGGCCTTGGCGCCCAGCACCCCGACATCGAAAACGCCTCGCGCCGGATGAAGAAGTCCGAGTACGAGGATTGCGCCAAGAACGGCGTGAAGGACATCATCGAAATCCAGGTCGGGCTTGACGGGATCGCCTTTGCGGAAGGCACCGATGGCCCGGACATGAAGCTGACCCCGGTCGATGTGTACAAGGCGCTGGCCGCCAACCCGTTCGGCAAGCCCAACACCGCCAAGACCTGGTCGGACGTGAATCCGGCGCTGCCCGCCATTCCGATCATGGTCTATGGTCCGCCGTCGACCTCTGGCACGCGTGACGCGCTGGCCGAACTGATCCTGACCAAGGGCTGTGAAAGCGACCCGGCGATGAAGGCGCTGAAGGACACGGACAAGGACGCCCACAAGAAGTTCTGCACCGGCGTACGTGAAGACGGCGCCTATGTCGACGCGGGTGAAAACGACAACCTGATCGTCCAGAAGATTGCCGAAAACCCCAAGGCGATCGGCGTGTTCGGGTTCTCCTACCTGGAAGAAAACACCACCAAGCTGAAGGGCATTCCGATGTCTGGCGTGATGCCGACGTATGAATCGATCGTCGATTTCAGCTATCCGGGCGCCCGCCCGCTGTACATTTATGTCAAGGCCGGGCACCTCAACGCGATCAAGGGCCTGAAGGAATACGTGGCGGAATGGGCCAAGTCGTGGGGTCCCGATGGCGCGCTGAAGGCGAAGGGCATGGTCATCGCGCCGGAGGACGTTCGCACGAAGAACGCCGATGTCGCGGCCAAGCTGACGTTGATGGACCCGTCGGTTCTGAAGTAAGCCCTGCCAGCACTCTCTGGCGAAAGGCCACCGTGTGATCTCGCAGTTTGTACTACTTGCCGTTCTGGGCCTTGGTGTGGCTGGCTGGTTTGCCGCCCGCGCCAAGGCCCAGGCGCTTTACACCGGACGCGGCTCGCTGGCCGCGGTCCCGTCCTATCATGGCTGGCACATGCTGCTGTGGATCGTGGTCCCGGCCCTGCTGGTCTGGGTCGTCTGGGGGGGGATCTCGCCCGGACTGGTCCGCGGGGCGATCCTGGCCGATCCCGCGGCGGCGCAATTGCCCGCCTTCGACATGGAACGCGACGCGATTCTGGCCGAAGCCAGCGCGCTGGCGCACAATCCTGGTGCGGCGGTGTTCAACCCCATGGCCCAGCAACTGGCCGAAGTGGTGCGCGGCATCGAAACCCGGTTTGGCCTGATCGGCGCGGCGCTGGCCGCGCTGGCGGCGTTTGCGGGCGGCGCCTTCGGCTTCACGCGCGTCCGGGCGGGCTTTCCGGCGCGGACCCGCGTGGAACGGGCCACGCTGATGACCCTGCTGATCGCATCGCTGATCGCGATCCTGACCACGGCGGGCATCGTCATTTCGCTGGTCTATGAAACCGGGCTGTTTTTCCGCCATGTGTCCCCGATCGACTTCCTGACTGGCACCCACTGGGCGCCGCGTACCGGGTTCGACGCGGAACTGGGCAAGGATTTCGGCGCGGTCCCGCTGTTCTGGGGCACGCTGTTCATCGGCGCGATCATCGCGATGATCGTGGCGATCCCGCTGGGCCTGATGAGCGCGGTGTTCCTGACGCAATATGCCTCGGCCACCATGCGCAAGTGGCTAAAGCCCGCGCTGGAAATCCTGGCTGGTATCCCGACCGTGGTTTATGGCTATTTCGCCGCGCTGACAGTCGCCCCGCTGGTGCGCGATTTCGCCGCCGCGATGGGCGCCGAAAACCCCTCCACCGAAAGCGCGCTGGCCGCGGGCGTGGTGATGGGGGTGATGATCATCCCGTTCGTATCCTCGATGGCGGATGACAGCATCGCTGCCGTGCCGCAGGCGATGCGCGACGGCAGCCTGGCGATGGGCGCGACCAAGTCCGAAACGATCAAGCGCGTGCTGTTGCCCGCCGCCCTGCCGGGCATCGTGGCGGGGGTGATGCTGGCGGTCAGCCGCGCGATCGGGGAAACCATGATCGTCGTGATGGCCGCCGGTGCCGCCGCGCGCCTGTCCGCCAATCCGTTTGACAGCATGACCACGGTGACGTTCCAGATCGTCCAGCTGCTGACCGGCGACCAGGAATTCGACAGCCCCAAGACCCTGTCGGCCTTCGCGCTGGGGCTGGTGCTGTTCGTCGTGACGCTGGCGCTCAACATCGTCGCCCTGCGCGTCGTGAAGAAGTATCGGGAAGCGTATGATTAACTCGTCCTGGCAAGCGCCGGAAATGCAGCGGCGGCTGGCTCGCCGCCATGCGGCAGAGCGCCGGTTCAAGGCGCTGGGACTGGTCGCGATCGCCACCAGTCTGGTGTTCCTGGCGTTCCTGCTGTTCACCATGCTGCGGCAGGGGCTGGGCGGGATCGACTGGGCGTTCCTGACCGGATCGGATTCGACCGACGCGACGGTCGCCGGGGTCTGGGGGGCGGCCAAGGGCTCGATCCTGACGATGGGGGTCACGCTGGCGCTGTCGTTCCCGCTGGGGGTGCTGGCGGCCGTCTATCTGGAAGAATTCGCGCCCAAGGGGCGGCGCTGGGTCGAATGGGTCGAAGTGTCGATCAACAACCTGGCCGCCGTGCCCTCGATCATTTTCGGCCTGCTGGGGCTGGCGGTGTTCATCAACGTCATGCACCTGCCGCGCTCCTCGCCGCTGGTGGGCGGCATGACGCTGGCGCTGATGACGATGCCGGTGATCGTGATTTCCGGGCGCAACGCCATCAAGGCGGTGCCCCCGTCGATCCGCGATGCCGCGCTGGCCGTTGGCGCCAGCCCGGTGCAGGCGGTGTTCCACCACGTCCTGCCGCTGGCGCTGCCCGGCATCCTGACCGGCACGATCATCGGCATGGCCCGCGCGCTGGGTGAAACCGCGCCGCTGCTGATGATCGGGATGCGCGCCTTTGTCGCCACCCCGCCGGGCGGGATTACCGATCCGGCCAGCGTCATGCCGATGCAGATCTTCCTGTGGTCGGACGAAATCGACCAGGCCTTTGTCCAGAACACCTCTGCCGCGATCATCGTGCTGCTGGTGCTGCTGATGGCGATGAACGGCCTGGCCATCTATCTGCGCAACAAGTTCGAGACCCGCTGGTAACCCCATGACAGAACAGAAACTCAAGATCGCGGCCCGCAACGTGAACGTGTTCTACGGCGCGAAGCAGGCCATCAACGATGTCTCGATCGACATTTCGACCGGGGTGGTGACGGCGTTCATCGGCCCGTCGGGCTGCGGCAAGTCAACCTTCCTGCGCACCCTCAACCGGATGAACGACACCATCGCGGGATGCCGGGTGGACGGGCAGATCGAGCTGGACGGGAAAGACATCTATGCCAGCGGCATGGACGTGGTCGAACTGCGCGCGCGGGTGGGCATGGTGTTTCAAAAGCCCAACCCGTTCCCCAAGTCGATCTATGAAAACGTCGCCTATGGCCCGCGCATCCACGGGTTGGCCGGCAACAAGGCCGACATGGACGCGATTGTCGAAAAGTCGCTGCGCCGCGCCGGCCTGTGGGACGAGGTCAAGGACCGGCTGGCCGAATCCGGTACTGCCCTGTCCGGTGGCCAGCAGCAGCGCCTGTGCATTGCCCGCGCCATCGCGGTCAGCCCCGAAGTGATCCTGATGGACGAGCCGTGCTCTGCGCTGGACCCCATCGCCACCGCCCGGATCGAGGAGCTGATCGACGATCTGAAGGAACGCTACGCGATCGTGATCGTCACCCACTCGATGCAGCAGGCTGCGCGCGTGTCGCAGCGCACCGCGTTCTTCCACCTTGGCACCGTGGTCGAATATGGCCTGACCGAGGACATCTTTACCAATCCGCGGGAAGAGCGCACCAAGGATTACATCACGGGCCGCTACGGCTGAGGAAACGATAATGGCCGAACATACCGTCAAGGCATTCGAAAACGAAATCGCGCAGCTGCGCGGGCTGGTCGCCGAAATGGGCGGGCTAGCCGAAGTGGCCATCCGCGATGCGGTGGAAGCGCTGGTGCAGCGCGATGAAGTGCTGGCCCAGTCCGTCGTCCAGGCCGATGCCAAGCTCGACGCGCTGGAAGCGGAAGTTGACCGGCTGGCCGTGCGCGTGATCGCGCTGCGGGCGCCGATGGCGGACGATCTGCGCGACGTGATCGCCGCGCTCAAGATTTCCGGCGTGGTCGAACGGATCGGCGACTATGCCAAGAACATCGCCAAGCGCGTCGGCCAGATCGAGCGGTTGAAGAAGTTCGAACCGCTGATCCTCGTCCCCGCGATGGCCGAAATCGCGCAGGGCATGGTCCGCGATGTGCTCAACGCCTATGGCTCGCGCGATGCGGAGCTGGCGCTGGAAGTGATCGCGCGCGATGAAAAGCTCGACAACTTCTACGACAGCATCTTCCGCAACCTGGTGGCCCACATGATGGAAAACCCGGCGACGATTTCCAGCGCGGCGCAGCTGCTGTTCGTGGCGCGTAACCTGGAACGGATCGGTGACCATGCCACCAATGTGGCGGAAATGGTCTATTTCGCGGCGACCGGCATCTATCACGCCTCGCGTGAACTGCCCGCCGGGGACGAGCAGGCCGACTGATGGCGGCCTCGATCCTCATCGTCGAGGACGATGCGGCGCTGTCCGAGCTGCTCGAATGGAACCTCAAGGCCGAAGGGTATGATGTGCGCGTCACCCCCGACGGCGAGGAAGCGCTGGTCATGGTCCGCGAAAGCGTGCCCGACGCGATCATCCTCGACTGGATGATCGAGAACCTGTCCGGCATCGAGGTCTGCCGCCAGCTGCGCCGCCACAAGGACAGCGCCCGCGTGCCGATTCTGATGCTGACCGCGCGCGGCGAAGAGGAAGACCGCATCCGCGGCCTGAAAACCGGCGCGGATGATTACGTGACCAAGCCGTTTTCCCCGCGCGAGTTGCTGGCGCGGGTCGAGGCGCTGCTGCGCCGCAGCCGCCCGGCGCTGGAAGGCGACGTGCTGAAAGTCGCCGATCTGGAACTGGACCCGGTCGCTCACCGCGTGCGCCGGGCGGGTGAAACGCTGAAGCTGGGGCCGACCGAGTTTCGCCTGCTGCGCCACTTCATGGAACGGCCGGGCCGGGTCCATTCGCGCCAGCAACTGATCGACGCCGTCTGGGGCATGGACCGCGAGATTGATGAGCGCACGGTCGACGTCCACGTCCGCCGCCTGCGTCAGGCGATCGACCGTGCGGATGAGGAAAGCCTGATCCGCACGGTGCGTGCCGCTGGCTATTCGATGGAACTGGCCTAAATCGGCATTGAAAAGCACGGCGGTTGGGGCAAAGGGCATGGCATTATGCGTCATGTCCTGATCCCCGCCGCCCTGCTGGCCCTGCCGGTTACCGCCCACGCTGAAACGGCGGAGGACCAGACTATCGTCGTTACCGGGCAGGGGCTGGAACGCACTGCCGAAGACGACATCTATGGCGTGCAGGTGATCGCGCGCGACCGGATCGCGGGCGCGGCATCGGGGCGGCTGGAGGATGTGCTGGCCTCCGCCGCGGGGTTCCAGCAATTCCGCCGGTCAGACAGCCGCTCGGCCAATCCTTCGGCGCAAGGGGTGACGTTTCGCGGGTTGGGGGGCAACGCCTCCAGCCGCACGCTGATCCTGCTCGACGGCGTGCCGCAGGCCGATCCGTTCTTTGGCTATATCCCGTTTTCCGGCATCGCGCCCGAACGCCTGTCGCGCGTGCTGGTGACGCGCGGGGGCGGGTCCGGCGCGTTTGGCGCGGGCGCGGTGGCCGGGACCATCGAGATGGTCAGTGCGGGCGCGGATGAGCTGGACTTGCTGAACGCCAGTGCGCTGGTCAACGACCGGGGCGAAAGCGAGCTGTCGGCCACGCTCGCGCCCGAACTGGGGCAGGGCTTTGCCGTGCTCAGCGGGCGTTGGGACCGGGGGCAGGGGTTCTGGACCACGCCCGTGGCACAGCGCGTCGCCGCCAGCACGCGGGCGCGGTATGACAGCTGGTCGGCAGGGCTGCGCGCGGTCGCGCCGCTGACCGACACGGTCGAATTGCAGGTCCGGGGCCTCGCCTATGACGATCAGCGCACCTTGCGCTTTGCCGGGGCCGACAGCGCCACGCGCGGGCAGGATGCCAGCGTGCGGCTGGTCGGCCGGGGCGCGTGGCAGTTCGATGCGCTGGCTTATGTGCAGGCGCGCGATTTCTCGAACATCGTGATCAGCTCCACCAGTTTCCGCAAGACGCTGCACCAGCGCCGCACCCCCGCCACCGGGATCGGCGGCAAGCTGGAACTGCGCCCGCCGGTGGGCGGCGGGCATGAAGTGCGGCTGGGCGCGGACTGGCGCAGCATGACCGGGCGGACGCAGGAAGAGGCCTATAGCGGCGTCACCGGCCTCGTCACCGCGCGCCGCCGCGCGGGCGGGCGGAATACCGATCTGGGGCTCTATCTGGAGGACAGCTGGACGCTGGACGCGCTGACGCTGACCGGCGGCGTCCGGGCTGATCGCTGGACGATCCGAGAGGGCTATTTCACCGAAGCGAACGCTGCCGGGACGACCACGGTGAACAACGCTTATGCAAACCGCGCAGGCTGGGATGTCAGCTGGCGCGGTGGCGCGCGGGTGCAGGCGGCGGAGGGTGTGGCGCTGCGGGCAGCGGCCTATACCAGCCTGCGCCAGCCGACCCTGAACGAGCTGTACCGCCCCTTCACCGTGTTTCCCGTCACCACCCGCGCCAATGCGGCGTTGCGCAACGAGGAACTGCTGGGGTTCGAAGCGGGCGTGGACTTCGCCCCGGTTGACGGCGTGACGCTGAATCTGACCGCGTTCGACAACAAGGTGAAGAACGCCATCGCCAACGTCACCATCGGCACGAACCTGCGCGAGCGCCGCAATGTCGATGCGGTGCATTCGCGCGGGGTGGAACTGGCGGCGTCCGCCACGCTGGGCACCGTGCGGTTCGATGGTGCGCTGGCGCTGACCGATGCCGAAGTGCAGGCCAGCGGCGCATCGCTGGCGCTGGATGGCAAGCGCCCCGCGCAAGTTGCCAAGCTGGCCGCGAGCGCGACTGTCGCGTGGCTGCCGCGCGATGGCTGGCTGCTGTCGGCCACGCTGCGCCACATCGGCGCGCAGTATGAGGACGACCTGCAAACCGACCTCCAGCCTGCCGCGACCACGCTGGATGCCGTGGTGCGCGTGCCACTCAGCCCGCGCTTTACGGTGGTGCTGCGGGGTGAGAACCTCACCGACGAAACCATCGTCACCCGCAATCAGGGCGGCTCGATCGACCTCGGCACGCCGCGCACGGTCTGGGCCGGATTGAGCGTTTCCATCGGGCGCTGATTTGGCTTAGTGTTGCTGGCGCAACAGACGGCACCGGCCC
>JAYRDH010000031.1:0-31577 GCA_041909515.1 Novosphingobium sp. | reverse complement strand
CAGGGTGGGATTCGAACCCACGGTGAGCTTGCACCCACGGCGGTTTTCAAGACCGCTGCCTTAAACCACTCGGCCACCTGTCCGGTCTGGCGCGGCTAGCGTGCTATTGGGCGAATGTCACGCCCTTTGCCGTTTCCATTCCGCCTTGGCTGTGCGAAAGATCGGGCATGGCTTTGATGCGCAATCTGAAATTCGCCGTGCCGCTGGCGCTCGCGGCGCTGGTGTTCTCGCCGTCCACGGCGCCAGTCGCGGCGCAGACCTATGATGAGGCGGGGTTTCAAGGGTACCTGCAACTGCTCGCCGCCCGCGCGCGGGGCGAGGGGGTAAGCGAGGCGACGATTGCGCGGATGATGGGCGGGTTGACGCTCAACCAGCGGGTGATCGCGCTCGACCGGTCGCAGCCCGGCTCCACCCCCGGCACGCCGCCCGCGCTGGCGCCTTATATTCGCACGCATGTCGATGCCGCACGGATCGCGGGCGGGCGGGCGATGCTCCAGAACGTGGCAGCCATCGCTCCGCGGATCGAGGCGGAATATGGCGTGCCCGCGCCGATCGTCATGGCGATCTGGGGGCATGAGACGAATTACGGGCGCTACAAGGGCGATTTCGATCTGGCCCGCTCGCTCGCCACGCTGGCCTATGAAGGGCGGCGGCGGGAGCTGTTCGCCAGCGAATTCATCGCGTTGCTGAAAATGGTGGACCGGGGCGTCCCGCGCGAGCGGCTCTATGGCAGCTGGGCGGGGGCGTTCGGCAATCCGCAATTCCTGCCCAGCGTGTACTTGCGCCTCGCCCGCGATGGCGACGGGGATGGCGACGCCGACATCTGGAACGACCGCGCCGATACGCTGGCCTCGATCGCCAACTACTTCCGCGATTCCGGCTGGCGCACGGGTGAGCCGTGGGGCGCAAAGGCGATCGTGCCCGCCGGGTTCGATGCCGCGCCCGTCGCCACCCGGCTGGATTCGCCCAGCTGCCCGCGCGTTCATGCGCGCCATTCGGCCTGGAAAACGGTGGCGGAATGGCAGGCGCTGGGGGTGCGCCCCCTGCGGCCGATGCGTGCCGATACGCTGGCCACGCTGATCGAACCGGACGGGCGCGGCAATTCCGCGTTTCTCTTAACCGGGAATTATCGGGTTATCCTGCAATATAACTGCTCGAACTACTACGCATTGTCCGTGGGGTTATTAGCAGATGAGATTGCCCGTTAACCGAAGCCTGCCGTTCATGGCCCTGATCCTGCTTGCCGCGTGTGGCGGCGGAGGGGGCGGGGCGAGTGACCTGCCGCCGCCGCCGCGCACCAGCGGTCCGGCCGGGGATTATCCGATGGTGCTGGGGCCGACTTATACGGTGGAAGGCGTCAGCCACACTCCCGCTGACGTCATGAACTATGACGCGGTCGGCTATGCCGGGGTGGCGGACGGCGCGGGCGTTTCAACCTCGCACCGGACCCTGCCGCTCCCCAGCTATGTCGAGGTGACTTCGCTCGATACCGGGAAGACCATCCTTGTCCGGGTGGAGCGGCGCGGTCCGATGACGAACGCCCGGCTGATCGATCTGTCGCCCGACGCCGCTGCGCAGCTGGCGCTGACCGGCAGCAAGGCCGCGGTGCGCGTGCGCCGGGTCAACCCGCCAGAGCAGGAGCGCGCCCTGCTGCGCATGGGCCAGGCCGCGCCCGCGCGGATGGACACGCCGCAATCGCTGCTGGGCGTGCTGCGCCGCAAGCTCGACGGGCCGGGCCTGC
The DNA here is from genome assembly GCA_041909515.1 of Novosphingobium sp. Classification (GTDB taxonomy): domain Bacteria; phylum Pseudomonadota; class Alphaproteobacteria; order Sphingomonadales; family Sphingomonadaceae; genus Novosphingobium. Next base: position 29,836 of record JAYRDH010000031.1, on the reverse strand, counting down.
CCGCGCCATTGCCGACGGCAACGCCGATGCCGGTGCCGACACCGACGCCCTCGGCTGCGCCGGTGGCAAAGCCCGCACCCAAGGGCAAGATCCCGCGCGTTGCCCCCGAAGCGCCGCCAGCGGTAGAGCGTATCGCTCCGCCCCCCGCCATGCCCGCGAATGCGCTGGTCGTACAGGTTGGCGCCTTTGCCGAGCGCGCCCGCGCCGACGCCGTGGCCAAGCGCTCCGGCGGGCAGGTTACGAAGGCCGGAGCGGTCTGGCGCGTGCGGATGGGGCCGTTCGCGACCCAGGCCGAAGCGCAGGCCGCGCTGGCGAAGGCCAGGGCGGCAGGGTATAGCGAAGCCCGAATCCAGCGCGCCAACTGACCCGCCCAGCCAGCCGGGCCAGGCGCGTGTCCGGTCCGTCGGGGGAATGCGCTTGGTCAGGAAATCCATGCTGTTGCTGGCCATGCTGGCGCTGCCCGCTGGCGCCGGGGCCAGCGGCGCACCTGCCGGGCCGCCTGCCGCGCCGCCAGCCATAGTGGAACAGGCGCCGGTCGCGCTGCTGGTCGATCTCAGTGCCGGACAGACGCTTTATGCCCGCAATGCGGAGCGGCGCCTGCTGCCCGCGTCGATGACCAAGGCGATGACCGCGCTACTCGCGTTCGACCTGATCGCCAGCGGCAAGCTGGACGAAAACACCGAAGTCGCCGTCCGCCCGGCAACCGCCGCGCAGTGGGCGGGGCAGGGGACCAGCCTCTACCTCAGGCCCGACCAGCAGGTACGCGTGCGCGATCTGCTGCTGGGCGTGACGACCGTTTCCGCCAACGATGCCTCGGTCGCGCTGGCCGAAGCCGCGCTGGGCAGCACGGCGGCGTGGACGGCGCGGATGAACCAGCGCGCGGCCAGCCTGGGAATGCGGGGCAGCGCGTTTCACACCCCCAACGGCTGGCCCGATGGCGGCAAGACCTATGTTACCGCGCGCGACATGGTGCGCCTCGCGCGGGCGCTGATTTACGGGCATCCACAGCTCTACCGGCGCTATTTCGGCCACCGCGCGATGGACTGGCAGGGGCAGCGTTTTCCCAATCACGACCCCTTCGCCGGGGTGGTCGCCGGAGCGGACGGGATCAAGACCGGCCACACGCGCGAGGCCGGCTATAACTTCCTCGGCGCGGTGGAGCGGGATGGGCGGCGGCTGGTGCTGGTGGTGGGCGGTGTGCCCAGCTACGCCGGACGCGCCGAGGCCGCGCGGGCGCTGGCCGAATGGGGCTATGCCGCGTGGGACAGCCGCCCGTTCGTGCGCCAAGGCCAGGTGATCGGTCGCGCGCGGGTTCAGGGCGGCGCTGCCCGCAGTGTTCCGCTCGCACTGGCCCGGCCGTTCAGCCTGACCGTGCCCAAGGGCACGCAGCCCCCCATCGCCACCCGCATCGTCTATGACGGCCCCGTTCCCGCGCCGATTGCCAAGGGCAAGCCGCTCGGCGCGCTGGAAGTGCGGATTGATGGGCAACCCGTGCATTACCTGCCGCTGATCGCCGCAGAGGGCGTGGGCCGCGCCGGACCAATCGACAGGCTGGTCAATGGGCTGCTAGGGCTGGGGCAATGACCAACGGGAAATTCATCGCGCTCGAAGGCGGGGAAGGGGCGGGCAAGTCCACCCAGGCCCGCTTGCTGGCCGAAACGCTGCGCGCACGCGGGCTGGACGTGGTGGTCACCCGCGAACCGGGCGGCACCGCCGGGGCGGAGGCGATCCGCGCGCTGTTGCTGGGGACCGAGGGCGAAGGCTGGCACCCGCGCGCCGAGGCGCTGCTGTTCGCCGCCGCGCGATCCGATCACGTTGAACGCCTGATCCTGCCCGCCACCCGGCGCGGGGCATGGGTGATCTGCGACCGCTTCGTCGATTCGAGCCGCGCCTATCAGGGCGGGGGCGGGGGGCTGTCTGATGCAGAGGTGATGGACCTGCACCGCATCGGCAGCGGCGGCCTGCTGCCCGACCTGACCCTGCTGATCGAAGTCTCGCCCGAAACCGCCGCCCACCGGCTGGACTTGCGCGATGCCGGCAATGCCGACCGGATCGGCGGGCGCGGGACGGATTATCACGCCAAGGTCTCCGCCGCCTTCGCCCGCTTTGCCGAGGCGGAACCGGCGCGCTTTGCCCGGATCGACGGCAACGGCGACGCAGACGCTGTCCACTGCGCCGTCATGGCCGCACTGGCAGGGCTGCTGCCATGACCCTGGTCGGTCACGACAACGCCTGGCGCGCCTGGCGTGAGGCCATGGCGTCAGCCCGGATGCACCACGCCTGGATTCTGGCGGGTACGAAAGGTCTGGGCAAAGGCCTGTTCGCCCGCGCCGCCGCTGCCGAACTGGTGCGCGAGGCGGGGATTCCCCAGCCCGATCCGGCCAATCACCCCGACATCATCGTGCTCGATCACCTCCCTGCCAACGAGACTGAGGAGGAGAAGAAGGCCGAGGGCAAGCCTTATGCGGTCAAGCGCAACATCACGATCGAGCAGATTCGCCGGATGCAGGCGCGCCTCAATACCCGGCCGACGCTGGGCAGCCGCCGGGTGGTGATCATCGACCCGGCCGACAGCCTGGAAACGCCATCGTGCAATGCCTTGCTCAAGAGCCTGGAGGAACCGCCGGTCGGTACGTTCTTCCTGCTGGTTGCCCACCGCCCCGGACGGCTGCTGCCGACGATCCGTTCGCGCTGCCGGACGCTGCGGTTCGATCCGCTGCCCGCCGACGCGATTGATCGCATCCTGCGCGCCGAAGCCCCCGATGCCAGCGCCGCCACGCGCGCAGCCGCCGTGGCCGCAGCGGAAGGATCACCTGGTGCCGCGCTGGACTTCGTAGCGCAGGATCTGGGGGCGCTGCACACGCTGATGCTGCGGATTCTGGCCGAGGGCGACCACGGCTTCACCCTGCGCGGCGCGCTGGCGGAGGAAATCGGCGCGCGGCCTGACCGGGAACGGCAAGTGGCGGTGTGCGATCTGGCCCGCGCGGTCATGGCGGCGCAGCTGCCGCTGGGCGACCGCGCCCGGCAGGGCCGCGTGATCGCGGCGCACGGCGAACTCGTCCGGCTGGGGGCGCAGCTACCCACCTACAACTTCGATCCCGCATTGGTCGCGATGGAAATTGGCGGGTTGCTGGCATCGGCCGCGATGCCTAGAGAAGCGGCTCACTGACCATTTGCGAAAGACTTGCCCCGGCCATGGCCGAACCGTTCTATATCACCACCGCGATCAGCTATCCCAACGGCAAGCCGCATATCGGCCACGCCTATGAAGCGATTGCCGCCGATGTCATCGCCCGCTTCCAGCGCCAGCTGGGCCGCGACGTGCGGTTCCAGACGGGGACTGACGAGCACGGGCTGAAAATGGCGCAAAAGGCGCGCGACCTGGGGATTTCGCCCAAGCAGCTTGCCGATGAAATGTCACAATATTTCATCGATATGTGTGACGGTCTGAATGTGTCGTATGACGTGTTCATGCGCACCTCGGAACCGCGCCACCATGCCGCGACGCAAGAGCTGTGGCGGCGGATGGAGGCCAGCGGCGATCTCTATCTGGATCGCTACGAAGGCTGGTACTCGATCCGTGACGAGGCGTACTACGACGCCAGCGAGCTGATCGATGGGGAGGGGGGCGAAAAGCTCTCGCCGCAAGGCACTCCGGTCGAATGGACGGTTGAGGAAAGCTGGTTCTTCCGGCTTTCGAAATATGCGCAGCCGCTGCTCGACCTGCTGAACGCCAACCCGGATTTCCTGCAACCGGACAGCCGCCGCAATGAAATCCTGCGCTTCATCGAAGGTGGCCTGCGCGACCTGTCGGTATCGCGCACCAGCTTTGACTGGGGCGTCAAGGTGCCGGGCAGCGACAACCACGTGATGTACGTCTGGGTCGATGCGCTGACCAACTATCTCACCGGGCTGGGTTTTCCTGATGAATCAGGCGATTACGCGAAGTACTGGCCAGCCAACCTGCACCTGATCGGCAAGGACATCGTCCGCTTCCACGCGATCTACTGGCCGGCCTTCCTGATGAGCGCGAACTTGCCGCTGCCGAAACAGGTGTTCGGTCACGGCTTCCTGCTCAACCGCGGGCAGAAGGAATCGAAATCGCTTGGCAACGTGACCGATCCGATCGCGCTGGCGGAGCAGTTCGGGGTCGATACCCTGCGCTATTTCCTGATGCGCGAAGTCGCCTTCGGGCAGGACGGCAGCTATTCGCCCGAAGCCATCGTCACCCGTGCCAACGCGGAACTGGCCAACAGCTTCGGCAACCTGGCGCAGCGCTCGCTGTCAATGATCTTCAAGAACCTGGACGGCAAGCTGTCCGCTGATCAGCCGCTCACCGACGCCGACCGCGCCTTGCTGGCCGAAGTGGACGCCGGCGTCGGCGCGCTGAAATCGGCGTTTGCTGATCTGGCATTCAGCGACGGCCTGGACAGTTGGATGCGCGCCGTGTTCGCCTGCAACCAGTATGTCGACGAGCAGGCGCCGTGGACCCTGCGCAAGACCGATCCGGCGCGGATGGAAGCCGTGCTGATGGTGCTGCTGCGCGCTGTGCGCACGCTGGCCATCGCGGTGCGTCCGGTCGTCCCGGCCTCGGCTGACAAGCTGCTCGACCAGCTGGGCATTGCCCCCGACGCGCGCGATTTCGCGGCGCTCGATAACGCGCGGTGGTTCGAACAACTGGTCGCATCCGGCTTCACCGTAACGCAGCCAGTCGGCGTCTTCCCCCGGCTTGAACTGCCCGCCGAGAGCGCGTGATGCTGATCGATTCCCACTGCCACCTGGAATACAAGGGGCTGGTCGAGGATCAGGACGCCGTGCTGGAGCGTGCGCGCGCCGCCGGGGTGGGGGGCTTCCTCTCGATCTCCACCCGCCAGCGTGAATGGGCGCAAGTCGTCGCCACGACCGAACGCCACGCAGACATCTGGGCCAGCGTCGGCATCCACCCGCACGAGGCCGATGACCACGCGGACCTGGGCGAAGCGGCGCTGCTGGCCGCGGCAGAGCATCCACGCGTGATCGCCATCGGGGAAACGGGCCTCGATTACTATTACGACCACTCCGACCGGGCGATGCAGCAGGCGCTGTTCCGGCGGCACATTGCCGTGTCACGCCAGACCGGGCTGCCGCTGATCATCCACACCCGCGATGCGGAGGCCGATACCGCCGCGATCCTGACCGAGGAAATGGAACGGGGGGCGTTTCCCGCGCTGATCCACTGCTTCACCGCCTCGGCCGAATTCGGCGCGAAGATGCTGGACCTGGGCCTGACCATTTCCATTTCCGGCATCGTAACATTCAAGAATGCCAGAGACTTGCAGGCCGTAGCCGCCGAAGTGCCTGAAGACCGACTGCTGGTTGAAACCGACGCCCCGTTCCTTGCGCCGGTCCCGCACCGGGGCAAAGTCTGCGAACCCTCGTTCGTGGCCGATACCGCGCGGTTCGTGGCGGATTTGCGCGGCACGAGCGCCGACTCGCTGGCCGAGGCAACCACTGCCAACTTCTTCAAGCTGTTCAGCAAGGCCCGGCTGTGAAGCTGATCCTGCTCGGTTCCGGAACGTCGACCGGCGTGCCGCGGATCGGCAACGACTGGGGCGAATGTGATCCGGCCGAGCCGCGCAACCGCCGCACGCGCGCGTCGATCATCGTCGAAAGCGCGGCTGGCAACCGCCTGCTGGTCGATACCTCGACCGATTGTCGCGCGCAGCTGCTGGCCAATGCGATTGACCGGATCGACGGCGTGTTCTGGACGCACGACCATGCCGATCATTGCCACGGCATCGATGACCTGCGCCCGTTCCGCTATGGCCGCGCCGGGCCGATCCCCGGTTATGCCGTCGATGAAACCGCGCGGCGGCTGCGCCAGCGCTTCGGTTATGTCTTTGCCGGGCAATATGGCTATCCCACGATCGTCACGCTGGAAACGCTGGACCGGCTGCGGATGTGCGCCGGGTTTGGCGTCGGCTGGTGCCAGATGCCGCACGGCCACGCGCAAAGCACCGCGTTCCGGTTCGATGCGGACGGAAAATCAATTGGTTACGCCACGGACTTCAGTGAGATTACCGGTGAAATGATCGACCTGCTCTATGGCGTCGACCTGCTGGTGTCGGACTGCCTGCGCCGCGAACCGCACCCGACGCACGCGCATCTGGGCATGGCGCTGGAACTGATCGAGGCAACGCGGGCGCGCCGGGCCGTGCTGACGCATCTCGACAAGAGCCTGGATTATGCGACTCTCAGCGCCGAAGTGCCGCCGCACGTGGTGGTCGGGCACGATGGCTTGCAGGTGGAGCTGTGAACACGGTCGTCTCGCTGATCGTTGCCGCTGCCGCCTTGTTTCTGGCAATCCGGGGCCTGCGCGGTGAAGCGCTGAGTTTTGAAAGCAAGGCGCGGATGGCGGCGGCGTGGGCGGTAATCATCCTGATCGTCGCGTTCGTGGCCAGCCGCTTCGTGGGGTGACGGGACTCACCCGCCCCGGCCGATCGCACCGCGATTTAACATAATATATATTATCAATCTCACGGAGCCGCCGAACCGATGCCCCCAATCGACCGCCTCCTCCGGATCATGGCCCGACTGCGCGATGCCGAGCACGGCTGCGACTGGGACCGTGCCCAGACGTTCGCCACGATCGCGCCGTATACGATCGAGGAGGCCTATGAAGTGGCCGACGCGATCGAGCGGGACGATCTGGCCGCGCTCAAGGAAGAACTCGGTGACCTGCTGCTGCAAGTCGTGTTCCACGCCCGCATGGCCGAAGAACTTGGCGCATTCGATTTCGACGCCGTGGCCGACGCGATCAGCGCCAAGATGGAAGCGCGCCACCCGCATATCTTTGGCGATGCTGCCGACGAAGGCCACTCGCGTGAGGAACGCTGGGAACGCCTGAAGGCGGATGAACGCGCGGCCAAGGGCGCAAGCAGCGCGCTCGATGGGGTCGCCCTCGCCCTGCCGGCGCTGATGCGCGCGGAAAAGCTGCAGAAGCGGGCGGCACGGCAAGGGTTCGACTGGCCCGATACAGACGGCCCAGCCGCCAAGGTGCGCGAGGAATTGGGCGAACTCGCCGCCGCTGGAACAGACATGGAGCGCCTGGACGAGGCGGGCGACCTGCTGTTCGCCGCCGTCAACGCGGTGCGCGCCTATGGCATCGCGGCCGAAGACGCCCTGCGCCATGCCAACGCGAAGTTTGAGCGCCGGTTCCGGGGCATGGAACAATTGGCGGCGGACCGCGGGACGCCGTTTGCCAGCCTGACGCTCGACCAGCAGGACGCGCTGTGGAACGCGGTCAAGGCGTCAGAGCCGGGTAAAGCGCCCTAGTTCGCGCGGATCGAGCCGCACTTGCAGGCGGCGCAGCGGACCGCGCTCGTCCTCGCCCGCGTCCTCCTCGGCCAGAACTTCGCCGTGGGCGTGGAGCCAGGCGACCCGCTGCCCATCGCTGACCGGCAGGACGAAGGTGTGCACCCTGGCCCCGGCGGTGAGCAGCTTGCCGACTGCTTCGAGCAGCGCATCAGTGCCCTCGCCCGTCAGCGCCGATAGCGGTACAATCACTTCATCGGGGCGCACCGCGATCTGCTCGGCCAGATCGGCGGCAGAATCGGGATCGAGCAGGTCCCACTTGTTCCACGCCTCAACAATCGGGATGGTCGGCTCACCGCCTTCCTCTCCCATCAGGCCGAGGTCGGCCAGCACATCCAGCACCTGCCGCTTTTGCGCCAGCGTATCGGGATTGGCGATGTCGCGGACGTGGACGATCACATCCGCGGCAGTCACTTCCTCCAGCGTGGCGCGAAACGCGGCGACCAGCTGGGTCGGCAGGTCGGAAATGAAGCCCACGGTGTCCGACAGGATCGCCTTTTCCACCCCCGGCAGGCGAATGCGGCGCATCGTCGGGTCAAGCGTGGCAAACAGCAGATCCTCTGCCATCACCCCCGCCCCGGTCAGCCGGTTGAACAGGGTGGATTTGCCCGCGTTGGTATAGCCGACCAGTGCGATCACCGGCCAGGGTGCCTTTTCGCGGCGCGACCGGTGCAGTCCGCGCGTGCGGCGCACTTGCTCCAACTCCTTGCGCAGCTTGGCCATTCGGTCCCGGATCAAACGGCGGTCGGCCTCGATCTGGGTTTCGCCGGGACCGCCGAGGAACCCGAACCCGCCGCGCTGACGCTCAAGGTGGGTCCAGCTGCGCACAAGGCGGCCGGCCTGATAGTCGAGGTGCGCCAGCTCAACCTGCAAACGCCCTTCGGCGGTTGCCGCGCGCTCCCCGAAGATTTCAAGGATCAGCCCGGTCCGGTCGATCACTTTGCGCTTCAGCTTGTCTTCAAGATTGCGTTGCTGGATCGCGCTTAGCGAGCCATCGACAATCACCAGTTCGGCGTCGCCCAGATTGCAGGCGACGTCGATGTTCTGGATTTGCCCTTCGCCGAACAGTGTACCGGCGCGCGCCTCGCGAATGGGGATGGCGAACGCGTCAACCACTTCCAGTCCGATCGCCAGCGCCAGCCCGCGCGCTTCTTCAAGCCGCGCAGCCGTATCCGTGCCGTGGCCGCCGCGCACCCGGAATTCCGGATAGACGACCACTGCCCGGGCACCGCGGGTAACCTCGCCTTCGAGGTCTTCTCCGAATGTGAGGGTCAGGCTGGGTCACCTTCTTCGCCGTCCCAGTCCCCGGTCAGGTCGACCGGTGAGAGCGGCTGGATCGTGGAAACGGCATGCTTGTAGGCCAGCTGCACATAGCCTTCGCGTTCGAGTAGCATGCAGAACAGGTCATAGGCCGCGACGCGCCCTTGCAGCATCACGCCGTTGACCAGGAACATGGTGACCTGCACGCCGGAACTGCGCACGCTGGACAGGAACACATCCTGCAGCAGCCGCACCTTCTTGCTGCTGTCGGCCGTGCCGAACTGACCCGCGTCAATCGGCTGGCTGGGCATGATGGTGGACACGGCGTGCTTGTAAACCAGCTGCGACTGGCCATCGCGGCGCAGCAGGATCGAGAAATTGTCAAACCAGGTGACGATGCCCTGCAGTTTTACGCCCTTCACCAGGAACATGGTGACCGGCACCTTGTTCTTGCGCAGCAGGTTGAGAAACTGGTCCTGAAGGTTCTGGCCCTTGGCCCCGCCGGTGATCGGCACCGGCGCCGCTTCGGCGGCTTCCGACACTTCAGGTTCTGGCTTGGGCGGGCGAGGACGTGCGGTCAGGGTGCGGGAAGTCATGGGGTCAGCTCCTTCTTGTTGGCGGCCGCTTCGCGGCTCGCATTCTGGCTGGCCGGACCGAAATCCGCGCCAACCGCTTTTCTTAGATGGAGACTAACCCGAAGCTGACAATGCTGCAATGCGGAATAATTTACCCCGCGTTATCCTTCCAGCTCGTCCTCATCGTCGCGCCGGTCGACCATGCCGAGCAGCTTGAGCTTGCGGTGCAGCGCCGAGCGTTCCATCCCGATAAAGGCCGCCGTGCGCGAGATATTGCCGGAAAACCGCCGGATCTGGACGCGCAGATATTCCCGCTCGAAATTCTCGCGCGCCTCGCGCAGGGGCACGCCCATCAGCGCCGAGATGCCCGAATCCCCCGCGATCCGCCCATTCAGGATTTCCGGCGGAAGCATATCCGATTCGATCCGGTCGAGCCGCTCACGCGGGGTCAGGATGATCGTGCGCTCCACCACATTGCGCAGCTGGCGGACGTTGCCGGGCCATTCATAGCTTTGCAGCGCGGCCATCGCCTCGATCGCGACTTCGGGCGGCGGCACACCTTGGTCGGACGCGAACCGCGCAAAGAAGTGATCGACCAGCGAGGGGATATCCTCGCGCCGTTCGGCCAGCGAGGGGATCGTCACCGGCACGACATTCAGGCGGTAGAACAAATCCTCGCGGAAGCGCTTTTCACTGATTTCCTTTTCCAGGTCGCGCGCGGTGGAAGACACCACCCGCACGTCGACGCGGATCTGACGGTGCCCGCCGACCCGCACGAAGGCCTGATCGGTCAGCACCCGCAGGATGCGTGCCTGGGTGGAGAGCGGCATGTCGGCCACTTCATCGAGGTAGAGCGTGCCGCCATCGGCCATTTCCAGCAGGCCTGCGCGGACCAGCTTGCCGCCCTGCTCCTCGCCGAACAGTTCCTGCTCGAACCGTTCGGGCGTGATGCGGGCGGAATTGACCGTGACGAAGGCGTTGCCGGTGCGCTGGCTCCAGCTGTGGAGTAGCCGCGCGGCGACTTCCTTGCCCGCCCCGGCGGGACCGGAAATCAGCAGGCGGCTGCCGGTATTGGCAACCCGCTTCAGCGTGGCGCGGACCTGGTTGATCGCGGTGCTGTTGCCGGTGAATTCGTCCGAAGTGACGAAGCCTTCGCGCAGCCGGGCGTTTTCGCGGCGCAGGCGCTCCGTCTCGGTCGCGCGGGCGACCAGCAGCAACAGTCGCTCTGCCTCGAACGGCTTTTCGATGAAATCCATCGCCCCGCGCCCGATGGCGGAAACGGCGGTGTCGATGTTGCCGTGGCCGGAAAAGATGATCACCGGCAGTTCGGGTTCGCGCTGCTTGATTGCGTCGAGCACTTCCAGCCCGTCCATCGGACTGCCGTGGAGCCAGACGTCGAGCAGCACGAGACTGGGACGACGCTGGTCGATCATATCCAGCGCGGAGGTGCTGTCGCCCGCGGTGCGGCATTCATAGCCTTCATCGCTGAGCACACCGGCGACCAGATCGCGGATGTCGCGTTCATCGTCGACGATCAGGATATCGAGCGCCATAATCAGTCTTCCCGCATCTATTCAGCCGCCTCGCCCGACCGCCGCTCTCCCAGCGGGTCGCGCGCGAAACGCATGGTCACGATTGTTCCGTCCGGATCGCCCGGCGTAAAGGTCATGTCGCCGCCGTGTTCCTCGACGATCTTGTTAACGATGGCCAGGCCCAGGCCCGTCCCCTTTTCCCGCGTGGTGACATACGGCTCGACGATCCGTTCGCGGTCCTGCGGCAGGCCGATGCCGTTGTCGGTCACGGTCACGACGACACTGTCGCCCGCATTGCGCAGCACCACGCGGATCCGCCCGCGATAGTCGGCATCGCCGGCCTTCTGGCGCGCCTCGATCGCCTCGCTCGCGTTCTTGAGCACGTTGGTCAGCGCCTGGCCAACCTGGTGCCGATCACAGGCGACGATCCCGATGTCCGGATCGGCAGTGAAAGTGAAATTGATCTCAGGCCGGGCGACTTCCTGCAGGAACAGGGCCTGCCGGGCCAGATCAACCATGTCCTCGCCCCGGAATACCGGCTTGGGAAGGCGCGCGAACGAGGAGAATTCATCCACCATCTTGCGCAGGTCCCCGACCTGCCGGATGATCGTGTTGGTCAGCTCGTCAAACAGTTCCCCGTCCGCCGTAATCAGCTTGCGATAGCGCCGCTTCAGCCGTTCCGTGGCGAGCTGGATCGGGGTCAGCGGGTTTTTGATTTCGTGCGCGATGCGCCGCGCCACGTCGGACCATGCGGCCTGGCGCTGGTCGATCAGCTGGCGGGTAATATCCTCGAACGTGATCACGTGACCGGATTGCTCGCGCGTGGCCTTGACCGCCAGCGTTAGCAGCTCCTGCCCTTTGGAATATTGGACAATGCCGCCATTGTTGCCGCTGTCGATCAGTTGCGCGATCGGCGCGGCGACATCGACCAGCCGGGCGCCGATCGGCGCGGGCACCCCGGTTTCCAGCAGCAGCTTCTGCGCGGAACCGTTCATCAGCAGGATCTCGCCCGCATTGCTGGTGGAAATGACCCCGGCGGTTACCGATTCCAGCACCGCTTCGATGAACGCGCGGCGTTCATCCAGCTGCTGGTTCGCGCCAACCAGGGCCTGGGTCTGGCGCTCCAGCTGCTGGGTCATGCGGTTGAAGGCGCGGTTGAGCAGGCCAACCTCGTCCGCGCCGGTGCGCCCTTCGACCCGCATCGAAAAGTTGCCCGCCCCGACCTCACGCGCGGCATCGACCAGATCGTACAGCGGCTTCACCTGCCGGTCGGCAAAGCGCAGCGCGAACCAGATCGACAGGCCCACCAGCGCCAGCGAAGCGGCGAACAGCGCGACGTTGATCTGCAATTGCAGCACCCGCGCCCGCTTGGTCAGCACGTCATAGGCCAGCACGATGTTCTGCGCCCGCTTGCCCTGACTGAAAGTCAGCAAGTCGGACTTGCGGGCGGTGTAAAGATAGATGCCCGCGCGCTGGTCAATCGGCGTGACCGCTTCGATCCGGTCGGCCTTGGCGCTGGTGACGATGGCCACGCCGCTGTCCAGCTTGCGCAGGATGTCGGCGGAAACCTGCTCCGACAGCGGATTGTCGCCGCGCGCGAACGCGGCCTTGCGCAGGATGCCGTCATTGCCCTTTTGCAGAATGGTGGATTCGTTGATCTTCCGGTGGACCACCTGATACGAATAGTATTCCGGAAACGCCGGACTGCCGAGCGATTCCTGGCTCAGGAAGTCGCGCAGGTCACCCGCCATGGCGAGCGACTCATACTCCATGTCACGCTGGGTCTGTTCGTAATAGCCGCGCGCCAGCTTGTTGGCGTTTTCCAGCAACCCGCGCGAGTTGTCCGAAAACCAGAATTCCACGCCGTACTGAAACAACCATGAGGCAAAGATCACCACCAGTAGCGTGGGAATGGCGGAAATCAGCGAGAAAAAGAACACCAGCCGGACATGGAGCTGCCCCGCCCCGCCCTTGTTCGCGGCCGCGCGTTGCAGGGCCAGGCGGCGGCCCAGCAGCACCAGGATCGCCATCGCCGGCACCAGCGTGCCGACCAGCAGCGTGGCGGTCAGCTCGGTCGGCATCATCTGCCCGCGCTTCGCTTGCGCGGCGACCAGATACCAGGTCAGCCCGGTCATCAGCAGAAAGCCGAGGACCGAGGCAATTTCCATGATCGCGAAAAAGTTCGCGCGGCGCGCGGCAATCTGCACCCGCCGCCACCAGCGCGGCCAGGCCTTGTTGCTGCCGGAAAGGTTGCGCGCGGCATCCATACGTTGCGCTGTTACAACACTACTGTTGCAGGAATGCAAGGCGCATTCCGCCAGACCGTCGATGGCTTACGACAAACGCTGTAGTTCCGCCGGATCGATGTCGAGTTCGTGCAGACGCTTGCGCAGGGTGTTGCGGTTAATTCCCAGCAATTGCGCCGCCCGCAGCTGGTTTCCGGCCGTCTCGCGCAGGGCGTAAAGGAACAGCGGCCGTTCGAACGCCGCCAGCGCCGCGTCATAGACGTTGCCAGCCGATGGCCGGTGCGTCGCCAGCCAGTCCGTCACCGCGCCATCCAGGCCAGAGCCAATCGCCTCACCTTCGTTGCGCGCGCTTTGCACCAGCAGCGGGGCGACGCTCTCGGCGTCGATCAGTTCCTCGCGGGCCAGCAGGGCGAGCCGGTAGATGAAATTGCGCAGTTCGCGCACGTTGCCGCGCCAGGGCTGGCGGGCCAGCAGGTCCGCCGCGTCCGCCGCCAGCTGGTGCCGGGGCAGCCCCTCGCTCATCGCCAGTTGCAGGAAATGGCGGGCGAGCGCGGGGACGTCGTCCGCCCGCTCGCGCAGGGGCGGCAGCGTGATCGGCACCACGTTGAGGCGGTAGAACAAGTCTTCGCGGAACGTGCCGGCCGCGATCATCGGTTCCAGGTCGCGGTTGGTTGCGGCGATGATCCGTGCATCGACCTTGATCTCCTCACGCCCGCCGACCCGGTGGATGCTGCCCGATTGCAGCGCGCGCAGCAGCCGGGTCTGGGCCTGCATCGGCATGTCGCCGATCTCGTCGAGGAACAGCGTACCGCCGCCCGCCTGCTCGAACTTGCCGATGGAGCGCGCGACCGCACCGGTAAAGGCGCCCTTTTCATGCCCGAACAGCTCGCTTTCGATCAGTTCGGCGGGGATCGCGGCGGTGTTGACCGCGATGAACGGCCCGGCGCGGCGATGACCCAGCTGGTGAATCGCCTCGGCCACCAGTTCCTTGCCGGTGCCGCTTTCGCCCAGCACCAGCACGGTCAGATCGTTGCGCAGGACGCGCGTGATCATCCGGTAAACCGCCTGCATCGCCGCGCTGCGCCCGACCAGTGGCAAGCCCGCGACTGGCGCTTCCTCATCCGGGCCAGACCGCGCCGCGCTGCTGCCGACGGCCTGCCGGACGGTGCGCGCCAGCTCGTCGATGTCGAACGGCTTGGGGAAGTATTCGAACGCCCCGGTGTCGCTGGCGCGCACGGCGGTATCCAGCGTGTTCTGCGCGGACAAGATGATCACCGGCATGTCGGGCGCCAGTTCGCGCACCCGGCCAATCGTCTCGATCCCGTCGCCGTCGGTCAGCATGACGTCGGTCACCAGCGCTTCAAACGTCTGGTTGGCGAGCAGCCGGTCGCGGTCGGCGATGCTGTCGCAGCGGCTGACGGCAAAGCCTTCGGCCTCCAGCGCGGCGGTAATCACGATCGAGATCGAGGGATCGTCCTCGACCAGCAGCACAGTCATCATGCTTCTCCTGCCGGGACATCGCCCCGCGCGCCGCCGCGCCGTTCCACCGCCATCGGCAAGTGGACGCGGAAATGGGTCCAGCCGCCCGCTTCATCGCGGTCGTGGCCAATCCGCCCGTTCATGTCGCGCACCAGCCGCCGCACCAGCGCGAGGCCAAGGCCCTGCCCGCTTTTCTTGGTGGTGACGAACGGTTCGAACACGTGTTCGCGCATCGCCGGATCGATCCCGGGGCCGTTGTCGGACACGCGCAGCTCAATCGGCAGACGCACCGGCTTGCCGTCCTCGCCCGCGTGCAATTGCAGCCCGCTGGCAAAGCGGGTGCGGATCGTCACGGTCGGCACCGCCGCGCCCCGGCAGGCATCGACCGCGTTGGCGATCAGGTTGATCAGCACTTGCACCAGCGCATCGGGATTGCCCAGCACCGGCGGCAGCGAGGGGTCGAACTCCTCGATGATCGGCGGCGCTTGCCCGCCCGCCTCGATCACCGCGCGGGCGCGGCGGACGGCTTCGTGCAGGTTGCACGGGGTCACCGGCTGCGGGGTGCGGCGCGAGAGCGACTGCATCTGGTCGATCAGCTTGGCGATCCGGTCCACCTCGTCCGCGATCAGCCCGGTCAGCGCCAGATCGCCGCCCTGCACCTTGCGGCCCAAGAGCTGCGCCGCACCGCGAATGCCCGCCAGCGGGTTCTTGATTTCATGCGCCAGAATATCGGGCGCGCGCAGCACGCTGTCCTCGCCCGCGCCGGGATCGTCGCTCATCGACTGGGCACCGCTGATGTCGTTGAGCGTCAGCACCTGCCAGCCGGGCTGGTCGATCAGGGGCGCGGCGGTGACGTCAAGGCGGCGCGGACCCTGCCCCGGCATGATAACGCTGGTCGCGCGGGCCGATACTTGCGCGTCGGTTTCCAGCAGCCGGGCGGCCAGCCGCGGCTCTTCAAACCGCAGCAGTTCGGCCAGCGGGCGGCCTTGCAGGCGGCGCAGGCTCTGCCCCAGGAACTGTTCCGCCGCCGGATTGGCCGCCGCAATCCGCTGCCCCGGCGCCAGCACCACCACGGCCAGCGACAGGCTGGAAAGCTGCCGCTGCGGGTCAACCATCACGCCGCCGCGCGGTGCAGGAACGGATCGTAGAAATCGCGCAGCGCCTGCATCACCGCTTGCGGATCGTCGATGAAGTTCACGCCGTTGCGGAAATTGGCCGAGCCATGCAGGCCGCGCGTGTACCAGCCCAGATGCTTGCGGGCCATGCGCACGCCGGTATCCTCGCCATAGAGGTCCAGCATCCACTGGTAGTGTTCCAGGATCAGGTCCAGCTGCTGGTCCAGCGTCGGATCGGCGAGTTCCTGCCCGGTGTTCAGCCAGTGCATGACCTGCGCCAGCAGCCACGGCTTGCCGTACGCCCCGCGCCCGATCATCACCCCGTCCGCGCCGCTCTGTTCCAGCGCGGCGGCGGTGTCCTCTATTCCGCAAATGTCGCCATTGACGATCACCGGGATCGAGACGGCTTCCTTGACCCGGCGCACAAAGGCCCAGTCAGCGCTGCCCTTGTAGAGCTGATTGCGGGTGCGGCCATGCACAGTCACCAGCTTGACCCCCAGATCCTCGGCAATCCGCGCAAGTTCCGGGGCGTTCAAGCTGTCGTGGCACCAGCCCATCCGCATCTTGACGGTAACGGGCACGTTCACGGCCTTCACCGTCGCTTCGATCAGGCGGGTGGCCAGCTTGACGTCGCGCATCAGCGCGGAACCGGCATCGCCGTTGACGATCTTGCGCACCGGGCAGCCCATGTTGATGTCGATAATCGCCGCGCCGCGATCTTCCGACAACTTCGCCGCTTCGGCCATCTGTTCGGGCACGCAGCCGACCAGCTGCATCGACACCGGCTCCTCCGCCGGGTCCCACGCGGCCTTCTGCACCGACTGGCGGGTTTCGCGGATCGCGGCCGGGCTGGCGATCATCTCGGTCACGTTGAGGCCGGAACCGAACCGGCGCACGAGGCGGCGGAACGGCAGATCGGTGACGCCGGTCATCGGCGCCAGGATCACCGGGCAGTCGATCTGCACCGGGCCGACCTGGATCGGCGCAAGGGCGGGCGGAGTAGGAAGCGTAGTCATTGCGGAGGCGTGCCTAAAATTTGGGCAGCACATAGGGAATTGCCGCGCGCTCGGCAAGGCTTTACCCGCACAGGCGCATGACAGATCAGTCCCCTCCCCGCAGCGGCGTCGCCGCCGTGATCGTTGCCGCTGGCGCAGGCCTGCGCGCGGGCCAGCCAGTGCCCAAGCAGTTCGCCCTGTGGCGCGGCAAGCCGGTGGTGCGCCATTCCGCCGAAGCGCTGGCCGCCGCCGGGATCAGCCCGATCGTGGTTGCCATTCCTGCGGGTGCGGATGACGTGGCGGGCGCGGCACTGGCAGGCATCGCGGGCGTCCGGCTAGTGACCGGCGGGGCGACCCGGCAGGAATCGGTGCGCCACGCTTTGGAAGCGCTGTCCGGCGACGCGCCGCAGGCGGTGCTGATCCACGACGCCGCCCGCCCCGTCCTGCCCCGCGCGGTGATCGACCGCCTTGTGACCGCGCTGGCACAGCAGCCCGGCGCAATCCCGGTGCTGCCGGTGGTGGACAGTCTGTGCGGCGTGGATGGCGCGGTGATGGGCGCACCGGCAGAGCGCGAAGCCCTGCGCCGGGTGCAGACCCCGCAGGCGTTCCGCTATGCTGATATTCTGGCGGCGCATCGCGGCTGGAGCGGCCCGGATACCGCCGGGGACGATGCGCAAGTGGCCCGCGCGGCAGGCCTTGCCGTGGCGCTGGTCGATGGAGACGAAACCTTGCACAAGCTGACTTACGCCGCCGATTTCACCACTGATCTGCCGCCGATGCGGGTCGGCACCGGGTTTGATGTTCACCGGCTGGCGGCGGGTGAGGAAATGTGGCTGTGCGGCGTGCGGATCGACCATACCCACGGGCTGGCCGGACATTCGGATGCCGACGTGGCGATCCACGCGCTGGTCGATGCGATTCTGGGGGCGATTGGCGATGGCGACATCGGCAGCCACTTCCCCCCCAGCGATCCGCAATGGCGCGGGGCCTCGTCCGACCGGTTCCTGGTCCACGCCGTCAGCCTGGCGGCGGCGCAAGGTTACCGGATCGGCAATGTCGATGTGACCATCATTTGCGAGGCACCCAAGATCGGCCCGCACCGCCAGATCATGCGGCAACGGCTGGCCGAATTGCTGAATGCGCCGCTGGCCGCCGTCAGCGTGAAGGCCACCACGACCGAGCGGCTGGGCTTTACCGGGCGCGGCGAAGGCATTGCCGCGCAGGCGGCGGCGATGCTCGTCCGGGGTTAGAGCGCGTTTCCCCTATGGATTTCCCCGCAAAAGGGGTGCAAGCGCGCGGCCGAAGTCAATTCCAGGTGCTAAAATGTCGATTCTTCCTGCTGACATCGCTGAACTCGCAGGCCGCGTAATCGCTGAAAACCGCGCGGCGGGCCGCACGGTCGCGCTGGCCGAAAGCTGCACCGGCGGGTTGGTCGCCGCTGCACTGACCGAAATCGCAGGGTCCTCCGCCGTGCTCGACCGGGGCATGGTGACCTATTCGAACGAGGCCAAGCAGGAACTCCTCGGCGTGCCGGGTGACATCATCGACACCTTCGGGGCGGTGTCCATCGCCTGTGCCTGGGCCATGGCGCAAGGCGCGCTGAAGCGCAGCCGCGCCGACGTGGTGGTGGCGATCAGCGGGATTGCCGGGCCGGATGGCGGCACGCCGCAAAAGCCGGTTGGCACGGTGGTCTTCGCCCGTGCGATCCGCGGTCAGGATGAAGAAGACGCGCTGGCCGAGGAGCGCCTGTTCGCGGGCGCCGACCGCGACGGGGTGCGCCATCAGGCCGCGCTGGTGGCGCTGGAACTGCTGCTGCCGTAAAGCTGATCGGCCCGTTCCTCGAACGCGCCCACCATCTTGCGGAACGCGCGGTCGAAGTATTGCCCGGCCAGCCGTTCGAACATGGCGTTGCGGAACGTGAACGAGACGTGGAAATCGACCTCGCACCCGCCGCCCTCGACGTCGCGAAACTCCCACACGTTGTCCAGATCGCGCATCGGCCCGTCGATGTAGTGGACCTTGATCCGGCGCGGGCGGTCCTTGACCACGCGCGAGGTGAACTTTTCGCGCAGCGCCTTGAAGCCGACCAGCATGTCGGCGACCATTTCGGTATCGCTGTCGGACTTCACCCGCGTCGCCACGACCCACGGCAGAAACTCGCCATAGCGGGCGACATCAGCCACCAGCGCGAACATCTGTTCCGCGCTGTAGGGCAGACGCCGGGTTTCGCTGATCCCCGGCATCAGCCGCGCTGCGCAGCCCTGGACCGCTGGGCTTCCAACTGGGCCTCGCGCGCGGCGCGCATCGCGCGGAAATCGTCGCCCGCGTGATAGCTGGACCGGGTCAGCGGGGTCGCCGCGACTTGCAGGAAGCCCTTGGCCCGCGCAATCGCGCCATAGGCGCTGAACGCTTGCGGGCTGACGAAATCGATCACCTTGGCGTGCTTGGGCGTGGGTTGCAGGTATTGCCCCATGGTCAGGAAATCGATCCCGGCGCTGCGCATGTCGTCCATCACCTGATGGACTTCCAGCCGCTCCTCACCCAGCCCCAGCATCACGCCGGACTTGGTGAAGATCAGCGGGTTGTGGCGCTTTACCTCCTCCAGCAGGCGCAGCGACGCATAGTAGCGCGCGCCGGGGCGGATCGTGGGATACAGCCGGGGGACCGTTTCGAGATTGTGGTTATAGACGTCCGGCCCCGCCGCAACGATGGCTTCGACCGCCGCCTGCATCTTGCCGCGAAAATCGGGGGTCAGGATCTCGATCGTGGTCTGCGGGGTGTTGCGGCGCAGGGCCTCGATCACTTTCACGAATTGCCCCGCCCCGCCGTCCGGCAGGTCATCGCGGTCGACCGAGGTGATAACGATGTGTTCCAGCCCCAGCTTCGCCGCCGCCGTGGCGACGTTTTCCGGCTCCAGCGGATCGACCGTGCGCGGCATCCCGGTCTTGACGTTGCAAAACGCGCAGGCGCGGGTGCAGACGTCGCCCAGGATCATCACGGTGGCGTGCTTCTTGGTCCAGCATTCGCCGATGTTCGGACAGGCCGCTTCCTCGCACACGGTGTTGAGGCCAAGGCCGCGCATCAGTGCACGGGTTTCGCCATAACCCTTGCTGGTCGGGGCCTTGACCCGGATCCAGTCCGGCTTGCGCTGGCGTTCGGGGCGGCCCTCGGTCTGGGGCGCCGACTCGCCGGTGGGAGCAGGCGCGTTCGTCATGTCGTTCATGCCGCCCACTTAGGCGCTTGGCCTGCCTCTTGCCAGAGGCAATCTGGGACGGCATGGGAGCCGCATGACTGCAAGCTTCTCCTCCGAACTCGACCGCCTGATTGCCGGTTACCGCCGCTTCCGCGAAACCGGCTGGAGCCCGAATCGGGAGCGCTGGGCCACCCTGCGCGACGGTCAGCAGCCCGAAGTCATGGTCATCGCGTGCAGCGACAGCCGCGTCGATCCGGCGCAGATCTTCGATGTCGATCCGGGCGAGATCTTCGTCGTCCGCAACGTCGCCGCGATGGTTCCGCCGTTCGAGACGACGCCGGGCCACCACGGCGTGTCCGCCGCGCTGGAATTTGCGGTGCAAGTTCTGAAGGTCAAGGAAATCGTGGTGATGGGCCACGGCATGTGCGGCGGTTGCAAGGCCGCGCTGACCCGCGAACTGCACGGGTGCGAGCCGGGTGAAGGCGGCTTTGTGGCGGACTGGATCGCGCTGCTGGATGACGCGCGCGGGCCGGTGATCGCGCAGCACGGCACCGAAGGCCGCGCTGCCGAACGGGCGATGGAACAGGCCGGGGTGCGCGTCTCGATCGAGAACCTGCGCACGTTCCCCTGCATCCGCCGCAAGGAACGCTCCGGCGAACTGAAACTGCGCGGCGCGTTCTTCGCGATCAGCGACGGCGTGCTGCACGTGCTGGACGAGGACAGCGGCGAGTTCGGCCCGGTGAGCTGATAATCGCTCCACTCGACTTATCGTCACCCCGGACTTGATCCGGGGTCCAGCTTTGCCCTGACGCCTTCGGTGCAATTCCAGCGGGACCCCGGATCAAGTCCGGGGTGACGGCTGAAGTGTCTCCCGCACCACCACGCAAAAGGGCGGCAGTTACCTGCCGCCCTTCGCATTTCGGAAGCCTGTGATCGCCGGATCAGGCGCCGTTGACCGCCTTGCCAGCGGCGAGCACGGCCCACAGCTTGGCGAGTGGCGCGCGCGGACCGTCAACCTTGGCGAAGGCGGCCTGTGCTTCGGCCGACTTGCCCTGCGCCAGCAGGGCGATGCCCAGGCGCAGGTTGGCGGCCGCAGCATCGACGCCCGGCTTGGCCAGCGCAATGGTGTAAAGGTCGGCGGCCTTGTCGTTGATGTCATAGCTGAGGAACGTGTCAGCCGCGATCATCGCCGTCTTGGCGGTGGCGTTGGCGGCGCGAGCGTCCTTTTCCAGACCCGGCAGCGTGGCCTTGTCCGGCGCAACGCGGCGCTGCGCTTCGGCCAGCGCGTCCTTGACGAACGGATCGCTTCCGTCGAGCGCCTTCACCGCCAGGCCCTGGTTCACCACCTTGACCACTTCGCCGGGGAACAGCACGCCGGCCTTGCCGACCGCCGACTGCAGGTATTCGATGTATTCGCGCTGCGCCGACTGGGTGTTGCTCTTCAGCGCGCCCGCGCGGTCGAGCAGGCGCGACACGTCGATCGCGTCGTTCGAGCCATAGTTGGCCTTTTCACGCACGATCTGCGCGGCGCTGATCCAGTTGAATTCGCCGGGATAGCTGTCGAGACGCAGGGTCGCCCATTCCATCGATTCCGCCGACAGCTTGGCCGAGTAGGCCATCTGCACGCCGCGATCGAGCCACTCAGCCGGAACCGGCTGGCCCGCGGCCTTGGTTTCCAGCACCAGCGCGCGCAAAGTGGTCAGGCCTTCGGTGCGCTGGCCGCCGTTGTACTGGGCTTCGGCCAACAGCGTCTTGGCGCTGGGGTCGGTGTAGCCGTTGGCAATCGCCGACTGCAGCGCGGTCGCCGCACCGGCGTAATCCTTGAGGTCATAGGCCAGACCGCCGACGAAATAGTAGTACTTCGGGACGTTGGCCGCCGGCAGCTTGCCGCTGGCCAGCATCGCGTCGAGGCCCTGACGCTGCAGCGCCTTGTCGAGCGCGATGTTGCCGAGGTCGAGCGCGAACTGGCCCGCGAACAGGCGGTCATCCTCGATCTGCACCTTGGTGAAGGCATCCGCGACCACGGCCTTTTCCGCGACCAGCAGGTTGCCCAGATCGGCAACCGACTTGTCATAGGCGGCCTTGGCGGCTTCGCGGGCCGAGCGGCCCTGCGCGGCGCGATAGGCGGTTTCCGCAGTGGTCACGTTGGCCTTGGCCGCGACCACGTCGGGGCGCTTGCCCGCCTTGTCGATCGTATCGCGGGTCGCGATGTACACGGGCGTGAAGGCCTTGGACGGGGCCAGCTTGGCCTGCTTTTCGTCCTTCTTCTTCTTGTCCTTCTTGTCCTCGGCCATCGCCGGGCTGGCGATCAGACCGGCACCGGCCACGGTCGCCAGACCCAGCGCGAGCGCATAGGCGGGACGGGTCAGGAACGAGGTGCGGATCATGGGCAGTACTCTCCTTGGGCAACCGGCCTTGTGGACCCTTTTCCGCAAGCAGCCGGGGCAAAACTTCCGGCAGTGCTAGTGGCGGCAAACGGCCCCTTTGGCAACTGTTCGCCGCATTAGATTTCCGCCACTGAACGGCGATTGAATGCACTTCGTCCCGTTCGTTCAGGAATCGGGCGGAAATCGGGCCGCAAGTGTGGAAAAATGGCGGCAAAGGCGGGGTTGTGGTGGCTATCGTCGCCGCTTTGGCCTAGGGCCGCAAGATACCCGACATTCCCGCCAACAACAGCGATAAACCCGCGTGAGCGACGACACCCAAATCCCCGAATCCACTGGTCCCCTGGGCGAATTCCAGCGCGTCGACATCGTCGATGAAATGAAGACCAGCTATCTCGATTACGCGATGAGCGTGATCGTCAGCCGCGCGCTGCCTGATGTGCGCGACGGATTGAAGCCGGTGCATCGCCGCATCCTGTTCGCCAGCCAGGAAGGCGGCATGGTCGCCGGGCGGCCCTATCGCAAGTCGGCCAAGATCGTCGGCGACGTGATGGGCAACTATCACCCGCACGGCGACAGCGCGATCTATGACGCACTGGCCCGCATGACGCAGGACTGGTCGATGCGCCTGCCGCTGATCGACGGTCAGGGCAACTTCGGCTCGATGGACCCCGATCCGCCAGCCTCGATGCGCTACACCGAAGCGCGGCTGGCGCGCGTCACCAATTCGCTGCTGGACGATCTCGACAAGGACACGGTCGATTTCGTCGACAACTATGACGGTTCGCGGAAAGAACCGTCGGTCCTTCCCGCGCGCTTCCCCAACCTGCTGGTCAACGGCGCGGGCGGGATCGCGGTCGGCATGGCCACCAACATTCCGCCGCACAACCTGGGCGAAGTGATCGACGGCTGCCTGGCCTTCATGGACAACCCGGCGATCACGACCGAGGAACTGATCCAGTATATTCCCGCGCCCGATTTCCCCACCGCCCCGCTGATCCTGGGTACGCACGGCGCGCGCTCGGCCTATCACACCGGACGCGGTTCGATCATCATGCGCTGCCGGCACGAGATCGAGGAAGGCCGGGGTGACCGCCGCTCGATCGTGCTGACGTCGATGCCCTATCAGGTCGGCAAGTCGAACCTGGTCGAAAAGATCGCCGAAGCCGCCAAGGACAAACGGATCGAGGGCATTTCCGACATCCGCGACGAATCCAGCCGGATGGGCGTGCGCGTGGTCATGGACCTCAAGCGCGATGCGACGCCGGAAGTCGTGCTGAACCAGCTGTGGCGCAACACGCCCGCGCAGTCGAACTTTGCCGCGAACATGCTGGCGATCCGGGGCGGCCGCCCCGAAACGCTGGCGCTGCGCGACATCATCGCTGCGTTCATTACCTTCCGCGAGGAAGTGATTACCCGCCGCACCAAGTTCGAGCTGAACAAGGCGCGTGACCGGGCGCATATCTTGCTGGGTCTGGTGATCGCGGTCACCAATCTGGACGAAGTGGTGCGGATCATCCGCGCCGCGCCCAACCCGGCCTCGGCCCGCGCCGCGCTGCTGGCGCGCGAATGGCCGATTGGCGACATCGCGCAATATATCCAGCTGGTCGAAGCGATCGAGCCGAGCGCGGATCAGGAAGGCGGCACCTATCGCCTGTCCGAAGCGCAGGTAAAGGCCATCCTGGACCTGCGCCTGCACCGCCTGACCGCACTGGGCCGCGACGAGATCGGGGACGAGCTCAAAGTGCTCGCCGCCGCGATTGCCGAATATCTGGCGATCCTGGCCGACCGGGCCAAGCTCTATGCCGTCATGCGCGAGGAACTCGTCGCCATCCGCGAGGCTTACGCCACGCCGCGCGTCTCGCAGATCACTGCGGCGGCGGACGGGATCGACGATGAAGACCTGATCGAACGCGACGAGATGGTCGTCACCGTGACGATGGATGGCTATATCAAGCGCACCCCGCTTTCCACCTTCCGCGCCCAGAACCGGGGCGGCAAGGGGCGTGCGGGCATGGCGACCAAGGATGAGGACGTGGTGACGACGATGTTCGTCACGTCCACTCACAACCCGGTGCTGTTCTTCTCCACTGCGGGCAAGGTCTATCGCCTGAAAGTGTGGAAGCTGCCCGAAGGCGGCCCCGCCACGCGCGGCCGCCCGATCGTCAACCTGCTGCCTGCGCTGGACAAGGACGAGACGATCCAGACCGTCCTGCCCTTGCCAGAGGACGAGGCCGAATGGGGCAAGCTCTCGGTCGTGTTCGCCACGGCCAAGGGCAACGTGCGCCGCAACAACATGGACGCTTTCGCCAACATTCCCAGTAACGGGAAGTTCGCGATGCGCTTTGACGAGGACAGCGACGATCGCCTGATCGGCGTCGCCCTGCTGGAGGCGACCGACGACGTTCTGCTGGCCACCCGCGCGGGCAAGGCGATCCGCTTTGCCGCCGATGAAGTGCGCGAATTCACCAGCCGTACCTCGACCGGTGTGCGCGGCATGACGCTGAAGGGCGACGACGAGGTCATCAGCCTGTCGATCCTCCACCGCGTCGGCACGACCAGCGAAGAGCGCGAGGAATACGTCAAGTTCGCTCCCTGGAAGCCGGACCGCGAGGGTGAGCATTCGCTCTCCGCCGAACGCTTTATCGAGTTGCAGGAGCGTGAGCAGTTCATCCTGACGGTCTGCGCCAACGGCTATGGCAAGCTGTCGTCAGCCTATGAATATCGCCGCACCGGTCGCGGCGGCCAGGGCATCACCAACATCGACAACATCGCCCGCAACGGGCCGGTGGTGGCCAGCTTCCCGGCGGTACAGGCCGACCAGCTGATGCTGGTGACCGATCAGGCCAAGCTGATCCGCCTGCCGCTGTCCTCACTGCGCGTCATCGGGCGCGGCAGCGCGGGCGTACGGCTGTTCAACGTGGCCGATCAGGAACACGTCGTCAGCGCGGTGCGGCTGGCCGAAAGCGAAGGCGATGCGGAAGCCGATGACGCGGCGGGTGACATCGCCGAAACCGGTGAAAGCGGCCAGACCGACGCCTGATGGCCGTCCGCTCCATCCCGGCCGATCGGGGCCGGGGGTGGAGCGGGTCGCCACTCAGGCGCACCGGCTCCTGAGCTCGCCGATCACCCCGGTGCAGATCAGGAACTGGCCGAAGTAGTAGAGCGGCCAGATCAGCAGCCCCGGCAGCGCACTGTCCGCCAGTGGGCCAAGGTCAGCGAAAATCAGCAGGTCCGACACCGCGAACATGACCGCGCCCAGCCCAACGCGGTAGCGCGGGAAACTGCTGGTCCACGCCGCCGCCGTCATCACCCCCAGCCCGCTGGCATAGAGCGCGATGCCCGGCGCTGCCGCACGGTCGGCAGGCAGCAGGAAACTGATGAGCGGGATCAGGATCAGAAACGCCAGCGCCGCCGCCTTCTGGCTGAAACTGGTGCTGGCGCGGCGGTGCTGCCAATAGAGCCGGATCGCGATCAGGTGCCCGATCAGAAAGGCCACCGCCCCAGCCTCCAGCCGGATCTCGATCAACACATCACCCAGCGCGCCGAAACCCATGACCGCCGCGATAGTCCGCGCGTCCGCCCCGCCGTGCCGCGCCAGTGCATAGACCGCCAGCAGGGCTACCCCCGCCCCTTTCCACGCCATCTGATACAGCCCCGGCAGGTCCGT
This sequence comes from Novosphingobium sp., assembly GCA_041909515.1. GTDB lineage: Bacteria > Pseudomonadota > Alphaproteobacteria > Sphingomonadales > Sphingomonadaceae > Novosphingobium. The sequence goes on along the minus strand of JAYRDH010000031.1, from coordinate 4,034 downwards.
ATCGCGGACGAACCAGAAGCTGATCCCGGCGGCCAGACTGGCCAGCAGCCACGGGCGTTTCTCGATCAAGGCGCGGTGCGGCATGGTCAATTCCCCCTCAATTCCCCGGCCCCCATGCTTGGCGTTGGAAATTCCGCCGCGCAAGCGTTAGTGGCGGCGCATGGCATATGACATTCACATCATCGGCGGCGGTCTGGCGGGCAGCGAAGCGGCATGGCAGCTGGCAAAACGCGGGCTGAAAGTGCGCCTGTCGGAAATGCGCGGCAGCGGCGACATGAGCCCCGCGCACCAGACCACGGGGCTGGCCGAACTGGTCTGCTCCAACAGCTTCCGCTCTGACGATCACGAAAAGAACGCGGTCGGCCTGCTCCACCACGAAATGCGCCAGCTCGATTCGCTGGTCATGGCGGCAGCGGCGAAAGCCGAAGTGCCCGCCGGGTCCGCGCTGGCGGTGGACCGCGATGTGTTCTCCGCCGAAGTCGAGGCCGCCCTCGCCGCGCAGCCGACGCTGGAAGTCGTGCGCGAACGGATCGACACCCTGCCCGCCGCGGGCCTGACCATCGTCGCCACCGGGCCGCTGACGGCCGCTGCCCTCGCCGACAGCATCGGACAGGCAACCGGCGCGGACAGTCTGGCGTTTTTCGATGCCATCGCCCCCATCGTCTACCGCGACACCATCAACATGGACGTCTGCTGGATGGCCAGCCGCTGGGACAAGGGCGAGACCAAGGACTACATCAATTGCCCGATGACCAAGGAGCAGTACCTGGCCTTCCACGCCGGACTGCTCGCGGGTGAAAAGACCGAATTCCGCGAATGGGAAGCCAACACTCCTTATTTCGAAGGCTGCATGCCGATCGAGGTGATGGCCGAGCGCGGGATCGACACCCTGCGGTTCGGGCCGATGAAGCCGGTCGGGCTGGACAACCCGCACGAGGCCACGCCGGAATTCCCCACCGGGCGCTGGCCCTATGCCGTGGTCCAGCTGCGGCAGGACAACAAGCTGGGCACGATCTGGAACATGGTCGGCTTTCAGACCAAGCTGAAGCACGCCGAGCAGGTCCGCCTGTTCCGGACCATTCCGGGGCTGGAGAACGCCGAATTCGCGCGGCTGGGCGGCTTGCACCGCAACACGTTCCTGAACTCGCCCGAATTGCTGGACCGCCAGCTGCGGTTGAAAACCGCGCCGCACATCCGCTTTGCCGGGCAGGTGACGGGCTGCGAAGGGTATGTCGAAAGTTCCGCCGTCGGGCTGATGGCGGGGCTGATGGCCGCGGCCGAGATCACCGGCACCGCCTGGACCCCGCCACCCCGCACCACCGCGCTGGGCGCGCTGCTGTCCCACATCACCGGCGATGCCGAGGCGGACAGCTATCAACCGATGAACATCAACTTCGGCCTGTTCCCCCCGCCCCCGGCGGAGGTGAAGAAAAAGCAGCGCAAGGAAGCCTATACCGCCCGCGCCAAACAGGACATGGCGGAGTGGCTGAAGATGGCGGTGTAAGCCGCGAGCCGATGTCCTCCAACCCCGTCATCCCGGATCAAGTCCGGGGTGACGGGGTTGGAGGGGGTAAAGCTAACACCGGCAAGCGGGCTTTTTCGGCTCCTTCGGCCGCGTTTTCACGAATTCCTGCCGGGTCAGCTGGCTATCGCCGTTCGCATCCGCGCCCTTGAAGCGGCTCGAGGTGGCGACCGCCCACTCCTCGAAGCTGAGCAGATTGTTGCCATCGCTATCAAGTTTGCGGAAGGCCGCGACGCGGGGCATCAGCGCCTCGTTCCGGCTGATCAGGTTGTCGCGGTCGCGGTCGAGCCGGTTGAAACGCTTTTCCTCGCGCGTGTCTTCGTCCACTTCCGGCAGGGCCGGGCCGATCAGGCCTTCGCCGTCCTCGTCGGGGATGTCATCGAACGCGGGGCGCGGGTCCACTTCGGCCACGGTCGGCGGCGGCGGGGCAGCGGCTTCGGTCGCGGCCTGACCCTGCCACCAGAACAGCCCGGCAGCAGCCATCAGCAAGGCGGATACCGCCCCCAGGATCACGCGGTTCATGCAGCCCTTCCCCTTCCTAGAAACCCAGCAGCCCGATCCGCGTGGCCGCCAGCAATGCCGCCGGTCCGCCCAGCAGCGGCCCTTGCCCGCGCCCGCGCCGGGCCAGGCCGTGCAGCACCTGCAACGGGCGCAACCGGCGCGGCAGGACGATGCGGCCCCAGTCATGCCGCGCTGCCAGGTCCAGCGCGGCGGCGCGTTCATGGTCCTGGCCCAGCTTGATCGCCAGGTCTGCCGCAGCCCAGCCGCGCGCGGCCCGTTCCGCCGCCACCGCCGCCGCATCCGGCAATTCCATCTGCCGCGCCAGTGCCGCGAATGCCGCGCCGCGACCGGCGGCAAATTCATCCAGCGCCGCCGCTGCCAGCGGAGCATCGCCCAGCAAGTGTTCCCACCCGTCAACCAACCGGCCCAGCGCCGCCCCTTCCCCGGCCAGCGGCGCCAGCATGGCCAGCAGCGGTTCGCCCGCCGGGCGGGCATCCGCAGGTTTGGCCAGCTGTTCACGCCACCAGGCCAGCTTGATCTGCGCCAGCACGGGTTCCCGCCCGCCGCGCACTGTTGCGGCCAGACGCGCGTCCAGCAGGAACATTCCCAGCATTAAGGGTTTGTCCGCAGGCCGGGCATAAGCCAGCGCCAACCGCTGTTCGATAGGGAGCGCGTCAAGAAGGTCGGAATCAGACATGTTTCAGGGGCTTACGCTACACCCCCACCGCACCGATGCAAAGCGCTGCAACGCTTGGAAATCAGCCGCACGCTAACTCCGCGTTTACCCTGTTGCTTCAAGAAGCGGATACCGCGCCGGGCTATACCACGCGTGTTGGGAAACTCTTCGGGGGCGTCATGCTGGGTTCGATTCGACGTCAGATGCGTTGCCTGCGCGGCGACAGGAGCGGCAACGCCACTTTGCTGCTGGCCGCCGGTCTGCCCGCGCTGATCGGCACGGCCGGGGCGGCGATCGACTTTTCCCAGTGGTATGCCTGGAAGCAGGAATTGCAGATGGCGACCGACCAGGCCGCGCTTGCCGCCGCGTGGTCGCTCAGCGAGAACGCGCCCGCATCGACCTATGAACGGCGCGGTGAACAGAACTATCGCGCCAATCTGGCCCTGACCCGCGATTTTGCCAGCGACCCGGCCTTCGAACTGGCCGATTACGGCAACGGCAACAGTAACAGCGTTGCCGTAACGGCCAGCGCCACGCGCTCGCTGCCGTTCTCCAGCTTTCTGATGAACCGCGCGGTCACGGTCAGCGCCTATTCGCAGGCCAGTTTCAGCGCCGGCCAGAACTTCAACGCCTGCCTGATCGCGGTGGGCGACGATGGCACGACCTTCAGCGTCGGCGGCAACGCCAACGTGGTGGCGCAGTGCGGGCTCGCGGCGCTGTCCTGTTCGGACGACGCGATCGTGATCGACGGCTCGGCCAGCGTCACGACTGACAGCATCGCCACCTGCGGCACGGCATCCGTGCCGTCCGCGAACGAATCCGTGCTGACCGAAAAGGTCCAGGGGCTGGAAGACACCTTCGCCGATCTGACCCCGCCGACCAACACAACCACCCGCACGTACAAGTGCAACGGCAACGGCAACAAGGCGCTGGCGACCCCGCAACCCGGCACGTACACCGATTTCACGGTCAAGTGCAAAACCACGATGGCCAAGGGCATCTACGTCATCAACGGCGGCACGCTGGACCTGACCGGCAACTATACGGTCACCGGAACCAACGTGATGTTCGTGCTAAAAAATGGCGCCACGCTCAAGCTCGGCGGCAGCGGCAATGGCAACGTGCTGACGCTGACCCCGATGCAGGCGTCGGATTTCAGCGCGCTGGGTTATTCGAGCACCTTGTCGAACCGCTATGCCAACATGCTGATCTTCGAGGATCGCAGCAGCAATCCGACCAAAGACCACATCATTAACGGCAATTCGACCTCGCTGTTCGAAGGCACGATCTATCTGCCCAAGGGCACCGCGCGGATCAACGGCACGGCCAGCATCG
>JAYRDH010000030.1:12457-33803 GCA_041909515.1 Novosphingobium sp. | reverse complement strand
GCCTGCCCGGAGCAATGTAATGCCACTCCACGCCGAGCTCTCCGCACCATGCGAGAACGGCGTTGCTGGTGAGCTCGGTGCCATTGTCGCTGACGATCATTCCGGGCTTGCCCCGCTGGGCGATCAACTGGGTCAGCTCGCGCACGACACGGTGCCCGGAGATGGACGTGTCCGGCACCGCCGCTAGGCACTCCCGGGTCACGTCATCGACCACGTTGAGCACGCGGAACCGCCTGCCAGAGGCCATCTGGTCGTGAACAAAGTCCAGGCTCCAGCGCTGGTTAGCCAGCGCCAGCACCAGAGCAGGTGCCCTGGTCCCGACAGCACGCTTGCGGCTGCGTCGCCGCCTGACCGCCAGCCCTTCCTCGCGATACAGGCGTTGGGTCTTCTTCCGGTTGATCATCACGCCCTCCCGGCGCAGCAGGATGTGCAAACGGCGATAGCCGAACCGGCGACGCTGGTTGGCCAGATCGCGCAGCTTCTCACGCAGCACACCATCGTCCCGTGTGGAACGGTAGCGCACGCTCTTGCGATCAGCATCGATGACACGGCACGCCCGCCGCTCGCTCATCCCGTGGCACGCCTGGAGATGAGCGACAGCTTCCCGCTTCGCGGCGGGCGTCAGAACTTTTTTGCCAGAAGATCCTTCAACGCAGCCTGATCCAGCATCGCATCGGCCAGAAGCCGCTTGAGCTTGGCGTTCTCGCTCTCGAGATCCCGCAGCCGCCGAGCCTCGGATACCTCCAGCCCGCCATACTTGGCCTTCCAGTTGTAGATCGTCGCTTCAGACACCCCATGCCGCCTAGCCAAATCAGCGGTCTTCGCGCCCGCCTCTGCCTCCTTCAGCACGCCAATAATCTGCTCTTCCGAAAACCTTGCACGCTTCATCGTCTGTCCTTCCTTCAAGGCCAGACTCTAATCATTCGTGGAGGAAAATCAGGGGGTCACGTCAGGGGCATGCGGTACGCAATGCGCGCGGAAACCGCGCCCAACCTTGCCCACACCATCATCAAACGTTGGGCGTGACAGCTGGTCCAACCTCCGGATGAGACCGGCTGTCACACACACCGATGTGTCAGATCATTACATCCAGGCGCCGTTTAGGCTCCGTCCGGGCGGCGGCGGTGACAGCACGGGCGTTGCTGCACGCCGCTCTCCCGTTCGCGCCTTCGGTTCAGATCGCCGCCGCGAGTTCCGAGGCCTGCTTGATGGCGCGTTTGGCATCCAGTTCGCCCGCTTCCAGCGCCCCGCCGATCAGGTGCGCAGACAGCCCGGCGGCGGCGAGGTCGTCGTAAAGGCCGCGGGCGGGTTCCTGCCCGGCGCAGATGACCACATTGTCGACTGCAAACAGCACCGGCTCCCCGTTGACCGTGGCGTGCAGTCCGGCATCGTCGATCCGGCGATAGTCAACCCCGGCGATCATCTGCACGCCGCGGCGTTGCAAGGTGATGCGGTGGGTCCACCCGGTCGTGCGGCCTAGGCCGCGCCCGACGGCGCTGGTCTTGCGTTGCAGGAGGGTCACTTCGCGGTCATTATGGGCCACGACGGGTGCCACCCCGGTTACACCGCCGCGCGGGTGATTCTTGAAGTCGATGCCCCATTCCCTGGCAAACACATCGATATCCAGCGCCGCCGACTTGCCTTCGTGCGTGATCAGTTCGGCCACGTCGAAGCCGATTCCGCCCGCGCCCATGATGGCAACTTTCCGGCCCAGCTTTGCCTTGCCCGTGATCACGTCGATATAGCTGACCACCTTCGGGTGATCGATCCCGTCCACGACCGGTGTGCGGGGCTCGATCCCGGTGGCGACGATTACTTCGTCAAAGCCCGCCGCCTGCAACGCGGCGGCATCTACGCAGGTAGTGAGTTTCAGTTCTACCCCCGTCACATCGATTTCGCGCGCGAAATAGCGGAGGGTTTCCGTGAACTCTTCCTTGCCGGGAATGCGCTTGGCGAGGTTGAATTGTCCGCCGATCTCGGCCGCGGCATCGAACAACGTCACGCGGTGGCCGCGTCGCGCGGCCAAGGTTGAGAATGCGAGGCCCGCAGGTCCGGCACCGACCACCGCGATTCGCTTGGGTGTGGTCACCGGGGGAAAGTTCAGTTCCGTCTCGCGGCAGGCGCGGGCATTGACCAGGCAGCTGGTGAGCTGGCCGGTAAACGTGTGATCGAGGCAGGCCTGATTGCATCCGATGCATGTGTTGATCTCGTCGTCGCGGCCGTCGCGGGCCTTGTTGACCAGTTCCGGGTCGGCCAGCATGGGGCGTGCCATGGAGACGATGTCGGCATCGCCGCGCGCCAGCACGGTCTCTGCAACGTCAGGCATGTTGATGCGGTTGGACGTGATCAGCGGGATCGACAGTTCCCGCTTGAGCCGCCCGGTCACCCCGGCAAAGGCGGCGCGCGGAACCATCGTCGCGATGGTGGGTACAAAGCTTTCGTGCCAGCAGAAATGGGTGGAAATGACATCGACCCCTTCGGCCTCCAGTGCTTTGGCCAGGCTGACCACTTCGTCCCAGGCCAGGCCGTCCTGCAGCATGTCCATGGCCGAAATGCGGAACACCAGAATGAAGTTCGGCCCCACCGCCGCGCGCACCCGGCGCACGACCTCAACCGGGAAGCGCATCCGGTTTTCCCACGATCCGCCCCACTGGTCGGTGCGCAGGTTGGTCTTCTGCACCAGGAAGGTGGAAATCAGATAACCTGCCGAGCCGATGATTTCGACGCCGTCATAACCGGCCTGCTGGGCCAGCGCGGCGCAATTGGCGAAAGTGGCAATCTGTTCCTCGATCCCCGCTTCATCCAGTTCGCGCGGGGTGTAGGCGCCGATCCGCGATTTGATCGGGGAAGGGGCGACACAATCCGGTGTCGCCGCCAGCGCACCGGAATGCAGGATCTGCATGCAGATCTTCACCTCTGGGCTGGCCGCATGGACCGCATCTGTAACCTGGCGGTGCAACGGCACTTCCGACGGTTCGGACAGCTTTGCGCCTTTGCCGCCGGTCGGGTGCGGGGTAATTCCGCCGGTGATGATCATGCCCACCCCGCCTTTCGCGCGCTCGACGAAATAGGCCGAAAGCCGCTCCGCCGCATCGGGCAGGTCTTCAAGGCCGGTATGCATCGAGCCCATCAGGATGCGGTTGCGAATCGTCGTATGGCCAACCTTGAGCGGCGAAAAGATGTGCGGATACTTGGCGTGAGCGGTCATGCGGATTGGTCCTGCTGCTGGTCGGGCGGTCGATCTGGCCTGATTATTCGGGAAGATAGTTGGGCGCGCGCTTTTCCATGAAGGCGCGCATCCCTTCCGCGAAATTCGGGCTTCTTCCCGTCATGGTCTGATTGCGGTTCTCGATCGCCATCGCGGCCTCCAGACTGCCGGCATCGATCGCCATCGCCAGGCCTTCCTTGGTCATCCGCAGGCCCATCGGCGAGGCGTGCAGAAGATCGTCGACCCAGGGCTGGGCTGCTGCTTCGAGCTGATCATCGGGCACCACTTCGGCAACCAGGCCCACGGCCAGCGCGCGCTCTGCGGCGATGAAGCGCCCCGTCAGCATCAGTTCCGCCGCGATCGAACCGCCCACCAGGCGGGGGAGGAAATAACTCACCCCCATGTCGCAGGATGACAGACCGATGCGGATGAAGGCTGCATTCATGCGGGCGGATTGGCCCGCGATACGGATGTCACTGGCCAGCGCAAAAGCAAAACCGCCGCCGCATGCCGGGCCGTGGATCAGCGAAACGATCACTTGCGGGCAGCGCCGCATCTTGATGTAGACGTCTGCGAGATAGCCCTGAAAGCCGAACCCGCCACCGAATGGCACTTCGCCCCGGTCATGGTGTTCCTTGATGTCCAGTCCGGCGCAAAAGGCCTTGCCCGCGCCGCGCATGACCACCACCCGGACGGAACCGTCGTGATAGAGCCTGCCGAAATAGTCGTTGAGCTCCCCGACCATTTCAAGACTGATCGAATTCATCGCTTCCGGCCGGTTGAGCGTCAGCCAGTCGACCGCGCCGCGCTTTTCAACCCTGATCGTCCGATAACTCTCACGCATCCCGCACCTCCAAGTCCTAAACACCGTTTAGCACCTTGCATAGCGAACGGTGTTAAGTATGACAAGCCGATGGCTGCATTGCTAACCGACGAACAGGTGCTGGAAGTGCGCGCGCGCATTCGCGCCGTGGCTGAACGGCACGTCGCCGTGCACGGTCCCGATGCGATTTCGCTCCGTTCGATCGCGGCGGACCTTGGCTGGACGGCGGCGGCGCTCTATCGGTACTATGCCAGCAAGGCGCAGCTGCTTGAAGCCATGCGGATCGCTGCGCATGACCGCTTTTCCGACCTGATCGAGGCGGCGCATGCGTCCACGGATGATCTGTGGGACCGCAGCCGCGCCATCGGCGATGCCTATCTTGAATTTGCGGAGACCGAACTGGCCGCCTATCAGCTGATGTTCGCCTATCCCCCGGAACAGGGCGAAAAATCAGCCGAATTGCAGCGCGCCGAGCAACGCTCGAACCGCACGCTGACGCTGTACGTCCGCGAAATGGTCGATGCCGGCCTGCTGGCTGGCGATGCCGAGCTGATTGCCCATGCCTATTGGGCGTCGCTGCACGGGCTGGTGATGTTGCGCATGGCCGGAAAGCTCGACAATTCGCCTGCCTTTGAAACGCTGCGCCACGCCGCTATGCGCATGATCACCCGCGGCGCGCGACCTTGACCAGACAAAACCGGCGGGCCGCCCGCAGCGAGCCGCTGATCTCCAGCGTCGGCGCTGGTCCTGGTGCCACAAAGGCACGAGCCGTCGCCTGACGACTGCTGATCACGATGTGGGGAAAGTTGGAGCGGGTGAAGGGAATCGAACCCTCGTCGTAAGCTTGGGAAGCTTCTGCTCTACCATTGAGCTACACCCGCTGGGGTCGCAACGGCCCTTGCCACGGTGGCAAAGGGTGGTCAACTGGCTGCAAACCGAAAACGAGGATGCAGGATGACCGGGCGGGTGATTTCCGTTGAACGGCGCGGTGCGAGATGGGGTGGAGCTATTTCCTGCCGCGTTTGGTCGGAAATGCGGTGGCGAGACTAGTCCCGCCGCCCGCGCGCCCCTGACCCGTTAAACCTGCGCGCGCCCGCGGTCCATCACGGCGCGGCGGCGCGCTTCCACCTCGTCCGCGCTGACCTGGCCGTTGGCGGCGCTGGAGCGGGTGTGTTCCAGCGTCATCCCCTCGCCGAACGCGGCGGCATAGCCATCGTCGATCAGCGCCTTGTAGGCCCGGATCATTCCCGGATCGGCCGTGGCGATGTCTCCGGCCAGCTGTTTCGCCGCCGCCAGCAGTTCATCCGCCGCGACCACGCGGTTGACCAGGCCCCACGCGCAGGCCGTTTGCGCATCGAGGAAGTTGCCGGAGAACGACAGTTCCTTGGCCCGGCTGATGCCGATCATGCGTGACAACTTTTGTGACAGCCCCCAGCCCGGCATGATCCCGACGCGGGCGTGGGTATCGGCAAACCGGGCGTTTTCCGACGCGATCAGGATGTCGCAGGCCAGCGCCACTTCGAACCCACCGGTGATGGCCACGCCGTTGATCGCGCCGATCACGGGTTTTTTGCACTGCTCGATGGCCTTTACCGGATTGGCCAGCGCGTCTTCGGCATTGGCCGCGCCGAGGTTGGAGGTGTCCGCGCCCAGTTCCTTGAGGTCCAGCCCGGCAGTGAATGCGCGGGCCCCCGCACCGGTCAGCACCACGGCGCGGATCGTGTCGTCATCGTTCACTTCCACCATCGCGGCGGCGAGTTCGGCCCGCAGGCCTTTGGACAGGGCGTTCATGGCTTCCGGGCGGTTCATTGTTACCACCGCCACCGGGCCGTCGCGTTCAATCGTTACCAGCATTGGTTTGTCTCCCGTCACATCCGCGTCCGCGCGCTCTGGCCGTCGTCGATCCGGATTGTCGCCCCGGTGACGCATTCGCTGGCCGGCGCGACGAGGTAGAGCAGGGTGGAATCCATCTGCTCTGGCACCGGAACGCGCTTGCGCGGCAGGTGTTCGGCCGGGTTGCCGCCCATCCGCGCGAACATTCCGTCGGTCATTTCAGAAACGAACATCCCCGGCGCGATGGCATTGACGTTGATGTTGTAGTGCGCCCATTCCACGGCCAGCGCCTCGGTCATGCGGGCAATCGCGGTCTTGGTTACGGCATAGAGCGCCGCGCCGCCGCCGTCATAGCGGAAGTGCGCGACCGAACTGATGTTGACGATCCGGCCCGGCAGCTTCGCCGCGATCAGCCGCCGCGCGACTTCGCAGGCCAGGATCCACGGTCCGCGCAGGTTCACGCCCAGCACCTGGTCGATCAGTTCCACGCTCATCTTGTGAGCGCGCTGGGCATCAGGCATCCCGGCGTTGTTGATCAGGATGTCGACTGTGCCGAACGCGGCTTCGGCGGCGGCGACGGCGGCGATCACGGAATCCGCATCGGTGGCGTCCATCTGCACGGCCAGCGCCTCACCCCCGGCAGCCTTGATTTCCGCCGCCAGCGCTTCAAGCCGGTCGATCCGGCGGGCGCAGAGCGCCACCTTGGCACCCCTGGCCGCCAGCACGCGGGCAAAACGCGCGCCCAGGCCAGAGGATGCGCCGGTGACCAGGGCGACGCGGCCGGTCAGGTCGTCGGTAGTGTAGGGCAGGGGATAATCGGTCATGTCAGTTGCTCCATTGGGCGGCGAATCGACGGGCTGGGGGCATGGTGCGGTCCGCCTTGGGCTTCACGTGTTCGAACATGCTGGATTTCCCCGTCCCATTGTGCTTGGCGCAAATTCAATCGCGCGGTTAAATTGCACGATGAACGGCCAGACCGGCCTTGGCAAGCAGGGGAATGCAGCGATGATCTCAAGCCGCGCACTGGAAATCGGGGAACGCGTCGAACGCTTTGTGCGCGATGTGGTGATCCCTTACGAAACCGATCCCCGGCGGGATCATCACGGCGCGCCGCTGGATGAACTGGTGATGGAAATGCGCGAACAGGCCCGCGCGGCGGGCGTGCTGACCCCGCATGTCTTCCCCGATGGCGGCCATCTGACCCAGCTGGAAACGGCCTATGTCCTGCAAAAATCGGGCCTTTCGCCGCTGGGGCCGCTGGCGGTCAACACGATGGCCCCGGACGAAGGCAACATGTACCTGCTGGGCAAGGTCGGCAGCGCGGAAATCAAGGAACGGTTCCTGAAGCCGCTGGTCGAAGGGCGCGCCCGCAGCGCCTTTTTCATGACTGAACCGGCGCTGGAAGGCGGCGCGGGCAGCGATCCGTCGATGATGCAGACGACCTGCAAGCTTGATGGCAACCACTGGGTGATCAACGGGCGCAAGGCGTTCATCACCGGCGCGGACGGCGCCAAGGTGGGCATTGTCATGGCCAAGGCGGATCAGGGAGCCTGCATGTTCCTGGTCGACCTGCCCAACCCGGCGATCCGGATCGAGCACGTGCCCAACACCATCGACAGTTCGATGCCTGGCGGCCACGCCACCGTGGTGATCGACAACTTGCGCGTGCCTGCCGACCAGATGCTGGGCGAGGCGGGCGAGGGGTTCAAGTACGCGCAGATCCGCCTGTCCCCGGCGCGCCTGTCGCACTGCATGCGCTGGCATGGCTGCTGCGAACGCGCGCACGAAATCGCCAGTGACTATGCCAATCGCCGCTCGGCCTTTGGCAAGCAGCTGATCGATCATGAAGGCGTGGGCTTCATGCTGGCGGAAAACCTGATCGACCTGAAGCAGGCCGAACTGATGATCCGGTGGTGCGCCGAGGTGCTCGATACCGGCTCGCTCGGCACGGTCGAAAGCTCGATGACCAAGGTTGCGGTGTCCGAGGCGCTGATGCGGATCGCGGATCGCTGCGTGCAGGTGATGGGCGGCATGGGCGTGACCGACCACACCATCGTCGAACAGATCTTCCGCGAGGTCCGCGCGTTCCGGATCTATGACGGGCCGACCGAAGTCCACAAGTGGAGCCTGGCCAAGAAGATCAAGCGCGACTGGAAGGCAGCACAGCCGCACTGACCAGCCGCACTGACCGGGGCGGCGGCGGGCCTTACCGGCTCGCCGCTTCCACCACGTCGCGCAGGCGCTCCTTGCCGAACCACATCTCGTCCCCCAGAAAGAACGTGGGCGATCCGAACGCCCCGCGCGCGACGGCGGCTTCTGTGTTGGCGACCAGCCGGGCCTTGATCTCCGGATTGGCGGCCAGGTCCGCCAGTTGCGCGGCGGGCAGGCCGACGGCGGTCACCGCCCGGTCCCAGACGTCGGGCAGGTCCAGTTTCAACCCTTGTTCCCACATGCCCCTGAACATCGCATCGTTATAGGCCCGCGCGCAGCCCAGTTCCTGCGCCGCCACCGCGCCGCGCATGATCAGCAGGGTGTTGACCGGGAAATGCGGATTCATCACGAATTCGGTGATCCCGTGCGCGGCCATGAAGCGCTGCATTTCCAGCCGGTCATAGGCCACTTTCGCGCCGATATGGCCATAGGCGGTCATGGGCGACTGGTTGCCGATCGCCTTGAAAATGCCCCCCAGCAGCACCGGGACATAGCGGAATGTCACCGCGCCGCCCGCTTCTGCCGCGGGAATCGCGCGGTGAACCAGATAGGCGTTGGGGCTGCCGTAATCGAACAGGAACTCAATCTCGCGCGGCATCACCATTTCTCCCCATAGGGCCGGATTTCCTGCTCGAACGTCCAGGCCGATTTCGGCTGGTTGTAGAGCGCCCAATACGCCTCGGCCACGGCGGCGGGCGGCATCAGCCGGTCCGGATCGGCCAGTGCGTCCGGCCCTTCGCGCGTCGTCAGCATCGTGCGGACCCAAGCGGTATCGACGCCCGCATCGATCACCAGATGGGCCACGTGCAAGCCCTGCGGCCACAGTTCCCGCGCGGCGGATTGCGCCATTGCGCGCAGGCCGGCCTTGGCGGCGGCAAACGCGCTATAGCCGGGATTGCCGCGCAGGCCGGCCGTTGCACCGGTGACGAAAATCTTGCCCGCGCCGCGCGGCGCCATGATCCGCGCGGCTTCGCGCACGGTCACGAACCCGGCGAAGCAGGCCATTTCCCAGACCTTGCGGAACACCCGGTCTGTGGTGTCCAGCAGCGGGAACTGCACGTTTGCGCCGACGTTGAAGATGGCCAGCGCCAGCGGAGCAATCGCCTCTGCCTCTACCAGAAAGGCGGCGACATCGTCCGGCGCGCGCGCGTCAAGCGAGCGCCCGGTCACGGCTCCGCCCAGCAGCGGGGCCAGCTTGTCACCACCCCGGCGCCCGGCATGAACGGCAAAGCCTTCGGCGGCAAACTTGCGCACGATCGCCGCGCCGATGTGGTCGCCCGCGCCCAGCACGGCGACCGATTGCGTCGGCGGCGTCACTTGCGCTCCAGAGGGATCACCGCGACGGTGAAGCGCGACAGGCAGACCAGCTTGCCGCCTTCATCCTCGATCCGGATCGTCCAGACCTGCGTCGTGCGGCCCAGCGATTCCGCGCGCGCGGTGGCATAGACGAACCCGTCATAGGCCGGGCGGATGTGGTTGGCGTTGATTTCCATCCCCACCCCGACGAACTTCGTGCGGTCGACGCACCAGCCCGCCGCGACCGAACCGACTGTTTCGGCAAAGGCCACGGATGCCCCGCCGTGGAGCCGCCCGAACGGCTGGCGGGTGCGGTCATTCACCGGCATCCGTGCGCGGATCCAGTCATCGCCGCAGTCGATGAATTCAACCCCCAGCCAGCCGTTCATCGAACCGGCGCCGCCCTGGGTCATGGCTTCGAGGTCAGGGCGCGTTCCGCCCCACCAGATTGATGCGTTGCTCATGGCAACTGGTTCTGGCGGAAAGCGGAACGCGTGTAAACGGGATCAGGCGGCTACGAGTTCCTTCGCCTTCGATCCGGCGCGCACGCCATCGTAAACGAATTCGCTGCCTTCCAGGTCGGTCTTGGGGATCTGGTCCTTTTCGGCCCAGTAATCCTGATTGTGCCGCCATTCCGGCTTGTCGCCCCGACGTGGCAGCTGGTCCAGCCCGCGCATCAGGTAGCCGGGGTTGAAGTTGTCCGCCTCGATCCACGGCATCAGCGGCATGTCCTGGTCCTCGTCGCGCAAGGCCACGTCGACGCGCTTCACGCCCTTGGCGTCCATGTGGTTGAGCAAGTTGCAGACGAAATCGCCCAGCATGTCCACGCGCAGCGTCCAGCTGGCGCGGAAATAGCCCATCACCCAAACCAGGTTGGGCACGCCGGTGAACATCATCCCGCGATAGTTGACCGTCTTCGACCAGTCGACCGGGGTGCCATCCACGCTGAAGGGAATGTCGCCCATCACCGACAGGCGGAAGCCCGTGCAGGCGACGATGATGTCGGCCTCGATCTCGTCACCCGACGCGGTGCGCACGCCCTTCTCGGTGAAGGTGTCGATTGTGTCGGTATAGACGGTCAGCTTGCCCTGCGCGGCGGCCTGGAAGATGTCGCCATTGGGGCAGAATGCCAGCCGCTGCTGCCACGGGCGATACTTGGGCGTGAAGTGCGGTTCAAACGGGAAGTCCGGCTTGCCGCTGAACGCGCGAACCAGTTCCTTCAGGTCTTCGAACACGGCATCGGGTTCCTCGATGCAGCGCTTGGTCATCTGATCCTGATCGTACATGACCTGCTTGCGCACGACGTGGTGGATGATCTCCTCCTCCACGCCCACTTCGCGCAGGCGGTCGGCCAGCTCGTTCTTGTTCTCGCTGCAGAAGAAGTAGGTGGGCGAGCGTTGCAGCATCGTGACGTGCGCGGCCTTTTCGGCGAAGGCCGGGATGACGGTGGCGGCGGTCGCGCCCGAACCGATCACCAGCACGCGCTTGCCGGTATAGTCGATCGACGGGTCCCATTTCTGCGCGTGGACGAACAGGCCCTTGTACCGGTCCATGCCCGCCCAGTCGGGGATATAGGGCGTTTCGTGGTCGTAATAGCCCTGGCACATCCACAGGAAGTTCGCGGTGAACGTCACCGTCGCGCCATCGGCCTTGCGCACGGCCTGTACCGTCCAGAGGTTGTCCTTGCTGGACCAGCTGCACCCGGTGATGCGGTGGCCGTAATGGATGTTGGGCCCGATCCCGTTCTCCTCGATCACGTCGCCCATGTACTTCAGGATTTCCTCGGCACTGGCGATGGGCGCGCCGACCCACGGTTTGAACCGGTAACCGAAAGTGTAAAGGTCTGAATCGGACCGCACACCCGGATACTTGTGCGTTTCCCAGGTGCCGCCGAAGGTGTCCTTCATTTCGAGGATGGCATAGCTCTTGCCGGGGCATTGCTGCTGGAGGTGATAGGCCGACCCGATGCCCGAAATGCCTGCGCCGACGATCAGCACATCGACATGTGTGGACGAATCTGGGGCCTGAACTGCTGCTGTTGCCATCACTCTCTCTCCGGTTGTGTCACCACTTGGCGCTGTTACGCCATTGAAGTCAGTTTCGACTCGAAACGCGATTGAAACATTGACCGCGATCAAGTGCAACTGCCAAGCGCGGCAGGGTTGCGGTTTGCGGCGGTGGACGGCGCCAAAATGCTTGGCCCAAAATGCTTGGCCCAAAATGCTTGGCCCAAAATGCTTGGCAGCGCAGGGGCTTGTGTTAGGCAGGTACGATTGTCCGCTTGTGGAGCCTGCCTTGCCCATGTCCCGAATCGCCGTTGCCGCCGTCCTGCTTGCGTTCACGCCGCTGGCCGCCCTGCCTGTTCAGGCCGCCGAAGCGCCCGCTGCCGCGCCGGTAACGGTCGATCCGTTCGAGGACATCTATGCCGCCATCCAGGAATCGGCGGACATGGAGCGCCAGCTGAGCCAGCTGTCCAACACGATTGCCCAGCAGATCGCCAGCGCCGACACCAGCCTGGCGATCGCCGAGGCGCGCTATCCGGGGCTGTCGAAGGCGATGGTCGAAGGGTTCCGGCCGGTCCTTGCCGGGTATTCGGCCCGCGTGCGGGACAGCTTTCGCCCGCGCATGGTGGCCGTGTTCCGTGAACGGTTGAGCGAGAGCGAGGCGCGCGACGTCGCGGCGTTCTATCGCTCGCCCATGGGCAAGCGGTTGCTGGGCGGGGTGGTCGACAGCTTTGACGCCAGGGCGACGATCACCAGCGCGCTCAAGGACAAGGAAGTCAGCGCCGCGGCGGTCAAGGCCGATACCGACGCGGCGGTGCGCGGCGCGCTGGCGCAGTTCAGCCAGGATGATTTTGTCGCGCTGGGCGAACTGGCGCAGCGCCAGCCTGGCCTGATGAAGCTGGGCGCGATTGGCGAGGCGCTCGGCCCGATCCGGGCGGAAATGGAAAACCAGCCCCTGACCGAGGCGGAGCAGCAGGCGCTGAGCGATTCGATCGTCGCCTCGCTCGACAGGCATATCGCCGCAGCCACGGGCAAGGCGGCGGACAAATAAGCGGCTGGCAAATCGGCGGCGTGCCGCATCCGGTCCAAAATGCGGTAGCGCTTTGGATTGCGGCAAATCGCGCCAGCGCCTAAGTCTGCGCGCGATGAACGGTGGCAGGCATGATTTCGCGATTTTGGGCGGCGGGCTTTCGGGCGGGCTGACGGCGCTGGCGCTGCACCGCGCGCGGCCTGACTTGTCGCTGTGCCTGCTGGAACAGGGTGAGGCGCTGGGCGGCAATCACCGCTGGAGCTGGTTCGCGACCGACTTGTCCGATGCCGGAACCAGCTTGCTCTCGCCGCTGCGCCAGACCCGCTGGGATCAGGGCTATGACGTGCGTTTTCCGGCCCATGCGCGCACGCTGCAGGCCCGCTACAACTCGCTGTCGTCCGAAGATTTCGACGCCGGTTTGCGGCGCGAACTGCCCGCTGGCACGATCCGCACCCGCGCCGTGGTCGAAGCGGTGGAGGCGGGCAGCGTCCAGCTGACCAGCGGCGAGACGATCCGCGCCCGCGCCGTGATCGATTGCCGGGGCATCAGCGCCGCGCCGGAACTGACCGGCGGCTGGCAGGTGTTCATGGGCCGCCACTTGCGCACGGCTCGCCCGCACGGGCTCACCCGCCCGGTAATCATGGATGCTGCCGTGGCCCAGCACGGAGCCTATCGCTTTGTCTATGTCCTGCCGCTGGGGCTGGATGAACTGTTCGTCGAGGATACCTATTACGCCGACAGCCCGGATCTGGACCGGCGGATGCTGGGCAGCCGGATTCAGGCCTATTGCGATGCGCAGGGCTGGGATGGCGAAATCCTGGGCAACGAAACCGGGGTGCTGCCAGTGGTTACCGGGGGCGATTTCACCGCGTTTCAGGCCGCGCACCGCATGCCCGGCGTGGCCGTGGCGGGCGCGCGCGGCGGGTTCTTCCATCCGCTGACCAGCTATAGCCTTCCGCAGGCGGTTGAAACCGCGCTGACGATTGCCGCCGATGCCGACCTGCCGGGGGCACAACTGGCCGCCCTGCTCGAAGCCCGCGCCCATGCCCATTGGCGCGGCACCCGTTTTTACCGCCAGCTTGGCGCCATGCTGTTCGGAGCAGCCCTTCCAGAGGAACGATACCGCGTGTTCGAACGCTTTTACCGCCTGAGCGAACCCCTGATCGAGCGGTTCTATGCCGCCCGCTCCACCCCGCTGGACAAGGCCCGCGTGCTGTGCGGCAAGCCGCCCGTGCCAATCGGCCGCGCGATCCATGCACTGCGCACCCCCGGCGCCCGGCTGGAGATCGCGGCATGAGCGCGCTGGCTCCGCTCGATCCGCTCGCCCCGCGCCGCGCCTGCGTAATCGGCGCTGGCTTTGGCGGGCTGGCCCTGGCCATCCGCCTGCAATCCGCCGGCATCCAGACCACCGTGGTTGAGGCGCGCGACAAGCCCGGCGGGCGCGGGTACCACTGGGAAAAGGACGGCTTCACGTTCGACGCCGGGCCGACGGTCATCACCGATCCGCCGTGCTTGCAGGAACTGTGGGCCTTGTCGGGCCATGACATTTCCGAGGACGTCGAGCTGATGCCGGTCATGCCGTTTTACCGGCTCAACTGGCCGGACGGCACCAACTTTGACTATTCGAACGACGAAGCCAGTCTGACCCGCGAAATTGCCCGCGTCGCCCCCGGCGATCTGGCCGGGTACGAGGAATTCCTGCGCTATTCCGCCGGGGTGTTCGAAGAAGGCTATGTCAAGCTGGGCCACGTGCCCTTCCTGGACTTCGCCAGCATGATCAAGGCCGCGCCCGCGCTGGCCAAGTATCAGGCCTGGCGCAGCGTCTATTCGATGGTGTCGAGCTTCATCAAGAGCGAGAAGCTGCGCGAGGCGCTGAGTTTCCATACCTTGCTGGTTGGCGGCAACCCGATGACGACCAGCGCGATCTATGCCCTGATCCACAAGCTGGAAAAGGACGGCGGCGTGTGGTGGGCCAAGGGCGGCACCAACCAGCTGATCGCCGGGATGGTGAAGCATTTCGAACGGATCGGCGGCACCGTGCGGATGCACGATCCGGTGGTTCACATCCACACCGTCGGCAACCGCGCGACCGAAGTGGAAACGCAGAGCGGCTGGAAGGAACGGTTCGACGCGGTCGCCAGCAATGCCGACATCATGCACACCTATCGTGAACTGCTGTCGGACAACCCGCGGGGCGCGCAGGCGGCGCGCAGCCTGGCGCGCAAGCGGTTCTCGCCCAGCCTGTTCGTGGTCCATTTTGGTCTGGAAGGCACCTGGCCGGGCATCCCGCACCACATGATCCTGTTCGGCCCGCGCTATAAGGGCCTGTTGGACGACATCTATGAACACGGGGTGCTGCCACAGGATTTCTCGATCTATCTGCACCACCCGACCGTGACCGACCCCAGCGTTGCCCCGGCGGGCAAGTCGACGTTCTATGCGCTGATCCCGGTCGCCAATCAGGGCAAGCTGCCGATTGACTGGGAAACGGTCGGCCCGATGCTGGAAAAGCGCATTCTGGACGAAGTCGGGCGGCGGCTGATCCCGGACATCCACGACCGGATCGTCACCAAATTCCACTATGCCCCGCGCGATTTCGCGCTGGACCTCAACGCCTATATGGGCAGCGCCTTCAGCCTGGAGCCGATCCTGACGCAAAGCGCGTGGTTCCGCGGCCACAACCGCGATGACAAGATCGGCAACCTCTATCTGGTCGGCGCGGGGACCCATCCAGGTGCGGGGATTCCGGGTGTGGTCGGCAGTGCCAAGGCCACGGCCAAGCTGATGCTGGAAGACCTGCAATGAAGCGCATCGCGGTCTATTGCGGCTCCGCCTCACCCGAAGATCCGCGCTATCTCCAGCTGGCGCATGACGTGGGCCGGACACTGGCGGAGCGCGGGATCGGCGTCGTCTATGGCGGCGGCCGGCTGGGCCTGATGGGCGCGGTCGCCGCCGGGGCGCTGGGCGCGGGCGGCGAAGTGATCGGCGTGATCCCCGAAGCGCTGGCCGGGGCCAGCGGCAAGGGCGGCGAGGTCGCCAATCACGACTGCACCGAACTGCACGTGGTTTCGGGCATGCACGAACGCAAGCTGGCCTTTACCCAGCTGTCGGACGGGTTCCTGACCATCCCCGGCGGGGTCGGCACGATGGACGAGCTGTGGGAAGCGGTCAGCTGGGCGCAGCTGGGCTATCACGCCAAGCCGGTCGGGCTGCTCAATGCCTTCGGGTTCTATGATCACCTGCTGGCGTTCAACCGCCACATGATCGAGGTCGGCTTCATCCGTCCGGCGCATCAGGGCATTCTGATTGCGGAGCCGGAACTGGACCTGCTGCTGACCCGCATGGCCGCGCATGAGCCGCACACGCCGATTTTCGCGATGAAGGTCACCGATTTGTGAGCTTTGCGCGGGGGGGCAGCCACGTGGTTAACCGCACCGCGCTCGTCGCGCAGGCGCGCGATTCGATCATGCGCGGGTCGAAAAGCTTTGCCGCCGCTTCGCGCCTGTTCGATCCGCAGACGCGCGAACGGGTCTGGCTGCTTTATGCCTGGTGCCGCCGCTGCGACGATCTGGCCGACGATCAGGACCATGGCGGCGTGCTTGGCCCCGCCGCTGGCGCGCAGGACCGGCTGGCCACGATCCGCACGCTGACCGAACTGGCCTTCGCGGGCGAGGCGACCGGCGACGCAGCGTTTGATGCATTGGGCGTGGTCGCCCGCGAAACCGGGCTGACCCGCGCGATGGCGGATGATGTGATCGGCGGTTTCGCGCTGGATGCCGATGCCTGGCGTCCGCGCAGCGAGGCGGACCTGCTGCAATACTGTTTCCACGTGGCGGGCGCGGTCGGCGTGATGATGGCGGTGGTGATGGGCGTGTCCCCCACCGACGAGGAAACACTGGATCACGCCTGCGATCTGGGGCTGGCGTTCCAGCTGGCCAACATCGCCCGCGATCTGGACGAGGATGACGCAGCGGGGCGCAGCTATCTGCCGCTCGACTGGCTGGTGGAGGCCGACATTCCCCCCGGCGAGCACATGAAGCCGCATTTCCGCCGCGCGCTGGTGCCGATTGTCGCGCGGATGTGTGCGCTGGCGCAGGATTACGAAGTGTCCGCCCGGATCGGCGCGGCGCGGCTGCCGCTGCGCTCGCGCTGGGCAGTGCTGTCGGCTGCGGGCATCTATGGCGCGATCGGGCGCGAAGTGGCGCGCGCCAAGGAGCACGCGTGGGACCACCGCGTCACCACCAGCACCGCCGCCAAGCTGGGGTTCGTGGCCAAGGCACTGGCCCAGTCCCTGCTGCCCCCGCCGCGCACCGCGCCCGCGCTGCCGTGGACGCGCCGCCAGCTTGCGGAACGGGCGCGCGCGGCCTAGGGGCTTGGCCCCATGCACAGCTATCCCGCCCCCGCCCAGGCCCGCGTTCAGGAAATGGTTCAGGCCGCCGCTGCCGATCCGGCGCGCGCGGTATCGTTTCAGGGCGCCCCCGGCTGCAACGGCCACCGCGCCGCGCTGGAATACGATCCCGCCTGCCTGCCGCTGCCGTGCTTCAGTTTCGAGGATGCGCTGGATGCGGTGAAGGACGGCAGCGCCGCCCGCGCGATCATCCCGATTGAAAATTCACAGCACGGCCGCGTCGCAGACATCCACTTTCTGCTGCCCGAAAGCGGGCTGAGCATCGTCGGCGAACACTTCATGGCGATCCGCCACAGCCTGATGGCGCTTGGTGATGGCCCGTTCGCCGCCGCCTATTCGCACCCGCAGGCGCTGGGGCAATCCCGCGTGTTCCTGCGCACGCGCGGGATCGTGCCGATGGCGTATGCCGATACCGCCGGAGCCGCCGCCTATGTCGCCGAAATGGGCGATCCGGCCGCCGCCGCCATCGCGCCGAAAATCGCCGCCGAACTCTATGGCCTGAAAGTCATCGCCGATGACGTGCAGGACGCGTCGGACAACATGACCCGCTTCGTGGTGCTGGCGCCCCAGCCGCTCGATCCGGCGTCGCTGGCCGGGCGGACCACGATGACGACCTTCGTGTTCGAGGTGAAAAACATCCCCGCCGCGCTCTACAAGGCGCTGGGCGGGTTCGCGACCAACGGCGTCAACATGACCAAGCTGGAAAGCTATCAAAAGGGCGCCAGCTTTTCCGCAACCACGTTCTATGCCGATATCGTCGGCGCACCGGGCGATCCGGCGGTCGACCGTGCGCTGGAAGAACTGGCGTTCCACTGCAAGGAACTCCGGATGCTGGGCACTTACCCGCAGGAACGCGGGCGGGGGTAGGGGCCGGTCCCGCGCCACCTTCGCCAGATAGCCCGTCATGCTGAACTTGTTTCAGCATCCATCGTGCCGCCTGCACTGAAGGGTATCGCTCAATCTCAATCGCCCCGCCCGCGTATTGCCGGATCGCACTTTGGTTGCGGATGGTTGGATGCTGAAACAAGTTCAGCATGACGGGGATGGTTGGCCGCCCACACCCGAAAAGGCCTATTGCTCCGCGCCTTGCACCGTGCGACCAGTAGCCGCGTGACGATCCAGGGAGCACAGGCCGCGCAGGATGCCGCGCGCGATTGGCAGGCGGTGCGGGCCGATGGCTCGATCCAGTATGCCCCTGTTTCCATCCCCGAAAAGCCGGTCAATGAACCGCCCGAATGGCTGAAAACGCTGGCCGAATGGCTGGAGCCGCTGGGCCGCGCGCTGGGGATGAACTGGCACGTGCTGCAATGGATCCTGCTGGGCATCGCCGTGCTGGCGGTGATCTGGCTGGTCTGGCGGATGGTGGAGCCATTGCTGGCCCGCGTCCGCCCGCCTGCTGCCGACGCCGCGCCGGACTGGACGCCAGACCGCGAAGCCGCGCTGGCCTTGCTCGACGATGCCGACCGCCTCGCCGCTGCGGGCCGGTTTGACGAGGCCGCGCACCTGCTGCTGCGGCGCAGTGTCCACCACATCGCCGCGGCCCGGCCTGACTGGGTTAACCCCGCCAGCACGGCGCGCGAACTGGCCGCGCTGCCCGCCCTGCCGGACCGCGCCCGCAGCGCCTTTGGCCTGATCGCGGCGCGGGTAGAGCGCAGCCGCTATGCCCTGCGCGCGCTCGACGCTGCCGACTGGCAGGCCGCGCGTGAGGCCTATGCCGCTTTTGCGCTGGAACGGATCGCGGCATGAGCGCGCGGCCCGACAGCCCGTTTTCGCCCCGCACCGTGCTGGGGCTGCTGGTGGTCGGCGGCCTCGCGTTCCTGGCGTTCCTGTGGTTGATCGGCGCGGGGCTGACCGGGGGCAATCCGAACGACGGGCAGGCCAGCGTCGGGGGCAAGGGGCTGAACGGCTATGCCGCGATGGCCGATTATCTGGAACGGCGCGGCTATGCGGTGTCACGGGTGCAATCGCTCGCCAGCCTGAAGCAGCCGGGGCTGTTGATCCTGACGCCGCCCGCCGATGCCGAAGGCAAGGACCTGGCCGAAGTCGTCACCCGCCGCCGCCTGATCGGCCCGACGCTGATCATCCTGCCGAAGTGGGACGCGGCGCAAGTCAGCCAGCTGACCCCCGGTGCCAAGCCCGGCTGGGTCACGCTGGACGGGGTGCAGGTGCCCAACTGGAGCGAGTTTTACGACGACATCAGCCTTGACCTGAAACCGATGCGCGCGGGCGGCAAAGTCGCCAGCTGGCGCGGGCTGGGGACGGGCGGCGACCTGCCATCCAGCGAAAACGTGCTGTCCGGCGCGGGCGATGCGCTGGTGCCGCTGGTAGTCGGGACCGAGGACGGGCGGGTGCTGGCGGGCTATATCGACGATGGCGATTACCCCGCGCTGCGCGAGGCGGCGGAAGGATATGCGCCGGAACCCGATCCCGACACCGTCGATGATGCGCTCTATCCGCTGGTCATGGTGTTCGAGCCGGACCTGCTGAACAATCAGGCGTTCGCGGATGCGCCCAATGCCGTGCTGGCCGAAGCGCTGGTGCGCGAAGTGCTGGACGGCGGGGACAAGGTCGTGGCGTTCGATCTGACGCTCAACGGTTATGGCCGCTCGCAGAACCTGCTGACGCTGGCGTTCACCCCGCCGTTCCTCGCCGCCACGCTGTGCCTGTTGCTGGCGGTGCTGGTGATTGGCTGGCGGGCGTTCCACCGGTTCGGGCCGCCGCTGCTGGCCGGGCGCGGCATCGCGTTCGGCAAGCGCGCGCTGGTGTCGAACGCCGCCGCGCTGGTCCGCCGGACCCGGCGTTTGCACCTGATCGGCGCGCCCTATGCCGATGCCGCGCGCGACCGGCTGGCGCGCGCGCTGGCCCTGCCGCACCGGCTGGACGGTCCCGCCACCGAAGCCGCGATTGACCGCGCACTGGCTGCCCGCGCGCCAGACCTGATGCCGTTTTCCGCCGCCGCTGCTGCCCTGCGCGCCGCTCGCCGCCCTGCCGATTTGCTGCGTGCCGCGCAGACGCTCCATTCGCTTGAAAGGACTCTCACCCGATGACCTCAATGACCTTGGCAGACGTTGGCACGCTGGCCCGCGCGATCCGGGCCGAAGTGGGCAAGGCCGTGGTCGGTCAGGCCGATACGGTCGATGCGCTGCTGGTCGCGCTGCTGGCGCAGGGCCATGTCCTGCTGGAAGGCCCGCCGGGCACCGCCAAGACGTTTCTGGCGCAAAGCTTTGCCGCCAGTTTGGGCCTCGATTTCGGGCGCATCCAGTTCACGCCGGACCTGATGCCGGGGGACATTCTGGGATCGAACCTTTTCAACTTCCAGACCAGCCAGTTCACCCTGACGCGCGGCCCGATCTTCTGCGAGCTGCTGCTGGCCGATGAAATCAACCGCACCCCGCCCAAGACGCAGGCCGCATTGCTGGAAGCGATGCAGGAGCGCCGCGTCACGCTGGACGGCACCGCGCACCCGCTGACCGCCAGCTTTCTGGTGGTCGCAACGCAGAACCCGATCGAGAGTCAGGGCGTCTATCCCTTGCCCGAAGCGCAGCTGGACCGGTTCCTGTTCAAGCTGCTGGTGCCCTATCCCAGCGCGGCGGAAGAGGCGCGGATCGTGGCGACTTTTGGCGAACGCGCCGGTCCGTCGCGCCCGGCTGACCTGGGCGTCGGTGCGGTGGCCAATGCCGATGTGATCGCGGCGGCGGCGCTGGCGGTGAAGGGCGTGACGCTGGCTGACAGCGTGGTCGATTACATCGTCCGCCTGATCCGCGCGACGCGGGAAAGCGCGGACCTGTCATCCGGGGCCAGTCCGCGCGCCGCTGTGCTGCTGGCCAATGCCGCCCGCGCCCGCGCGGCGGTGGATGCGCGCGAATACGTGCTGCCCGATGATGTAAAGGCGCTTGCCCCCGCTGTCCTGCGCCACCGCCTGCTGCTGTCGCCAGCGGCAGAGATCGAGGGCAAGCAGGTGGAAGCGCTGGTCGCCGACCTGATCGCCGCGACCGAGGCACCGCGCTGATGGGCGGGCTGCGTGCAGGCCCTTCGACAGGCTCAGGGCGAGCGGGGGTTGTCGCGTGCCGCACCCAACAAACCGCTGTGCGCGGCAAACCCCAAACCGCTCGTGCTGAGCTTGCCGAAGCACCACACCCGGCCGCTGGATGACCCTGCGTCCCGCCCTGATCCCTACCGCACGTGCGGGCTGGCTGGTGGCCGGGGCT
Source organism: Novosphingobium sp. (assembly GCA_041909515.1). Taxonomy (GTDB): domain Bacteria; phylum Pseudomonadota; class Alphaproteobacteria; order Sphingomonadales; family Sphingomonadaceae; genus Novosphingobium. The sequence continues at coordinate 12,783 of JAYRDH010000030.1, read as the reverse complement.
GCCCCGGTCGCGCTGCTGATCGGCGCGCTGGCGCCGGGGGCGTGGGTGATTGCGCCGGTGATCGGATTGGCGCTGGTGCTGCTGGTCCTGCTCGATGCACTGCTGGCCGGACAGGTGGAGGATGTCGCGCTGACCCTGCCGCCGGACAGCGAGGTGGGCGGTGATAGTTGGCTCAATGTCAGCGCACAGTTCCGGCAGGGCCGCCCGCATCAGGTCGAGGCGGCGCTGGCTACGGATGACCGGCTGCTGCCCGGCGGGCGCGGCACGGTTCCGCTGACCGCGCCAGAGCAGGCGGGCGAGGGCTGGTGCGGGACCCTGCACTTTGC
>JAYRDH010000030.1:0-12447 GCA_041909515.1 Novosphingobium sp. | reverse complement strand
ACCGGCGCGGGACCGGCGCGGTGGAGCGGCTGTGGCTGCGCTGGACCGGGCCGCTCGGCCTCGGCGCGCGGCAGGTTTCGCGCGGCGTGGCGGCGCAGATGCGGGTCTGGCCCAACCTTGCCCCGGTCCGCTCCCCCGCGCTGCAGGCGTTCCTGAAGGACGCGCAGTTCGGCCTGATCGCGCGGCGGATGCGCGGCGAAGGCACCGTGTTCGAGGCGCTGGCCGAATATCAGCCCGGCATCGACCGACGCCGGATTGACTGGAAATCCAGCGCCCGCCACGCCCAGCTTTACGCCAAGGAGTTCGAGGCGGAGCGCAACAACCAGATCGTCTTCGCGTTCGATTGCGGGCAGGCGATGTGCGAGCCGGTGGACGGCCTCGCCCGGATCGACCGCGCGGTCACCGCCGCGCTGACCACGGCTTATGTCGCGCTGAAGGCGGGGGACCGGATCGCGCTGTTCGGGTTCGCCGCGCGGCCGGAAGTGTTCACGCCCTTCGTCACCGACGCGCGCGACTTTGCCCGCCTGCAATCCGCCGCCGCCGCGCTGGATTACCACGCGCAGGAGCCTAATTTTACGCTGGCGCTGGCGACGTTGGCCGGGCGGCTCAAACGCCGCAGTCTGGTCGTGGTGTTTTCCGACTTCACCGATCCGACCAGCGCGCAATTGATGATCGAGAGCATCGGGCGGCTGACCGCGAAGCATCTGGTGCTGTTCGTGACCTTGGCCGATGCCGAGTTGGACGGGATCGCCGCGCAGCGCCCTGACGATATGCAGGATCTGGCGATGGCCGCGACCGCCGATGCCCTGCTGCGCCAGCGCGCGCTGGTGCTGTCGCGGCTGCGGGCGCTGGGCGTGGACGTGATCGAGGCGCCGCATGACCGGATCGGCACGCGGCTGATCGACGCCTATCTGGCGATCAAGCGCAAGGGAGCGATTGGCTGATGGCGTTCTTCGGACTGCTGGGCGGGGATGCCGCCGCCAGCGATGCGGCGATCGAAGCCGCGGCGCTGCGCTCCGACCGGTTCCGGCAGGAGCGTGAGGGCGACTGGAAGCGGCTGGAGGCCATCGTCACCCGGATGGAAGCGGGCCGCTGGCGGCGGCTGTCGGACGAGGATGTGCTGGCGCTGCCGGTGCTCTATCGCACGGTTGCCTCCAGCCTGTCGGTCGCGCGGGAAACCTCGCTCGATGCGGCGACGCTGGCTTATCTGGAAGCGCTGGTGCAGCGCGCGTGGTTCCTGGTCTATGGCCCGCGTACCACGCTGGCGGGCTGGCTGGCGCGGTTTCTGGGCGGCGAATGGAGCCGCGCGGTCCGGGCAATCTGGCCGGAACTGCTGGTCGCTTTCGCGGTGATGGCGGCGGGCACGCTGGTCGGCTGGCTGCTGGTGAGCAACGACCCCGACTGGTATTACGCGCTGGTCCCCGGCCAGTTTCAGGATGCCCGCGTTCCCGGCGCCACGCGTGAGGTCTTGCGCGATACGCTGTTCGGCAGTGCGCAGGATGACGGGCTGTCGATGTTCGCGGCCTATCTGTTCAGCCACAACGCCGGGGTGGCGATCATGTGCTTTGCGCTGGGCTTTGCGTTTGGCGTGCCGCCACTGCTGCTGCTGGTGCAGAACACCGCGACGCTGGGGGCGATGGTGTGGCTCTACCACGACAAGGGGCTGGCGACGGACTTCATCGGCTGGCTTTCGATCCACGGCACGACCGAGCTGCTGGCGATCCTGCTGGCGGGGGCGGCGGGGCTGCATGTGGGCCGGTCGATGGCCTTTCCCGGCACGCGCGGGGTGATGCAGGCCGTGGCGGAGGCCGGCCAGCGCGCCGCCGTGGTGATGGCGGGCGTGGTGCTGATGCTGGTGATTGCGGGCATGCTGGAAGGGTTTGGGCGGCAGCTGGTGGACGATACCACCGGGCGTTACGTCATCGGCTATTCGATGCTGGCGATCTGGCTGGCGTACTTCTTCGCCTTCCGCCGCACGCCTTCGGGCAGCGAGGCGGCATGAGCGGCGGTGCGGCCAGTCTTACGGCGAAAAACGACCGGCGGCGCGTGATGATCACGCCAGAGGGGATCGCCTTGCCGATCGTGGTCGGCAGCCGGGGCAGCCGGCTGGGGGCGCTGCTGATCGACCTGCTGTTCATCGTGGTGCTGATGATTTCGACCACGCTGCTGCTGGCCTATCTGGGATCAGGCGTGGGCGATCTGCGCAGCGAGGCGCTGGCCAAGGGCGACAAGGGAATCGCGCGGGCCAGTGAATTCCTGGTGGTGCTGTGGATCGCGGTGATGTTCCTGTTCCGCCATGCCTACTTCCTGTTCTTCGAACTCGGCCCGCGCGGGGCGACGCCGGGCAAGCGGCTGACCGGCCTGCGCATCGCCGCGCGCGATGGGGGGCGGCTGACCACCGAAATGGTGCTGGCCCGCAACCTGCTGCGCGACATCGAACTGTTCCTGCCGGTGGCGATGATCGTGACGAACAGCGGCGCGGACAACATGGGCGCGGCCGGGGTGGCGGCGACGGTGTGGTTCCTGGTGTTCGGCCTGTTTCCGTTCTTCAACCGCGACCGGCTGCGCGCGGGCGATCTGGTGGCGGGAACCTGGGTGGTCGAAGCGCCCCGGCGCAAGCTGGAAGCGGTGCTGTCCACCACGCCCACCGCCGCCAGCGGCCACAGCGCCGCGACCGGCGCGCAGTACCGCTTTGGCGAGGCGGAACTGGCGGTTTACGGTGAGTTCGAATTGCAGACGCTGGAGCGCGTCCTGCGCGAAAACCGCCCCGAAGCACTGGTCGCGGTCCACACCGCGATCTGCCGCAAGATCGGCTGGGAACCGGGCGCGGGGGATGAGCGGGCGTTTCTGGAAGCTTACTACACCCAGCTGCGCGCGCGGCTGGAATCCGGCATGCGGCTGGGCCAGCGCAAGGCGGACAAGCACGGGTAGTCAGCAAGTCGCTGCCCATCCAACTCCCGTCATGCTGAACTTGTTTCAGGGTCCATCTCTCAGCCAGCACAGCCCGTGCATGACGAGAGATGGACCCTGAAACAAGTTCAGGGTGACGGTTGAATGTTGTCTCAGTCCTTGAACACCGCGACTTCCTTCACCCCGGCGCTGGTGGCGCGGCCGCGGTACATGCCCGGCGTGTTGAAGCTGAAAATCGCCTCGCCCTTGGGCGTCACGACGATTACGCCGCCGTCCCCGCCCAGCGCCGCAACATTGGCCATCACCGTGTCGGCGGCCAGTTGCGGGCCTTCGCCGGTAAAGCGCATCCGCGCGCAGATTTCGTGCGCCACGCCTTCGCGGATGAAGAATTCGCCCGCCCCGGTCGCGCTGATCGCGCAGGCGCGGTTGTCGGCATAGGTGCCCGCGCCGATGATCGGGGAATCACCGATCCGGCCCCAACGCTTACCGGTCAGCCCGCCGGTGGAGGTCGCGGCGGCAACGTTGCCCGATCCGTCCACCGCCACCGCGCCGACCGTGCCGTATTTCAGGTCCACGTCGAACCAGCCGAGCTTCTTCGCTTTTAGTTCCTCCAGCTGGCGCCAGCGTTCGGGCGTGGCGAAGTAATCGGGATCGACCATTTCGAGCGCCTGTTCGCGCGCGAATTCCTCGGCCCCTTCGCGGGAGAGGAATACGTGCGGGCTCTTTTCCATCACGGTGCGCGCGGCCGTGATCGGGTGCTTGATGTGGGTGACGCCGGTCACCGCCCCGGCGGCGCGGGTGCGCCCGTCCATGATCGCGGCGTCAAGTTCATTCACGCCGTTGTAAGTGAACACCGCGCCGCGCCCGGCGTTGAAGTGGGGGTCGTCCTCCAGCACCTTCACCGCCGCTTCGACCGCGTCGAGGCTGGTCCCGCCTTCGCGCAGGACCTTGCTGCCGGCTTCGAGCGCAACTGCCAGCGCGGCCTTGTATTCGGCCTCTTTCTCCGGCGTCATCTTCTCGCGCGACATCGTGCCGGCGCCGCCGTGGATGGCCAGGCTCCAGGTCGGAGCGGCGGGTTGGGTCATGGAAGGTCCTTCTTTTGCCTGCGCGGCCGCCGGAAATGTGGCGCCCAGCGCCAGGGTCAATGCGGCGATTGCCAGTGTCCGGCGGCTCATGCTTGTCATCATGGGGGCAGCATAGCAGAAGCTGGGGCGGAAGGGCCATTGCCTTCCAGCCGATTCGCCGCTGCTGTCCCCCGCATCCTGACCAAGGCCTACTGATGGAACCGATCCTGCGCGCTGCCACCGAAGCCGACATTCCGGCCATCTCGCGGCTGGCGACCGATAGCTTCATTGCCAAGTTCGGCCACCTCTACAGCGAAGAAAACCTGAACACATTCCTGGCCGAAAGCCTGTCCGAACCGGCCATCGCGGCGGAACTGGCCAATCCGGCGCGGCTCTATCGCCTGGCCGAGGCAGGCGGGCGGCTGGTGGGGTACTGCAAGATCGGCCTGACCTGCGGCTTTCCGGAGCACGCGCGCGGGAACAGCGTGATGGAGCTGAAGCAGCTCTATACTGATCCGAACGCGACTGGCATGGGCATCGGCGGGGCGCTGATGGACTGGGCGATGGGCGAATTTGCCGCTCGCAAGGCCGATGAAGTGCAGATTTCGGTCTATGCCTATAACGACGGGGCGCATCGATTCTATCGCCGCTATGGCTTTGACAAGGTCGCGGACATCACCTTCCGGGTGGGCGACCATATCGATCCGGAATTCCTGTTCGCGCAGGTGTTCTAGCGCGCAACTCCCCGTTTGCGCGAAGCCGCCGCGCAACCTATATCGCGCACCATGTCATCGATCAGACCCTGGCGCGATATCGCGCGGCGCACGTCCCGGCAGATCATGGTGGGCGCCGTGCCCGTGGGCGGCGATGCGCCGATCACCGTGCAGACCATGACCAACACCCTGACGTCCGACGCGGTGGCAACGATCGACCAGATCCGCCGCTGCGAGGAAGCCGGGGCCGACCTGATCCGCGTGTCCTGCCCGGACGAGGACAGCACCGCCGCCTTCCGCAAGATCGCCAAGGCGGCACGCGTCCCGCTGATCGCGGATATCCATTTTCATTACAAGCGCGCGCTGGAAGCCGCCGATGCGGGCGCGGCCTGCCTGCGGATCAACCCCGGCAATATCGGTTCGGCGGATCGCGTCGCCGAAGTGGTCCGCGCGGCCAAGGCCAACGGCTGTGCGATCCGCATCGGGGTGAACGCGGGCAGTCTGGAAAAGGACCTGCTGGAAAAATACGGCGAGCCTTGCCCCGAAGCGCTGGTGGAAAGCGCACTTGATCATATCAAGCTGCTGCAGGATCACGATTTCCACGAATACAAGGTGGCGGTGAAGGCCAGCGATGTGTTTCTGGCGGTTGCCGCCTATATGGGGCTGGCCGACGCGGTCGATTGCCCGCTGCACCTGGGCATTACCGAGGCTGGCGGGCTGATCGGCGGGACGGTGAAATCCTCCATCGGCATCGGCAACCTGCTGTGGGCCGGGGTGGGCGATACGATCCGCGTCTCGCTGTCCGCAGAACCGGAAGAGGAAGTGCGGGTCGGCTATGAAATCCTGAAAAGCCTGGGCCTGCGCACCCGCGGTGTGCGGGTCGTATCCTGCCCCAGCTGCGCACGGCAGGGCTTTGACGTGATCCGCACTGTCCAGAAGCTGGAAGACGCCCTCAGCCACATCAAGACCCCGATGAGCCTGTCGGTGCTGGGCTGCGTCGTCAACGGTCCCGGCGAGGCGCGTGAAACCGACATCGGCGTAACCGGCGGCGGCAACGGCAAGCACATGGTCTACTTGCGCGGCGTGACCGATCATCACGTGCAGGACGACGGCATGATCGACCACATCGTCCGGCTGGTCGAGGAAAAGGCCGCCGAGATTGAAAGCGGCGCGGTGCCCAGCATGGATAGCCTGCACGGCAAATAAGCCTAGGCAAACTCCCGTTCGCAAAGCGGTAATACCTGCCTGATATTCAGGGGGAATGTACCGGCTGCTGGCCATTGCCCTGTCCGCCATCGGCCTGATGGCCCTGCTCGCCGTGGCGATCCCCCGGTCCAAGGGGGACGCACACGTCGCGGTGGCGAGCGAAGCGGCGGATAGCGACAGCGCGGGCAACGCCTATGTCACGGTAATCCGGCGGGATTCCTCCGGGCAGTTCCACACCACCGCGCTGGTCAACGGGCAGGATGCCCGGTTCCTGGTCGATACCGGGGCCGACATGGTCGCCCTGACCGAGGAAGACGCCGAGGCGCTGGGGATCAGCGTCGATCCCGACAGTTTCGTGCCGATGCTGCAAACCGCCTCCGGTCCCGGCTATGGCGCGCGGGTCACGCTGGACACGTTGGCGCTGGGCGAGACGGAGTTCACCCAGGTACCCGCCGTGGTCGTGCGCGGGCTGGGCGTGAACTTGCTGGGGCAAAGCGTGCTGGGCAAGCTGGGCAAAGTGGAACTGCAAGGCGATGAAATGGTAATCCGCCACTGACAGTCGCGCGTCAGCGCGCTAAAGGCCCGCGCATGACTGCCGCCAACCGCTCCGTCCTGCCGCCGCTGCACTTGTTGCTGGCGCTGACCGTCATGGCGGTGTGGGGCACCAATTTCGTGGTGATCAAGCTGGCGCTGGCGCACTTGCCGCCGCTGACGCTGGCGGCGCTGCGGTTTGCTTTCGCGTTCCTGCCGCTGGCGTTGTTCATCCCGCGTCCGGCGGTGTCGTGGCGCAATCTGGCGACTTATGGCGTGCTGATCGGGGCGGGGCAGTTTGGTCTGCTGTTCACCGCGATGCGCGCGGATATCACGCCGGGCCTCGCTTCGCTGGTAGTGCAGACGCAGGCGTTCTTCACCATCGCCCTGTCGATGCGGCTGACGGGGGAGCGGGTGGCCCCGTTCCAGATCGCCGCGCTGGCGCTGGCGGTGGGCGGGCTGGCAATTATCGCGCTGCATACCGATGGCAGCGCCACCCCGCTGGGGCTGGCGCTGGTCGTCGGGGCGGCGCTGTGCTGGGCGCTTGGCAACATGACCTCGCGCGCGGCGGGGCCGGTCAACATGCTGGCCTATGTCGTGTGGTCCAGCGTGTTCGCGGTGCCGCCGCTGGTCGTGCTGGCGCTGCTGACCGAAGGCTGGGACGCGATCTCTACCGGGATCGCGAACGCCGATGGCAAGACCTGGGCTGCGGTGGCATGGCAGGCGGTGGGCAACACGATGTTCGGTTATGGCGCGTGGGGCTGGTTGCTGGGCCGCTATCCCGCTGCCAGCGTCGCGCCGCTGTCGCTGCTGGTGCCGGTGTTCGGCCTTGGCGCATCGGCGTTATGGATGGGTGAAGCCCTGCCCGGCTGGAAGCTGACCGCGTTCGCGCTGGTCATGGCCGGGCTGGCGCTGGGCATCCTGTGGCCGCGACTGGCGGCAAGATTTCTGGCTGGGAGTAAGCCTGCATGACCCTTTCGATCCGCCCTGCAGCCGCTGCTGACCTGCCGCTGATCGCGCAGCTGATCCGCGAACTGGCCGAGTACGAGAAGCTGGCCCATGAAGTCCGCTTTGACGAAGCGGTGCTGGGGGCCAAGCTGTTTGGCGCGCGGCCCTATGCCGAAGTGGTGATTGGCGAGCTTAGCGGCATTCCGCAGGGCTTCGCGCTGTTCTTTCACAACTTCTCCACCTTCGAAGGTCGCCCCGGCATCTATCTGGAAGACCTGTTCGTGCGGCCCGCCGCGCGCGGCTCCGGGCTGGGCAAGGCGCTGCTGTCGCACCTGGCCGCGCTGGCGGTGGAGCGGGACTGCGCCCGGCTGGAATGGTCGGTGCTGGACTGGAACGCGCCCGCGATCGGGTTCTATCAGGCGCTGGGCGCGCGTTCGATGGATGAATGGACCGTGATGCGGGTCGATGGCGCGGCGCTGGAACGGTTGGGCGCGGCCGGGCGTGGTTCTGCCGCCTAAGGGCTTGGCGACTCGTTCCGGATTGGGTTATCCACAGTCGCTATGTCGCAGAATATCAATCGACGCAGTCTGATCCGCGGAGCGCTGGCCGTCGGCACGGGGCTGGCCTTGCCGGCCCGCGCGCTGGGGCAATCGCTGACCGATGCTTTCGACCAGGCGCTGGGCGTGACCCCGCCGGTTCCGGCTGCCCCGGTCGAACCCGTGCTGCCGACCGCCGTGGTCCCCAATCCCGCCTATGACCGCAAGCTGGTGGAAATCGCCAAGCGCGAACTGGAACGCGCTGGCACTGCCGTGTGGCGGCACGATATCGTCGGCATTTCCGATTTCGCCCGTCCGTCCAGCCTGCCGCGCTTTCACTTCGTGAACCTGGAACGGGGCGACATCCGCTCGTTCTACGTCAGCCACGGGCGCGGGTCGGACCGCGATCACAGCGGGTTCCTGCAGGAATTTTCGAACGTCCCCGGATCGGAAGCGACCTCGCGCGGGGCCTACCTGACCTGCGAATGGTACAAGGGCAAGTACGGCACATCGATCCGGCTGGAAGGGCTGGATCACGACAATTCGAACGCGCTGGACCGCGCGATCGTGATGCACCCGGCGACTTATGCCTCGCCCACGTGGATTTCGAAGCAAGGCAAGCTGGGCCGCAGTGAAGGTTGCTTCGCAATGGCGCCGGACCAGTTCAACGAGGCGCTGTGGCACCTTTCGGGTGGCCGCCTGCTGTTCGCGGACCGGATCGACGTCGCCTGATAGCCGCGCTCCCCCGCCAGCCGTTGATCCGCCTGGCGGATCGGCTGGCGAGGGAACGGTGGACGCTTACTTCGCGGCCTTCACCGTCTTGATCCAGGCCTTGATCTTGGCCTCCAGCACCGGCAGCGGCAGGGCGCCGGTATGAAGCACCTGATCGTGAAATTCGCGGATGTCGAACTTCTTGCCCAGCTGCTTTTCCGCCTGTCCGCGCAGCCGCTGGATCGTCAGCGCGCCTATCTTGTAGGCCAGCGCCTGGCTGGGAATGGCGATATAGCGTTCGACTTCGGCGGTGGCGTCGGTCTTGCCCATGCTGGAATTGGCCAGCATGTAGGCAATCGCCTCATCGCGGGTCCAGCCCTTGGAATGGATGCCGGTATCGACGACCAGCCGCATCGCGCGCAGCATTTCATCGTCCAGCGTGCCCATGCGTGAATAGGGGTCCTTGTAGAAGCCCATCTCGTAGCCCAGCGTTTCGGCATAGAGCGCCCAGCCTTCGACATAGGCGGTGTTGCCGCCAAACCGCATGAATGCGGGCAGCGCGGCGTTTTCCTGGGCAAGGCTGATCTGGAAGTGATGCCCCGGCGCGCCTTCGTGCAGGTACAGCGTCACTTCGCCCGGCGTGGTGCGGCTGGGCAGGTCATAGGCGTTGAAATAGAACGTGCCGGGGCGGCTGCCATCGGGCGTGCCTTGCTGGTACGAGCCGCCCGCTTCGAACTTCTCGCGGAATTCCTCGTACGGGCGGATCTGCAGCGGCGACTTGGGCAGGACCTTGAAATAGGCGCCGACCTTGGCGTCCACCAGCTTGCCGATGTCGTAATAGCGCTGCGTGATTTCCTCACGGCTCTTGCGCTTGAACTGCGGGTCGGTGCGGATGAAGTTGAAGAATTCCGCCAGCGTCCCCTTGAAGCCGACTTCGGTCTTCACCTTTTCCATTTCGCCGCGAATCCGCTTCACCTCGGACAGGCCCAGCTTGTGAATCTCGGCCGCCTTCATCGGCATGGTCGTGGTGTTGGCGATCTGCTGATCGTAGAGCTTCGCGCCGCCCTTCATCTGCGACAGGCCAAAGCTGTCGCGCGCGCTGGCCAGGTAATCGTCGCGCAGGTAATCGCGCAGCCGCTGATGGACGGGATAAATCTGTTCGGCGATGGCCGTGCGGTATTCGGCGGTCAGGCGGTCCTTGTCGGCCTGGGTGAAGCTGTCCGGGAACTTCTTCACCGGCTCCCAGAACGGCGATTCCTCGACCGGCAGCTTCAGCTGGGTATCAAGCTGTTCGATCACGTTGCGGATCGTCATCTTGGTTTCGACCACGCCCGACTTCTGCCCCTCGCGGAACTTGGCAATCGAACGGTCGATTAGCTTCACGTAATCGGCATGGCGCTTCAGGTTGTTCTCGTAATCGACCACCGTGTTGAACGGGATGCCGGTCTTGCCGCTGGCCAGCGTCGGATAGAACGTGTGGAACCCGAAGAAGTGGTTGATCGGGCGCACTTCGGTCAGCGCCAGGATTTCCGGGGTCAGGCCCTTCAGCATTTCGCTGCGGTCATGCTTGAACACGTCATAGGCGATCTTGTCGGTCGCGGACAGCTTGGTGCGGTCGATCCGGCCCAGCTGCGCCAGTTCATCGGTGGCGGCGGCGCGTTCGGCGTCGTTGTATTCGGGCGTCAGGTAATCACCCAGCCGGTCGGCATAGCGCATGTCGCCCCGGAACAGCGCGCCGATCGGGTTGCGCTTCATGCTGGCTTCGTCGGACGCGGCGAACAGCGCGAACAGCTTGTCATGTTCGGACTGGGTAGCGGCGGCGACCGGGGCTTCCGCCGTCTGGGCAAACGCGGGCAGGGGTGCGGCAGCGGCCAGCAGGGCGGCGATCAGGGCAGAGCGGAACTGGGTCATGCGACAAGGGCTTCCTGAAATGAATTGCTGTATTATGTATATAATACACGCGGCGCATTTGGCAAGACCATCCGCGCCGGGCCAAAACTGCATAAGCCGCCCTGATCGTGCGGGCAGCGGTGGTCGATGAACGGTGTCCCGGCTTCGACGGACGGGGACAATTGCCGGGGGCAATTCAGCTTACCGCAAGGCGCGATGCTTGAAGGGATGACTGCTTGCGGGCAAAAGGCGCCCAGAGGGATTACCGGCCCACCGGCCGAATGGAGTTGACGATGCAGTTTCGGGGCATGATCGGCCGCACGCGCGGTGCTGGCCGGGCACTTCTGGGGATTTCGCTGTTGCTGGGGGCCAGCGCCGCCGTGGCCCAATCCGCCAGCGCGCCGGAAAACATCCTGCCGGCGCCCGCTCCGGTTCCGGCCCAGCCTGTTTCCCCCGCCACCCAGGCACCGGTTGCGGTCCCCACCGATCCGGCGGCGATCGCGCTGCCGCCCGCCCCGGCGATTGATCCGGTCATGACGTGGAGCCTCGCCAACGCAGAGGCCCTGGCCGGCGTGATCGAGCAGATCGGCAAGCACGGGCTGGTCCCGGCGGACTATCAACTGGCGGATCTGCGCGCGGCGATTCTGGCCGGGCCGGGCGGGGCGCTGGATGCGCAGGCCAGCCGCAGCTTTACCTGGCTGGTGGAGGATATGCGCGATGGCCGCACCCGGATGGATGCGCGGCACCAGTGGTTCGTGGTCGATCCCGATGTCGAGGCCTCGCCCACCGAAACCGTGATGGCGCAGGCGCTGGCGAGCGGTGACATCGCAGGCGCGATTGAAGCGCTGGCCCCGACTCATCCCGACTATGCCGTGCTGAAAGCCACGCTGGCCGCCACCCCGGCGGCGAACAAGACGACCCGCAACCTGCTGCGCGTCAATCTGGACCGCTGGCGGTGGATGCCGCGCGATCTGGGCAAGGCCTACCTGCTCACCAACGTGCCCGAATTCCAGCTGCGCCTGACGGTCGATAACGAGATCATCCGCAGCTATCGCACCATCGTTGGCAAGCCGGGCCGCACCGCGACCCCGCAGCTGGCCGAAGTGGTCGAAGGCGTGATCTTCAACCCCACCTGGACCGTGCCGCAGTCGATCGTGAAGGGCGAAGGGCTGGGTGCGCAACTGCTCGCCAACCCGGCCCGCGCCACGCGGGAGAATTACAAGGTGACCAAGGCCAAGGACGGCACGATCTATGTCGTCCAGCAGCCGGGACCGAAGAACGCACTGGGCATGATGAAGCTCGACATGCCGAACGAGCATGCGATCTTCCTGCACGACACCCCCGGCCGGCACTTGTTCAACCAGGCGGCCCGCGCGCTCAGCCACGGCTGCATCCGCACGGAGCGCGCACTGGAACTGGCGATCACGATGGGCATCCTGGGCGGCGGCTTGAGCAAGGAAGAGGCGGTCGAGATCGTCAAGTCGGGCGAATACACCCGCGTGCCGATGACCCGGACTTTCCCGGTCTATCTGACCTATTTCACGATGGCGTCTGACATTTCGGGCAAGCTGGGCCAGTTCAACGACCTTTACGGCCGCGATGCGCCGGTGCTGGCCGCGCTGAACGCCCCGCGCCAGCCGTGGGACGGCAAGCGCAAGAGCACCGAGGCGATCATCCAGCTGGACAATCCGCTCTGATAACCGCCTAGCGCCGGGTTTCCGGTTCGTCGGGCCACCACGGCGTGGCAGGCGTGTCCGCGCCGACGGTCAGCGGGAAATCAGGCGCGCGCTTTTCCAGGAAAGCCGCAACGCCTTCGTGGACGTCGCCCTTGGCCCCCAGCGCGATGTTGAGCGCGGCGTCGACCGCCAGCGCCCCGCCCGGCCCGGCATCGCCGGAAAAGTGCCACAGCATCCGCCGGGTCAGCGCCAGCGCGACCGG
>JAYRDH010000029.1:0-34852 GCA_041909515.1 Novosphingobium sp. | reverse complement strand
GCCAAGGACTTCGAGAGAACCGTGGAAAGCGCCACCACGTGGCTCTTCATCGCCTCTGTCAACCAGATCACCCGCCGCATCGCAAATGCCGGTAATCAGGCCGCTTCTTTATGAGTCAGCCTCTAAGGGGCTTTGGCGACAATGCGAAACTCATGTGGACACCGATAATGCAATTCAATCGGTTTTATGGTTTGGCATTGGGAAAGGCTGTGAGCCGCGTGGGCTTTTAAATAAGATAAAATATAAATTTATAAAATATGATAAAAATTTAACTTATGAAGAGTCTGCGAGCGTAATGGTTCGCGAAATAATATTTAAAGCGATTAAAAGTGATAATGCGTCAATTTCTAGGGATACAAATGATGGCGATCTGATAGCGATTATATCATTTCTGTATCTTCTTCAATTATATACCTCTCTGATAACCGGTAGAAAAATCGAAGATAAAAAACATATGTACTCAAACATATTAATGATAACTATGTTTCGAGGTGAAAATGATAAGATTAGGATAAGTGATCTCGGTTATAGGTTTTTCATGAGTATCATTAATTCAAAATCAAAATTATCTAAAGAATGGAGAAGCGGGCTGCGCAATACCTTATGGTTATATATAAATAATCTCGGCGATGATAGTAATATTGACGTTGATTTCAAAATGTTATTTGCTTATTTTTTTAAGTGCTTGCGGGAAATATCAAATAGTGGTGAATTAGAGGTGCAATGATGATTTGATAGTCACTTTGGTGACACTTTGCTAAAGCCAAAGCTTAATCATCATTCCCAACCGTTCGGTAGTGGGTCAGTTTGAAATTCCATTGGGTAGCGGCACGCAAAAGTGTGCACCAGGATCATAACTAGTTCGAGATCCGCTGACGGCCCGCCTGTCTCCTGCACTCGCTTCTGGGTCAGTAGGTCCAGACCCTAAATATCGATCACGATCTTGCCGAAGTGCTTGTTCGCGGCCTGATGCTGGAACGCGGCGGCCAGTTCGACCAGCGGGAAGTGGTGGGAAATCACCGGCTTGATGCCGTTGGCCTCGATCCCGGCGATCATCGCCAGTTGCTGGGCGCGGCTACCCACGGTCAGGCCCTGGACGCGCAGGTTCTTGGCCATGAGGAGCGCGGTCTGGACTGGCCCCGCAAAGCCCGCCAGCACCCCGATCAGCGCCACATGCCCGCCGACGCGGGTGGCCATCATCGACTGGTCGAGCGTGCCCGATCCGCCGATTTCGACCACGGTATCCACCCCAACGCCGCCGGTCAGTTCCAGCACTTTCATGCCCCAGGCCGGGTTTTCCTTGTAATTGATCAGCTGATCCGCGCCGAGCGCCTTCAGGCGTTCCAGCTTTTCGTCGGAAGAGCTGGTCGCGATCACCCGCGCGCCCGCCGCCTTGGCGAATTGCAGCGCAAAGATCGAAACGCCGCCGGTCCCTTGCACCAGCACCGTGTCACCGGGCTTCACCGCCCCGTCCACGAACAGCGCGCGCCATGCGGTGAGGCCCGCACAAGTCAGCGTGGCGGCTTCGGCAGCGGAATAGCCCGCGGGGACGCGGGTGAACCAGTGCTGCGGAGTGACCACAGCCTGCCGGGCATAGCCATCGATCCCGTCACCCGGCACGCGGGTGAACGAGGCGGACGGCACCGCGCCGTCCAGCCAGTCCGGGAAGAAGGTGGACACGACCAGATCGCCCACCTTGAACTCGGTCACGCCGTCGCCAACGGCCGCGACCGTGCCCGCGCCGTCCGACATCGGGATGCGGCCTGCCTCGGTCGGGATCATCCCAGCCACGACCGCGAAGTCATGGAAGTTGAGCGAGGATGCGGCCAGCTTGACCCGGATTTCGCCGGGGCCGGGCTGGCCGGGATCGTCGGCGGTGCCCGGCAGCAGGGTTTCCAAGCTGGCCGGGGATCCGACGCGGACTACGGTCATGCTCATGTTATTCAGCTGCCTCCAGCATGGCGGCGCGCTGCGGCCCGCGGATCAATCCGCCGGGGGTTGCGCCCGTCCAGTTACCATTCTCGAACGTGATAACGCCCGATTTGATCGTGGCGACATAGCCTTTGGCCCGTTGCAGCAGACGCTTGCCGCCAGCGGGCAGATCGAACGCCATCCACGGCTTGCCGAGTTGCAGGTTGTCGAAATCGATTACGTTGAGGTCGGCGACATAACCCGGCGCGATCACGCCGCGATCGTCGAGGCCATAGAGCCGCGCGGTATCAAGGCACTGGCGCTTGACCGCGTGTTCCAGCGACAGTCGCCCACCGCGCTTGCGATCGCGCACCCAGTGCTGGAGCATGAAGGTCGGGCTGGCCGCGTCGCAGATCGTGCCGCAATGCGCCCCGCCATCGGACAGCGAGTTCACGCAGTCGTCACGGTTCTGCAATTCTTCAAGGAAATCAAGGTTTCCGTCGGCATAGTTGAGGATCGGCAGATAGATGAAGCCGGTGCCGTCATCCGCCGTCAGCAGGTCATAGGCGTATTCGTCGGCCGATTTGCCCGCTGCCGCCGCGCGGGCGGCGATGCTGGCGTCGGGGCCGGGTTCGTAATCGAAATCGGCGTCCATTTCGAACTGCGCAGCCCACCCTTCGGCAATCACGCGATAGAGGTGGACGATGTCGCTTTCCGGATAGACGTTGGCTTCGGACAGGACGCGGGCCTTGAACGCGGGGTCCTTCAGGCGGGCGACGGCTTCATCCCACGGCAGTGTGTCGAGTTCGGCGACGCTGGGGCGGAAGCGGAACGGGTGGACCGTGCCGCGCCAGGCCATGATGATGCCATTGCCGCGCAGCGCGATGGCCGCGACGATGTTCGCGCCGGTCGCGTTCTGACGGTCCATCTCCGCGATCTGTTCCGACAGCGGCAGTTCCTTGGCGATGGATTGCAGCGCGGCAAACGTGACGGGCAGGCCGGTTTCGCGGCTGATCGCGCCCATCCACTCAAACTCGTTCCATTCGCGCTTGAGGTCGCTGGCGAGTTCGAACACGCCGTGGCCGACATTGCCCATCGCGCGGCCGATGGCGATCAGTTCTTCCGCCGTGGCGGTGGTGCCGGGGACGACTTCGCCGTCGATCGATTTGTGAATCACGGTGCGGCTGGTCGAAAAGCCCAGCGCCCCGGCGCGCACGCCTTCCTCGACGATGGCGGCCATCTGCACGATGTCATCGTCGGTCGGGATCGCGCCCGGCTTTTCGCGGTCACCCAGCACATAGGCGCGCACCGCGCCGTGCGGCACGTGGGTGCCGACATCGACCGTGCGCGGCAGGCGTTCCAGCGCGTCGAGGTATTCGGGGAAGGTTTCCCAATCCCACTTCATCCCTTCGGCCAGCGCGGTGCCGGGGATGTCTTCCACCCCTTCCATCAGCCGGATCAGCCATTCGTGGCGGTCGGGCGCGGCGGGGGCAAAGCCGACACCGCAGTTGCCCATCACCACGGTGGTCACGCCGTGCCAGCTGGACGGGGCCATTTCCGCATCCCACGTGGCCTGGCCGTCATAGTGGGTGTGAATATCGACCCAGCCGGGTGCGACGATTTTGCCGCCCGCGTCAATCTCGCGCATGGCGTCCCCGCGCACGGTGCCGACAGCGGCGATCAAGCCGTCCTTCACCGCGACGTCGCCGGCAAAGCGCGGGGCGCCGGTGCCATCGACAATCGTGCCATTGCGGATGATCAGGTCATAAGTGGCCATATCGAACTCTCCCGTCATGGCCGACTCTGACTGGTGGCCATTTAACTGGGCGATTAAGCCACGGCTCACCGTTCGTGGCAAGCGCGGGTTTGTCAGTCAGGTGGACAGTTGGACCGGGGTTATCCGCGCGCCGCGATCATGTCGCCGACGTGGACGAATTTCTCGCGCGGGGCGCCTTCACGGGCGCGCTGTTCCTCGGCAGCTTCGATCTTTTTCCAGTCGCGGAAAGTGACGACTTCCAGCCCGCGCGCCTGCGCCAGCGCATCGAACCCGGCGCGGCCCTGTTTGCCCGTGCCGACGCCGATATCCTCGGCAATCTTTTCGATGATCCCGAACCCGTCGGGGCGGTTGGTTCCGATCGTCCCGGACGGCCCGCGCCGGGCCCAGCCGACGCAGTACAGGCCGGGCAGGATGCGCCCTTCGTCGTTGGCAAAGCGGCCCGCGCGTTCATCGAACGGGACATCGGGGATGCGCGAGGTCTGATAGCCGATGCAGCACACCACCAGGCTGGCGGGGATCACATAGGTCTCACCGGTGCCGATGGCGCGGCCGGCCTCGACCGTGGTGCGTTCCACCTCGATCCCTTCGACCTTGTCGGTGCCAAGGATCGCCTTGGGGCTGGCGAAGAAGTCGAACTCGATCTCGATATCCGTGTCGGCGTAGTGGCTGGCTGGGATGGCCGCGAAGCTGCGCAAGTGGTTGACGGACTTGCGCATCCCCGGTTCAAGCAGCGCATCTTCGGCCACATCGGGCAGGTCCTGCGGATCGACGCGCGGCGCGGCGCGGGACAGGTGGGAAAGCTCACCCAGTTCCTTGGGCGTCATCATGATCTGGTGCGGCCCGCGCCGTCCCAGCACCACGATCCGGCGCAGTCTGGACGTGTCCAGCACATCCAGCGCGTGGGCGACGATATCGCTGCCATCGAATTCGGCGCGGGTCTTGGAGAGGATACGCGCGACGTCGAGCGCGACATTGCCCATGCCGATCACCACGGCGGTATCGCCGCTGAGGTCCGGGTCGAGCGTCGCGAACTGCGGGTGGCCGTTGTACCAGCCGACAAACGCGGCGCTGCCATAAACGCCGGCCAGGTCTTCGCCGGGCAGGTCCAGCTTGCGGTCATGCGGCGCGCCCGTGGCGAGGACGACCGCATCGTAAAGGTTCTGCAATTCCCCGATCGAGACGTCCCGCCCGATCTTGACGTTGCCGACGAAGCGGACGTTGTCGGACAGGGCGGTGGTCTCATAGCGGCGCGACACGCCCTTGATCGACTGGTGATCGGGGGCGACCCCGGTGCGGATCAGCCCATAAGGGACGGGCAGCATATCGAAGATGTCGACGCGAACGTCATCGCCCCACTGCTTCTGCGCGGCCTCGGCCGTGTAATACCCTGCTGGGCCGGAGCCGATGATCGCGATATGGCGCATTCAGGCGGCCTTTCGTTGCCCTGGGTCGGGAGCGCCCAGAAACTCCCGAATGGTGGCGATGGTTTGATCCTGATGGCTGAGCATGAACAAGTGCCCGCCGCCTTCGAACACTTCGAGGCGGCTGTTGGGGATTAGGGTCTTGAGGATATGGCCGTTCGACAGCGGCACGATCTGGTCCGCGTCGCCCATCATGATCAGCGTTTCCTTTTTCAGGAACGGCAGCCCCGGCGCGCTGGTCCAGCCCAGCATGGCCAGCAGCTGATACATGTAGCCACGCGGAGAAGGGGGGGTAAGGCGGGCGATATGTTCGCTCTTTTCGCCGACCATACCGCCATATAGCGTCTTGAAGTTCTTCGCCATGTAACCGTTGTCGATATAGCGGCGCGGGTTGGCCATCTTGGTCAGTGCAGACGGATTGCCGGGGACCATCAACATTCCCGCGCTGGTTGCCATCAGCACCATGCGCCGCACGAAATCGCCGTGTTGCAGGGCAAAGTGCTGGGCCATGCCGCCACCCCACGAAACGCCCATCAGGTCCACCTGATCGGCGTTGAAGCGCTTGAGCAGTTCCTTGGTCTGCCAGGCGACGGTGAAGGCGTTGTAGGGGATCACCGGATCGGGCGAACCGCCGACGCCGGGCATGTCATACATGATGAAGGGCCGGTCGGTCAGCGCCTCGGCCAGCGGGGCGACGGCTTCGATATTGGCGCCGATGCCGTTGAAGAACAGGATCGGCAGATGCTCGCTCTCCATGTCCCAGCGCCAGCGAGCGACGCGCAAAGTGCGTCCGCCCACCACTTCCATCGAGAATTCGCAGGTCATTTCTTGCGTCAAAATGGGTTTCCTTACGCCTCGTCCAGCACATAGCGGCCGGGGGCGGGTTCCATCGGCGGGTATTGCTTGCTGCCCAGTGTCGTGGGGGCCGCAATCAGCTTGCCTGCGCGATTTTTCACCCACTCCATCCAGAATGGCCACCAGCTTCCGGACACTTCCTCTGCCCCCTGAAGCCAGTCGTCAACATCGGCGGGCGGATGGCCGGCCTTTTTAGACACATAATAGCGCGCCTTGGGATTACCGGGCGGGTTGAGGATTGCCTGCATGTGCCCGGCCTGACTGAGCACGAAGGTGATGTCTTTCGATCCGAACAGTTGGGTGGAGCGATAGCATGCCCGCCAGGGAGTGATGTGATCGGTGGTCCCGCCGAGGATGAACAGGTCGCTTTTCACCTTGGACAGGTCGATCGGATGGCCCGCCATCTCGACCTCGCCCTGTTTGGTGAAGGCCAGCGTTTCGAACAGGTGCAGGAAATCGCCCATCAGCGTGGCCGACAGGTTGGTGGCGTCCGCGTTCCAGAACAGGACGTCGAACGCGGGTGGATCATCCCCCATCAGGTAGTTGTTGATGACATAGTTCCAGATCAGGTCGTTCGGGCGCAGCCAGGCAAACCCGCGCGCCAGCGAATGCCCTTCGATCACGCCCGCCTTGGCCGCGCGCTGCTTGGCCAGCGCCAGTCCGTTTTGTGAAATCAGCGATCCGGCCTCGATATCGTTCTGCTTGGGATGCAGGACAGTGACCATGAAGGTCAGCGCGCCCAGCCGGGTATCGCCATCGGCGGCCATCTTGCTGGCGAGGATCGCGCCGGTCTGCCCGCCGGAGCAAGCGGACGAGACATTGACCTTTTTCGCGCCGGTAATCTCGCACACCACATCGATCGCCTTGCGGCAGGCGGCGATGTATTCGTCCATCCCCCAGTGCCCTTCGGCCTTGGAGGGGTTCTTCCAGCTGATCACGAAGCACTGGATGCCGTTGTCGAGCTGAAGCTTCACCACCGACTTTTCTGGCGACAGATCGTTGATGTACATCTTGTTGATTTGCGGCGGAATCGTCAGTTGCGGGATGGCGTGAACCTGCTCCGTCACCGGGGCATAGTGGATCAGTTCCATCATCGCATCGCGATAGACGACGCTGCCTTTCGAGGTGGCGATGTTCTCGCCCAGTTTGAACGGCTTCTTGTCAACCTGGCTAACCATCCCCTTGTTGTTGACGATGTCGTTGTAGGCGTTCTTCAGCCCCTTGATCACGGACAGCCCGCCGCTGTCGATCAGGCGTTTTTGCGCGGTCGGGTTGCCGACCAGCGTGTTGGTCGGGGCCAGGCCATCGATGATGATGTTGGCGATGAAATTGGCGCGGTCGCGTTCCAGATCATCCAGCTGGAGTTCCTCCAGCCAGTGCTTCATCCCGCGCTGCACCGCCAGATAGTATTGCGCCCCAGCCCGGAAAAACGGATTATAGCGCCACGCCGGGTCCATGAAGCGCTTGTCCTTGGGATCAGGCGCCAGATCGGATTTGCCGGTCAGGATCTTGACCACGTCGTCGCCAAAGGATTGCATATGGCGGACGGTACGGGCCGGATCGGTCGCCGTTTCGCGCAGCAGCAGCGCGACCGCGCCAACGAAATCCTCTCTTGCCAGACCGACCAGCGGC
The DNA here is from genome assembly GCA_041909515.1 of Novosphingobium sp. Taxonomy (GTDB): domain Bacteria; phylum Pseudomonadota; class Alphaproteobacteria; order Sphingomonadales; family Sphingomonadaceae; genus Novosphingobium. The sequence goes on along the minus strand of JAYRDH010000029.1, from coordinate 27,256 downwards.
CCCAGCGCGGTGGTGGATTGCGCGGCTTCGTGTTCAAGCGGCGAGCCGCCTTTGGTCATCCGGTATTCCCCCTGGCGGCATGGTAACCGTGCGTGATGAACGGCCCCGTGCCTTGTAATTACCGGGATCATGCACCGCCGTGTGCAGCTTGACAAGCACGGCGTCCATGCTCGCCGAATGGACGATAATGGCTGGCAAGCATGGTAAATTTAACGCTTTCGCAAACGCTTGCGCTGCATGTTGCGAGCCTATGGCCGCATCGCCCGCCCGACAGCCCGACGCATCGTCGCGCGCCACCCCGGCGCGCGGGCGCTCTGTCGTGTCCGGACAGGACGGGGGCGAGGGGCGCAAGCGTTCAAGCCGCAACGCGGGCCTGCGCGACCTGATCGAACCGAACTGGATCCTGCTGGCACCGGCGATGGCTGGCGCGCTGGCGCTGACCGGGATTGCCACGCTCAGCCTGCCGGCAGCGGTGCCCGCAATGCTGGCGGTGCTGGCGATTGGCATCGTCACCGCGACCCCGCGCGCGCTGAAGCTGGAACGGTCCTATCTGGCAACGCCCCGCCAGCGCTGGTTTCTGATGCTGGCGTTGGTCGGATTGCCGATGGTGCTGTTCGGCACGGCGATGGCCTGGTGGACCACCGAGATCGCGGGACGGTGGGAAGGCACGCTGGGGATTCTGGTCATCATCGGCACATCGGCGGCCTTGCTGCTCAAGCGCAGCGTCACCACGGTGATTACCGCGCAGGTTTGTCTTTGGGTCGGGGCCACCGTGGTGTTCGGGTCCAGCGGCACGGTCTTTTCATTGGCGGTCGGTGCGCTGGTCGGGGTCTATGCCGCGTATCGCCAGGCCCGCGCCGATGCGATTGCCGACAAGCTGGACCGCGAGCGGGAACGCGTCCAGCAGCGGGCCGAACAGATCCTGTCGGACTTCGAGCAAACCGGGCAGGGCTGGTTCTGGGAAACCGACCGCCGCAGCCTGTTGACGTATGTGTCACCGATTGTGGCCGAGGTGCTGGACGTGGAACCGGGATCGTTGCTTGGGCGGCCGGTATCAACCCTGTTTACCGCCGATCCACAGGGGCAGGAGGGCGAGCGCACGCTGGCCTTCCATCTTACCGCGCGATCGGCATTCGGTGAACTGGCGATGCGGGCGGCGACACCGGAGGAGGAACGCTGGTGGTCGCTGACGGGACGTCCGGTCTATGACAGTTATGGCAACTTCGTCGGCTTTCGCGGGTCCGGCCACGACCTGACCGAAAAGCGCCGATCGCAGGAACATGCCTCGCGGTTGGCGCATTACGATTCGCTGACGGGCCTGGCCAACCGGTTGCAGATGGCGCAGACCCTAGAAAAGATCCTGTCGGCACCGAACATGGAACACCGCGCCTGCGCGGTGTTCCTGCTCGATCTGGACCGGTTCAAGCAGGTGAACGACACGATGGGCCACCCGGCGGGCGATGCCTTGCTGAAGCAGGTGGCGAGCCGTCTGGAGCGGGCGGTGGGCGAAACGGGCCGGGTCGGCCGACTGGGCGGGGACGAGTTCGAGGTCATCCTGGCTGGCCGCCATCGCCGCGAGGATCTGGCCGGACTGGCCCGGCGGATCATCCATGACCTGTCCGAACCCTATTCGATCGAGGGGCACCGGGTGGTGATCGGCGCGTCGGTCGGCATCGCAATGTCGCCAGACGATGGCGTGACGGCAGAGGCGCTGATCCGCAATTCCGATCTGGCGCTGTATGCCGCCAAGGATGGCGGGCGCGGGCGCCACCATTTCTACGCGGCTGACCTGCACAGCGATGCGGAAGAGCGCCGCCAGCTGGAACAGGACTTGCGCGATGCGCTGGCGCAGGGCGGTCTGGAACTGCATTACCAGCCGGTCGTTCATACCGCGACCGAACGGATCACCGGGTTCGAGGCGCTGCTGCGCTGGGACCATCCCACGCGCGGGCGCATGTCCCCGGCCAAGTTCGTTCCCATTGCTGAAGATACCGGCCTGATCGCCCAGATCGGCGAATGGGCGCTCCGCACGGCATGTCACGACCTGGCATCATGGCCGGACAGCGTGCGGGTGGCGGTCAACGTTTCGCCGCTGCAATTCGCCAACCCGGCCTTGCCCGCGATCATCACCAACGCGCTTGCCGCGGCGCAGGTCGATCCTTCGCGGCTGGAACTGGAAATCACCGAGAGCGTCTTCCTGAACGACGACGCGGTTACCGACGCGATGTTCAAGTCGCTCAAGCGGGTTGGCGTGCGCCTGGCGCTCGACGATTTCGGCACCGGCTATTCGTCGCTCGGCTATTTGCAGAACGCGCCGTTCGACAAGATCAAGATCGACCAGAGCTTCGTGCGCGGAGCGACCATCGCCGGCAGCCGCAACGGGGCGATCATCGCCTCGATCGTCAGCCTGGCCGAAGCGCTGGGGATGGAAACCACGGCCGAGGGCGTGGAAACGCTCGACGAGCTGGACCTGGTCCGCATGCTGGGGTGCAGTCACGTGCAGGGCTATATCTATGAAAAACCGCTCAGCGTCGCGGTCGCGACGCAGCGGCTGATGACCGGCCTGACCGCGATCGCGCACGGTCCGCGCGCGGCCCGCGCCGCCCGCCAGACGATGCTGCGCAAGGTCGTGCTGGATCATGGCGGGCAGCAGTATCACGGCACCATTCGTAATATTTCCACCACCGGGGCGCTCGTCGAAGGGCTGTGGAACGTGCCGCCGGGCACCATTTTCCGCATCCTGCTCAGCGAAAGCCACATCGTGACCGCCACGGCGCGGTGGTGCCAGGAAGACCGCATGGGGGTGGAATTTTCCGTCCCGCTGGCACTGGATGACAGCGGCCGGATCGCGGCGCTGGCTCCGCCGTCCGAACGCGCGTGGCCGGGTGCTGTGCGCCGATCGGCGTGATCGGGCACCCGGAACGGGCCGCCCGGCGGATGCGGTTTGCTCTGCGCCAGCCTGCATTAGGGAAAATGCAACCATGTCCGGTTATTCAATCGGCAAGAAACTTTGTGCTTGTTCAAGGGGTGAGAAGCAGCCGCGATCATGACGGAAGGTAAGGGCATCACGTTAGGACGGTTCCGTTCCCTGCTGGGCAGCAGGGGTGAGGACCGTGCCCGCGTTGCCGATCGCCCGCTTGGCGCGCAGGACTGTCGGCGCGCGCTGGAACTGATGCGCGATTACGAGAAGTCCGGTCTCGGCTGGTTCTGGTCCAGCGACAGTGAAGGCCGCATCACTTATCTGTCGGATTGCGTTGCCCAGAAACTGGGCCTTACCCCTGACGACCTGTTGGGCCGCCCGGTCCAGTCGCTGTTTGTGCTCGACCGGGATGAGGACGACACGATCGAACGCACGCTGCCGCTGATCTTCAGCGCGCGCAAGACGTTCGTCGAATTGCCGGTACGCGCCGCGCTGGACGAGCATGAACTGTGGTGGTCGATTTCCGGCCGCCCGCAATTCGGGGCCGACGGATCGTTCGGCGGATACCACGGTAATGGCATCGACATCACCGCGACCCGCCAGCATCAGAAGGACGCCTCGCGCCTGGCGCAGTACGATTCGCTGACCGGACTGGCCAACCGCCACCGCATGGGCAAACGCCTGAATGCGACGCTGACGGCCTACAGGGCCAGCAAGCGGGCCTGCGCGGTGATGATGATCGACCTTGACCGGTTCAAGCAGGTCAACGATTCGCTGGGGCATCCGGCGGGGGATGAACTGCTGAAGCAGGTCGCGCAGCGCCTGCAGCGTGTGGTGACCGAGAAGGGCTGCGAAATCGGGCGCCTGGGCGGGGATGAATTCCAGATCATGCTGCCCGACATCGATGATCGCGGGCGGTTGGGCGAAATCGCCAAGACCATCATCACGATGGTGTCGCAGCCCTACCAGATCGAGGGCAGCCGCTGTGTGATCGGTGCATCGGTGGGGATCGCGATCGCGCCCTATGACGGGATCACCAGCGAGGACCTCGTCCGTTCGGCCGACCTGGCGCTTTATGCGTCGAAAGGCGGCGGGCGCGGGCAGTTCCGGTTCTATTCGGCGGACTTGCACAGCGAAGCGGAGCGCCGCCGCCAGATCGAGGAAGACTTGCGCGATGCACTGGCCAAGGACCAGATGCGCGTGGTCTATCAGCCGATCGTCAGCACCGCGACCAACACGGTGGTTACGCTTGAAGCGTTGACCCGCTGGGAACATCCGGACCTGGGCGATGTCTCGCCAGCGGTGTTCATCCCGATTGCCGAAGAATGCAACATGATCGCCGCACTGGGTGACTGGGTGCTGCGACAGGCCTGCGTTGATGCGGCGCAGTTGCCAGACAGCGTCAAGATTGCGGTCAACGTCTCTGCCGCGCAATTTACCAATCCCGGCTTTGCCTCCAGCGTGGCGCAGGCGCTGGCGCATTCGGAACTGCCGCCGGAGCGGCTGGAACTGGAACTGACCGAATCGATCTTTCTGGGTGACGAATCCGCCACGCAGGACATGTTCACGCAGCTGAAGATGCTGGGGCTGCGGCTCGCGCTCGACGATTTCGGGACGGGCTATTCCTCGCTCGGTTATCTTCAGCACGCGCCGTTCGACAAGATCAAGATCGACAAGGGTTTCATTCGCGGGGTCACTCAGCAGGAAAGCCGCAATTCCGCGATCATCGCGGCCATCGTCAGCCTGGCCAACGCGCTCAACATGGATACCACGGCTGAAGGGATCGAGGCCCACGATGAGCTGGAAGCGATGCGCCGGCTGGGGGTCAAGCAGATCCAGGGCTACATCTATTCGGCCGCAGTCAGTTTTGAGGACGTGTGCGAAGCGATGCTGAGCGGCGACTGGGTGATCGAACCCAGCGGCCCCAGCCATTATCGCCCGGAACGCCGCACCGTGCTGCGCAAGGTCGGCCTGATCCACGAGGACCACCGTTACGAGGCAACGATGCGCAACCTGTCGCGCACGGGCTGCATGGTCGAAGGGCTGCTGGACGTGCCAGTGGGCACGATGTTCGTGGTCGACTTTGGCGAGGGCCAGCTCTCGGTCGCCCGCGTCCGGCGCTCGGCCGGGGCGATGCAGGGGCTGGAGTTCGAAATTCCGCTGGTCGATGATGGTGCCGGCGGGCTGTGTACCCGTCACCGGGTCTCGCCCTATGTGCTGGCCCAGGCCGGGATGCCGCTGGGCGCGTTGCCGACCGGTCAACATCCGATGCAGCTGATGCAGCAGCCGGGCATGCCGATGACCCTGCCCAAGTTCGGGCAGGTCGAGCCGAAGGGTAAAAGCATCCGCGCATCCTGATCCGCGCCTGTTGCGCAAGGTTGCTGACAGGGGGCGCGCGCGCTGCTAACGGGCCAGCGGTGCCATTGCACCGCACCTCTTTACAAAGATTCCCATGACCGACCTGGCCCAGATCCGCAATTTCAGCATTATCGCCCATATCGACCACGGCAAGTCCACGCTGGCCGACCGCCTGATTCAGTTCACTGGCGGCCTGACCGAGCGCGAGATGAGCGCGCAGGTGCTCGATAACATGGACATCGAGAAAGAGCGCGGGATCACCATCAAGGCCCAGACCGTCCGCCTGAAGTACAAGGGCAAGGACGGCGTGGACTATGAGCTGAACCTGATGGACACGCCCGGCCATGTCGACTTCGCCTATGAAGTGTCGCGCAGCCTGGCCGCGTGCGAAGGCGCGCTGCTGGTGGTGGACGCCGCGCAGGGGGTGGAGGCGCAAACGCTGGCCAACGTGTACCAGTCGATCGAGCATGACCACGAGATCGTCCCCGTCATCAACAAGATCGACCTGCCCGCCGCCGATGCGGACAAGGTGAAGGCCGAGATCGAGGAGATCATCGGGCTGGACGCCAGCAACGCGGTGTTGACTTCGGCCAAGTCCGGCATCGGGATCGAGGATGTGCTGGACGCCGTCGTCGCCCGCATTCCTCCGCCGAAGGGCGATCGCACGGCCCCGCTGAAGGCGATGCTGGTCGACAGCTGGTACGACCCCTATCTGGGCGTGGTCATCCTCGTCCGCGTGATCGACGGGGTGATCAAGAAGGGGTTGCAGGTCAAGTTCATGGCCGGCGGGACCGAACACCTGATCGACCGCGTCGGGTGCTTCACGCCGAAGATCGAGCATCTGGACGAGCTTGGACCCGGCCAGATCGGGTTCATTACCGCGCAGATCAAGGAAGTGGCCCAGGCCAAGGTGGGTGACACCATCACCACCGTCAAGCAAGGCGCGACGAGTGCGCTGCCGGGCTTCAAGGAAGTCCAGCCGGTGGTGTTCTGCGGGCTGTTCCCGGTTGATGCGGCGGACTTTGAAAAGCTGCGCGAATCCATCGGCAAGCTGCGCCTGAATGACGCCTCGTTCAGCTTTGAAATGGAAAGCAGTGCGGCGCTAGGCTTTGGATTCCGCTGCGGCTTCTTGGGGCTGCTGCACCTGGAAATCATTCAGGAGCGCCTGAGTCGCGAATACGACCTCGACCTGATCACCACCGCGCCGTCGGTGGTCTATCGCATCCAGCTGCGCAAATCGAAGACCGATGACGCGCGTGAGATCATGCTGCACAACCCGGCCGACTACCCCGATCCCAGCCGGATCGAGCAGATCGACGAACCGTGGATCAAGGCAACGATCTATACGCCTGACGAATACCTCGGCTCGATCCTCAAGCTCTGCCAGGACCGGCGCGGCATTCAGACCGACCTGACCTATGTCGGCGGGCGCGCGCAGGTGTCTTATGAATTGCCGCTCAACGAAGTGGTGTTCGATTTCTATGATCGGCTGAAATCGATCAGCCGGGGCTATGCCAGCTTCGATTATGAACAGATCGGCCTGCGCGAAGGCGACCTCGTGAAGATGAGCATCCTCGTCAACAACGAGCCGGTCGATGCGCTGTCGATGATCGTCCACCGCGGCGTGGCCGAGGAACGCGGGCGGCACATGTGCGAGCGCCTGAAGGACCTGATCCCGCGCCACTTGTTCAAGATCCCGATCCAGGCCGCCATCGGCGGCAAGGTCATCGCCCGCGAAACCATCGCCGCAATGCGCAAGGACGTGACCGCCAAGTGCTATGGCGGCGACATCAGCCGCAAGAAGAAGCTGCTGGAAAAGCAGAAGAAGGGCAAGGCCCGGATGCGCGAATACGGCAACGTCCAGATCCCGCAGGAAGCCTTCATCGCCGCGCTGCGGATGGGCGAGGAATAGGGTCAGCGATGGCGCCGGGCCTGCGCTGGCGCCCCATGCTACCCCGCGACCTGGCGGGCGTGACGGCCATCGCCGACCAGGTCCACCGCGCTTACCCGGAAGACGTGGCCGTGTTCCGCGCGGCCCGGCGCCTGTACCCGTCCGGCTGCAAGGTGGCCGAGCGCGGCGATGGCACGGTGCTGGGCTATCTCGTTTCGCACCCCGGCCGACTGGATCGGGCACCGGTGATCGATCAGCCGATGACCCGGCTGGCTGAGCCGTTCGACTGTTATTTCCTGCACGACCTGGCGCTGTTGCCCGAAGCGCGGGGCCAGGGGCTGGCCGCCCAGGCCGTGGACCTGGTACTGGCCGAGGCACAGCACTGCGGCATCGCCACGATCGCACTGGTCGCGGTGGGGGATGCGCACGGCTTCTGGGAACGCCAGGGCTTTCGATGCGTCGGTGACGGCCTGCTGCCGCCCGACAAGAACTATGGCCCCGAAGCGCGCCTGATGGTTCGCGGTAGCACGGTGCCCGACCACACCTGACGTTTCAGGACGGAGCCGCATATCCGGCGGCACAAGCCGGGTTGTGTGCTGGGAAGGCGTGGCGGAGAGGGTGGGATTCGAACCCACGGTACGGTTACCCGTACACCGCATTTCGAGTGCGGCGCATTCGACCTCTCTGCCACCTCTCCGCGAGATTGCCGTATGAGCGGGACGGGCCCGTTCGGTCGAAGAAGCGCGCGGTTAGCGGATGTTGGCGGGCTTGCCAAGCCCTCTTTCTGGCAAATTCGGGGGAGGGCCGCTGGCGCGGCGTTGTTTCGCAGTCGCACAATCCCTATACAGGGGTCATGGACAAGGCTTCGTTCTTTTCACCGCAGGCTGGCCGCCGGATCGAAGTGCCCCGCCTTACCAGGGCGCGCTTCGGGATCGGCGATGTCGTGCGGCACCGATTCTTCGATTTTCGCGGGGTCGTGTTCGATATCGACCCGGTCTTTGCCAACAGCGAAGAATGGTACGAATCAATCCCCAAGGAAGTGCGCCCCAACCGTGAACAGCCGTTCTATCACCTGTTCGCGGAGAACGGGGAGAGCAGCTACATCGCCTATGTCAGTCAGCAGAACCTAGCGGAAGATGGCGATAGCGGGCCGATCGATCATCCCTCGGTGACCGAGATGTTCGACGATTTCGCCGACGGGCGTTATCGGATGCGGCGCAGCATGACGCATTGATGGGGGCCGTCAGGCCGTTGTGCCTGACAGCCATTCACAACAACGGCTTGCATCCCCCTTGCGCAGTGCGGCGCGGCGGGCCAATTTCCGGGCATTGCCGGCGTGCCGGTCCAGAATGCCAGGGAACACTGCCCACATGATTGCCAGACTTTCGCTCGCCGCCGTGCTGCTCGCGGGCAGCTCGCTTGCTTCCGCCCAGGAAACCGCCTCTACCGCTGCCGCGACCCCGCCGAAATGGGATGTCGAGGCGCCCGCCGGGCTCAAGACCCGCAAAGTCGCGCTCGATACGGACGAGGGGACGTGGATGAACGTCGACGTTTCACCCGACGGCACGCGAATCGCATTCGACATGCTGGGCGATATCTACACGATGCCGATCGGCGGCGGCACGCCGACCCGCATCGCGGCAGGACTGGCCTATGAGCAGCAGCCGCGCTGGTCACCGGATGGCAAGCGAATCGCGTTCGTGTCCGACCGGGGCGGCGGCGACAACATCTGGTTGATGGATCCCGATGGCAGCAACCGCAAGCAGCTGACCAAGGAAGACTTCCGCCTGATGAACCAGCCGAGCTGGAGTCCGGATGGGCGTTACATCGTGGCGAAAAAGCACTTCACCACCGGGCGCTCGCTCGGCACGGGCGAAGTCTGGCTGTTCCATGTCGAGGGCGGCGGCGGGGTGCCGCTGGTCAAGCGCGTGAACGAACGCCACCAGAAGGAACTGGGCGAGCCGACGTTCGCTGCCGATGGCAAGAGCGTCTATTTCTCGCGCAATGTCACGCCGGGTCCGATCTTTGAATATGCGCAGGATTCCAACGGCGCGCTGTTCGCGATCGAGCGGTATGATCTGGAAAGTGGCGAAACGCTGCGCGTTGCGGGCGGCAATGGCGGCGCCGTAAGGCCAACCCCGTCGCCCGATGGCAAGCAGCTGGCCTTCGTGCGGCGTGAGCGGGCGAAGTCGAAGCTCTATGTGCGCGATCTGGCCAGCGGGAATGAGCGCAAGCTTTATGACCTGCCCGATCAGGACATGCAGGAAACCTGGGCCGTCACCGGCGTCTATCCCAACATGGACTGGACGGCGGACAGCCGCGAGGTCGTGCTGTGGACCGGCGGCAAGCTGGCCCGGATCGGGCTGGACGGCACCGTGCGCAACATTCCTTTCCGCGTGAAGGATGACCGCGTGGTCGCGGAATCGGTTCACCCGGTGGTCGATGTCGCGCCCGATACGGTGCAGACCAAGATGGTCCGCTGGGCGCAAGTATCGCCCGACGGCAAGCAGGTGGTGTTCGAATCGCTCGGCAAGCTGTGGCTGAAGCCCGCCGCCGGGGGCGAAGCGCGCCGCCTGACGCGCGGGAACGAGGACAGCTTTGAAGCCTGGCCGAGCTGGTCGCGCGATGGCAAGCAGCTGGTCTTCGTTGCCTGGAACGACAAGGCCTTGGGCCGGGTGCAAGTGGTGGCCGCTGCCGGCGGCGCACCGCGCGTGGTGACGAGCGAGCCGGGGCATTATTCCACCCCGCGCTTTTCGCCCGATGGCAAGACCGTGGTATTCGAGGCTGGTTCCGGCGGGTATCTGACGTCTGACCAGTGGAGCCGGGATGGCGGCGTCTATGCGGTTCCGGCCAACGGCGGCGTGCCAAAGCTGGTGGTGCGCGGCGGTTCCAATCCGCAGTTCGGCGCCAGCAGCGACCGGCTGTTCACCGTGGCCCAGTCCGACAGCAAACTGCAACTGGTCAGCACCGACATGGGCGGGCAGCAGCGCCGGGTCCATGCCTCCGGCGACATGACCAGCGAATTCGTCGTCTCGCCCGATGGCCGCGCGCTGGCGTTCCGGCAGAACTATGAAGCGTGGCTGATGCCGCTGATGCCCGGCGCGCAGGACGTGGGCGCGGGCGCGAAGGAAACCGCGCTGCCCAACGTCCGGCTCAGCCAGGGCGGCGGGGATTTCATCCACTTCTCCGCTGGCGGCGAAAAGGTGCACTGGAGCATCGGCCCGGTGCTGTTCGGGGCTGATACGGGCAAGGCGCTGGTCGAGGGCTACAAGCCGCCGCAGTCCGGCCTGTCACTGGCGCGGACGGTTCCCGCCGCCAAGCCGACTGGCACCGTGGCGCTGACCGGCGCGCGGGTGGTGACGATGGCGGGCGCAGACGGCGGCGTGATCGAGGATGCGACGATCCTGATCAAGGGCGATCGGATCGCTGCCGTGGGACCGCGCGGCAGCGTTGCGATCCCGGCCGGAACCACCAGCGTTGATCTGGCGGGCAAGACCGTGGTGCCGGGCTTCATTGATGCCCATGCCCACGGGCCACAGGGCGTGGACGGGCTGGTCCCGCAGCAGAACTGGTCGGCGCAGGCGAACCTCGCGCTGGGCACAACGACGATCCACGATCCCTCAAGCCGGGCGAGCGAGATCTTCGCCGCCGCTGAAATGCAGCGTGCGGGCCTGATTCTGGCCCCGCGCATCTTCTCGACCGGCGAGATTATCTATGGCGCGAAGGCCGCCGGGGTGTTTGCGGACATCGGCAAGTACGAGGACGCGCTGGCCCATGTCCGCCGATTGAAGGCACAGGGCGCGCAGAGCGTGAAGAACTACAACCAGCCGCGCCGTGAACAGCGCCAGATGGTGGTGGCTGCGGCGCAGGCGGAAAACATGCTGGTCGTGCCGGAGGGCGGGTCGCTGTTCAACATGGACATGACCCTGATCCAGGATGGCAACGCCACGGTGGAACACAACGTTCCGGGCAGCACGTTCTACAGCGATGTACTGCAACTGTGGTCGCAGACGCGCACCAACTATACCCCCACGCTGGTGGTGACGTATGGCGGGCCGGGCGGTGATCCGTACTGGCGTTCGCGCACCAACGTGTGGGAACAGCCGCTGCTCAAGGCGCATATCCCGCCGGGTACGCTGGCGGCTGCCAACGCGCGGCGCGAACTGGCGCCAGAGGAGGACTATGCCGATACCTGGTCCGCGCGTGAGGCTCGCAAGCTGGCCGACCGGGGCATTCAGGTGAACATCGGTGCCCACGGTCAGCAGGACGGGATCGGCGCGCACTGGGAAATGTGGAGCTTCGTCAAGGGCGGGTGGAGCCCGTTGCAAGCGCTGCAAGCGGCAACTGTCTCCCCGGCGAAAACGCTGGGGATGGACCGCGACATCGGTTCGCTGGAAGTGGGCAAGCTGGCTGATCTGGTCGTGCTGGACGCCAACCCGCTTGATAACATCCGCAACACCGAAAAGGTGAACGCAGTGATGCTCGGCGGGCGGCTGTACGATGCGGCGACGCTGAACGAAAAGGCCACCGGCACCCGCGTGCGTCCGTCGTACTGGTGGGAAGGCAGCGGCAATTCCGCCGCCGGGCAGGCCCGCGCCAACACGGACGGCCACGGCCACTAAGGATCGGGAAGCGCTCCTCTCCCAGTCGGGGGAGGGGCGTTTTAGCCTATCCGGCGTTGCGCTTCAGCCAGACGTCGACGGACGTTTCACCGTCGTCCTTGTCGCTGCCGGGGATCAGGCGTGACCATTTGCCGTCGGGGCGCACCAGATAGACCGGGTTGTAGGAGCCGAACTTTGGCGCGCCGTGGTACTTGTGCTTTTGCACCAGCAGGTATCCGGCATATTTCCCGCGCGGCACCACGCCCAGCTTTTCGCCATCGGTGACGAAGCGGTGCGCGCCGCTGGGCAGGTCCACCCGGTGGATCGCGCTGGAGGTGGTCCAGGCGTCCGCCTCAACGTACAGCCCCTTGCCGTCGAGTGCGAATTCCGGCTGCCACATCGCCGCCAGGTTACGACGCAAGTCTTCAGCGGGGGCGGAGGCCACCAGTTCCCGCGCCGCGCCGGTCTGCACGTCGATCAGCCACAGGGCGGAGCGAGCTTCCCCCGTTTGCGGTTCGCCCGCGCGTTCGACCTTGATCGCGGCAACGGTCTTGCCATCGTGGGACAGCGCCGGATCGACGAAGCCTTGCGCCTCGGTCAGCGCGCAATCACGGCCACCGCGTTCCTGCAGGACCACCGCGCCGCCTTGTTCGATTACGCTGTCAGCCGGGCGGGCCGCGGCAGTGGGTGTGGCGGCGGCGAGGCAGGCGGCGAGGCCAAGGGGCAGACTCATCAGGCGTCCTCTGCGGCGCTGGTCAGGCCCAGCTGGGGGATGGTCACGGTGCGCCGCCCGCTGAAATCGGTGCGCATGACAATCAGGCCCTGCCGCTCAAAATTGTCAAGCAAGCGGCGGATGCGGCCCGATGAATGGGTGCCGTAAATCCGCGCCAGCGTCTCGTCATCGGGGCAGGGCGCGCTGTCCAGCGCCGCGCGGGCGAGGTAGAGGAACGGCGCCAGCAGGTCTTCCGGCACGGCGTGGGCGACTTGCAGCACATCGGCCCAGCGCTCATCGCCCGGATCGGCCATCCCCGCCAGCGCCATCGCGAAGCGGCGGCGGAACCGGGTGATGTCCAGCCCCGGCACCATGATCCGCCGCATCCGGCAGCGTACGGTGAAATCCTGGAACAAGTCGGCGGGTGACTGGAACGGCGCGTCCGGCTCCTCGGCCATCTGCGCCAGCACTTCGGCAATGATCGGTTCGGGGTCTTCGCGCGGGGCGTCATGCTCGCCCACCGGGGCGGATTCGGCGGTGAGGGTGATCTGGTCGAGCAGGACGTCCGCAGCAACCGGCTTGGGCATGGGCAGGGCGGGCGCGCTGGCCGATACCGGCTCGGCCTCCAGCCCGTCATGCAGCAGTGCGAACAGATCGTCAGCGGGGGTTACGGGCGGCGGGGCGAAGGCGTGGCTGATCGCGCGGGTGCCGGTCTGGACCGATCCGATCCGCACCGCGACCGGGCGGCGGCTGATTGCCGGGCCAAGGCCGAGGAAGTGGCCGCGTTCCAGATCGCGGATCTGTTCGGCCTGACGGCGCTCCATCCCCAAGAGGTCCGCCGCGCGCGCCATGTCGATGTCGAGGAAGGTGCGCCCCATCAGGAAGTTGGACGCTTCGGCGGCGACGTTCTTGGCCAGCTTGGCCAGCCGCTGGGTGGCGATCACGCCCGCCAGCCCGCGTTTGCGGCCCCGGCACATCAGGTTGGTCATGGCCGACAGTGACAGGCGGCGCACTTCATCGCTGACGTCGCCAGCGGCGGCGGGGGCGAACATCTGCGCTTCGTCCACCACCACCAGCGCGGGATACCATTGTTCGCGCGGGGCATCGAACAGCGCGTTCAGGAACAGCGCGGCGCAGCGCATCTGCGCTTCAATCTCCAGCCCGTCGAGCGCGAGGATGACGGAGGCGCGGTGCTCGCGGATACGTGCCGCCAAACGCCCGATCTCGGCGCTGGAATAGGCGGCGGCATCGATCACGATATGGCCGAACGGTTCGGCCAGCGTCACGAAATCGCCCTCAGGATCGATCACCACCTGCTGGACGATCGCCGCGCTTTCTTCCAGCACGCGGCGCAGCAGGTGCGATTTGCCGGAGCCGCTGTTGCCCTGAACCAGCAGGCGCGTGGCCAGCAGTTCTTCCATGTCGATGGTGACAGGTGTGCCGGTCGGCCCGGCACCGATGACAATCGGAGCGCTCACACTCGCTCCTTAGAAACGGGCGCCGCCCGCACCAAGGGCAGGCGACGATTTATCCAGAAGATTGCGCGTTATCCGCCGTAGGCAGCGGGCGGATCGCCCAGCGCGACGGTCACGGCGTGGCCCGCTTCGTCCACTTGCTCGATCCGGCAGAACGGGCGGCGGCTGCGCGTTTCCGCGATCCACCAGCGGCCGCCCTCGCGGACATAGCGGTCCTCGTATTCCACCCCCATGTGCGTTACACTGCGGGTGGCGAGGATGATGCTGTGGAAGTTGAGCGACCACTTGCCCACCGCTTCGTCCGGACCGGTGAAGCTGATTTCGGAATTGGTCGCGTGGTGGATGTCGTAAACGCCCGGCTGGCAGCCCATCGCCGCGAAAATCTCCACGAAGGGTTCGCGGTCATCGAAGGGCGGGAATCCTTCGTAGGCGATCACCGCGCCCTTCGGCAGCAGGGTATCGCGCACAACGTCGACCTGTTTCAGATCGCAGCCGCGCAAGTAGCGCGCCTTCAGCTGGCGGATCGCTTCGAGATCTTCCAGCTGGGCGATGCGGGCGGCGAGGGCTTCCAGTGTCAGCGTCATGCAGCGGCCGCCTGCGATCCGCGCACCAGCCTGCCCGGACGCGCGCCGGTTGCGCGGTCGTCGCGGCGGATCACTTCGCCGGAAACGATCGTTGCGGCAAACCCGGTCGCCCCCTGATCCAACCGCCGCCCGCCGCCGGGCAGGTCGCGCTTGACCACCGGGCGGTGCAGGGCGAGCCGCTGGGCATCGATCACGTTGAGGTCGGCCTTGTAGCCGGGAGCCAGCCGCCCGCGATCGTGCAGGCCGACCGCTTCGGCTGGAGTGGCGGACAGGGCGCGGATAGCCTTGGCCCAGTCGAGTCGCGGCCCGGCACGGTCACGCGTCCAGTAAGTCAGCAGGAACGTGGGATAGCTGGCATCGCAAATTGCCCCGTAATGCGCGCCGCCATCGCCCAGCCCCAGCACCACGTCATCGCGCTGCATCAGGTCATAAAGTGCGTCGAGCTTGCCATTATTGAAGTTGCCCAGCGCGTTGTAGAGCATGCCTTGGCCGTCGCCGTCGTTCATCAGCAGGTCCATCGCCACCTCTTCGGGCGAACGGCCTTGCGCGCGGGCCTGTGCGCCCACGCTGGTTTCGGGGGCGGGTTCGTAATTCGGCGGATCGGACAGCGGGAACAGCCAGTCCCAGTTGCGCGACAGTTGCGCCAGTGGGTGGCCTTCCTCCGGCGCTTCGGCGATCAGCCGGGCGCGGAATGCGGGATCGCGCAGGTGTTCCAGCTGTTGTTCCAACGGCAGGTTCGCAATGGGCAGATAGCTGGGGCAGAGGCAGAACGGGTGGGTAGAGAGGTCAAACCCGGCGACGATCCCGATCGGGCGGGGCAGGATTTGCGGGCTGATCTTTGCGCCGCTGGCGTTGGCGGCGTTGACCAGCGCCAGATCGACGTCGGGCGTGACCGGGCCGGTGTTGCCCACGGCATATGTAAACGTCGCCGGGCGGCCGCTGCTTTCCACCACCTTGATCAGGTGCGACAGTTCCGCATCCCAGCCGGCGTAGAGGTTCAGCACCATCTGGACCACGCCCTTGCCGGTATCCTTCAGCGCCTGCGCGATGGCGACGAGTTCGGCGTTGTCGGCCTCGAACGACGGGATGTGCTGGCCGTCCATGGTCTTGTGGATCATCAGGCGGGAGGTGGCAAAACCGAGTGCGCCAGCCTCCATCGCTTCACGCGCGAGTTCCTGCATCCGGGCGAGGTCGTCTGCCGTGGCCGGTTCGCGCTCTGCGCCGCGTGCGCCCATGGCGTAAACGCGCAGTGGGCTGTGCGGCAGGTATGCGGCAACGTCGATGTCGCGGCGGCGCGCGTCCAGCGCGTCGAGATATTCGGGGAACGTCTCCCAGTCCCACGGCAGCCCTTCGGCCATGACGACGCCGGGGATGTCCTCCACCCCTTCCATCACCTTGATCAGCGTGGCGTGGTCTTCCTTGCGGCAGGGGGCAAAGCCGACGCCGCAATTACCCATCACCACGGTGGTTACCCCGTGAGAGGACGATGGCGACATTTCTTCCGACCAGATCGCCTGCCCGTCGTAATGGGTGTGCACATCGACAAAGCCGGGGGTCACGAACTTACCGCTGGCATCGACTGTTTCAGCCGCCGTGCCAGGGCAGTTGCCCACCGCGACGATCCGGTCGCCCCGGATGGCAATATCGCCCGCGAACGGCGCGCCGCCGCTGCCATCGACGATGGTGCCGCCGCGCACGACCAGGTCATAATCCGCCATGCCGTTCATTCCTCTCAAAGTTCGCCGCGTTCGGCCCAGAAGGCGCCTTCGCGGTCTGTATCCACATCCACTGCGCCGCGTACGCCCAGCGCCGCGCGCGCTTCCTCCAGCGGCAGGTGGAACGCATCCTCCAGCTTCATCAGGAACAGCGCGTCGCTCTCCTGTCCCACCTTCATCCCGCGTTGGATGCACCGGACGGCGGTGTCCCACACTTCCGGATAATGCAGCGCGGTGCGGATGGTGTAGCGCAGCGAGCCGAAAATCTGGATCAGGTTGACCTCGGTGGCAAGGTGTTGATCGACGAAGAAACGCGGCACATTGGTGAGGCGGTACCAGTAGGGGACGAGTTCCCCCATGAAATTGAATCCGCCGCCGGTCAGGATATGTTCGAAATCGTGGGTCTGGCCGGAACGCAGGTTGAAGAATTCCAGCTGGGTCTTGGGTTCTGACCACGGCACGATCTGGATTTCATAGTTCCCGCCGGTCATCTGCGCGTAAAAGATGCCGCCCAGCGTGCCGGGGCCGTATTGAGCAAACGCGTCGATCTTGTAGTTCGAGACGTGCCCTTCGCGGAACCACGCGTCGAGCCGGGGGTTGACCTTGCGCTCGGCGGTGAAGCGCTCCTCGATCTCGGCATAGTCGCGCAGCTCGTCGAGGATGCTCAGGAATTCGTGCATTTCGGCCTGTGGCGGCATGTCCGGCCCGTTCTTGCGCAGCAGGATCATCGCCAGCCATTCGCGCAGGCGCGGGTTGTTGAGGTATTTCGACGACGACACCAGAACGCTGCTGTCGGTGCCGACCGGCATGACGCCGCGCAGAAGATAGGGGATGTTCATCAATGCCTCTCCGGTCGCGCCGCGGTTCACCGCGTGCATCGTGCGCAGTTCGCCATGCCGCGCCGCGCGGGGCAACCGGAAAGGTACGGAGAGTACGGATTATGGCGCTGCCGGTTCTTTCCGGCCTGACCGGGTCAAAGCGGCGTCAGCCGCCCCAGCGCGCCGTTGGCCCAGCCCAGGATTTCCTGACCGCCCGTGGTGCGCAAGTCATAAACCTCGCCAACCAGCAGATCGTGCGTGCCGAACGATAGCGTTTCGCGCACGTCGCAAAAGATGTTGGCCGGTGCGCCTTCGATGTACCAGACATCGCCGTTCTGCTTCCAGTCGGACTGGGTGAAGCGCTGATCGCGCGCGTCAAAGCTGGCGAACGGGGTCATGTGTGCATGCGATGCGGGGTCAAGCAGGTTGATGCAATAGCGCCCCGCCGCCAGCATGCTGGCATGGCTGGACCCGGAGCGGTTGACCGCGATCACCATCGAGCAGGGATCAAGCGCGACCGGCATCAGCGCTGACATCGCCAGCCCGACCGGCTCGCGGGTTTCCGGATCAAAGCTGGTGACGATCCCAACCGGTGCGGGCAGATAGCGCAGAACCTGCTTCAATTGGTCGGCAAACGTGGCTGGTGCTGCGGCCTGGGTCATGCCGGGCTGGGTCCTCTGACTGGATTGCTGTTCCGCGTTCCATACGCGGGGCGCGGAAAACCGCAATTCCCCCCCGTCCATTTGATGTCCGAATAAGGGGCATAATGTGAGAACGGGGCGGCTGTTTGCACAGCCGCCCCGCCAGCGTCAGGCGGTCCCCCCGAACCGCCGTGGCTGCAAGGTTCTAGAATTCCACGTCGAGCGTGGCCCCGAAGGTGCGCGGATCGCCGTAGATGACCGTGGCGAAGCCGAGCGCGCCAAAATCAACCGAGCGCACGACGTACTTCTTGTCGGTCAGGTTCTTGCCCCAGATGGTCAGCCCCATGCCGCCATTCGGACCAAAGCCGGAGAACCGGATCTGTCCGTCCAGCAGCCCGCGGGCATCGCCCCGGCCTTCCTTCGAGAACGGCGCCGTCAGGGTGTTGGGGAACATCTCGAATTCCGAGGTGTAATTGTAACCCAGCCGCGCGTTCAGCTTGGCATCGCCCACCGGCACCGTGAAGTTGCCGGCGATGGAGGCGGTGTACTTCGGCGCATAGCCCGACCCGGCGATCAGCGGCGCGATGTTGCGCGTCACGCCGTTGATGTCGGCGCCGGGGAAGTCCTTGATGTTGATGTCGATGTAACCGAAATTCCCATCGATCGAGAAGTTGTCGCTGATCTGGAACGCGCCTTCCACTTCAACGCCGGTGTAGGTGGTCTTGCCGGCGTTGACGACTTGCGTGCCAAAGCTGCCGCCGCCCTGGATCGGGATCGGAATGGCGGCGAGCTGATCGCTATAGACGTTGTGGAACGCCGACAGGTTCAGGCGGATGCGGTCCATGAACTCCATCTTCGCGCCCAGTTCATACGACCAGATCTTCTCCTCGTTGAAGGGAAGTAGGCCGATGTTGCTGGCGACGCTGGTCGACTGGCGCAAGTTGAAGCCGCCGGAGCGATAGCCACGCGCCACGCGGGCATAGAGGTTGATGTCCTCGGTGGCGCGGTAATCCAGCGTCAGGTGCCCGGATGGCGCGCTGAAGCTGGCTTTGCGCTTGTTCAGTGCCAGCTCGGCCGCGCTGAACGGCACCGCGCCGTTCTGCGTGCGGTTCACTTCCTTGCTGTCCCAGGTGTAGCGCAGGCCCAGCGTCACGCCGAACGGGCTATCCTGCCCGCCGGGCCGATAGCTGGCCTGACCATACAGGGCCATGGAATCCCCGCTGGCGGTATAATCCAGCGTCGCACCGCCCGGCACCAGCCGGAACCGGGCCGGATTGGCCGCCTGGAACGCCGCCGCCATGCCCGGCGCCAGCGCCTGGGCGGTGGCCAGCGGATAGCCGAACCCGGTCAGGATCGATTGCATGGTCGACGGAATATAGACCGCCTGGTTGGTATCCAGCGCAAAGCCGAAGTTCTGGACGTTGTTCTCATAGCCACTTTCATGGAAATAGAACGCCCCGGCGACCCACTGGAAATCGCCATCCGTGGAGGAGACGAATTCCAGTTCCTGGCTGAACTGGTTTTGCCCGCGCCGGGTTTCGGCGGCGAACAGCGGGGCCGTCGTGGTCGGCACGGTCCCGGCGGTCAGGAACGCGGCCGTTCCAGCCGGGATACCAACATTGGTGAGGACCGAAGTCGGGAAGCCAGTGAACGTCGCATAGGGCGCGCTGGGGCTGCCGATGTTGAACAGCGGGCCGCGCAGCGTGCCCAGGCCGTCCAGATCACCGCCCTGAATGTCGTTCCACCACTTGCGATACGACGTGGTGGAGCGAACGGTGATGGTCGGCAGGTTCAGTTCCATCCGGAACATGTTGCCCCAGATAGTATCCTGCGACTGGTTGCCGGAATTGAGGCAAACCGTATCGCGATAGGCGCGGCTGACGGTCTTATTGCAGCCCGGTTCAACCACCGTGGAGGCGTTGAGGTAACCCGCGACATTGGCCGGCTGGACCTGGCTGAAGGTGTTGCCGCCCAGCGTGACGTTGGGCAGGAACGTGCCGTCACCCACGGCCGCCAGCTGCATCACCATCGGCGCGCCCTTGATGCGGGTATAGTCGAACACGTTGTACACGTTGAACGTGTCGGACATGTCCCAATCGACCGCGCCGCGGAACGAATCGACCTTGGTCGCGCCGGGATCGCGGCCCTTCTTCGGCTCCAGCAGGTCATCGACCACGCCGTTGCGCTGACGGTGGAGGTAGCCGAGCGAGAGGCGCAGCCCGTTCATGTCGCCCGAATTGGCGAGGATTCGGCCAGTCCACATGCCATAATTGCCTGCGCCGGCGCGCAGCTTCAGGCTGGCTTCGCTGGACGGCTTCTTGGTGATGAAGTTGATCGCGCCGCCCGTGGTGTTGCGGCCAAACAGCGTGCCCTGCGGCCCGCGCAGCACTTCGACGCGCTCAATGTCAGCCACTTCGAAAGTCGAGGCGGAGGAGCGGGCGAGGTAGACGCCGTCGAGATACATCCCGATCGGGGAATCGAAGCCCTGGGTTTCGTCCGCCGGGGTGGGAATGCCGCGAATGGTCACCACCGCCGCGGTGGCGTTGGTGGTGGCGCCCACGATCGAGACGTTCGGCGCGATCGCGGAAAGGTCCTTCGCCTCGGTCAGCCCGCGCAGTTCCAGAGCCTCGGCCGGGACGGCGGAAATCGCGATGGGGGTCTTCTGCAGGTTTTCCGACCGCTTGTTGGCAGTCACTACGATTTCGCTCAGGCCCCCGCTGGGTGCGTCGGCATTTTCGGCGTTTTGTGCGTAAGCTGGCGTGGCCAGCGCGGCGGCTGCCGCAGTCGTCAACAAGGCGTGACGAACTGCAAATCGCTTAACGATCATTTTCTGCCCTCTCCTTCACCGGACAGACTTGACGCTGTCCTTAGAAGGGGAGGCTGTCAAAGTTCGTAGAACTCGTCAAATTGTTCTACGCAAACAAAAGTGGACGATCCGATAATGAGGCCGAAAATGTTCCTTATAACGCTTGCCTGCTCCAAAATCGCGAAATGAGGCGATGGCACGATCGGTTCATGCCACCGCCGCTGATTACGCAGCCGAATCCCACGGCGCCTGCTGCGTGCCGCGCGTCACATAGCGGCCGTTGACGCGGTTCTGGAATTCCCCGGCCCGCGCGCGCGGGTTGTAGAACTGCTTGTACCAGACGCGGACCTTGTCGAATGGCCCGTCGCCGCGCACCATCAGCGGATTGATGCACGGACGCTTGTTGGACCAGATTTCAAAGTCCTGCGCGAACGCGGCAACCCCGGCCTGTTCATAGCCGCGCGCCAGTTCGCGGTCGGCGTCGGTCGGTTCGGCGTTCTTGACCTTCACGAACAACCCGTACCAGACCTTGATCACGCCATCGTCGACCGGGGTGTGCGCGATCAGCATGTGCGACGGGTATTCGCCGATCATGGTCGATTGCAGGATGCCGGGGCCGGTGTACCAGGTGTCATTGGTCATTGGCTCCGCGCCGGAACCGGCCAGCGTCTTGTGCCCGGCGGTCAGGATCTGGCGCACGACGGTGCCGTCGAACTCGTTCTCGAACTGGATCATGTCGATCGAGCCGTGGACCGGTTCGAGGTGGCCCTTGTCAGCCATGTTGTCGACCACTTCCTGCGGATGGCAGGCCAGTTCGCCCAGGCATTCGACATTCCAGTTGACCCAGCTGGGCTGGTTCCACTGCTCGAACGCGGGCAACTCGTAATCAGGCAGGCCGTTCTCCGGATCGTACCAGGTCCACAGGCAGCCCGCGCGCTCGACCACTTTCCAGCTTTTGACGCACGCGGCCTTGGGCGGCTTGACCGGAGAGTAGGGGATGTCGTCACACTGGCCGTCCGGCCCGAAGCGCCAGGCGTGATAAGGGCAGCGAATGCCGTCGCCTTCAACGTGCTTCTTGTCGACCACAACATAGGACGAGGTATTCTTGGCCAGGTGCGTACCCATGTGCGGGCAATAAGCCTCGATCAGGAAGACCTTCCCGCTTTCGCCGCGATACATCACCATGTCCTCGCCGAAATAGCGGACCGCGGCGGGGGTGGTGGTCGCATCGGCCGACGTGCCGATCATGAACCAGCCGCGCGGATAGGTGTATTCGCCCAGGGCGTAGTCAGCAGTCTTTGCCATGTGAAAGTCTTTCTCCCGAAGCCGCCTGAGCGGCCTTCATTCGTAATGGATCAAACATAACCTAGCGGATAGCTTCGGGCAACACGCAAACGGGCGTCACTTTGCGCATTGCGTGGCAGATTGTGTTACGCATATGAGTGGTGAAAGCGCGCCGCGGAGCCTTTGCTGCGCAGTTCGTGTCCGCTCAAACCAGCGCGTGGGCCAGGTTTGTCCCCGCCCGGTCAATCCACGGCTGGGCGTCCGGCACGGCCTGGAACATCGAAAAGAAGCCATGGATCATGCCGGGTGCGACGGCTGCGTCCACCGCAACGCCGGCCTGTTCCAGCCGCGCGGCGTAAGCCACGCCTTCATCGCGCAACGGATCGTATTCGGCCGTGATGACCGTGGCGGAAGGCAGGCCGGACAGGTCTGGCGTGCGGCCAACGCGCGCGAGTGGGGCATCGGTGGTAGCGCCCAGATACAGGCTCCAGAACCAGCGCATCATCGCCGAACCCAGGAAATATTCGCCACCGCCGTTCTCGGCGTAGGACGGCAAGGAAAAATCGTCGTCGGTGACGGGGTAGATCAGCAGCTGATGGCAAAGCGCAGGGCCGTTCCGGTCGCGCGCCATGATCGCAACGGCGGCGGCCAGGTTCCCGCCCGCACTGTCGCCCGCCACGGCCAGCCGCGCGGGATCGCAGCCAAGCGCATCGGCGTTGGCGGCGGCCCAGACCAGTGCATCATAGCAATCGTCAACCGGGGCGGGGTAAGGATGCTCCGGCGCGAGCCGGTAGCCGACCGACAGCACCGCCGCGCCGCTGGCCCGCGCCAGCGCGCGGCAGGTGGCGTCGTGGGTTTCCAGGGTACCGATCACCCAGCCGCCGCCATGATAAAATACCACCAGCGGCACCGGGCCGGCAGCGCCTTCGGGAACATAGAGCCGGGCGGGCAGCGTCCGGCCGGGCAAGGCGATGGCGATGTCTTCAACCCGTGCAACTGCGGGCGGTTCACCAAACGCCATCGGGTTGTCGTTCACCGCGCGCAGTTCCGGCGCGGTCAGAGTGGCATAGTCCCACGCGGGCATGGCCGCGAACATGGTGAGCAGGGCTTCGACCTGGGGGTTGAGCGGCATAGGTGGAACTCTCCCGATTCTGTTGTTGATTTGCGTTACAGGCACCGCGATGTGATTCGCGTTACCCGAACGGGTTATGTTTCAGCGCCATGATTGCGTATTGCTGGGCGCCGCGCCAGCCATGATCTGGTGACGAATCGAATGGGAGAGAGCCTGATGAACAGACTGGACGGCAAAGTGGCCATCGTGACCGGCGGCGCGCGCGGGATTGGCGAGGGGATCGTGCGGCGCTTCGTGGCCGAAGGGGCGCGGGTGATGATCACCGACATCCTCGATGAACCGGGTCAGGCGCTGGCCGATGAACTGGGCGCAAATGCCGCTTTCCATCACCACGACGTGACCAGCCGGTCGGAATGGAGCACGGTGATCGCCGCCACCGAGGCGCGGTTCGGCAAGCTCGATACGCTGGTCAACAATGCGGGCGTGCTGTTCTTCCGCGGGTTCGAGGATTACTCGGAAAGCGAGATCGCGACCCTGATCAACGTCAACCTCAACGGCGTGATCATCGGTTGCCAGCTGGCGATCCCCGCAATCGAGCGCGCCGGGGGCGGTGCCATCGTCAACATGAGTTCGGCTGACGGGATCTCCGGGGCCAATGCCGTATCGGTCTATTGTGCCACGAAGTTTGCGGTGCGCGGGCTGACCAAGGCGCTTGCGCTGGAACTGGGGCCGCGCGGAATTCGCGTGAACTCGATCCATCCGGGCGGGATCTATACCCCGCTGGCGAACCCGATGCAGGTTGACAAGGAAACCTACGACAAAGGGTACTGGATCTATCCTGCGCAATATGCGGGCGAGCCGAAGGACATTGGCGCGGCGGCGGCTTATCTGGCGTCGGAAGACGCGCGCTATTGCATGGGCACGGAACTGTCGGTCGATGGCGGGCTGAACGCCGGACATTATTACATGGGGCTGCCCGGATCGCCCAAACCGCCAGCTTAGGCGCCCATCGTCAAGCGTCTGACAGGGCCGCGCGATCCCGTTCCAGCGTGCGCGCGGCCAGCAGACAGCACAGCGCGCCGACAAAGCCCAGCGGGATCGCGGCGGACAAGCCCATCCGCAGCGACCAGGCGTCGCCGCCCAGCGCCTGACTGACCGCCCCGGTCAGCCACGGCCCGACGAAATAGCCCAGCAGGGTCGTGACCATGATAAAGCTGGCCGTCGCGGTCGCGCGGAAGCGTTCGGGCAGAATGTATTGCAGGCTGGACAGCACACCCACGGCCCAGCCGCCACCCAGCAGCCCCGACGGGATCGCCAGTGCCGTCGCCAGTCCAAAAGTGTCAGACCAGGTGACCAGCAGGATGCAGGCCGTGGCTGATGCCATCGCAGCGGCGGTCAGACGGATCGGCCATTCGCGGCCGCGCACCGTCAGCTTGTCGGACACGGTGCCGAACAGCAGCATGCCCACCAGTCCCGCGCCACCGAAGTTCACGGCAAAGGCGGTTTTTGCGACAGTCGGGTCGATCCCGTAACTGCGGGTGAACAGTTCCGGACCCCAATAGCCGAACGCCACACCCGACAGCGAACCCAGCCCCATGCCGATCATCATCAACACATAGGACGGTGCGCGGCGCAAATGGCCCAGCATCTGCCTGAAGGGAATGGCCGGGACCGCCTGCACGGGTATGGTCCGCGCCGGTTCGCGAATGGTCAGCACAGCCAGCGCACCCAGCACCACGCCGGGAATGCCCATGGCAAAGAATGCGGTCCGCCAGTCATAGAGCGCGGCGATGGCGGGGCCTCCGGCCTGTCCGGCAATCTGCCCGAAATAGGTGGCCAGGCCAAGGATCGCGAAGGCGCGGCCCCGCTTTTCGACCGGAAAGTAATCCGCCAGCAGCGAATAGGCCGGGGCGGCAAATGCTGCTTCACCAATACCCACCGCAACCCGCGCCAGCGCGAGCGAGACCGGGCCGGTGGCAAGACCGGTGGCGACCGTGGCGGCGCTCCACACCACGCAGCCCGCCGCAATGATCGCGATCCGCGACTTGCGGTCTGCCAGCCGCGCAATCGGCACCCCCGCGAAGACATAGAGCGCGACGAACGCCGGCCCCATCAACAGGCCCATGAAATCGTCGCCCAGCCCGAACTCGGCCTTGATCGGGCCGACCAGGCCGGTGATCAGGTAGCGGTCGGCAAAGTTGAAGATATAGATCGCCAGCAGCAACGCCAGCACCAGCCAGGCGTTGGTCGGCGCACGGGTGTCAGTGGCCCGATCAGTCACGCATCTGCGCTCCGCCATTGACGTGCCAGACCTGCCCGTTGACCCACGCGCCATCGTCCGAGGCGAGGAAGGTGACGGCGGCGGCAATGTCTTCCGGCTGGCCCAGGCGGGTGTGCGGGATCGCCTTCAGGCCCTTTTCGACATATTCGTCGGTCAGGTGGATCTTGACCGCTTCGGTCAGTACCAGGCCGGGGCAGATCACGTTCGCGCGCACGCCCTGCTTGCCATAGCGCGCGGCGACATGGCGAGCGAGCGGGTGGATCGCGTTCTTGGTCATCGGATAGGCGACCTGCCAGGCGGCGCCGCCGGTGGCCGCGCCGCTTGAGGTATAGATCATCGCCCCGCCGCCGCGATCGATGATCGAGGGCAGGGCGGCCTGGGTCGCCAAGAAATGGCTCTTGGTGTTGATCGCAAAGCTGTTGTCGAGCACTTCGACCGGGCAATCGAGCGCGTCGATGTCGCCGCCGGTGCCGCCCGCCAGATTGGAATGATAGAAGTCCAGCCCGCCAAACGCTGCCTTGGCGGCGGCGACGATCGCGGCCTGTGAATCTGCGTTGGTGCCATCCAGCACGACTGCGAGCGCAGAGCCACCGGCGGCGCGGATCGCCTCGGCGGTTTCCTCTGCCTGTTCAACCAGAAGATCGCCGATCACGACATGCGCGCCTTCCTGCGCCAGCCGCCGTGCGGTTGCCGCGCCAATCCCGCGCGCACCGCCCGCGACGATGCCCACCTTGCCTGCCAGACCGCGCATGCTCATTCTCCCGATGAAATCCCGTATTCGTTGATCGCAGGGCATTTCAGACGGCCATCAGGGCGTCAATCCCGCCGGGGATCGACGCCCTGCAGTATGTCCGATGCTGTTCCGGCCTATTCGGCAGCCTGCATCAGCGGCATGCCATAGTTGGCATCGCCTTCATCGCAGAGTCGGTTGGTGTCGGCCCAAAGGTCTGCCGCAGGCACGGGGTTGATCCCCAGTTCCTCGCGGATGTCGGCGATCTGCCAGTCGACCATGCCGCGCCAGTCGGCCAGCATCAGTGGGTACTTCCAGTTGCGGCCCTGCACCGCACCCTGATACTCTGCCTCAAGGTTCAGCGCGGCGGCCTCTGCGTAATAGAGGCCGTCCTTCATGATCGTCTTGGCCTTGAGATAGCTCTGCACGCGGCTGAAGAAGGCGGCCAGTTCCGGATGGAAGTAACGCGCCTTGCTGTGCATGTTCGCGTTGAGCAGCGCGATTTCCCCGCCGTGGTTCGGGCCGAACCCGGACACGATATGCTCGATATCGTGGGTCAGCGCGGTCTGGCGCAGGTAATAGGTCAGGTCGTTAACCACCTGGATTTCGCGGTAGAAGATGTCGAGTTCATAGCCGCTGTTGACCATGAAATCGTGGAGCGCGGCCCCCAGCGTGCCGGGGGCGCAGTCCTTGACATCGTCCTTCTTGAAATCGGCCAGCGACTGCTTGGCCAGCCATTCGGCAAAGCGGGGCAGGCGGGCCTTTTCCTCCTCGAACAGGGCCATGATCCGGCCCCAGTCTTCCAGCGTCATCAGGATCTGGGCGACTTCGGGGATGAAGGCGGTATTGGGCAGGTCTGATCCGTTGCGGCGCAGCATTTCCTGCGCGATCAGGTGGCGCAGTTCCGCATTGTTGAGATAGGCGGAATTGCTGACCAGCACCGAACTTTCCGTTTCGATCTTGCGGATCGCCCCGTTGAAGTATTCGCGCTCTCCGGCGCCAACCTTGACTTCCATTGCCGTTACTCCGCTGCGACGGCCAGGGCCGTATCGTCGTTGCCGGGGGACAGGAACTGACCGGGCATTGCGCCGGTGGGTTTGCCGTCCTCGAAGGTCGGCACGCCGTTCACCATGGTCAGGCGGGTGGGCATGGCTGCGCGGGTGAAGCGCCAGGTCGTGCCGCCCCGACCATCGGGCACATCATGGGCTTTCACCATTTCGCGGCGCTGGATTTCATCCATGTTGAACACCGCGATGTCGGCGCGCTTGCCCGGCGCGATCACGCCCCGGTCGTTCAGATTGAAGTGGCGCGCCAGCTTGCCGGTCATCACGTGGACGGCTTCTTCCAGCGTCAGCTTCTTCTCGTCGC
>JAYRDH010000028.1:0-35840 GCA_041909515.1 Novosphingobium sp. | reverse complement strand
TGTGCCGCCCCGCCCCCCCGCCCGCCCACCCAAATTGGTTTTGTTTTGGGGGGGCGGGGCGGGGGAGCAGGACGGCACAGCCCAACCAATCAACTTACTCTTCAAACCCCACAAATACCGCCGCTTCGTCCAGCGGCTTGCGTTCCGACACCACGGCGTTGGCGGGGAAGCTTTCATCCGGCCAGCCCAGCGCCACGGCTTTCATGATGACCTGATCGTCGGGGATGCCCGCGTGTTCGCGCACGACCGGGCTTTGCATGATCCCCTGGCTGTTGATCACGCAGCCCAGCCCGCGTGACCACGCGGCGTTGACCAACATGGTGGTGACGGCACCGCAATCGAACGGGGTGTCGTCACTGTCGACCAGTTCGCGGTCATAGGTGATGATCACGCAGACCGGCGCGTCGAACTGGCGAAAGCCGCGCAGCACCCAGTCGAGCCGGGCGTCTTTGTCGTCGCGGGCGATATTCATGGCAGCGAACAACTGCTTGGCGACCCCAACCTGCCGCTCGCGGTGGACCCCTTCAAAGGCGTGGCCGGTGCGAAATTCGCGGCTGTGCGGGACGCCCGCCAGATTGCGTTCGGTATTGCCCGCGCGGATGCGGTCCAGCGGCTCACCCGTGATGACGTGAAAGTGCCAAGGCTGGCAATTCATCGAGGATGGTGCGCGCATTGCCAGAGTCAGAATTTCGGCAATCAGGTCTTTCGGCACCGGCTTGTCCAGGTATCCCCGGATCGAACGGCGGCCCATGATGACGTCATCGAATTCCATTAACGTGTCTCTCCCTGTTTGCCGCTGATCGTGGCACGGGAACAGTCCGCTTGGAAGCCCAGATGCGCCGCCGCCCCGGCGGGGTTTGGCCAAAATAGCCCATTGCTGCGTCAGGAAGCCTGGAAATATTGACATATTCCTTCGCCTTCCCTCCTTGCACTGAGCCATTTTGACTCAAACCTCGAAGGCGCAGGTAATGGGTCCTGACCCTAGCGCATCAGCAGGATCGAAATACGCCGGTTGCGCGGGTCTTCGGGCTTGTCGCGGATCAGCGGTTCGCGGTCGGCAACGCCTTCGATCCGGCGAAAGCGCGCCTCCGCGATGCCGTCGCGCAGCAGGGCCTGCCGGGTCGCTTCGGCGCGTCCGGCGGAAAGCGACCAGTTGTTCGCGCCCATGCCGCCGCGCCAGGGCAGGGCATCGGTATGCCCCCGGATCGAGATCGCGCCCATTTCCGGGCCGACCATCGCGCCGATGGCCTCCAGCAGTTGCGCGGCCTCTCCCGTCAGCACGGTGGTGCCCAGCTGGAACATCGAAAAGTCGGCATCATCGACCAGATCGATGCGGATGCCCTGCGTGGTGTCGACCATCCGCACCTGCTTGCCCAGCCGCGCCAGCCGCTCGCTCTGCGCCAGCTTGGCGGCAAGGCGCTGCTGCATTTCCTGCATCTTTTTCACCCGTTCGCCCCCTTCCTTGGGGCCGCCGGTGGTATCGCGCGGGATGGTCATCGCTTTGGTTCCGGTCTGCCCGGCGCGGTTGGGATAGTTGTCGACATCGGTGATCGACGACCCGCCCAGCATCCCGTTCGATCCGGCGCTGCCTTCCTTCAGCTTGACCAGCGTCGGGGTGAAGTAATCGGCCAGCCCCTTGCGCTGTTTTTCGGTGGTCGCGCCCAGCAGCCACAGCAGCAGGAAGAACGCCATCATCGCGGTCACAAAGTCGGCATAGGCCACTTTCCACGCGCCGCCGTGATGCCCGCCTTCGACCACCGTCACTTTCTTGACGATGATCGGGGCGGGCAGCTCGTTCTTGCCCTTGGGGTCTTTCTTCGCGGCCATGACTTAACGCCCGCGCAGCGCGTCGAGCAGTTCCGACAGGCCGGGGCGGAAATCATGCCCCAGGCCGGAGCGCGCGCTTTCCACCACCAGCGGCTGCGGCCAGCCGTGGAGCGAGGCGATCACGACCTGCTTGACCGCGTGGAAAATCTGCTCGTCCGCCTCGATGATCTGCTTCAGCCGCCCGGCCATCGGCGCGACCATGCCATAGGCCAGCAGCACGCCCAGAAAGGTGCCGACCAGCGCCGAGCCGATCATGCCGCCCAGCACCGATGGCGGCTGGTCGATCGAGCCCATCGTCTTGACCACGCCCAGCACGGCCGCGACGATCCCCAGCGCGGGCAGGGCATCGGCCAGCCCTTGCAGCGCGTGCTGCGGTTCGTGGAGTTCGTGGAAGTGGGTCTTCATGGCGTTGTCCATGACCTCTTCCACCGCGTGCACTTCCAGCGTGCCCGATGACACCACGATCAGGGTCAGCGTGTCGCAGATCAGCGCGGTCAGTTCCTTGTTGGCGAGCAGGCGCGGGAACTCCGCGAACAACGCGGAATTGGCGGGTTCGGTTACATGGCTTTCCAGCGCGACCGGGCCTTCGGCGCGCAGCAGCTTCATCAGCTTGGTGCACAGGATGATCGCATCGATGTGGTCCTGCTTGGTGTGTTTCGGCCCCTTGAAGACTTTGCCGAACGCGCCGCCGATGGCCTTCAGGCCGTGGAGCGAATTGCCCGTCACCATCGCGCCGATCGCCGCACCGCCGATGATCAGCATTTCGTGCGGCAGCGCGTGCAGCACCGGCCCCAGCGCGCCGCCGGTGATCGCGAAGCCGCCAAAGACCATGACGATCAGGATCACGATGCCGATTGCTGCGTACATGTCATTCTATCCTTGGATAATCAGGTCTGGATCAGCGCGGATCAGCGCAGCACGTTGAACAGCGAGAGGTCCGCCAGCTTGGCAAAGCTGGCCTGGCTGGCTTCGAGCACGGTCATCACCTGCTGCAATTCGGTGACGGTGGTGGCCAGATCGGTGCCGCCGACGTCGGCTTGTTCCTCTGCGCGCAGTTCGCTGGTCTGGATGCGGCGGTCGCCGATCAGGTCGATCCAGTTGAGCCGCGCGCCGACGACGGTCTGCGCCGTGGTGATCGATTCCAGCCCGTCCCCCAGATCGCCCAGCGCATCGCGCGCGGCCTGCGCCGGGTCGGCCGCGCCGCCATCGAGCGCGGCGGCGAGGCCACCGATCACGCTGAACAGGTCGGTCGGGCCGCTGGCGCCGGTGAAGCTGAGGAATTCCGGCCCGGTCAGTCCGCGCGTCACGCTCTGCCCGTCGCCCAGCGGCATTTCCCCGGCGGTTGCCGTCCCGGCATAGACCGGGTTCCCCGCCGCATCGAAGGTGTACGCCGCGCCGGGGGCTTCGCCGCCGAACAGGGCGTGGCCCATGCTGTCGCGTGTGTTGGCCAGCCGGGCGATTTCGCTCCCCAGCTGGGCCAGTTCGGTGGCGATGCCCTTGCGCTGGTCGCCGGTCAGCAAGCCGCTCGCGGCCTGGGTCGCCAGTTCCTGCGCGCGGATCACGTGACCGGCAAAGCTGGACAGCGCGCTGTCGGTCAGGGTCAGGTCGGAGGCGGCGCGCGGGGGTTTGGTGGTGTCGATCGCGGCCATCGCATCGGCGCGGGTCAGGCTGCGCAGGCGCGAGGCCGCGACCGGATCGTCGGACGAGCGGGCCAGCTTCTGCCCGGTGCCAAGCGCCGTCTGCAAGCCTTCGGCGCGGCTGCGCAGCGAACCGATGTTGCGGGTCGCGCGCTCGTAAAAGGCGCTGGTGCTCAGCATGGTCATGTCGGCTGTTCCTGTTGCATCACCTCAGCCCCAGCAGGGTGTCGAAGATGTCGGAGGCCACTTGCAGCGCCTTGCCGCTGGCCTGAAAGGCTTGCTGGAACCGCACGAGATTGGCGGCTTCCTGATCGAGATCGACCCCGGCCTGTTCATCCAGCGCGATCCGGGCGGAGCTGGCGATGGCGTCCAGCGCCTCGCCCGTCACGCGGCGGCCGGCGACGGCGCTCGATACGGTGAACAGCAGGCCATCGACCTGCCCGGAAATCCCGGCGCTTTGCAGCGCATCGCGCAGCGCCGTCAGGTTGGCGGGATCGCGGCTGCCCGCGCTCGCCCCGGCAGGCGCGGTGGCCAGCTCTGCGCCGGATGTCAGCGCCACCGCGATACCCGCTGCACCGCTGCCCGAAAACAGCGGCTGCCCGGCGGAGCCATCCAGCGCCACGCCGCTGGCTTGCGCGGTGTTGGCGGCGGTGATCAGGCTGTCGGCAATGCCGTCCAGCGCCGCGCGGTTGTCGCGCAGCGCGGTCAGGGTCTGGGCGTGGCCCGCCAGCTTGCCCGATGACAGGGTGATGGGATCGGCCCCCAGCGTGAACGCCAGCGTGCCGTCGGCATTGGCGCTCAGCGCCAGCGCCGCCGCGTTGCCGCCGCTGACCAGCGGCGTCACCCCGCCGCCCATCCGCACTTCGACCGTTTGGTCTGGGGCATAGCTGACCGCAATGTCGCCAAAACCGGACATCCGCTGAAGCAGGGCATCGCGCTGATCGAGCAGGGTGACCTGGTCGCTTGTCCCCGCCGAGGTGCGGGTCAGTTGCAGGTTCACCCGGCCCAGTTCACCCGCCAGCTGGTTGATCTGGTTCACGCCGTCCGCCGCCTCGAACCGCTGGCCTTCGCCCGCCGTATCGAGTGCGCTGGCGGCGAGGTTGAAGGTGCGCGACAGCGTGCGGGCATCTTCCAGCACGGCGGCGCGCAGCGACGGGTTGACCGGATCGGAGCTGAGCTGCTGCAAGCTGGCTTCAAAGCTGGTAAGCGCGGGGAACAGCGCGGACTGTTCCAGCGCGGCCTCGATATTTTCAAACCCGCGAAGTTCGGTGCTGGCGCGCGCCGCATCGCCGCCGGTGCGGCGGACCTCGACCTGGCGGAACAAGTCCGCGTTGCGGCTGATCCCGTCCACCCGCACGCCCGAAAGTGACAGGTCGCTGACCCGCAGCCAGCTGCCCGGCCCGGCCATTTCGGACAGGCGCACGCTGCGCCGAATATAGCCATCGGTCGCGGCATTGGCGATGTTCTGGCTGGTGATCTCCAGCGCGGTGCGCGCGGCTTTGACCCCGCTGCTGCCGATGGTGAACAGGTCGGACGCCATGGCTTAAACCTTCCCCCCGACGAACCGCGCCAGCTGCGCCTCGATCTGTGCGGCGAGGCCCAGCGCGCCGGATTTCCCGGCGATGTCGGCAAAGTGTTCGTCCTGCATGGTGCGGAAGGTATCGAGCGCCTGCCCGCCAAACAGCGGCTCGCCGAAATCGGCCTTGCGCGCCTGGGCGAGCATCTGCCGCACGAAGATCGCTTCGAACTGGCGCGCGGCGGCGGCCAGCTGCTCGCGGTCGGTGCCGTGGCTCTGCGCCAGCGAACCGGTCGCCAGCATCGGGGCGGAAACCGGGTTCATATCACCACCATTTCCGCTTTCAGCGCGCCCGCCTGCTTCAAGGCTTCGAGGATCGCGACAAGGTCGGACGGGGTGACGCCCAGCAGGTTCAGCGCGTCGACCACCTTGGCCAGCGAGGCACCCGGCTTGAACAGCGCGACATGGCGGCCATCCTCGGTCGCGGACAGGGTGCTGTCCTGCTGGACGGCGGTGGTCCCCCGGCTGAGCGGGCCGGGCTGGACGACGGTGGGGTTCTCATCGATCTGCACGGTCAGCTTGCCGTGGCTGATCGCGGCTGGGTAGAGCCGCACCGCGCTGTTGATCACGACCGTGCCGGTGCGGCTGTTGACGATCACCCGCGCGGGCGTTTCCGCCGGGTTGACGTCCAGCATCTCGATCGCGGCCATCATGCTGCCGCGCGCGTCCGGCCCGGCGGGCAGGCGCAGGGCCAGCGTCACGCCGTCCTCGATCGCGGCGGTTCCCGGCCAGCGCTGGTTGATGGCATCGCGCACGCGGGTCGCGGTCAGGAAATCGGCCTGAAACAGGTTCCAACGCAGCACGTCGCCGCTGTCGAACCCGGTGGCGACCGCGCGTTCCACGCTGGCCCCGTCCGCGATCCGGCCCACGGTGGGGACGTTGACTGTCAGCTTCGATCCGTCCGCGCCGGAAATGCCCAGCCCGCCGACCGCCAGATTGCCCTGAGTCATGGCGTAAATCTGCCCGTCCGCGCCGTAGAGCGGGGTCAGGATCAGCGATCCGCCGCGCAGGGACTTGGCTTTGCCGATGGCGGAGACCGTCACGTCGATCCGCTGCCCCGGCTTGGCGAAAGCCGGCAGATCGGCGGTGATCATCACGGCGGCGGCGTTCTTCAGCGCGGGGTTGACCCCGGCGGGCAGCTGCACGCCAACCCGGCCAGAGACGCCGCGCATCGCCTGCGTCAGGTATTCCAGACTGTCATCGCCGGTGCCGTTGAGGCCGACGACGATGCCGTAGCCGGTCAGCTGGTTGGAGCGTACGCCCTGAAACGCGCCCAGATCGCGGACGCGTTCGGCATGGGCGCCCTGCGGCAGGGCAAAGGCGAGGGCGAGGCCAAGCAGGCTGATAAAGCGGATAACCATTGTCAGATTCCCATCAGAACGGGCTGATTGCGCTGAAGAACTTGCTCAGCCAGCCCTGCCGGCTGGCGCGGCTGACCGCGCCGTCGCCGGCGTATTCGATCCGGGCATCGGCCACGCGGCTGGACGCGATGCGGTTGTCCGCATCGATATCCGCCAGCCGCACGATCCCGGCGAACTGGATCCATTCCTGGCCCTGGCTCAGCAACAAGCGCTTTTCTCCGCGTACCAGTGCGGTCCCGTTGGGGCGCACTTCGGCAATGGTGACAGTGACTTCGCCGTCGAGCGAACTCGTCTGCGAGGCGTTACCCTGCCCGTTGAACGACGATTCCCCCGAAGCTTTAAGGGCGTTGGGGTTCAGGAAGCTGAGCGGACCGGCGGTGGGCGGGGTAATCCCGAACCCGCCGCCGCGCTGGGTCTTCGACCCGGCGGACTTGGCGGTGGTGGTGCTTTCGACCAGCGTAATCGTGATCGGATCACCCACCGCGCGGGCGCGGCGGCCATCGTGGAGCGGGGCATAGCCCGCGCTGACGCTGAAAATGCCGCCATCGGCCACGCGCGGGGCGGGCTGGGCGGCGGGCACGGCGGCCTCGAAGCCGGGTTTCGGTTTTGGTCCGGCGAAGGCAGGTGATGAAACCACCAGCGCCGCGATGAGCACCGCGCGCATCACAGCGTCTGGTTCGCGTTGCGAAGCATCTCGTCGACGGCGGAGATCATCTTCGAATTGATTTCATAGGCGCGCTGGGCCTCGATCATGTCGACCAGTTCCTCGACCACGTTGACGTTCGATGCCTCCAGCATCCCCTGCCGGATCGAGCCGCGTCCCGCATCGCCCGCTGCGCCGATTTGCGCCGCGCCGCTGGCGGCGGTTTCGGACAGGTAATTGTCACCCAGCGCCTGCATCCCCGCCGGGTTGGCAAAGCTGGCGACGGTGATCTGGCCCAGTTCGACCGGCGCGGCATTGCCCGCGACATTGGCGGATACGGTGCCGTCCGGGCCGATGGTCACCGCGCTGGCGCCTTCGGGAATGGTGATCGCGGGTTGCAGGGCATAGCCCTGCGCCGTCACCAGCGTGCCTTCGGCGCTGCGGCTGAAATTGCCCGCGCGGGTATAGCCCAGCTGGCCGCCGGGCAGCTGCACCTGAAAGAACCCGTCGCCGTCCAGCGCCAGGTCCAGCGCGTTGCCGGTGGTGTTCAGCGTGCCTTGCGTGGTGATGCTGGTGGTCGACTGGACGCTGACCCCGGTGCCGAGGTTGAGGCCCGTGGCATAAGCGGTTTCGGCCGATGACCGCTGCCCCGCCACCCGCGCGTCCTGATAGGCCAGCGTGGCGAAATTGGCGCGGTCGCGCTTGAAGCCGGTGGTGCCGATGTTCGCCAGATTGTTGGCGATGACGCGCATCCGCACGTCCTGGGCTTCCAGCCCGGTGCGGGCGACATGAAGGGCGGAAGTGGGCATGGATTAACTCCTTGTGCTAATTACGACATGCGCATCAGGCTGGCGCTGCCTTCGTCGAGTTCCTTGGCGGTCGCGACCAGCTTGGTGCGCATGTCGTAGAGGCGCTGAGCCTCGACCATTTCGATCAGCACTTCGCTGGGCCGCACGTTCGATTGTTCCAGCGTGGCCGGGGCCAGTCGCGCATCGGCATCGGCGGGCAGCACGCCGCCGCCGGTTACGCGGAACAGGCCGTCCAGCCCCTTGGCGATATCGGTCCCGCGCCAGTTCGCCAGCTTCAGCCGGTCGATCTGCTGGGGCGGGGCTTCGGGGTTGGCGGCATCGCGGACCATCACCGCGCCGTCCTCGGCAATCGAAACATCGCTGCCGGGGGGGATCGAGATCGGCCCGCCATCGTTCATCACCGCATAGCCTTCGCCGTTGACCAGCAGGCCATTGGGCGAAACCGACAGGTCGCCGCGCCGGGTATAGGCCTCGGTCCCGTCGGCGGCCTGCACGGTCAGCAGCGCGTCGCCTTGCAGGGCGACGTCCAGCGCGCGGCCCGTGGGAGTCATCGCGCCGGCGGTCATGATCGCGCCGTGAACCGAGGCATCGGTCATCGCCCGCGATTCCAGGCTTGGCCCTTTCAGCGTCATCGGCGTGGCGCGCATGATCTCGGCGCGAAAGCCGATGGTCTGGGCGTTGGCCATGTTGCTGGCGATCATCCGCTGGCGCGCCATGCTGGCGGACATGCCGGTAACGGCGGTCCAGATCATCCGGTCCATGCGGGGTTACTCCCTTTGGTTTAGCCGGATCAGCTGCGCAGGTTGATGATCGTCTGCGACAGCTGGGTCGCGGTATCGATCGCCTTGGCGTTGGCCTGGAAATAGCGCTGGGCCGTGATCAGCCCGACCATTTCCTCGGCAATGTCGACGTTCGACTGTTCGAGGCTGCCCGACAGGATCGTGCCGAACCGCGCCGCGCCGGGCTGGCCATATGTCGCCGGGCCGGAAATGCCGGTGGCCTGCCAGTCCTGCCCGCCAATCTGGAGCAGCCCGCCGGGCGAGACAAAGCTGGCCAGCGCGACTTTGCCAACGTTCGTTACCGATCCATCGGCATAGGACGCGATGACCGAGCCATCGGCCTTGATCGTCACGGCCATGAAATCGAACCCCGTGCCGCTGACCAGCGGGGCCTGCGCATCGATCGGGGTGGTCGAGGTGACATTGCCCGCCGCATCGACGGGCAGCACCTGCAGGCGGCTGCCCTGCGTGTCGGTGACGAACCCGCCGCCATCCAGCGTGAAATTGCCGTTGCGGGTATAGAACGTCTTGCCGGTGACCGGGGACACCTTGGTGAAGAAGCCTTCGCCGTTGATCGCCATGTCGAGCGCGCCGCCGGTCTGCTGCGTGGGGCCGAGCGAGAAGTTCTGGTCGATCGACTGGACGGCGGAACCGATCCCCTTGACCAGCTTCGGGTTGGCCGAAGCGGAACTGGCGACGATGTCGGCAAAGTTGATCCGGCTTTTCTTGAAACCGGTGGTTTCGGCGTTGGCCAGGTTGTTGGCGATGACCGACAATTCGGACTGCGCGTTCTTCAGGCCGTTGAGCGAGGTGTAAAAGGACATGGGACTTGCTCCTGCGGTGGGGTCAGGCGGGGGTGGCGGGGGTTTCGGTGGTGGCCGGTGCGGTGGTTGTCGGTGCGGTGGCCGTGACCTGTTCCAGCTGGGCGGAAATCGCCTTCAGCGTGGCGTTGATCTCGCTGATGCCGGACAGGGATGAGAACTGCGCCATCTGCGCGATCATCTCCTTGTTATCGACCGGCTCCAGCGGGTCCTGCATTTTCATCTGGGTCGTCATCAGCCGGATGAAATCCGCCTGACCCAAAGTCTTGTTCTGACCCAGCGTCTTGTTCTGGGCGACCGACGCGGCAGTAGCCGGGGCGGCGGTGCTTGAGAGTGCGCTTACGGTCATTTCATCCTCATCGTTTCGAGCATCAGCTGCTTGGCGGTGGAGAGCGCCTCGACCAGGTTCTGGTACTGGCGCGAGGCATCGAGCATCTCGACCATCTCGGCGTTTTCATCGACCGGGGCGGCCCAGACATTGCCGTCGGCATCGGCCAGCGGGTGGTCGGGGCTGTGCTGTTTCAGCGGCGCGACGTCAGAGCGGACCACGCTGCCGACGCGGACGGTGGAGAGGCCGGTGCGGCGGT
Organism: Novosphingobium sp.; assembly: GCA_041909515.1. GTDB lineage: Bacteria > Pseudomonadota > Alphaproteobacteria > Sphingomonadales > Sphingomonadaceae > Novosphingobium. Next base: position 25,800 of record JAYRDH010000028.1, on the reverse strand, counting down.
CCAGTTCCTCGGCAAAGACGGCGCGGATCGGGCGATAGGCTTCGCCTTCGCTGGCGCTGACGGTGCCGGCGTTGGCCAGGTTGGACGAGGCCGCGTTCATCCGCACCAGCTGGGCGGACATCCCCCGGCGGGCGACGTCGAACAGAGTGAAAGGCTGTCCGGCCATTTTTAATCGCCCTTTAGCGCGCGGGTCAGCGTTTCGATCCGCCCGCGCACGAAGGTCAGCGTGGCCTGATAGCCGACCGCGTTTTCGGCAAACGCCGTCTGCTCGGTCGCCATTTCCACGGTGTTGCCGTCCATGCTGGGCATCACCGGCACGCGCCAGCGGGTGGCCTGAGCCACGGCCTGGTCGTTGCTCAGCCCTTCGGTGCGGGCTTTCAGCGCGGCGGCGAAATCGATGTCGCGCGCCTTGTAGCCGGGGGTGCCGGCGTTCGCGATGTTCGACGTGATCAGGCCCATGCGCTGCGAGCGCAGCTGCAGTGCGGTGCCATGAATTCCAAACAGGCCTTCAGCCATTGTCCCGTCTCCGGTTGGTTGCGTGCCTGTGAAGTTGCAAAGGGTGTGCCAGTTTGCCGAATGGCGGTTTTCCGGGGGTTTGCGGCTGCGGCGGCGCGGGGCAGGCGGCAAATCCTTGCCGGAATGCGGCAAAGTTGGGTTGCCGCCTGAAATGCTGCGCGCACCGCCGTCCTTCGGAGGGAAGGAGTGCACACCGCGATGAACCTGATGACCCTGATCGACGGCCCGTCGGCCCTGATCGTGCTGGGCGGCACCGCGCTGGCGACCGTGCTGCGCTGCGGGATCGGTGATTGCCGGATCACGCTGCGCAAGCTGGGCCAGCTGGGCCAGCCGCAGTTCGATGCCGCCGGCACCCGCGCCGAAGTGGCGCTGCAAGTGCAGGAAATCCGCCAGGACGGGTTCCTGCGCGCGCCGCTGCATCACTTTGACGACGACGAGTTCGAACAGGCGACCGAAGCGATGATCGCGCGCCGCTCGGTTCAGGCCTTGCTGGAAAGCCACGCCCGGTTCCGTGCGCGGCGGCTGGCCAATGGTGAGCGCGCGGTGCGCACGCTGGCGCAGGCGGCAGAGCTGGCCCCGGTGTTCGGCCTCGCCGGAACGCTCGTTTCGCTCAGCCAGCTGCCGGTCGAGGGGCTGGCGCGCGGGGCCTTTGCGGGGGCCATTTCGATGGCGGTGGTGACAACGCTCTACGGCCTGCTCGCCGCCAACCTACTGCTCGCGCCGCTGGCCCGGATGATCGAGCGCGCGGCGCAGGCCGAAGAGCGCGAACGGCAGGACGTGATCGACTGGCTCGCCGCGCAACTGGCCGATCTCAACCCCGCTTCTCCGCCGCTCCCCGGCGATCCGCTGGCCGAGGCAGCATGATCGCGCGCGCGGGCAGCGGCTGGCAGACGGTGCTGGCTGACCTGTCGCTGATCCTGTTCATGGTCACGGCGGCGGCGGTGCAGGATGCACCGGCCGTGCCGCCAGCCCACTCTGCTACCAACTCTGGCGCGCCGACCGCGCCCCCGGCGCTGGCCGATCCGGTCGCGGTGTGGCGCGGGGTGGATGCGGCTGAACTTGCGCGCTGGCTGAAAACCCAGCCCGCCGATCCGCGCCAGCGCCTGACGATTGTTGCCCCCACCGATGCCGCCGCCCTCGCGCTTGAAATGGCGCGCGGGGCGGGGCGGCCCGCGCGACTGGTGATCGAGCCGGACGGGCAGGGCACGCCCTATGCCACGCTGACCTATGACCAGAGCGCGGGTCTGGCACGCGCATTGCAGCCAGCCTCGCAGCCTCAATCCACCGGAGTTGACCGATGATCCGTTATGCCATCCTGCCGCTGGCCCTGCTGGCGGCGCCTGCTCAGGCCGGGCCGCTGGCCGACCTCGCCATGATCGACCACGCGGTTGCCGCATTTGCCGGAGCGCCTGCCACGCCAGTGGATCGGCGCTTGCGGCTGGCCGCCTGCGCCCAGCCGCTGGCGCTGGCCTGGCACGGGCCGCAGCGGGATCGCGTGCGGGTGGAATGCCCGCAGCCCGGCGGGTGGCGGCTGTTCGTGCCGCTGGCGGCGGCGCAGGGCCTGCCCGGCGAAGCGGCCGCGCCGCTCGTCACGCGCGGGGACGCGATCAGCATCACCGTCAGCGGCAGCGGCTTTGCCGTGTCGCAGCCGGGCGAGGCGCTGGAAAGCGGCGCGGCGGGCGCGTGGATCCGCGTGCGCACGCTGAACCCCAAGGCCCAGCCGCTGCGCGCGCGGGTGATCCGGCCCGGCGTGGTCGGAATGGATTTGCCGTAGGGCGGAAAAAGCTTGCCGCCCGCCCTTAAACGCGGGCGGCCGGTGCCGTCCTTGGCTGTGAACCATCAACCAGGAGCGGCACCATGCCTTCCATCGAATTCGGGCCGAAAGGCCTCCAACCGGCCCGCGCCGTTGGCGCGGTGGATGTTCGGGCAACCCGTCCGGATACCGGTCCCGCCGCGAAAGGCGCGGCCCCGGCCAGTGCTGCCCCCACCGTTGAACGCAGCGATGCGTTCGAAGCGGGCGCGGCGCCGGTCGATGCCGAACGGGTGTCGGAAATCCGCAAGGCGATCGACCAGGGCAATTACCCGGTAATCCCGATGCGGGTGGCGGATGCCATGATCGCGGCGGGCCTGCTGCTGAGGAGCGGAAAATGAGCGGAACCACCGCAATGCGCGAAAACCTGCGGCAGATGATTGCCGTGTTGCAGGCCGAACGGCAGGCGCTTGCCGGGCTGGACCTCGATTCGATCATGGGCTGCGCGCAGGACAAGATCGCGCTGTGCGGCACGCTGGACGAATGCGGTCCGTTTGCCGACGCCAGCCAGATCGACGAGGAATGCCGCGGGCTGTTGGACGCGGCGCGCCGGTTGAACGAGGTAAACCGGCAGGTTCGCAACCTGATCGCGGCCAATGTCGCCGCCCGGCTGGATGCGCTGACCGGCAGTCCGGCGCTCTACAACGCCCCCGGCGGCAACCGCGCCGCTTATGCCTATGCAGGGTCGCGTATCTGAATTGGCACGCCCCTTGCTGAAAGCCCGGTGACGATCATTCGCACCGGGAATTCGGCTTGAGCCAGACTACGCCCATTACTGCTTCTGCTGCCAGCACAGTTCGTGCCGATGTGCAGGCCGCGATTGCCCGCGCCGCGCAGGCGACCGGGGTCGATTTCTCCTATCTGCTGGCACAGGCGCGGATCGAATCCAGCCTGAACCCGTCGGCCCGCGCCGGAACCTCCAGCGCGGTCGGGCTGTACCAGTTCACGCAAGGCACCTGGCTCTCCACACTGGACCGCCACGGCGCGCGCCATGGCCTTGGCTGGGCCGACGCCGCGATTGACGGCGGCAAAGTCAGCGATCCGGCGCTGCGGTCAGAGGTCATGGCCCTGCGGTTCGATCCCGATGCCTCCGCGCTGATGGCCGCCGAACTCGCCAATGACAACCGCGCCAGCCTGACCGCGACGCTGGGGCGCGAACCGGACGCGGCCGAGCTCTATGTCGCGCATTTTCTGGGGGCCGAAGGGGCGGGGCGGTTCCTGTCCGCGCTGTCCGCCGATCCCGCCCAGTCCGCCGCCGCACTGCTGCCCGCTGCGGCGGCTGCCAACCGGGGCATCTTCTATGCCGATGGCGCGCCGCGTTCGGTCGGGCAGGTGATGGACCTGCTGCGCGGCAAAGTCTCCGCCGCGATGGACGGCACTGCGACGCCGCTGGCTGCACCTGCGCTTGCCGCCGCCAACCCCGCACTCGGCCCGCTGGCGCGCGAGTTCCACGCCGCTGCGGCACCCAGCCAGACCGCGCGTCCGTCGATGGCTGAAACGCTGGCGACGACCTTCGGCGCGGGCAGTTCCAGCGCGATGCCGGGCCATGTCCGCGCCGCTTATGGCAAACTGCGGGCGTTCGGGCTGTGAACGCGCTGTCCCGCCTCAACCTGACCGCCATCGCGCTGCCCGCGGGGATTCTGACGCTCATCGGGCTGATGATCGTGCCGACCCCGGCGCTGGTGCTCGATGCGTTCTTCGTGCTCAACATCGCGCTGTCGGTGGCGATCCTGATGGCGGCAATGAACGCCGAAAAGCCGCTCGACTTCTCGTCCTTCCCCTCGGTCCTGCTGTTCGCCACGCTGTTGCGCCTTGCGCTCAACGTCGCGTCCACCCGCGTCGTGCTGGTCCACGGCCACGAAGGCGGCGCGGCGGCGGGGCACGTGATCGAAGCATTCGGCGCGTTCCTGATCGGCGGGAACTTCGCGGTCGGGCTGTTCGTGTTCATGATCCTGATGATCATCAACATGGTGGTCGTGACCAAGGGCGCGGGCCGCGTGTCCGAAGTGTCCGCGCGCTTCACGCTGGATGCCTTGCCGGGCAAGCAGATGGCGATCGACGCCGATCTGGCCGCCGGATTGCTCACCGCCGAGGAAGCCAAGGCCCGCCGCCGCGAGGTTTCGACCGAGGCGGACTTCTATGGCTCGATGGACGGCGCCAGCAAGTTCGTGAAGGGCGATGCCATCGCCGCGCTGCTGATTCTGGCGGTGAACATCATCGCGGGCTTCTGCCTGGGGATGATCAGCCACGGCCTCAGCGCGGGCGAGGCGGCGGAAAAGTACGTCACGTTGGCGGTGGGCGACGCGCTGGTCGCGCAAGTCCCCTCGCTGCTGCTGTCCATCGCCGCCGCCGTGATCGTGACCCGCGTGTCCGACAGCCGCGACCTGACCGGGCAGATCGGCGGCCAGCTCGCCAATCCCGGCACCTGGCTGCCGGTGGCGGTGATCCTGACCGGGTTCGGGGTAATCCCGGCGATGCCGCAGACGATCTTCCTGCCCGCCGCAGGCCTTGCCTTCTGGCTGTGGCGCAAGCTGAGCCAGCGCGCCGCGCGGCCTGCCCCGGTGGCGGTGGAGGCTCCGCCCGCCGCCGATCCGGGCCGGATCGTGCTGGAGGACGTGTCCGACCATACGCTGGTGACCATCGAACTGGGCTATGGCCTGGTCCAGCTGGTCGATGACCGGCGCGGATCGCCGCTGGTCGCGCGCATCACCGGGGTGCGCAAGCAGCTTAGTCAGGCGTTCGGGTTTGTCGTGCCGCAATTCCGGGTGCGCGATTCGCTCGACCTGTCACCCAATGACTATCGCATCCTGCTGGGCGGGGTGCCGCTGGGGGGCGGGACGATCCGTCCGGACCGCATCCTCGCCATCGATGCGGGCGAAGTGCGCGGGGATCACAAGCTGGCGGGCGTGCCGACGGTCGATCCCAGCTTTGGCTGCCCCGCGCTGTGGATCGAACCCGCCGCGCGCGATCATGCGATTGCCGAAGGGTTCCTGACGGTCGACGCCAGCACGGTCATCGCCACCCAGCTGAACCAGTTGCTGGGCGAACGGGCGCAGGCGCTGCTGGGGCCGGATGAAGTCCGCGCGATCCTTGACGGGGTGAAGGACCATGCCGCCGGACTGGTGGAAGCGGTGCATCCCCAGCCGCTCTCGCTCGCCGCGCTGACGCGGCTGCTGCGCGCGTTGCTGGAGGACGGCATCCCCATCGGCCACCCGCTGCCAATCCTCTCCAGCTTGGCCAATGCGGTGCAGCAGACGCTGGATCATGACCGGCTGGTCGAACTGGTCCGCGCCGAACTCGGCGGGCTGATCGTGGGCCGCATCTGCGCGCCGGGGGAGCGGTTGCCGGTGCTGACATTGGATGCTCAGCTGGAAGCCGCCATCGTGCAGGGGCTGACCGATCCCGCCACTGGCCAGCCAGTGATCGAGCCGGATCTGGCCCGCAATATCGGCGAACACGTCGCCAGCCTGATTGCCCAGCGCGGGCCGTCCGCGCCGCCGCTGGCGCTGATCGTCCAGCCCCGCGCCCGCCGCGCGCTGGCCGCGCTGCTCAAGCTGCGCGCGCCGTCGTGCCTGGTGCTGTCCATTGCCGAGTTGCCGGTGTCGCAGCCGATTGAAGTGGTCGCCGTGATCGGCGGCCCCGCGCCGACGCCTGCCGCGCTCCCGCACCCAGACAACCTGTCCGAAGCAGAAAGTATCGCCGCATGAAACACGATCATCGCAGCTTTGCCGCCGCTGGCGCCTATCGCCCCGACGCGACCGAGCGGGTCCGCCGGTTCGTGCCGATGGTCCGCCGGATCGCCTGGCACGTCCATGGCGGGGGGCGGCCGGGAATCGAGCTGGAAGACCTGATGCAGGCCGGCATGGTCGCCCTGACCGAAGCCGCCCAGCGCCACGCCGGGCCGACCGAGGACGGCTTTGCCGCTTATGCCAAGCTGCGCGTGCGCGGGGCGATGGTGGACCTGATCCGCCGCCATGTGCCGCTGTCACGCGGATCGACCGAGCGGCGGCGGCAACTGCGCGAGGCGCAGACCCGGCTGCGCGGGCAATTGGGCCGCGACCCGACCGCGCTGGAACTGGCCGAGGCGATGGGCCTGCCCGAAGCGGAATTGCACGCGATGCTCTCCGCCAGCGAACCGGTCCGGTTCGAGGCGATTGACGAGGTCTATAGTGAAAGCGACATGGCCTTTGCCGACAGCCGCCCGGACAGTCTGGCCCTGCTGGAGGACGAGGAACTGCGCGTCAGCGTGGCCGGTGCCATCGCCGAATTGCCGGAGCGGCTGCAACTGGTGATCCAGCTCTATTTCGTCGAGGAGCTTAATCTGGCGGAAATCGCCGCAGCGCTGCAAGTGTCGGTCCCGCGCGTCCACCAGCTGAAAGCACAGGCGCTCGACAAGCTGCGCAGCGCACTGGCCGGGGTGGTAGATGTCATATGATCTTGCGCTGATCGGCGCGGCGCTGCATAGCCTTACGTCATGACCGCCTGCGATACCTGCCTGGTGCGCAACCGCGCCATTTGCTCATCCCTTGATACGGAAGAGCTTAAAGCCCTGAACAACATCGGCCGTCGGCGCGACCTGACGCCCGGCGAATCGCTGATGTGGGAAGGGGAGGATTCGGTCCTCGTCGCCAATGTCATCGAAGGCGTGCTCAAGCTGTCGACGGGAACCGAAGACGGGCGCGAGCAGATCGTTGGCGTGGTTTACCCTTCCGATTTCATCGGCCGCCCGTTCAGCGCGACCTCTGGCCACGGCGTCACCGCGCTGACCGAGGCACGCGTCTGCGTGTTCAGCCGCAAGGATTTCGACGCCTTCGCGCGCGAACATCCCGCGCTGGAACACAAGCTGTTGCAACGCACCCTGGCCGAGCTGGACCGCACGCGCCGCTGGATGCTGCTGCTGGGGCGCAAGTCCGCCGGGGAAAAGCTGGCCAGCTTCCTGCTGGAAATGTCGGAACGGCTGGTCCAGCCGGGCTGCATCGACGCACCCGACCTGCCGCTGCGCCAGTTTGCCCTGCCATTTTCGCGCCAGCAGGTGGCCGATGTGCTGGGCCTGACCATCGAAACGGTCAGCCGCCAGTTCACCCGTCTGAAAGCCGATGGGATCATCGACCTGCCCTCACGCCGTGAAGTGGTGATTCTCGACCGGGAAGGCCTCGCGGCCGAGGCGGGTTGACCCGCCCCGACCCACGGACCGGATCAGAACCGGGCGTAGACACCGCCCGATACGACCCACGGATCAAGCTTGTGCGTGGTCGACAGTGCTTCAACCCCGCCAGCGGTATAGAAGTGCGTCTTGGCCTTCATGAAATAGCGCTTCGCGTCGAGCGAGAGACCCAGGCCCGAATCGCCCAGCGGCACGTCCACGCCGGCTTGCAGGGCCAGGCCGAACTTGTTGTCCATCTTCAGCTTCGAGGCACCAAGGGCCACTGCGGTGGCGCCGGGCTTTTCGTCAAAGTAGAAGAACACGCTGGGGCCAGCGCCGATATAGGGTTTGATCCCACCGGCGTTGAAGTGATACTTCAGCGTGACCGTCGCGGGAAGGATCAGCAGATGCTGAGCAATATCCGCGCCAGCGATTGCGCCGGTGCCGGTAACATGATGCTGAGTGAAGCAGCAGATCGTCTCGACCGAGATGTTCGGCGTGGCGAAGTATTCCACCGCAAGCGTCGGGACCACGTTGTCATTGGCCTTGGTCGCCAGCGCGGCAGTCGGCGCGGCGGTCAGGTTGACGTTGACCGAATCGATCTTGCCATCCGGCAGCACGCCCGTGGCGAGCAGCTTGACCTGGAACTTGCCTTCCGGGTCGGCGGCGTGGGCCGGCGTTGCCAGCATGGTGGCGGCAGCCAGTGCCGCTGCGATGGTGAGCTTGTTCATAATCCCTCATCCGAGCGCCGCAGAGGTCGCACCGTGCGACCAAGGCAATTACGGCGTCACGGGGGGGATGCGCCCAGGGTGCGGGTGCGAACATTGATCTTGCGCAATTTCACGCCTTTTTGTCGGTACTTTTGTTGCAATTCGTGCAATTTGATCCGGGTCAATGTTGCAATGCAGAAGCCGGTTGAAATGGGGCAGTTTTTTGAATATTAGATTTTTCTCATTTAACCCTGCGATGAGGGGATAGGGGCTCATGGAATCCGTAGTGGCACGCGCTGGCTGGTGGCTGGTTGCGCTATTTGTCGCCATTGTGGCTTACGCGAACGCGGTTGATACCGGGTTTGCGGTCCACATGGTTGTTTTCGCACTGGCGGCCTTGGCCGGGCTGGTGATCAAACTGACCGGGACCAACTACAAGCTGGCGACCGCCGGTTTTGGCAAGCTGGTACCCGACCAGAGCAAGTATGATGACGACCTGGTCCGCTGGGGCGTCATCCTGACGACGTTCTGGGGTGTCGTCGGGTTCCTGGCGGGGTTGTACATCGCGCTGCAGCTGGCCTTCCCGGTCCTGAACCTGGGGTTTGAATACACCACGTTCGGGCGGCTGCGGCCGCTGCACACTTCGGCGGTGATTTTCGCTTTTGGCGGCACCGCGCTGATCTCGACCTCGTTCTATGTGGTCCAGCGCACCTGCCGCACGCGGCTGGCGCTGCCGGGCCTCGCGAAGTTCGTGTTCTGGGGCTATCAGCTGTTCATCGTGCTGGCGGCCACCGGCTATGTCATGGGTGTGACCCAGGCCAAGGAATATGCCGAGCCGGAATGGTACGTCGACCTGTGGCTCACGCTGGTCTGGGTGGCCTATCTGGCGGTGTTCGTGGTCACGCTGATCAAGCGCACCGAACCGCACATCTATGTCGCCAACTGGTTCTACCTGTCGTTCATCCTGACCGTGGCGATGCTGCACCTGGTGAACAACGTGAACCTTCCGGTCAGCATCTTTGGCAGCCGCAGCTATCCGCTGTGGGCGGGCGTGCAGGGCGCGCTGGTGCAGTGGTGGTACGGCCACAACGCGGTGGGCTTCTTCCTGACCGCCGGCTTCCTGGCGATGATGTACTACTTCGTGCCGAAGCAGGCTGAACGCCCGGTCTACAGTTATCGCCTGTCGATCGTGCACTTCTGGTCGCTGATCTTCCTCTACATCTGGGCGGGTCCGCACCACCTGCACTATACCGCACTGCCCGACTGGGCGCAGACGCTGGGCATGGTGTTCTCGGTCATGCTGTGGATGCCCAGCTGGGGCGGCATGATCAACGGCCTGATGACGCTGAACGGCGCCTGGGACAAGGTCCGCACCGATCCGATCATCCGCATGATGGTCATCTCGGTCGCCTTCTATGGCATGAGCACGTTCGAAGGTCCGATGATGTCGATCAAGTCGGTCAACAGCCTGTCGCACTATACCGACTGGACGATTGGCCACGTGCACTCCGGCGCGCTCGGCTGGAACGGGATGATCACCTTCTCGGCGATCTACTTCCTGGCGCCGCGCCTGTGGGGTCGCAGCCGGATGTATTCGCAGCGGATGATCAACTGGCACTTCTGGCTCGCGACGCTGGGGATCGTGTTCTACGCCTCCGCGATGTGGGTGGCCGGGATCATGCAGGGCCTGATGTGGCGCGAATACGGCGCTGACGGTTACCTGGTGAACAGCTTTGCCGAAACCGTGGCCGCGCTGCACCCGATGTACCTGCTGCGCGCCTTTGGCGGGGTGCTCTACCTCACCGGCGGGCTGATCATGGCCTACAACGTCTGGCAGACGATCGCTGGCAACCTGCGCCAGGAAGAACCGCTGTATCAGCCGGAATACGTGGCCGATGCCGACCGTCCGCTGACCGCTGTTCCTGCCGAATAAGGGTGATTTCCAATGACTGCTGAAACCATCAAGGATCCGGCACCCAAGGAGGCTTGGGGCCGTCACAAGAAGCTGGAACGCAACGTCGGTCTGTTGGGGGTCGCCGCATTTCTGGCGGTCGCCGTGGGCGGGATTGTCGAAATCGCGCCGCTGTTCTGGATCGACAACACGATCGAGAAGGTGGACGGGATGCGGCCCTACACGCCGCTGGAGCAGGCGGGCCGCGACATCTTCATCCGCGAAGGCTGCTATGTCTGCCACAGCCAGATGATCCGCCCCTTCCGGGACGAGGTCGAGCGCTATGGCCACTACAGCCTGGCGGCGGAATCGATGTACGACCGTCCGTTCCAGTGGGGGTCAAAGCGCACCGGGCCGGACCTGGCACGCGTGGGCGGGCGCTATTCGGATGAATGGCACGTCCAGCACCTGAAGAATCCGCAAAGTGTGGTGCCCGAATCGGTCATGCCGCAGTACGCGTTTCTGGCCAAGAAGGACCTGGACGCTGGTGATCCGGCGGCGACGCTGACCGCGCTGTATCGACTGGGTACGCCCTACACCAAGGAGCAGGTTGAAAACGCGGCTGCGGATCTGGTCGCCCAGGGTGATCCGAGCGCCGATGCGAGCGGGCTGCTGAAGCGGTACCCCAAGGCGCAGGCGCGTGACTATGACGGCGATCCGTCGCGCCTGACCGAAATGGACGCGCTGGTTGCCTACCTGCAGATGCTGGGGACGCTGGTCGATGTGAACAGCGCCGCCGCGCAGGAGGAACTGGCCAAGGAAAAGGGTCGGTGAGCACGCACTCCACTTATGACGCGCTGCGGCACTTTGCCGACAGCTGGGGGCTGGCCGCAATGGTAGTGACTTTCCTCGTGCTGGCGCTCTGGCCGTTCCGGCCGAGCGCGCGGGAAGACAACGAAGCGGCCGCAAACATGATCTTCAAGGACGAAGACGATGGCGAATAAGCGTATCGACGAACCGACCGGTGTCGAGACTGTCGGCCATGAATGGGACGGCATCGAGGAACTGAACAACCCGCTGCCGCGCTGGTGGATTATCACATGGGCGCTCTGCATTCTGTTCTCGATCGGCTACATGGTGGTCTATCCCGCCTGGCCGCTGATCTCGAAGGGGACCGAAGGGGTCTGGGGCTGGACCAGCCGGGGCCAGCTGGCCAGTGAGACCAAGACCGCCGAAGCGGCCCGCGCCTCTACCCTGGCCGCGCTGGACGCGACTCCGATCGAGCAGATTCCAAATGATCCCAAGCTGCTGAATGCCGCGATCGCGGGCGGCAAGGCCGCGTTCCGCGTCAACTGCGTGCAGTGCCACGGTTCGGGCGCGGCCGGTTCGATCGGCTATCCCAACCTCAACGACGACGACTGGCTGTGGGGCGGTACCGTCAAGGACATCGAGCTGACGCTGCTCCACGGCATCCGCCAGCCGGGCAACGACCAGACCCGCACGAGCCTGATGCCGAACTTCGGTGCGGACGGCCTCTTGACCGCCGCGCAGATCAGCGACGTGGCTGACCATGTCCTGTCGCTGTCGGGCAAGGCTGCGGCCAACGCCAACGGCGCGGCGGTGTTCGCGGCCAACTGTGTCGCCTGTCACGGTGCCGATGCCAAGGGCCTGCGCCAGTTTGGGGCGCCGAACCTGGCCGACGCGATCTGGCTGTACGGCGGCAAGAAGGAACAGGTTACGGCCAGCGTCCACAAGGCGCATGCCGGTGTCATGCCCGCCTGGGGGGGCAAGCTTGACGCCGTGACGATCAAGATGCTGGCAGTTTATGTCCACTCGCTGGGGGGCGGTGAAGACTTCTCGGAAGCTCCGATCACTCCTGCAGCAGCGGACAATGGAAATGCACAGCCCTGAACCTGCCCCCAGCCATCTTGACCTCTACGCGAAGCGCAAGGCCGTCTTTCCCAAAGCGGTAGACGGCCGCTTCCGCCGCTTCAAATGGCTGGTCATGGTGGTCACTCTGGCCATCTACTATGGGACGCCGTGGCTCCGCTGGGACCGCGGCCCCTATGCCCCCGATCAGGCGGTCCTGCTGGACCTTGGCAACCGCCGGTTCTTCATGTTCGGGATCGAAATCTGGCCGCACGAATTCTATTTCGTGGCCGGGCTGCTGATCATGGCGGGCATTGGCCTGTTCCTGGTCACCAGCGCGGTGGGCCGGGCGTGGTGCGGGTATTCGTGCCCGCAGACCGTCTGGACCGACCTGTTCCAGCACGTCGACCGGTTCATTGATGGCGATCGCAATGCCCAGCTGCGACTGGACGCGGCGCCGTGGGGTCCGCAGAAGATCTTCAAGCGCGGCCTGAAGTGGGCGATCTACCTCGCCATCAGCTTCTGGACCGGCGGTGCGTGGATCATGTACTTTGCCGACGCGCCGACCCTGACCCGCGAATTCTGGGCCGGGGATGCCGCGCCGGTGGCTTATGGTACGGTGGCCGTGCTGACCGCGACGACCTTCCTGCTGGGTGGGTTCATGCGCGAGCAGGTCTGCGTCTATATGTGCCCCTGGCCGCGCATCCAGACCGCAATGCTCGATGAAAAGTCGCTGATCGTCACGTACAAGGACTGGCGCGGGGAACCGCGTGGCAGCGTCAAGAAGGCCGAAAAGAACCCCGGCAGCGTGGGTGACTGCGTCGACTGCAACCAGTGCGTCAATGTCTGCCCGACCGGGTATGACATCCGCAATGGGCCGGACATCCAGTGCATCACCTGCGCGCTGTGCATCGATGCCTGCGACAGCGTGATGCAGCAGATCGGCCGCCCGCGCGGGCTGATCGACTATGCCACGCTGGAAGACTGCGAGATCGAGCGGGCGGGCGGCGCTCCCAAGCCGATCATGAAAGCGCTGTTCCACACCCGCACCCTGGTTTACCTGGGCGTGTGGGGCGGCATCGGTCTGGCCCTGCTGTTCGCGCTGGGCGTGCGTTCGCAGATCGACGTGTCGGTGCAGAAGGACCGCAACCCGCCGTTCATGTTGATGAGCGATGGGGAAATCCGCAACGCCTATACGGTCAAGCTGCGCAACATGCAGACCCGTCCGCGCCCGATGCAGGTCACGCTGGAAGGGCTGCCTGGCGCCGTGATGTGGACGGACGAGATGGCGCGTGAAAAGGCATCGCGTGAACTCAAGGTCACCGTTGCGCCCGACCAGGTCGAAGCGCTGCGCGTCTATGTCGTGGCCCCGGCCGATACCGTGCCGCAATCGTTCACGTTCGCGCTGAAGGCGACCGATGCCGAAGGTGGCGGCGACACCAGCGAAGTGCGCTTTGACGCGCCTGAGGAATAAGCATGAAGGCGTTTACCAAGGGGCCGCTGACCGGGTGGCATTTCACCGCGATCATCGTGTCGTTCTTTGCGGTGGTGATCACGGTCAACCTGGTCATGGCCCGCTTTGCCTCGTCGACGTTTGGCGGGGTGGTGGTCGAAAACTCCTACGTTGCCAGCCAGAACTACAATGAATGGCTGGCGGCGGCGGAGGCGCAGAAGGCGCTGGGCTGGACCGCCACGGCCACGCGGCAGGCGGACGGGCGTGTGGCCCTGAAGCTGGCTGGGGCGACCGATCCGGGCGTGACGGTGGGTGCCGTCGCGCGGCATCCGCTGGGCCGGCAGAGCGACGTCGCGCTGCGCTTCGTCGCCACCGGGGCGGGACAGTTCCTGTCCGAAGCGCCGCTGCCCGCCGGGCGGTGGAAGCTGCGGATCGCGGCGCGCAGCGCGGCGGGGCAGCCCTGGCGGACTGAACTGGACTTCAAGTGAACGCAATCGCGCCTCAGGCTGGCCTGACGGCCCCGGAATCGACCGTGCTGGTCGTGCCGGGGATGCACTGCGCCGGATGCATGGCCAAAGTGGAGCGCGCGCTGGGCGCGGTTCCGGGCGTGTCCGCCGCGCGCGTCAACCTGACCGCGCGGCAGGTGCGGGTGGAGCATGACCCCGCCGTGACCATGCCCGCGCTGATGGACGCGCTGGGCAATGTCGGCTTTGCCAGCCAGCCGCGCGGTGAGGAGCTGGCCCCGCCGCCCTCCGCCGTGAAGCCGCTGCTCGCCCCGCTGGCGGTGGCGGGGTTCGCCTGCATGAACGTGATGCTGCTGTCGGTCAGCATCTGGTCGGGCGCGGACGGATCGACCAAGGTGCTGTTCCACTGGCTCTCGGCGCTGATCGGGGTCCCGGCGATCCTCTATGCGGGGATGCCCTTCTTCCGGTCGGCGTGGAGCGCGCTGAAAAAGCGCACTACCAACATGGACGTGCCGATTTCCATCGGCGTCACGCTGGCCACCGCGCTCAGCCTTTATGAAACCGCCACGCATGGGCAGGATGCGTGGTTCGACGGCACGCTGATGCTGCTCTTGTTCCTGCTGGCCGGGCGCGCGCTCGACGCGGCGATGCGTGATCGTGCGCGCGCCGGGGTCGATGCGCTGCTGCGTCAGGCCGCACCGGGGGCGATGGTCGTGGCGCGGGATGGGGGGCTTGAATGGCTGCCCGCGACCGACCTCGTCCCCGGACTTGTCATGCGGGTCGCCGCAGGTGAACGGCTGGCCGCCGATGGCGAGCTGATCGCCGGGACCAGCCGGTTCGACCAGTCGCTGCTGACCGGTGAAAGCGCGCCCGTGGCCGCTGGCACGGGCGATCCGGTGCTGGCCGGAACGCTGAATATCGACGCGCCGGTGGACGTGCGCGTCACCGCTGCGGGCCAAGGCACCACGCTGGCGGAAATCGCCCGGCTGATGGAGGCATCGGGGCAGGTCCGCTCCGCCTATGTCCGCATCGCGGACCGCGCCTCGCGGCTCTATGCGCCGGCCGTGCACACGCTGGCGGCGCTGACCTTTGCGGGCTGGATGCTGGCCGGGGCGGGGGTGCACCAGTCGCTGGTCATCGCCATCGCGGTGCTGATCATCACCTGCCCCTGCGCGCTGGGCCTGGCCGTGCCGGTGGCGCAAGTCGTGGCGTGCAGCGCGCTGATGAAGCACGGCGTGATGGTCAAGGACGGCAGCGCGCTGGAACGGCTGGCAACCGTGGACCGGGCCTTGCTGGACAAGACCGGCACGCTGACGATGGGCCGCCCGCTGCCCGATCCGGCCATACTGGGCGCGTTGCCGCGCGACGCGGCCGCAGTCGCGCTGGGCCTGGCCTCGCACAGCCGTCACCCACTGTCGCGCGCGCTGGTGGAGGCACTGGGCGCGCGCGGGGTAACGCCCGCCGCGCTCACCGATGTGCAGGAAGAAGCCGGGCAGGGCGTGCACGCGCAGTGGAACGGCGTGGCCGTGGCGCTGCACCGGCCCGAAGCAGCCAGCGGGATGGCCACCGCGCTCGACATCGCCGGCCAGCCGACGCGGCTGATCGCCTTTGCCGACCGGGTCCGTCCGGAAACCGACGCTGCGCTGGCGCAGTTGCGCGCACTGGGGATCGAATCCACGATCCTGTCGGGCGATAACGCCGCTGCCGTGGCCGAAGTCGCGCGCGAAACCGGGCTGGCCGCGCAGGGCGCTGCTTCCCCGGCGGACAAGCAGGCCGCGATCGCGCGGTTACAGGCCGCCGGGCACAAGGTGCTGATGGCGGGTGACGGGCTGAACGATGGTCCCGCGCTGTCGGCGGCCAACGCCTCGATCGCGCCGGGCACGGCCAGCGACGTTGGCCGCCAGACGGCGGACTTCGTGTTCCTGGGCGACAGCCTGACCGCGCTGCCCCGCACCATCCGCGCCGCGCGCCGGACGATGCGGGTGGTGCAGGAGAATTTCGTGCTGGCGATTGGTTACAACGTGCTGGCCGTGCCGCTGGCGATGGCGGGTTACGTCACGCCGCTGATCGCGGCGGCGGCGATGTCGACCAGTTCGCTGATCGTGATCGCCAATTCGCTCCGGCTGGTAAGGGCGGCGAAATGAACGGGCTGGCGGTGTTGATTCCGATTGCGCTGGGGCTGGGCATGTTCGGGCTGGTGGCGTTCTTCTGGGCGCTGAAGCGCGGCCAGTTCGAGGATCTGGACGGTGCCGCCGCGCGTATCCTGATCGATGACGAGGGCGACGAAGCGCCCAAGGCCAATGCGCCCAAGGATGTCGCGCCATGAAGCGTTCGATCGTGCACTTCGCGATGCTGGCGATGGTGCCGGCGGCGTTCAATCTGTCCGGTCCGGCGTCCGGCGGAACGATGATGATGCCGCTGTGCACCGGCGACGGGCTGGTGCGGATGGTCGAAGTGCCGCTGGACGGTCCACGCGCGCCGGGACAGGACCAGTCCAACTGCTGCGCCAAGGGGTGCCACGCCAGCTGCTCGCGCAAGCGCGATGGCAAGCCGGACAACGACTCCGCCGCCTGATTCCGCCAAAATTTGAGCAGACGCAATGTTTGCTCCGGCCGCATCTGCCAGACAGATCCGCATGTGGCCTTACCATCCCGATCTTCTGGCAACGCCTGTCCCGCGTTACACCAGCTTTCCCACTGCGGCGGAGTTTTCCGGTGCCGTGGGCGCGGTGGATGCCGACGCGGCGCTGCGCGGCGCGGCGGGCGATGCTTCGCTCTATGTCCATATCCCCTATTGCGAGCAGATCTGCTGGTATTGCGGCTGCAACACGGGGGCTGCGAACAAGAAGCACCGGCTGGCCAGCTATCTCGATGCCTTGCACCGCGACATCGCGATCACCGGCGCGCGGCTGGACGGACGGGTGGACGTGCGCCGAATCGCGTTTGGCGGCGGCAGCCCCAACGCCATCGCGCCGACCGATTTCGTCCGGCTGGTCGATGCGCTGACGCTGCACATGGCGCTGGTCGATCCGGTGCTGTCGATCGAGCTGGACCCGCGCACGCTTTCGCCCGAATGGGGGCAGGTGCTGCAAGGGATCGGCGTGCCCAATGCCAGCATGGGCGTGCAGACGTTCGCGCCGGAACTGCAGGCCGCCATCGGCCGGATCCAGCCCGATGCGGACATTGCCCGCGCGACCGAGATGTTGCGTGCATCCGGCGTCACGTCGCTGAATTTCGACCTGATGTATGGCCTGCCCGGCCAGACGCTGGACCACCTGGAAGCCACGCTGCGCCGCACGGTGGAGCTGGGGGCGGACCGGATCGCGCTGTTCGGTTATGCCCATGTGCCGCACATGCTGCCGCGCCAGCGCCGGATCGATGCCAGCGCCCTGCCGGGGCAGGAAGAACGCTTTGCCATGGCCGATTTCGGCTATCGCCTGCTGACGGATGCCGGTTATGTGCCGATCGGGTTCGATCACTTTGCGCTGCCCGGCGATCCGCTGGCTCGCGCCGCGGCGCAGGGGCGCGTGCGGCGCAATTTCCAGGGCTTTACCGATGATGCCGCACCCAGCCTGATCGGGCTGGGGGCTTCGTCGATCAGCTGTTTCGACGACGTGCTGTGGCAGAATGAAAAGAACGCCGGTCGCTATCGCATGCTGCTGTCGCAGGACATGCTGCCCGCGTCTGGCGGCGTGCGGCGCAGCGCGGATGACCGGCGGCGCGGCGCGGTGATCGAGGCGCTGCTGTGCAGCGGCACGGCGCGCATCGATGCCGATCTGCTGGCCGAAGTCAGCGGACGGCTGGCCCCGTTTCTGGCGCGTGATCTGGCGGTGCTGGATGGTGGCAACCTGTCGATCCAGCCGGGCGGGCTGCCCTATGCCCGCACCATCGCCGCGCTGTTCGACCCTTACCGGCAGGATTCGGCGCGGCGGTTCAGTTCGGCGGTCTGATCCGCTCATCCTTGTGTAGGTTTGCGCCAAAGCCCTTCCCCGTGGGGGAAGGGTTGGGATGGGGGTTCCGCGCCCGCGAGAGGTCGTAGCCCCCACCCCCAACCCCACCCCGCCCGGGAGGGGCGATTCGGTTGGGTCACGACACGACCCATCAACATGATGCACCAGATCAGAGTGACGATATGTGGGATTTTGGCGACATTTTCCTTCGCATCTGAAGCACTTCGCGCAAGCCTCTTGCGAATGCCCCCGCTTGCTGGCATCAGACGGCGGCAACCAGCCAAAAAAAGAGAGCGACCGTCCCAAGGGATCAGTCGCTCCAGGTGGGGAGAACTGGTTGCGAATTCAGGCAAGTTCGGCGGTTTTTTCCGCTCCTGTCTTGCCTGCTGCACGGGCCGCTTCGGTTTCCAGAACCATGACGGAGGCAGCCGTGTTTGAAATCGGAATGTGATAGCTGCGGCTGACTTCGTGGACCTTGTCGCCCAAGGCCCCGCGCGCGGCGATCCAGTTGAGGATTTCGACGCCCTGGGTGCCGGCCAGCGCGACCATTTCGTGCACCGAATGCTTGGTCAGCGCGTCGGGATCGACCGACAGGTTGTCCATGCAGAACGTGTCGTATTCGGGGTTCATGAACCCGGCGCGTTCGCCGTCCAGCTGGTGCGAGAGGCCGCCGGTGCCCATCACCATGATCGTTTCATCGCCCTGCCATTCGGCCAAGGCCTTGCCCACGGCGCGGCCCAGCGCCAGACAGCGCTTGGCGCTGGGCAGCGGGTGCTGGACGGTGTTGATCGCGATTGGCACGATCTTCACCGGCGCTTCGCGGTCCGGCCACGCCAGCGCGAGCGGGATGGAGGCGGCGTGATCGACCAGCATGTCCTGACACGTGGTGATGTCGAATTCTTCCGCGACCAGCTTTTCGATGATCGCCCAGCTGAGTTCGGGATGCCCCGGCGGGACCGGGAAGGGCGGCAGGCCCCAGCCTTCATCCTCGTTGCGGTACTTGGCCGCCGCGCCGACGGCGAACGTCGGCATCTTGTCGAGGAAGAAGTTCAGCCCGTGGTCGTTGTAGAACATGATGACCACGTCGGGCACTTGTTCGCCCAGCCATTCGCGCACCGGCGGCCAAGCGTCGAAGAACGGCTTCCAATAGGGTTCGTTCTGCGCACCGCGATGGATCGCGCCGCCGATGGCGGGGACGTGGCTGGTGAAAACGCCGCCGATAACCTTAGCCATGGGCCAGCTCCTTGGTGGGGATCGCCGCCGCGTTGTCCAGCAGCATCTGCTTGAAGGCGTCCACGCTCATGCCGGTCTGCTGCGCGCCGACATCCTGCACGTTGAGGCCGAAAATCCCGGCCAGCTTGGCGAGGTAATAGATGTTGCCGCCCGCCGCCATCATGGCGAGCACGTTGCGCTTCGCCACCGCGTCGCGCTGCTCAGGCGTCAGGCCGAAGCGGTCGCAATAGGCGTCCTCGTCGCGCAGGAAGGCCTCGCGGTTGGCGGCTTCGTTGAAGGAAAAGCACATCGCGTTGAGGGCGTAACCCTTTTGCGCAGCGGCACCATCGAAGATGTGCGTACCGGGTATAGCGGTGCGGGCCATGGGCAAATCCTTTCCGTGAAACAGGATATGCCCCCGATCCGGACGACCCCGCCTTGACCAAGATCAAACATCGCAGATTTTTGTATGCCGCGCTTACAAATAAGGCGGCTTGACGCTGGCGGGGGTGGCTGCTTGTGCAGGGGAAACAAGACAACGAGAGGAATGGCGATGCAGCTGTCGATGGCGGGCCGGGTGGCCCTGATTACTGGTGCCTCATCCGGGTTCGGCGCACACTTTGCGCGGCTGTTCGTGCGTGAAGGCGCGAAAGTGGTGATCGGCGCGCGCCGGGTGGACCGGGTCGCCGCGCTGGCCGAGGAGCTGGGCGAGGCCGCGCTGCCGCTGGCGATGGACGTGACCGACGAAGCCTCGCTGATCGCCGCCTATGACGCGGCCGAGGCGAAGTTCGGCACGGTCGACACGGTGATCTGCAACGCGGGGATCGCCCACGATGGCCGCTCCACCCACGTGCCGGCCGCGGACATGGCGGCAGTCGTGGCGACCAACTTCAACGGCGTCTACCTGACCGCGCGTGAGGGCGCGCGGCGGATGATCGCGGCCAATTTCAAGGACAGCGGGCGCGGGCGGATCGTGGTGATCGGGTCGATCACGGCGGAACTGACCGGGCAGGGCGAAAGCGCCTATGCCGCGACCAAGGCCGGGGTGGCGCATCTGGCCCGCCAGTTTGCGCGCGAATGGGTGCGCCAGGGGATCAACGTCAACACGATCCAGCCCGGCTATATCCAGACCGAGATCGCCGGGGACTGGTTCCAGACCGAAGGCGGCCAGCGCCAGATCGCCAGCTTCCACCGCCGCCGGATGTGCCCGATCGAGGCGCTGGACGCGCCGCTGCTGTTCCTGAGCGGCGATGCCTCGGCCTGCGTGACCGGCGCGACGCTGACCGTGGACGACGGGCAGGTGCTGTAGGCGGCGAAGCTTACTTCGCCAGCTCGGCCAGCATGGCGGGGGTCAGCACTTGCGGCAATTGCTGCGGGGCGCCCCCGCCAGCGGGATACCAGACATAGAGCGGCACGCCCGCCGCGCCCTGCGCCGCCAGATAGCGGGTGATCGCCGGGTCGCGGCGGGTCCAGTCGCCGCGCAGCACCACCACGCCCGCGCGTTCGAACGCGGCGCGGGTGTCCTCGCGCTCGATCGCGACTTGCTCGTTGACCTTGCAGGTCAGGCACCAGTCGGCGGTGAACCACGCGAACACCGGCTTGCCGCTGGCGCGGGCCTTGGCGAGGGCGTCCTCGCTGAACGGCTGGGCGGGCAGGATGCCGGTCGCGGCGGCACTGGGCGCGCGCACGACCGTTGGCAGGCCCAGCGCGGCGACCACCGCAATGGCGACCAGCGCGGCCAGCACCGGCTTGCCCCCTGACAGGCCGTGGCGCTGGCGGCGACCCAGCAGCAGCAGCGCGCAGACCAGCAGGAAGCCCAGCAGCGCGGCGGACAGGGCAAAGGCCGATCCGGCAACGCGGCTGGCCAGCCAGACCAGCGCCAGCGCGGTCAGCCCCATCGGCACCGCCATCGCGCGGCGGAACCACACCATCCACGCACCGGGGCGCGGTAGCATCCGCCGCAGCGCGGGGACGAAGGCGATGGCGAGGAACGGCAGCGCCAGCCCCAGCCCCAGCGCCGCGAACAGCAGCAGCGCGGGTAGCGTCGGCAGCAGCAAGGCCGCGCCCATTGCGGCGGCCATGAACGGCCCGGTGCAGGGGGTGGCGGCAAACGCGGCGAGCAGTCCGGTCGCGAACGCCCCCTGCGGCGATCCGGCGCTGGCAAAGCCGGGCACCGAAAATTCATAGAGGCCGGTCAGGTTGGCGGTAATCGCCACCGCCACCAGCAGCAGCGCGGCGACCACCAGCGGTTCCTGCAACTGGAACGCCCAGCCCACTTCCTGCCCCGCCGCGCGCAGCCCCAGCATCAGCCCGCCCAGTGCCAGACAGGCCAGCACGACCCCGCCAGTATAGGCCAGCCCCTCGGCCCGCGCCTGCGCTTCGCTTTCACCCGCGCGGGCAAGGCTGAGCGCTTTCAGGCTGAGGATCGGGAACACGCAGGGCATGACGTTGAGCAGCAGGCCGCCCGCGAGCGCCGCCAGCAGCAACACGGCCAGCGGGGCGGTTGAAGGTTCCCCGCCCACTGGCTCTCCGCCCGCTGCCACCGGTCCCGGCGCGGCGGTCAGCGTCACGCCGTCGCCCGCGCCGTTGAGGCGCAGCACCGCGTTCAGCGCGCTCGGCTGGGCGGGGGCGATTTTCGTGCGGGCGAGTTCCACCACCAGCAGGTCGCCCTGCCGGAAGAACGCCTGCGGCGCGGCGTAATCGACCACGCGGTCATCGCTGAGGAACAGGTGCGGCGCTTCCAGCCTGACAGCGGCGGGCAGGGGAATGCCGATGCGGACCTTGGCCCCGTCCCATGCAAAACTGGCCGGGCTGCCCAGCGGGGCGGGCAGGGCCGCGCGCCAGCCATCGAAGCGGGCATCGCGCGCGCCGGTGTTGCCAACCGTGACCGTGGTGGTCAGCCGCCCCTGTTCGGGCACGCAGACCTCATCAGTGCAGGCCAGCCAGGTGGCATCGACCGCGACGTCCAGCCGCTGCCCCGGCGCGGCATTGGCGGGCAGGGTCAGCGGGACGAGCACGGCATAGTCATGCTCGTAAACGTGGTTCATCAGCCCGGAAATCAGCAGTGTTTCCGGGACCGGATATTGCGGCGCACCCGCTTTCGCGCCCGCCGGGAGAGTCCATTCCAGCCCCATGCCCAGCCCCGCGTCGCCGGGGTTCTGCCAATAACCATGCCAGCCGGGCTTGGGCTGCATCAGGAACGCCAGCGTGATCGTCTGGCCCGGTGCCCCCGGCCCTTCGGCCACCAATGTCGCGGTGATGTTCGGCTCGCGCGCGAGCGCTTGCCCCGGCAGGGCCAGCGCCAGCACCTGCAACATCACTGCAACAAGCCACTGCCACAGCGGGCGCACTGGTTGCCCACGCTCCGGTTGCGCCTCATGCTTGCGGGCGGATCGGGGGGCGGGCATAAGTTTTGATGATGCGTTCACGCGCGCTATTTGCCCGTGCCGCCGCCAACTCGCAAGCGCGCCCTTGGGCCATGCGCGGGCAGGCAGCGACAATTGGGCAAGCCGCGCCCCAACAGGATTGCCCGATGCGCCGTTTCCCCCTGATCGCCGGCCTTGCGCTGGCTACCGCGCTCTCCTCGCCCGTGCTGGCCGATGAAGCGCCCGCGCCTGTTGCCGCGCCCCAAGCTGCCCCCCGGCTGGTGCTGGCGATCTCGGTCGACCAGTTCTCCGCCGACCTGTTCGCGCAGTATCGCCGCCACTACACCGACGGGCTGAAGCGGTTGCAGGAAGGGGCGGTGTTCCCGTCCGGCTATCAGTCGCACGCGGCGACCGAAACCTGCCCCGGCCACTCCACCCTGCTGACCGGCACGCACCCGGCGCGCAACGGGATCATCGCCAACAACTGGTTCGATCCGGGCATCGCCCGCGCCGACAAGCGGGTCTATTGTTCGGAAGACCTGTCCGATCCGACCAGCACCTCGCGCGATCCGGTCGTCTCGGCCAGCCTGCTGAAAGTGCCGACGCTGGGCGAATGGATGAAGCGCGCCAACCCCGCCAGCCGCAACGTCGCCGTATCGGCCAAGGACCGCGCCGTGGTGATGATGGGCGGGCACCAGATCGACGCCGGATACTGGTGGAAGGGCGGCGCGTTCGTCACTTTCAAGGGCCGCGAGCTGTCCCCCGCCGCGCAGGCGCAGAATGCCGCCGTGGCCAAAGTGCTGAAATCCGGCGCGCCCGCGCTGAACCCGCGCCCGTGGTGCGGCGCGCAGGACCGGGCGATCCCGGTTGGCAAGTCCACGTTCGGCACGGGCCGGTTCAAGCTGGAACCCGGCAAGGCCGATGCGTTCCGCATTTCGCCGCGCATGGATCAGGCCACGGCGGACCTGGCGATCCGGTTGGTCGATGAAATGAAGCTGGGGCAGGGCGCCGCGCCCGATCTGCTCTCCGTCAGCCTGTCCGCGACCGATTACATCGGCCACGCAGTCGGCAACGAAGGCGTGGAAATGTGCATCCAGATGGCCGAGATCGATACCGCCATCGGCAAGCTGCTGGCCCACCTCGATGCCCGCAAGATCGACTATGTGGTGATGCTGACCGCCGACCACGGCGGGCTGGACGCGCCCGAACGGTCAAACCAGCAGGCGCTGCCCGCTGCCGTGCGCGTGGATGATGCGCTGCGCCCGGACCACCTCGCCAAGGCGATCACCGCCCGCACCGGCATTTCCGCCAAACAAGGCCCGCTGCTCTATGCCGATGGCGCGTCGGGTGATTTCTACGTCAATCGCACCCTGTCCGCGCACGAGAAGAACCAGGTGGTCGATGCGTTGGTGTCCATCGCCCGTGCGCATCCGCAGGTCGCTGCCGTCTATACCAACGGCGAACTGGCGCGGATGCCGATGCCCACTGCCAATGCGCAGGACTGGTCGATCCTCGACCGCGTGCGCGCCTCGTTCGATGCGCAGCGGTCGGGCGATGTGCTGATCCTGCTGGACCGCGCGGTGACGCCGATCCCCGAACCGATGCCGGGCGCCTATATCGCCACCCACGGCAGCGTGTACGATTACGACCGCCGCGTGCCGATGCTGTTCTGGCGCAAGGGGCTGACCCCGTTCGAGCAGGGCGCGCCGGTGGAAACGGTGGACATCGCGCCGACGCTGGCCGCGCTGGTGGGCGTCAAGGCGCCGGACGGCACGTGGGACGGGCGCTGCCTCGACCTCGACGGCGGGGAACGGGACACCTGCGCGGTCAAGTAGGGCTTATATTCTGGCGTTACACTGAATCTGTTGGGGGCTGATCCTTTTGGACTGCCTATCATATCAACCGTCATGCTGAACTTGTTTCAGCATCCATCTCTCGCCCCGCACGGTTCATGCGTTACGAAAGATGGACCCTGAAACAAGTTCAGGGTGACGGAATGTGTTGCGGGGCGACTCATTTCGGCGTCCACACTGCCACAATACCGGGTTGGCAAATTTGCTCTGGCCTCTACGCACCGGGATCAACCCGTCCTACATAGCGGGCCGACTCAAGCAGTAGGTTGAACCATGACGGACAAGCGTGACCTCGTGATCCTTGGCGGCGGCCTTGTCGGCATGACGCTGGCGCTGGCGGCGGCGAAGCAGGGAATTACCAGCCACGTCGTGGACAAGGCGCTGCCGGAGGAGCTGACCGCCGACGGTGTCGATGGCCGCGCCTCGGCCATTTCGACCGCAAGCTGGAACCTGTTCTGCAACATCGGGCTGAAGGACCGGCTGGAGCCGCTGGGCTGCGCGATCGAGGCGATTGCCGTGACCGACGCGATGCGCCCCGGCCGGATCGACTTCAAGCCGCAGGCCGACGAAGGCACGCTGGGCCGGATGTATGCCAACCGCGACATTCGCCTCGCCCTGTTTGAGGCCGCACGCGGCGAAAGCGCGATTGCCTGGCACAGCGGCGTGGAGCCGGTGCAGCGGGAGCGCGGACCGCATGGTGTATCGGTGACGCTCAGCGATGGGCGCGTACTGCAGGGCAGCCTGCTGATCGGCGCGGAAGGGCGGCAATCGCCGACCCGGATGGAATCGGGGCTGAAATCGGCCAAGTGGGACTATTCGCACCGCGCGATGGTGACCGCGATCACGCACGAACAGCCGCATGGCGGGGTGGCGTGGGAAATCTTTTTCCCGGCGGGGCCGCTGGCGTTGCTGCCGCTGCTCGACCTGCCCGATGGCCGCCATCGCAGCGCGGTGGTGTGGACCGTGGGCGAAAAGGATGCCGCCGGGGTGATCGCGCTGCCAGACGCGGCGTTCCTCAACGAAATCCAGCGGCGGATGGACGGGATCTTCGGGCCAATCGAACTGATCGCGCCGCGCATGGCCTATCCGCTTAACTTCCACCATGCGGGGCGGATCGTGGCTGACCGGTTGGCGCTGGTCGGCGATGCTGCGCACGGGATGCACCCGATCGCGGGGCAGGGGCTGAACCTCGGCCTGCGCGATGTCGGCACGCTGGTGCAGGTGCTGGCCGACGGGATGCGGCTGGGGCTGGAGCCGGGCGATGCCCAGCTGCTCGCCCGCTATGAACGCTGGCGCAGCGTCGATAGCCTGACCGTAATGGCCGCGACCGACGCGCTGGTGCGCCTGTTCGGCGTGCCGGGGCGCCTGCCCAGTCTGGTCCGCCGCATGGGCATGGGCGTGGTCCAGCGCACCGGCTGGCTCAAGAAGTTCTTCATGGAAGAAGCGCGCGGCATGTCCGGCGACTTGCCGGAGCTGCTGCGGGCATAGAGTCTTTTCCACTACCGTGGAAAGCGGCACCGGCCCGCTCCCCCGCCCGGCCACCCAGAGCATACAATCTCGTTGGG
>JAYRDH010000027.1:0-36557 GCA_041909515.1 Novosphingobium sp. | reverse complement strand
GGCGCGAGCTGGACCGCTTTGCCGGGGCGGTCGAGGCAACCTTCGCCACCGCCCGCCGCCGCATCCTGCTGCGCGCCGGGATGACCGCGCTGGCGATCATGATGATTTTCGGGGCCATCGTGATGCTGGTCTGGGAAGGTGCGGAGGGCGTCGCCGCCGGGACCATTTCGGGCGGTACGATCTTTGCGTTCGTGGTCACCGCCGGGATCGTCGCGGGCGCGTTCGGCGCGCTGACCGAGGTCTATGGCGATCTGCTGCGCGGCGCGGGCGCGGCTGGCCGCCTGAACGAGTTGCTGAACGAAAAGCCCACCATCGCCGCCCCGGCGCGCCCGCTGGCGCTGCCGGTTCCGGCGCGCGGCAAGCTGGCGTTCGAACAGGTCAACTTCCGCTATCCCACCCGGCTGGAAGTGGCCGCCCTGGCCGACTTTTCGCTGACCATCGAACCGGGCGAGACGGTTGCCATCGTCGGCCCGTCGGGTGCGGGCAAGTCCACCCTGTTCCAGTTGGCGGAGCGGTTCTATGACCCGCAATCGGGCACGATCAAGCTGGACGGCGTGCCGTTGACGGCGGTCGATCCGGCCGAAGTGCGCCGCCGCATCGCGCTGGTACCGCAGGAAGGGCTGCTGTTTGCCGCCAGCGCGCGCGACAATCTGCGCTATGGCAACTGGGACGCCAGCGACGAGGACATCTGGACCGCTGCCGCCGCCGCCAATGCCGAAAGCTTCCTGCGCGAGTTGCCCGCCGGGCTGGACACGTTCCTGGGCGAAAACGGTGCGCGCCTGTCAGGCGGGCAGCGTCAGCGCATAGCGATTGCCCGCGCGCTGCTGCGCGATGCGCCGATCCTGCTGCTGGACGAAGCGACCAGCGCGCTCGACGCCGAAAGCGAACGACTGGTGCAGGATGCGCTCGACCGGCTGATGGCCAGCCGCACCACGCTGGTCATTGCCCACCGCCTTGCCACCGTGCGGCAGGCGGACCGGATCGTGGTGATGGACAAGGGCCGGATCGTGGAAACCGGCACGCACGACACGCTCAGCAAGGCGGGTGGGCTTTATGCGCGCCTTGCCGCGTTGCAGTTTGACGACCGGGCTGGCGCTTCCGTCGAATAGCAGTCCGGCGCGCGGGCGCTCCCCGGCAGGAATGCGGCAACGAAAAACCGCATTCCCAAGGGGCCGCCATGCTGAAATCCGTTGTTACCCTGCTGTCCGCCAGCGCGCTTGCCGCCGCGCTGGCCACCCCCGCGCTGGCCAAGGATGCGCGCGCGCCGGTTGCTGCCGACGCCAGCAAATCCGCTGACGCCAAATCTGCCGATGATTGGGGCTGGGGCATCAAGACCGCCAACATGGACACCACGGTCAAGCCGGGTGACGATTTCAACCGCTTCGTCAACGGCAAGTGGCTCGACACCACGGAAATCCCGGCAGACCGCACCACCAGCGGCGCCTTCGCCGATCTGCGCGACCTGTCGGAAGAGCGGATGCACGCCATCCTTGAGGAAATCGCCAAGGGCACCCACGCCCCCGGCAGCCCCGAAGCGCGCGTCGCGGCGGTGTACAAGGCCTACATGAACACCGCCGCGATCGAGCAGGCGGGCCTGGCCCCGGCCTATCCGACGCTGGAAAAGATCTATGCCGCGAAGACCCTGACCGATCTGGTCACCCTGTTCGCGCAGCCGGGCATCGATTCGCCGATCGGGCTGGGCGTTTCGCCCGATGCCAAGGACAGCCGCGTGAACGCGCTTTATGCCGGACAGGCACGGCTGGGCCTGCCGGACCGTGATTACTACCTGGTCGATTCCCCCCGCAATCAGGACATCACCGCCAAGTACAAGGCATACCTGACGTTCATCGCGGGCGAACTGGGCTATGCCGATCCCGCCGCCACCGCCGAAGTCATCTTCCAGCTGGAAAAGAAGATGGCAGCCCAGAACTGGGACCGCGCGCTAGGCCGCAACCGCGACCTGACCTACAACAAGATGCCGGTGGCCGAATTCCTGGCACTCGCCCCGGACGTGCCGCTGAAGGCCGCGCTGGACGCGATGGGCGTGGGGGCTGCGGAACACATCATCGTTGCGCAGCTGCCGCCGACCAAGGAAGAGCTGGCCGCCGCGAAGTACACCCCCGAAATGGCCGCCAAGCTGGGCGGCGGCGTTCCCGCGCTGGCCAAGCTGATCGCGACCGAGCCGCTCTCCGCCTGGCAGGCCTGGCTGGCGGTGCAGTACGTATCGGGCCGCGCGGGCGTGCTGCCCAAGCGGTTCGATGAGGCACAGTTCGCGTTCTATGGCACCGTGCTGGGCGGCCAGCCGCAGCAGCGCCCGCGCTGGAAGCGGGCGATTGGCGCGGTCGAAGGGACGCTGGGCGAGCTGTCGGGCAAGATCTATGTCGAGCGGCACTTCCCCGCCACCCACAAGGCGGCGATGGACAAGCTGGTCGGCAACCTGCGCGCGGCGATGGCCTATAACCTGGCCAACCTGACGTGGATGGGCCCGGAAACCCGCGTACAGGCCAAGGCCAAGCTGGACGCGTTCTCGCTCAAGATTGGCCACCCGGACACGTACAAGTCCTATCCGGGGCTGGACGTGACTGAAACCAGCGCCTTCGCCAATGCCGAAGCGGCGACCCGCTGGTTCCAGCAGGACCGCATCCAGCGGCTGGGCAAGCCGGTGGACCGCACCGAATGGTTCATGTTGCCGCAGACGGTGAACGCCTATTACAGCCCGTCGGGCAACGAAATCGTGTTCCCCGCCGCGATCCTGCAGCCGCCGTTCTTCAACCTGTCGGCGGACGATGCGGTCAATTACGGCGCGATCGGCGCGGTGATCGGGCATGAAATCGGCCACGGCTTTGACGATCAGGGGTCCAAGTCCGACGGCGACGGCAACTTGCGCAACTGGTGGACCGATGCCGACCGCACCGCGTTCGAAAAGCTGACCAGCGTGCTGGTTGGCCAGTACAACCAGCTCTGCCCGCTGGACGATGGCAAGACCTGCATCAACGGGCGGCTGGCGCTGGGCGAGAACATCGGCGACGTCGGCGGGCTGAGCCTCGCCTACCGCGCCTACAAGATGGCACTGAACGGCAAGGAAGCGCCGGTGATCGACGGCTTCACCGGCGACCAGCGCTTCTTCATGGCCTGGGCGCAAGTCTGGCGGATCAAGTTCCGCGAAGCCGCGCTGCGCCAGCAGTTGCAGACCGGTCCGCACTCGCCGGGGATGTACCGCATCCTGGGCGTGGTCCGGAACTTTGACGAATGGCACAAGGCGTTCAACGTCCAGCCGGGCGACAAGCTGTACCTGCCGCCTGAAGAACGCATCCGGATCTGGTAAAAATTGTTGCGATGCAGCGGACGCGGCTTGACTTAGCCGCGTCCGCCGCGTTCATCGCGTTTCCATGGATACTACAATCACCGCCATCCTCCTCGGCATTGTCGAGGGCCTGACCGAATTCATTCCCGTATCTTCGACCGGGCACCTGATTCTGGCCTCGGAAATCTTCGGATACGATGCCGATACGTGGAAAGTATTCAACGTCGTCATCCAGCTGGGCGCGATTCTGGCGGTGGTGGTGCAATACTGGCGCACGTTCTGGGCGGTGGGCATGGGCCTGACCCGGCTGGAACCGATGAGCCTGATTTTCATCCGCAACATCCTGCTGGGCTTTCTGCCGTCGGCCGTGCTGGGGCTGCTGCTGAAGGATTACATCGACATCATGCTGGGCAGCCCGATGATCGTGGGCTGGGCGCTGGTGCTGGGCGGGATCGCGATTCTGGCCATCGAAAAGATCGCCAAGCCCGGTCCGGCCAGCGGCGTGGCGCAGCTGCCCGTCCGGCAGGCGCTGGGCGTCGGGCTGTTCCAGTGCATTTCGATGATTCCCGGCGTCAGCCGCAGCGGCGCGACGATCATGGGCGCATTGGCCATGGGGATCGAGCGGCGCACGGCGGCCGAATTCAGCTTTTTCCTCGCGATCCCGACGATGATGGGCGCGACCACGCTGGAACTGTGGGACAACCGCGCCGCGCTGGCCACCGGCACCGGCGCCGTGGGGTGGAGCGAGATCGCGATTGGCTTTGCCGTGTCGTTCGTCGTCGCACTGGCCGTGATCAAGGCCTTCGTCGCCTATGTCAGCCGCGCCGGGTTCGCCCCGTTTGCATGGTACCGGATCGTCGCGGGCATCGCGGCGATCTGGCTGCTGTCGCGCTAGCTAGACCGCTTTCGCCCCGCTGCCGCGCCCGCCCCGCAACAGGTATTCCTGCGTGCCCCGGTGCAGCACGTCATCGACGTCGATCACCGCGCTGTTGGCATAGGTGAAGCCCGGCGGCAGCGAACGGTAAAGCCGGTCGAAATCCCGGTCGACCGTATCGTGATAGAGCGCGTCAAAGCTTTCGATCACGAAATAGGTCGGTTGCAGATCGTCGATCACGTAATCGGTGCGCATCACCCGGTCGACGTTGAGCATGATCCGGTTGGGGGACTGCGCCTCCACCGCGAAGACCGCTTCGGTCGGGCCAGACAGGATGCCCGCACCATAGGCCCGGATGCCGTCCGCTTCCTGAATCAGGCCGAACTCGACCGTGTACCAGTACAGCGCGCCCAGCGATTTCAGCCGGTTGTGGCGCATCGCCTTCCACCCGGCGCGGCCATATTCCTGCATGTAATCGGCGTAGGTCGGGTCGGCCAGCATCGGCACATGGCCGAACACATCGTGGAACACATCGGGTTCCTGGATGTAGTCCAGCGAATCGGCCCCGCGAATGAAGTTCCCCGCCGGAAAGCGGCGGTTGGCGAGGTGCCAGAAGAACACGTGATCCGGGATCAGCATCGGCACCGGCACCACGCTCCACCCGGTCAGCGCGCCCAGTTCCCCGGACAGGCGAGCAAAGTCCGGCACCCCGCCCCGCCCCAGGTCAAGCCGCTCCAGCCCGGCCATGAACGCGCTGGCCGCGCGGCCGGGCAGGACTTCCAGCTGGCGGGCATAAAGCGTGTCCCACACCGCGTGCTCCGCCGGGGAATAGCGGCGCTGGGCCGGTTCCAGCCAGTCCTCGCCCACATGGGCCGGGCGCTGGAGCGGCGCGGTGAACACGCCCGCGCCCATTTCGGGCAGCAGCGTGAAGTCGGTCGGGGTCAGGTCAGAATGGTCAGTCATGGTTACAAATGCAACTATATCATTGCGGGACACCCCCCGCAACCAGAGCGTTGCGCACCGCCGCAGGGAAGCGCAGGGTGTGACCACACCTATCCACCCACAGGACACCCGGCATGAAGCAGTTGAAACGCAAGCGGTTCGAGGAACTCTATGCCCCGCTGGAACAGGAACTGGTGGCGATGGCCCGCTGGGTCGCCGCCACTGGCGCGCGGGTGATGGTGCTGTTCGAAGGGCGCGACACGGCGGGCAAAGGCGGCGCGATTCAGGCGGTCGCCCGCCCGCTCAACCCCCGCCAGTGCCGCACAGTCGCCTTGCCCAAACCCAGCGAGCGCGAGGCCAGCCAGTGGTATTTCCAGCGCTATGCGGCGCATCTGCCCGCTGCGGGCGAGATCGTGCTGTCGACCGCAGCTGGTACAACCGCGCCGGGGTGGAAAAGGTCATGGGTTATGCCAGCCCGGCGCAGATCGAGCTGTTCCTGAAACAGGCCCCGGCGTTTGAACGGATGCTGATCGAGGATGGCGTCCTGCTGTTCAAGTACTGGCTGGCAACCGATCAGGAGCAGCAGGAAAAGCGACTGGCCGAACGGCTGGACGATCCGCTCAAGCGCTGGAAGCTGTCGCCGGTCGATCTGGCGGCGCGCGACAAGTATGATGAATACACCCGCGCGCGCGATGCGATGTTGCGCGCCACGCACACTGCCGAATCGCCCTGGACCCTGATCGATTTCAACGACCAGCGGCGCGGGCGGCTGACGCTGGTGCGCGATTTGCTGGACCGTTTGCCCGACACCAAGGTGGACCCGGAACCGCTGGAACTGCCGCCGCTGGGCCGCAAACCGGCGAAAGAACGCTATAAGGTGCTGAAGCCGATTGCGCCGTTCCCGCTGGATTGAATGCGCGCTTTCCCTTGACTTCATGGCCAGTCTGCCGCAATGGCGCGGGCCTTGAAGGGCGGCGTCCGGGGATTCCCGATGCGCCGCCCATCCAGTTTTGCACGGCTTTCGGGCCGAATCGGAAAGTTACAGGACAACCGCAATGGCGAAGCCCGCAACCGTCAAGATCCGCCTGGTCTCCACTGCTGACACCGGCTTCTTCTATGTCACCAAGAAGAACCCGCGCAACTCGACCGAGAAGTTCACGTTCAAGAAGTACGACCCGGTCGTGCGCAAGCACGTGGAATTCAAGGAAGCCAAGATCAAGTAAGGTTCATGGCGAGTTCAAGCCCCGGCGATTAACAGCCAGGCCATGAACCCGATGAAACTTCCTTCGATCCGCTCGTTCGCAAGTGCCGCCGCTTCGGCGGCGCTTG
Source organism: Novosphingobium sp. (assembly GCA_041909515.1). Taxonomy (GTDB): domain Bacteria; phylum Pseudomonadota; class Alphaproteobacteria; order Sphingomonadales; family Sphingomonadaceae; genus Novosphingobium. Next base: position 30,108 of record JAYRDH010000027.1, on the reverse strand, counting down.
TCGTTTCCGCGACCGCCGTTTCGCTGGCGCCTGCACCGCTCCGCGCGCAGGCGGCGCCTGCCGCACAGGCCAGTTCAGACCTCGCCGGAGCCGTCGCCGCCCTGCGCGCGATCGGAACAATGCGCGCCGACTTCATCCAGACCGACCGCAATGGCCGCCAGGTGCGCGGCGTGCTGACGCTGAAGCGCCCCGGCAAGATTCGCTTCCAGTACGAAAAAGGCGTGCCGATGCTGGTCGTCGCCGATGGCAGCGCGCTGACCTTCGTCGATTACGAAGTGCGCCAGGTTCAGCGCTGGCCGATCAAGAACAGCCCGCTGGGCGCGCTGCTCGATCCCAACCGCGACGTGATGAAGTATGGCAAGCTGATGCCCACCGGCAACCGCCAGGTCGTCAGCATCGAAGTGCGCGACAAGGCCCATCCGGAATACGGCGTCATCACGCTGGTCTTCATCCGCAAGCCGGGCGCACCGGGCGGGCTGGAACTGTCCAGCTGGGCCAGCCTCGACTCGCAGAACACGCGCACGGTCGTCTCGCTGTCGAATCAGCAGTACGGGGTTTCCGTGCCCGACAGCACGTTCCGCTATAACGACCCGCGCCGCCCGGTTCGGCGCTGATCGGCCACGCCTTGACGCGGCCTGTGCCGCTCCTGCGACAAACTGCGACAAATCCGTTCAGGTTGTTCATGGGCCAGCAAGCGAACCGGTAGTATACCAATCCTTGTCAGCGCGGCCTGAGGCGGGTTTCCCCCCTGTTGCCCAAGCCTCCACACAGGCGCGCAGACAGCGTGACGAACGCAAAAAGGAACCCTCGGTCCATTGCCCCCGGACCGAGGGTTTTCTTTTTCCCTGATCTGGCTTGCTCCATGCCGGGCTGCGAACGCGGGCGCTCTGCGCTTCCGGTGCTCACGACCAAGAAGGTCGCTGCGCGCCGGTTCTCGAACACCCGCATTCTCGCTCCGGCCTGAACCAATCCAGATTCAGGGAAACCGTGCCAATAGCCCCCTCCTCTTCAGAGGAGGGGGTTGGGGGGTGGTGGCGATCACACCCAACCCAACCCACCCCATTGCCCCGCCGCGTTGGCCACCCTATGGCGTTGGGCATGGTTTCTATCGCTACCTGGAACATCAATTCCGTCCGTCTGCGCGCCGATCAGGTTGAGCGGTTTCTGGCGCAGGAGGCGCCGGACGTGCTGTGCCTGCAAGAGATCAAAACCGAGGAAAAGCACTTCCCCCACGCCGCGTTCGAATCAGCCGGATACGTCCACCGCGCGGTGCATGGGCAAAAGGGCTATCACGGCGTTGCCACCGTCAGCCGCATCCCCCTGCGTGAGGTTAGCCGCCATGACTGGCAGGACAATGGCGAGGCGCGGCACGTGGGCGTGGAACTGCTCGGCCCCGGTCAGGGGCTGGTGGTGGAGAACGTCTATATCCCCGCTGGCGGCGACATTCCGGACCGCGATGCGAACCCCAAGTTCGGGCAAAAGCTGGACTTCCTGGGCCGGATGACCCGCTGGGCCGAGGCGCTGGATCGCCCGACCGTGATCGTCGGCGATTTCAACATCGCCCCGCTCGATTGCGACGTTTACGATCACAAGGCCCTGCTGAAAGTGGTCAGTCACACCCCTGTAGAGGTTGAAACGCTGGGCCAGTTCCGCGACGCGCATGGCTGGGTGGACCTGGGCCGCCAGTTCATCCCCGCACCGCAGCGCAACTATTCGTGGTGGTCGTACCGTTCCTACTGGCGCGACAAGGATCAGGGGCGGCGGCTCGATCATATGTGGGCATCGCCTGATGTCGCGGCACAGGCGCGCAGCCACCGGATTGTCGAGGAAACCCGCAAGTGGGACCAGCCGTCCGACCATGTGCCACTGATTACCGAGTTCAACCTGTGACCACTCCGGCCCGCCGCGCCGCACTGGCGATCGATGCCTTGCGCCACGGCTGGCCGATCCGGCTGGACGGGCGGGTGACGCTGCTGCCCGCCGAAACCGGCTTCGCCCCCGGTGCTGCCGCGCGGACCATGCTGATTTCCGCCGCCCGCGCGGTGACGCTGAAGCTGGCCAACCAGCGCGATGCTGCCGTGCCCGAAGCCCCGGTGCTGATCCGCGCCGCCGATCCGTTCGACCTGCCAACCGCGCGGGCGCTGGCCGATCCGGCGCTGGACTTGCGCTATCCGATGAAAGGCCCGTTCCGGGCCGAACCGCTGGACGACCCCGCGCTGGCCGCAGCGGGGATGGAACTGGCGCGGCTGGCCGGCATCCTGCCCGCGTTTCTGGTCGATCCGGACAGCATCGGCGAGGCGCAGGACGTTAGCCCCGCCGACCTGACCGACTGGAAAGACACCGCCCACCTCGCCATCGCCACCCGCGCGCATCTGCCGGTGGCAGCGGCGGAGGACGCGGAAATCGTCGCGTTCCGCTCTGCCGACGACTTGCGCGAACACGTCGCGCTGGTGATCGGCACGCAAAATGCGGATCGCGCGCCGCTTGTCCGGCTCCATTCCGAATGCCTGACCGGCGATATTCTGGGCAGCCTGAAGTGCGATTGCGGCCCCCAGCTGGACGCCGCGCTGCGCGCCATGGCGGACGAGGCCCGCGCGGGCGGCTGGGGTGTGCTGCTGTATCTGCGGCAAGAAGGGCGCGGAATTGGCCTGATCAACAAGCTGCGCGCCTATCGCTTGCAGGATCAGGGGTTTGACACGGTCGATGCCAACAACCGGCTGGGCCTGCCAACCGAGGCGCGCGATTTCCCCGTCGCGGCGCGGATGCTGGACCTGCTGGGCGTCGGCGCGATCCGGCTGATGACCAACAATCCGGCCAAAGTCGCCGCGCTGGAAGCCACCGGCGTCACCGTGACCGAACGGGTGCCGCACCAGCTGCCGCCCAATCCGCACAATGCCCGCTATCTGGAAACCAAGCGTGACCGCACCGGGCATATCCTGAGTTGAAGCCGATCGAGCAAAAGGGGGGAACGGCAATGCAGATCAGGCGCGTAGCGATCGACACCCACCCCGAAAACACAGCTTTCCTGCTGCGGGGCGGGCATGGTTATTCCCCCGAACAGTTCCAGGCGCTGCGCAAGATCGAGATTGGCAACGGCAGCGCCTCGATCCTGGCGACACTGGCCATCGTCGATGACAACTGCCTGCTGGAACCGGGCCAGATCGGGCTGGGCGAACAGGCGTTTCGCCGCCTTGGCCTGCCCGAAGGCAGCGAGGTCCGCTTTCGCCAGGCCCCCGTCCCGCCCAGCCTGGAACTCGTCCGCCGCAAGATCGACGGCGATACGCTGGACGATGCCTCCATCGCCGCGATCATCCGTGATATTGCCGCGTTCCGCTATTCCCCGATGGAAATCGGCGCGTTTCTGGTCGCCTGCGCCGGGTTCATGACCACGCAGGAAACGCTGGCGCTGACCCGCGCGATGGCAGACGCCGGGCGGCGGATGCACTGGAGCGCCGACCTGGTGGTGGACAAGCACTGCATCGGCGGCATTCCGGGCAATCGCACCTCGATGATCGTGGTCCCGATCATCGCCGCACACGGACTGACGATGCCCAAGACGTCCTCGCGCGCGATCACGTCTCCATCGGGCACGGCGGACACGATGGAAGTGCTGGCCGCGGTCGACCTGCCCGAAGACCGGCTGGTCGAAGTCGTGCGGCAGGAACACGCGGTGCTGGCGTGGGGCGGACGGGTCAACCTGTCGCCCGCCGACGATGTGCTGATCTCGGTCGAGCGCCCGCTGCGGATCGACACGTTCGAACAGATGGTCGCTTCGATCCTGTCGAAGAAACTGGCCGCCGGATCGACCCATCTGGTGATCGATATTCCCATCGGCCCCAGCGCCAAAGTCCGGTCCCAGCGCGAGGCGATCCGGCTGCGCAAACTGTTCGAATATGTCGGCAGCCGGCTGGGGCTGGTGCTGGACGTGGTGTTCACTGATGGATCGCAGCCGATTGGCCGGGGCATCGGCCCGGTGCTGGAAGCGCGGGATGTGATGGCCGTGCTGCGCGGCGCCCTGGACGCGCCGCAGGACTTGCGCGACCGGTCGCTGCTGCTGGCCGGACACGTGCTGGAATTCGATCCCGCGATTCCGGGCGGACAAGGCTATGCGCGGGCATGCGAGCTGCTGGCATCGGGCGCGGCGCTGGCGGCGATGGAGCGGCTGATCGACGCGCAGGGCCGCCGCCCGACCGCGCTGCTGCCCGGAGAGCACCAGCATGAGGTGCGGTCCCACCAGTTCGGCACCGTCACCGCGATCGACTGCCACCTGATCGCCCGGATCGCGCGACTGGCCGGGGCGCCGATGGACAAAGGCGCGGGGATCGACCTGCTGCACAAGGTCGGCGACACCGTCCGGCCGGAAGACGTGCTCTATCGCATTCACGCCGAATCCGACACCGGGCTGCTCTATGCCCGCGATCTGGCGGAAGCTGATTCCGGTTACACGGTCGCCCCGTGAGCGCGGCGATCTTCGCCTTTCCCGAAATGCTGGCGCAGGCCAGGGCGCTGGGGCGGAGCTGCGGCCTGCCAGTGCATCCAGTCGCGATGCGGCGCTTTCCGGATGGCGAAAGCCTGGTGACGGCGCAGGCCCACGGCGCGCGGACCGCGCTGCTGCTGCGATCACTCGATGATCCCAACGCCAAGCTGGTGGAACTGCTGCTGGCCAGTGCCGCGCTGCGCGATGGCGGGGCAAGCCGCGTGATCCTGATCGCGCCGTACCTGGCCTACATGCGGCAGGACATGGCGTTCCAGCGGGGCGAGGCCGTGAGCCAGCGGGTGATCGGCCGACTGCTGGCGCAGTGGTTCGACGGCGTGATGACCGTCGACCCGCACTTGCACCGGATCGAGCGGCTGGATCAGGTCATCCCCGGCATCCCCGCGCTGGCCCTGTCCGCCGCGCCCGCCCTGATTGCCGCGCTGGCCGAGGGGCTGGACCCCGCGACAGTGCTGGTCGGACCGGACAGCGAATCCCGCCCGTGGGTAGCAAGCATCGCCGCGCCGCTGCGGCTGGACATGCTGGTGGGCGAGAAAGTGCGCCACGGCGACCGTGCGGTGACGCTGGACATTCCCGGCATTTCCGTTGTGAAGGATCGCCCGGTCCTGCTGGTCGACGATGTGATTTCCAGCGGCGGCACCCTGATCGCCTGTGCTGCGCTGCTGCGCGCCGCCGGGGCCAGCGGCATCGAAGCGGTGGCGACTCACGCCCTCTCCTCCCCCGCCGACATGGCACGGATGGCCGAAGCCGGGATCACCCGCATCCGCGCGACAGACGCCACCACGCACACGGCCGCGACGATCCCGCTGGCGGGCGTACTGGCCGATGCGATCCGCGCGGCTGGCTGGCTGAACTAAACAAGCTTCGTCACCCTGAACTTGTTTCAGGGTCCATCTCACCACAAGCGCAAGCGTCGGCTAGCATGGCGCCACCGGCCCGATGGATGCTGAAACAAGTTCAGCATGACGATGTTTGCCCGTCCCGGTTTGCCAAACCTGACGTTCTTACCCGCCCTGACCGGTTGCACTGCGCGCCGCTTTGCGCAAAACGACGGGCATGACCCAATTTGACCTCCCCGGTTTCGACCTGCCCGCCTTCGTCCGCGCCACCCTTGGCGAGGATCTGGGCCTTGACCTGCCCGGCGGCGGGCATGATGTGACCAGCGAAAGCGTCATCCCGGCGGACGCGATGTTCACCGGGGTGATGGACAGCCGCGACGCGATTACCGTCGCGGGCCTGCCGGTTGCTGCCGCATTTTTCCGCGCGCTCGATCCCGATATGGCCATCGAAGTGCTGGTGGAGGAAGGCACGCGGGTGCCCGCCGGGACGGACCTGATGCGCCTGTCGGGCAAGGCGCGGGCAATGCTGACGGCGGAACGCTCCGCGCTCAACACCGTGCAGCACTTGTCGGGCATCGCCACGCTGACCCGCCAGTACGTCGATGCGATGCAGGGCAACGCCACCCTGCTCGACACGCGCAAGACCATTCCGGGCCTGCGCCATCTGGAAAAGTACGCGGTGCGGATGGGCGGCGGGCAGAACCACCGCATGGGCCTGTGGGACGCGGCGATGATCAAGGACAACCACGTTGCCGTCGCGGGCGGCGTGACCGAAGCGGTCCGCCGGGCGAAGGACGCCGGGATCAAGTGGATCATCTGCGAAGTGGACCGGGTCGACCAGATCGAGGCGGCGCTGGCGGGCGGCACCAGTCACCTGCTGTGCGACAACATGAACCCCGCCCAGCTGCGCGAAGCGGTGGCGCTGGTCGCCGGGCGCGTCCCGATCGAGGCATCGGGCGGTGTGCGGCTGGACACCATTGCCGAAATCGCCGCGACCGGCGTGACGTATGTTTCGGTCGGCCGCCTGACGCAAAGCGCCCCCGCCGCCGATATCGGACTGGATTTCAGCCCCCTGTGAAGGCTCCGATGAAGGCCCCTGCACTTGCGCTGCTCATCGCGCTCAGCCTGCCGGGAACGGCGCTGGCGCAGGCCTATCAATGCCGCGTACCAGACCGGATCGAGCTGCCCCGCCCGCCCCGGCAGGACAGCACCACGGTGCGCGCCCCGGTCGCGCGCTATACGCTGGCGGTCAGCTGGTCGCCGGAGTTCTGCCGCAGCCAGCGGGGCCGCAGCGCCAACGATTACCAGTGCAGCGGCAAAATCGGCCGATTCGGCTTCGTGCTGCACGGCTTGTGGCCCGAAGCCGCCAAAGGCCCGGCCCCGCAGTGGTGCGCGCTGGAACCACGCCCCAGCGCGGCGGATATCCGCGCCAACTTGTGCATGACCCCGGCCCCGTCGCTGCTGGAACACGAATGGGCCAAGCACGGCAGTTGCATGGCGGTAACCCCGGCGGGCTATTTCAAGGTCGCGGGCATCCTGTGGAATTCGCTGCGCCTGCCCGATGCGGACAAGCTGTCGCGCCGCGAGGGCCTGACGGCCGCCGACTTGCGGCGCGAATTCGTCCGCCGCAATCCGGGCTTCACGGAAAGCAGCGTTGGGCTTCAGGTCAGCAACGGCGGCTGGCTGCGCGAATTGCGCCTGTGCTATGACAAGGATTTCATGCCTACCGCCTGCCCGCAGCGCGGGTTTGGTCCCAAGGGCACGGTCCCGCTGAGGATCTGGCGCGGGCTATAGCGCTGGTACCAAGGCCCGCCCTGCCGTTTCAGTCACTCAGCGCCCGGTGATGACGGCATGGTCCCGCTCGGTCACGGTATAGGTCACGGTCTGGACCGGCCCTGCCTTGGGCCGGATTTCAAAGACATAGCGCGTTCCCACCGCCAGCTGGATCAGCGCCAGCGGATTGATCTTGAACACCGCGCTGGACGGCACCTGCTGCACCGCCAGCCGCCCGCCCGTGAGCGGTGCGGACCCTGACAGCACCCGTGGCGGCGGCGCGGCGCCCGGTGCGTTGGTCACCGCCCCGATCGAGATCGTCGCGCTGGCCGGGGCCAGTTGCAGCGTTACGCGTTCCGGCAGGCGCGGCGTGACGACATAGGCCGGACACGATCCGCGCAGACGGTTGGTCATGCTGACCCGGACCCCGCCCGGCACCGCGCTGGCGGTGAACAGGGGGTTGCAGCCATCGCTGGGGTTGATCGTAACCGGCACGACCTCCCTCTGGCCCGCCCAGCTGAACGTGACGGTGCCGCTGACGGGAGCGGCCACGTTGGCGGGTTGCAGCGGGGCTTCGGCACGCAGCGGCGTGAAGCGGCCATCCCAGCCACCGATCAACTCGCGCGGGTTGGCCGCATTGACCGCTTCCCCCGCCTGCCAGCTGCCCAGGGCCAGATCCGACAGCGTGATCCGCACCGGCCAGCGGGCCGTTTCGGGCAGGAGCGGCGCGGGGTGGGTCACGTGGAGCCGGGCAATCTCACCATGCACGATCCGCTGGGCCGGAACGGTCGCCACAAACCGGTCGAGCGGCTGGGCAACCACGCTGAACGGCAGCCCAGCGGCAAAGTTCCGGTCATAGACCAGCTTCAACGCATGACGGACCGGGCGCGGGCCATCCGTGCCCTGAATCGGCACCTCCAGCCGCACGGTATCGGTCCCGTTGGCGACGGCCCGCATCCGGTTGGCCGTAACCGGTTCGATCCGCAGTACCCCACCGCGCAGTTCGATCCCGTCCACCGCATTGGCCAGCCCGCACGCGCCGGCCGTGCCATTGGCTGCGGTCGCATCGGCGCTGTCCACCTGCAAGGGCAGCGCGCAACCCGCGGGCAGCGCCGCATCCAGCTGCACGTCGACCCGCACGATGCCGCGCTGCGCATGGCCGCCGATCACGCTGGCTTCATGCGGAAACCGGGTGCGGACGCTGTCCGGGTCGGTGCTGGCGGAAACGCCATAGGCCACGATCCGGGGCAAGGGACGACTGCCCGGCATCTCGCCCGGACAAGCGAAAGTCCCGCCGGACTGGGCCTGAGCCGATGTGGCCGGAAACCCGGCCAGCAGTCCGGGCAGGACCATGGCCCCCAGCTGAAACGACATGCGACGAAAGGCGGTCATCGATACATCTCCCGATCCGGACAGACCACCGCCGCAACCAGGGGCAGCGACTTCGGCACGGTCTTCACCCGGTGGCAGAAGGCCAGGCAATCCGGCCCCTGCGCAACGCGATCAGGGTATGGCGGTGGCCCACGCCAGACAAGCCGGGGCGGCAGGGCAACAACGCCCGCGCTCCGCAAAATTCCGCAATAACCCTTTGCTTTGAAATGATGAAATGACCTGCCTAGGCCAAATGGCCTAGGCCGCCAGGCACCCCATCTGGCCAATGGCGCGCAGTGGCGGGACTGGCACAGTAACGGCATCGGAACCGGAGATGCCGCCATGTATCGCACCGCTCTTGCCCTTGTCCCCAGCGCCGTTGCCCTGGCCCTGCCCACGCCCGCCCTGGCCAACTGGGAAACGATCGTTCATCTCCCCCCGAACATGGTCGATCGCTGTTCTGCCGGGCAGGACAGCGGGATCCTGCTGATCAAGGCCAGCGAGAACCGCCCGCTGCGAATGGCGGCGGGAACCAAGATCCTGGTCGAAGTGTTCGGCCACGGCGTCGACCTGCCGCGCACGTTCAGCATGGATGGCGCGACCGTGACCTGGCAGGGCAGCACCGGCGGTGCGGCCAATGCGGCTCGGCGCTGCGGGGCCATCGGTTCGGTCAAGCTGTTCATCAGCCTGCCCAATCCGCAATCGGGCACGCCGCTGACGGGGGAACGCGCCACCGAACTGGTGATCGGGGACTTGCGCATTCCGGTGACGGTAATCCTGCCCTCCAACTATGATCGTTTTGCCTGGCACCGGTTCAGTGGTCGCACCGACGGCGCCGCGCTTTCCCCGCGCACCACCTCGCCCTCGTCCGGAACCGCCACGGTATCGTCCAGCGCCTCGGTCGCGCCGCCGCAGACCACCTTCCAGTCCGGCCCGACCTGCCAGGAAACGCAGACCTGTGGCGGCGGCGGGACCACCGGTTTCGTGGTCAACGGGCCGCGCGGCAGCACCGGGACCGCACCGCGCGACGACTTCAAGCGCAAAACACTGGACGACTGCATTCGCGGGCGCGGCGGTGACGTGCGGATCGCTGGCACCCGGCTGGAAATCATGCTGCCGGATGAGCGCAGCGGCGACGTGCGCGACTGCCTGACCCGGCCGTCGTTCGCCGACGCATCGCAGCGCTATGTCCGTGCCGACGTGGTGGGCGTACCGCTCAACACCACGTCCCATATCCCGCAAATCCGGGCATCCGCCACCGGCGGCGCAGAAGCAAGGGCGGGTATTCTGCTGGAAGACAACAGCACCGCCTCGATCCAGTTCGACCGCGAATTCATGCGCACGATGATCGGTGTCAGGAACTATCGCCTGCTGGCCACCAACTTTACCGGACAGACCAAGGCGCTGGACGTGCGCCTGCAATCGGTCGTGCCGTTCGGCGTGAGCGAGATTTCCGAACCGACCCAGTTGGCCAGCACTGGCGGCACCCGCGTGACACGGATCGACGGGGGCGGATCGACCCGGCCCGCCCCGGCTGCGCCCGGCACGCTGTCGTTCAACCTCAACCTCGCCCCGTCGGATGCCACCAGCCGCCCGCTGGTGTGGCAGGTGCTGAACGCTGGCGGCGGCGCGGCCGGCTTTGTCCCGCTGTGCTTCACGCAAGGCGAAGGCACGCTGGCCCCTGCCGCCGGGGCGGGCCGCATCGCCGTCACCCTGACGCGTACCGCCAACACCGCCTGCCCCGGCAAGGCGTTTGTGCTGGTGGCCGCGCCGAACGGACGGCTGGATCACCCGCTCTATCGCAAGCGGCTTGAATTCACGCTGAAGTAAGCAACGGGAGCGCCCGGCGATGAAGCTTGCCCCCCCCATCAAACTGCTGGCCGCCGCCGCCATGCTGGGACTGCTGCCACCGGCCGCTGCCCGGCTGGAGGCGGTGACGCAGTTCACCCCCGACCATACCGACCGCGACATCCGCGCACTGGAAACGGAAGTCGCGCAGCTGCGCAATCTGGTGACACAGGTCCACACCGCGAATGGCGAACTGCGCGCCAAGCTGGGGCTGCTGGAAGGGCGGATCGCCCCGCTGGAAACCGGGGTGGGCCGCACCGCGCGCGATTTCACGATCGGCGGCGGCGACGCCAACAAGACCATCACCATGAAGCTGGGGCGCTTTTACCCGACCGGTATCGCGATGGACGGCAGGGACATGGTGATCACCGCCGACACCATCGATCTGCGCGGCAAAGTCGTGCGGATCAGCGCCACCAGCGCCATTTCGGTAAACGGTGGCGTGGTTGGCATCACCGGATCGCGCGTCGATGTGAAGGGTTCACCAGACAACGTGGTCAAGGGCAGCAAGGTGCTGGGGAACTGACGGTGCGCCGCCTGCTCGTCCCTCTCCCGCTGACCGGTCTGGCCGCCGCGCTGGCGCTGGCCGCGCCCGCCACCGCCGATCCGCCGCGCGGTGGCGAACCGCCGCGCTGCACCACGGCCAGCCATGAACGGCTGCTGCTGCGCAAGGGCCGCGACATCTGCGCGCCAACGCTCAGCCGCAGCGGACGGCCCACGGCAGCCGGGTTCATGCCGACCGAATGCGCGCTGCCCCAGCAAACCTATCAGATTGACGCGGTGGCCCTGGCCGACCGTTGCCACCCCCCGCACAAGACGGAGAAATAATCATGCCGCATCCCCTTCGCCCCCTGACGCTGGGCCTGCTGCTGGCCGCGGCGGCCTGCGTGACGGTGCCAGACGCCGCGCTGGCGGCGAAAAAGAAGGTTCCCGAACTGGCCGACCTGTCTGCCACTGCGCCGGGCGACGTGATGGACAAGGGCCTCGCCGCGCTACGCGCCGGGGACAGCAAGCTGGCGATCCACGCCTTTGCCGAACTGGCCGCGCGCGAACCGCGCAACGGCACGGCGCAGGCGCTGCTGGGGCTGTCGTATCAGCTCTCGGCCGACCGCAACCCGCAGGCACTCGATCTGGCGCTGGCCGGATACGATCTGGCCGCACGGGCGGAGCCGGGGCAATACTGGCCCGCCGCGATGGCCGGGCGCGGGGCGTTCGATCAGGGTAAGTATGACGATGCGCTGAGCCACTTTTCCCGCGCGGCGCTGCTGCGCCCCAGCGATGCGGCGACCCTGTCCGCCGTGGCGGCTTCAGCCTATATGAGCGGGGATGCCGCGCTGGCCAGCCTGGCTGCGGGCCGCGCCGCCGCGCTCGATCCGGGCGCCAAGGGCGAAAACCTGCGGCTGGCCGCATTGGCCGCAGCCGCAAACGGCGAGGCCGCGCTGGCGCAGGAGCGGCTGGACGCCCTGACCGCGCGCTTCCCCACTGTTGCCGATGGCATCCGCCCGCGCGTGGCCGCGCTGGTCCAGACCGCCGCGCTTGATACCCCGGTCGCGGCGGAACAGGCCGCAGAGCCGGTCGCGCCCGATCAGGTCTCGCTCGACGTGGCGATCATCCTGTCGCAGAACACCCAGCAGGAACGCAACGGCTTCAACCTGCTCGACGGCCTCAGCCTGCAATATGGCAGCTCCCGCCAGTCCTCGCGCACGATCACCAGCGACAATGGGGTGCGCACCGGCAACGGCTATCAGCGGGTGCTGACCGCCTCGATCTCGATCCCGCAGATCAATTACAACCTCAACCTGTTCAATCGCGGCGGGCAGAATTACTCGGTCGTCGCCCGCCCCCAGCTGACCGCCTATCGCGGGGAGCAGAGCGAGTTCTTCGTCGGGCGGACCACGCGGGTGGCGGTGAACGGGGTCAACACCGCCAACCTGGAAACGATCGACATCGGGATCGACCTGAAAGTCACCCCGATCGAGATCACCCCCACCGGCACGCGGGTGCGGATCGAGGCCGGGCGCAGCTTCCTCACCGCCGATCCCGCCGGGTCCTTTGCCGAAGCGCTGACCACCTTCCGCCAGCGCGTGGTGGCGACTGCCGAGATCGGGTTTGGGGAAACGCTGCTGCTGTCGGGCCTGAACGAGGCGGTTGACGACCGGACGTATTCCAAGACCCCGCTGCTGGGCGACCTGCCCGTGGTCGGCAATGCGTTCAACGAGCGCAATTCCACCCGGCGGCGCGATTCGGTGATGGTGCTGGTCACCCCGGCGCGGCCGATGCTGGTGCCGGGCCGGGCCTGGGCCTGGGCGCGCAGCGATGCGACGGCCAGCCTGGTCAAGCTGTGGACCGAAGTGGTCGATCCGCGCAGCAACGCGGCGGCAACGGCGGAAACGCTGGGCAAGATGCGGCTGTTCACGCGCATGACCCGCAGCGATGCCAGCACGACTTTCCCCGATGTCCGCTCCGCCTCGGAACAGATGATCGGCGAACTGATCGCGCCGAAAAGCTATTAACCAGACAGCGCGTCCAGCAGCGCCGCTTCGTCCACGGGTTTCAGCAGCAGCGCGCAGTCCAGCGCGCTGACCTGCCGGGCCGTGGACGGGGCGGCATCGCCGGTCATCACCACGGCGCGAACTGCCGGATTGGCGCTGCGAACCAGCGCGATCACGTCCGCGCCGCTGTCCTGCGGGCCAAGGTGCCAGTCGGTGACGAGCGCGGCAGGAACCCAGCCTTGCGCCAGCACCGCGCGGACATCCGCCACCGTTTCCACCGCACGCACATCTGCCCTGTGCAGCGTGAGCAATTGCGCCAGCGCATCGCGCGCATCGGAATGGTCGTCCACCACCAGCAGGCGCTGGCCGGACAGGTCCGTCCCGGTGCTCGCGGTGGGCATGACAACAGGCGCGGCTGACGCGGCCAGCGGTAGGGTTAGCGTGAAGGCACTGCCCCCGCGCCAGCGCGGATCGGCCACCAGCGCACCGTCCATCAGCTGCGCCATTTCGCGCGCAATCGCCAGCCCCAGCCCCGATCCGCGCCCCAGCCGCCGCGAATCCGGCCCTTGCGAATAGGGCAGGAACAGCGCTTCGGGCGGCGTGTCGCCCAGCCCGACCCCATCGTCCAGCACGTGGATCGCCACCCGGTCGCCCGTGCCGCGCACCAGCACCCGCACGCGGCGGCCTTGTGAATGCAGAATCGCATTGCTGACCAGGTTGCGCACAATCCGGGTCAGCAGCGCCGGATCGGCCAGTACACAGCGCCGGGTCGCCACAAAGCGCAGCGCAATGCCCGACTGGCGCGCCGCCGGCTCCAGTTCCTGCGCTAGCGCGGCGAACACGGTATTCAACGCGACCGGCTCGACCTGCGCGCGCAAGCTGCCGCTTTCCAGCCGCAGATGCTCTGCCATGCTTTCCAGCATGACCATCGCTTCACCCAGCCCCCGGTTCACCCCGTCCGCCGCCTGCGCCCGCCGGTCCGGATCGGTGACGCGCAGCACTTGCCGGAAATAGAGCGAGGCGGCCTGCAACGGCTGGCGCAGATCGTGCGAAGCGGCGGCGATGAACCGCGCGCGGGCATCGCGTTCGGCATGGGTCGCCGCCAGCGCATCGGCCAGGTCCGCCGACATCGATTCCGCCCGCAGCCGCTGCGTGATGGCAGTGCGGATCGCCTGTTTCAGCACCAGCGCGGTGCCGATCATCAGCGCTCCGAATGCCAGCAGGAACACCGCGAGCGAAGTGGAATAGGCCGTCTCGCTGCGAAAGAAGAACAGCGCCGCCGATCCGAACACCGCGATCACGCCGAATACCACGGTGCCGATCGATTCCGCCGTCGCGATCACCTGCCCACTGATCGCGGCGGAATAGAAGATCACCATCAGCAGTTGCAGCGGTTCCGACGCATAGGGCAGCAGCACCCAGACGCTGGATGCCACCGCCAGATCGAACAGCACCGCCACCGCCTTGCCCAGCGGCGACCAGAACCGCTCGATCCGCTCCGCGCTGGGTTGACGGACGTGAACAATCATCGGCACGACCAGCATGATCGCGGTCACCGCCCCCATGAAGGCGGACCAACCCCACAGCTGCATGGTCGGCACCAGCGGTTCGAACAGCCAGTGGACATAGGCCAGCGTGCCCGCGACCAGCAGGCTGAGCAATCCGGCCAGGGCAAATTCCATGCGCGATTCCGCCGCGCGCACCTCGCGGTGGATCTGCGCGTCGGGCGCGGTCACAACAGCCCGCGCTGGTGGGCCACCATCACCGCCTCGGTCCGGTTCCCCGCCCCCAGCACGGCCAGCACTTGCGCGACGTGCGCCTTGACCGTGGCCGGGGAAATCCCCAGTTCGCGGGCGATCTGCTTGTTGGGAGAGCCTTGCGCCAGCAATTGCAGAACGTGACGCTGGCGCGCGGTCAGGGCGGCGTGGCCATGGCCGGAACCGTTCGCGGGCGGCGCCGGGACAGCGGCAGGCTCACCCAGCGCCAGCAGCCGCACAGCATCGGGCAGATAGCGCCCGCCCGCCAGCACCAGCCGCAGCGCGGCTTCCACCACTTCGGGCGAGGACGATTTGGGCAGGAACCCGGCCACGTCCATTTCCAGCGCCAGGCGCAGGTTGTGGGCATCATCGCTGCCGGAAAAGACCATGATCGGCGTATCCGGACAGGCCGCCCGCGCCGCCGCCAGATTGCCGCGCGCGTCCTCACCGGGAATGTGCAGATCCAGCATCAGCAAATCAAACCGGCCGCATGTCCTGATCCGGTCCAGCGCCTGCGAACAATTCAGCGTGATGTGAACTTGCGCATCGAACATCGTTTCGAGAGTCATGCCCAAGGCCGACGCAACGATTGGGTGATCATCGCATATCAGGACTTGCATGCATTGCCCCTGTCTTGCGCAACCCCGTCCACGCACTGCAACGATTATGGCGCGCCCGGTGGCTTGGCAAGTGTCAGCATCCCGTGAAATGCACGCGATGCTGCTGCGCGCCCGAAAAGTCTGACAGGGCTGTTGTCTTAAACCGCTTGGTGGCTATTTTGATGCAGGGAGCGCCAATTCTAACAGGGGTTGTGAACAGGGTGGGGAAAGGGTC
Source organism: Novosphingobium sp. (assembly GCA_041909515.1). Taxonomy (GTDB): domain Bacteria; phylum Pseudomonadota; class Alphaproteobacteria; order Sphingomonadales; family Sphingomonadaceae; genus Novosphingobium. The sequence continues at coordinate 14,699 of JAYRDH010000027.1, read as the reverse complement.
TTCCGACCAGCACGGCGGCATAACGGCACCCGCCACGGCCGGACCTGCTGGTTCGACCGACCTGGCCACGCCGGCGATCCTGCGCCAGATGCTCGACACGGTGCCGCTGGCCATGGTCGTGGTGGACCAGCACGGCATCGTCCGGGCGTTCAGCCACGGGGCAGAGGAACTTTTCGGCTTTGCCAAACAGGAAGTGGTCGGCCGGAATGTCCGGATGCTGACCCCGGCCAACATCACCAGCCGCCAGGATGGAGACAGCGATGCCTTTGCCCGCACCGGCAATCCGCATGTCATCGGCGCCAATCGCATCGAACTGGCGCGTCACCGTTCAGGACACCAGTTCCCGGTCGAACTGAAAGTGTGCGAAATTGATCTGGACGGACAGCCCGGCTTGATCGGCTACTTGCGCAAGTTGAACAACGGCGACCTGCAAGAGCGCGAACCGCGCGCCATGCTGGCCGAACTGGCCCAGGCATCGCGGGTTTCCGCGATGGGCGCACTGGCCACCGCGATCGCGCACGAATTGAACCAGCCGCTGACCAACATCGCCAACTACACGTAAGGGTTGTGCAACCTGGTTGAGCGGCAGGATGACTTCAAGGGCCGCGACGAAGTGATCCGCGTACTGCACTTGTGCAGCAACCAGGCCGTCCGGGCAGGACAACTGATCCACCGGCTGCGCGATTTCGTGAAGGGCGGCCGGCCCCACAGTCAGCCGAACAGCGTCGCGGAAATCGTCCGCGACGCCACCGCACTGGCCATGATCAACGGGTACAAGCGCACGGTCCATATCGATTACGACATCCCGCCAGATCTGCCGCCGGTGATGGTCGATCAGTTGCAGGGCCAGCAGGTGGTCTTCAACCTGCTGCGCAACGCGATCGAGGCGACCGACTCCGAAGATGGCGGCCAACACCAGATCCTGATCGCCGCCCGGCGGATCAACGATGCGCAGATCGAAATTTCGGTGGATGATGAAGGTCCGGGGATCGACCCCGCGATTGCCAATTCGCTGTTCGACAGCTTCGTCACCACCAAGGGCGGCGGCATGGGCGTAGGGCTGGCGATCTGCAAGCAGATCGTCGAGGCGAATGGTGGCCAGATCCGGGCGGGCAATTCCGACCGGCTGAGCGGCGCGGCGTTCCACTTTACCCTGCCGGTTGCATCCGACGCGCCCGCAGCACGAGGTTGAGGCCATGAAGAAACCCGTTTGCCACATTGTCGACGACGATGCCGAAGTGGCGGAATCGACTGCCTTCCTGCTGCGCACCGAAGGATTTGAAACGACCACCCACGCCAGCGGCGAGGCGTTCCTGCAACACCTGCCGGATCTGCCGCACGGCTGCATCCTGCTTGACGTCAGGATGCCGGGGATCAACGGGCTGGACCTGCAACACCGCCTGCACGAAATCGGCATCGACATGCCGGTCGTGATCGTCACCGGCCACGGCGATGTCGACATTGCCGTGCGCGCGATGAAGCAAGGCGCGTTCGACTTCCTGCAAAAGCCCTTCGCGCGCGAGGAGTTGCTAACCGCGGTCAGCGCAGCCAGCCAGCAGCCACAGCGCAGCGCGCGCCCGGCGAACGAGGTTATCGATGCCTGCCAGCGCATCGAACGACTGACCCGGCGAGAGCAGCAAGTGCTGCGCGGCCTGATCAAGGGCCAGGCGAACAAGGTAATCGCCTATGACCTGGAACTGAGCCCGCGCACGGTGGAACTCTATCGCGCCAATGCCATGCGCAAGCTGGGGGTGCGCAATCTGTCGGAAATGCTGCACCTGGCGTTTCTCGCCGAACTGGACAGCGCGGACCTCGACAGCCCGGCCGGAGCAGCGCTCTAGGCCACGGTCCGCTCGTTCACCCGGTACAGCGCAATCCGCCCGCGCAGCGGCCGCAGCCCGACGATCTCGCCAGCCGCGAAACGCGCGCCAACGATCCGCCAGTCGGCCATGCCCGGCGCCGCAGGGACTGGCCACAGGCAGAACCACTGGTGATCGCGCAGCGCGATCCGCCCGCCCTGACAATTGGCATCCTGCCCCAGGCTGACGATCCTGGCACGCGCCGGCTCGGCGCGAAACAACGGGATGGAGATCCGGCCATCGGGGATCAATGGCAGCCACAGCCGATAGGATCGTCCAACCGGCCCGCCACGGTCATGGGGCTGCGCGATCAGGCGCTGGGGCAGCGGAAGGGGATCGATGCGGATACTCCACCAGTTCATCGCGGCAACAACCTGCTTTGCGACGGCACGCCGCCCTGACCATTTGCCCCCTCGCCCCAATTTCACACAACCAGCCCAGCCAGCGCCCCCGCCGCGATGGCAACGCCGTAAGGCACCGTGCGCGGGGGGGGGCGGCGCGGAGCCCCCACGCCCCCCCCGCGCCCCCGCCGCCCCCCCCGCCACACCATGCCCCATAGCGCCAAGGTCAGGACCAGCCCCGCCAGCGCCACCAGGAACAGCAGGCGAAAACCCTCTGCCAGCGGGAACCAGACGGCAACCGCCGCATAGAACTTCGCGTCGCCGCCACCGATCAGCCCCGGCGCGAACAGCGCCATGCCCACCAGCAGGGCCAGCGCCGCATGCCATACCTGCAGCGCGGCCGCCGCCACCCCGGCCGTGAGGACCGCCACCCCCAGTCCGGCCAGGAAGGTCGCCCCGCACAACCAGTTCGGCAAGCGCCGCGTCCGCCAGTCCAGCCAGGCCCCGATCCCCGCCAGAACCACCAGCGGCGCGATGCGCCACAGGCCTGATTCCAGCAGGCCTGAATCCGGCAGGGCAACCGACGAGGCGAACAGCGGCGGCATCACGCGGCGGCCGTCAGTCCAGTTCAACCGGTTCGGCGAAAGTCCGGTGGATCGGCGGCTGCCAGGCCAGCGCCAGCCGCGACCGCGTGGCCGACGCGCTGGGCAGGGTCGGTGCGATCGGACGCGGCGACACCACGGTCAGCCGGGCTGACGGCGCCGGGGCCGGGGCCGGATCGACCGTCACCGCGGCCGGCGTGGCTGCCGCGGCGGACCGGCCCGCCACCGCGCCAACCCTGACGGGCGACGGCGGCGCCACGCGCAGCGGCCGGACCGGTGCCATGCCGCCGACTGTCACGGCCTTGCTGCCGCCGCCGCTGGCCACGCGCAGCCCCGCCTTTAGTTGCGGCGCGGGCGCGGCGACCGGCGGCGGTGCAGGGCGCGCGGCCAGCTGGACCGCGCGGGCCTGTTCAAACCGCGCGAGGTTGGCGGTAAAGCGCCGGTCCTGCGGGTCCATCGCCACCGCCGCACGAAAATAACGCTCGGCCAGGTCGTCGCGGCCCAGCTGGGCATAGGCCACGCCCAGGCCGTTGGTGGCCTCAGCCGCGCAGCCCGGATCGACCCGCGCCAGCCGCAGCGCCGCCACGGCCGCGCCATATTGCCCATCGGCCAATGCCCGCTTGCCCGCCGCCAGATCGGAATTGATCGGCGCGGCCGTCAGCTCCTGCGTCGGCGCGCCGGTCAATCGGATGCGCGACAAGGGCGATCCGCAGCCCGTCAGGATCGCGGTCCCGGCCACGGCCAGCATCAGGTTCTTGCCATATTGCACCATGTCACCCTCCCATCATCATCGGGAAAATCGTTTTCACCAGCCGGACCACCGCCGGCAGCATCAGCACGCCGATCATCACCGGCAGCATGCAGACCACCAGCGGGATCGAAATCAGCACCGGCAGGCGGTGCGCGCGTTCCTCCGCCCGCAGCTGGCGCCGCTCGCGCATTTCGGCGGCATAGACGCGCAGCGTGGTGGCGATGCTGGTGCCCAGCTTGTCGGACTGGATGATCAGCGTGGTGAAGGACCGGATCTCGTCCACCCCGGACGCTTCACCCAGCTTGCGGAACGCATCCTCGCGCGAGGCGCCAGCCCGCAGTTGCAGCGTGGTCAGCGACAGCATTTCCGAGATCAGCGGATGCGACAGCACCATTTCCCGCCCGACGCGGTCCATCGCCGCCTCGATGCTCAGGCCGGATTCGACGCAGATGATCAGCAGGTCAAGACAATCGGGAAAGCCGCGCAGCAGCTCATCGCGCCGCCGGTCGGCCCTGGCCCGGATGAACAGGCTGGGAATGTACAGCCCGATCAGCGCCAGCACCGCGCCGATCAGGTACACCTTCAGGAACGGCGGCGGCTCGGCCCCGGAATAGGCCAGCACGACATAGCCCAGCGGCAGGGCAAACACCCCGATCAGCCGGGTCAGCGTGTAGATGCGCGGCGCGGCGGCGGACATGTAGCCGGCTGCGCGCAGTCGCGCGGTCAACCGCTCGCTCTTGGTGTCGGTCAGGTCCAGCCCGGCCGCCTCGATCGCGGCGACCAGCCGTTCCCATGCCCCGCCCGTGGCATTCGCGCGCAGGCTGGCGGGACGCAGGGCGGTCTGCTCCATGCCGCCGATCTGGCGCAGTTGCCCGCGCACCGCCAGGCGGTGGCTCAGCCAGCTGGCCGTCGCATAGATCGCCGCGATCACCACCAGGAAGATCGCCGCGAGTGCGGCCAGGCGCGCAAACGGGTTGGTTACGATAAGGTCAAGCATGGCTACACCTTCAGATCGACCATGTGGCGAATGATGAAGACGCCCAGGAAATAGAGCAGGATCAGGCTGGCAAAGCCCCAGATGAAGATCGGGTCGGCAGCAACGTCCAGATAGAACGCGGGGTTGACCGTCACCATGCCCAGCAGCGAGATGATCGGCAGCACGGTCAGCATCCAGCCGGTCAGCCGCCCTTCGGAACTGAGCGCGCGGACCTTCATGTACATCGTCGCGCGGGCGCGGATGACGCTGGCCAGATTTTCCAGGATTTCCGCCAGGTTGCCCCCGGTTTCGCTTTGCAGCGAGAGCGAGACGACGAACATCCGCATGTCCGCGTTGTCCCAGCGCTCGGCCATCGCCTGCAACGCGTCGGTCAGCTCAGCGCCATAGGACACCTCATCCGCCACCACGCCGAATTCGCTGCCGATCGGATCTTCCATCTCGTGCGTCAGCAGATCGATCGCGGATGACACCGGGTGACCGGAGCGCAGCGCCCGCACGAACACGTCCAGCGCCAGGGGGAACTGTTCCTCGATCCGCTTGCGCTGGGCCTGCGCCTGGACCGAAACCACCAGCAGCGGCAGCACCAGGCCAATGCACAGGCCCAGGACCAGCAGCAGCACGACCACGCCCGACGTCAGCGCGAACCCCGCCGCCCCGGCAGCCAGCAGCATCATCGCGAACAGGACCAGGCTGATGCCCAGCAGGATCAGCAGCGCGATGCCGACGCTGACCGGCACTTTCGCCGCGAAGAACTGGCGTTGCAGCCCGCGATAGGCATTGGCCAGGAACGACGGCAGGTGCGGAAATTCCTGCGGCGCGTTCTTGCGCAGCCGCGCGACGATCTGTTCGCGGTCGCCGCCTTCCTTGATCATCCGCAGGCGGGTGTTGATCGCCGCGTGCTTCTGCCGCTGGCGCCACGCCGCCCCCAGCACGACCTGCGCGGCCAGGAAGAACGCCGAAAAGACCGACAGGAGTATGACAGCACGGACGATTGCGTTCCACATGGGCCTATCCCAGCTTGACGTCGGGCCGGAACAGGTCCGGCTTCAGGGTGATGCCATAGGCCGCCGTTACCGACAGGAACTTGGGCCTGATCCCGGTCGCTTCAAACTGTCCCAGCACGCGTCCGTCGGCAGCGCGGTCGGTGATGCGGTAACGGAAGATTTCCTGCATCGTGATCGTCTCCCCCTCCATCCCGGTGATTTCCGAGAGGCTGACGATGCGGCGGTGGCCATCCACCAGACGCTCGATCTGGATCACGATGTTGATTGCCGAAGCGATCTGGTTGCGCGCGGCGCGGGGGGAAATGTCCACCCCGCTCATCCCGATCATCTGTTCCACGCGGGACAGCGCGTCGCGCGGAGTGTTGGCGTGCACCGTGGTCATCGATCCGTCGTGGCCGGTGTTCATCGCCTGCAACATGTCGAACGCTTCCCCGGCGCGGACTTCGCCGACGATGATCCGGTCCGGCCGCATGCGCAGCGCGTTCTTGACCAGGTCGCGCTGGGTCACTTCGCCGCGCCCCTCGATGTTCGCGGGGCGGGTTTCCAGCCGGACGACGTGTTCCTGCATCAGTTGCAGTTCCGCCGAGTCCTCGATCGTGACGATGCGTTCGCGGTGATTGATGAACGAGGACATCGCGTTGAGCAGCGTCGTCTTGCCCGAACCCGTACCGCCCGAAATCAGGACGTTGCGGCGCGACCCGACGATGGCCTTCAGCACTTCGGCCATTTCTTCCGGCAGCGTATCGAGTTCGACCAGCCGGGCGATGGTGATCGTCTTGCGCGCGAACTTGCGGATCGACAGCATCGGGCCATCGATGGCCAGCGGCGGGATGATCGCGTTGACGCGCGACCCATCGGCCAGGCGGGCATCGACATAGGGCGAGGATTCGTCGATCCGGCGGCCGACCGCGCTGACGATCTTCTGGATGATGCGCAGCAGGTGGCGGTCATCCTGAAAGCGGGTGGATACCTTTTCCAGCAGGCCGCGCCGTTCCACGAACACGCTGTTCGCGCCGTTGACCAGGATGTCGGTGATCGTATCATCCTTCAGCAGCGGCTCCAGCGGGCCAAGCCCCAGCAGCTCGTCCAGCACCTCGTCGACCAGTGCCGCGCGCTCCTGGCCGTTGAGCGGCTCACCCTGGGCCTGAAGCTGTTCGGTGACGATGTCGGCGATGTCGCGGTGAATCTGCTCGCGCGAGAGCTGGTCTAGCGCGGCAAGGTTGATCTTGCCCAGCAGGTCGCGATGGATCGACACCTTCAACCGCAGCTTGCGGTCCGCTTCCGCCTGACCGGCTTCGACCGGCAGGGCCGCCTCGGCCGGCGCGGGCGACGCGCCGGCGGGTTGACCTGCGGGCTGCTTGACGTTCCAGATACTCATAATCCGTTCACCTGCCTTCCAGGACCAACAGCTGTGCCAATCGCGCGATATCGCCCGCAAACCGGCCATGCCGGTGCAGGTCGGTCAGCAACCGCCCCTCGTTCTGGGCCTCGGACATGTCGCCATCCCCATCGGTAATCGTCGCGTCGATTTCGCACCCCAGCGCCCCGGCGGCGTCCTTGAGGTCGATCGACTTGAACAACCCGTGCGCAACGCGATTGGCGACAACGCGAATGCGTTCGGCCCGGATTCCCAACGACGCGAACAGGTCCAGCCGCCGCCGCGTCTGGCGCAGGCCCGCAACGGTAAGATCAGTGACCACCACCAGTTGATCGGCCGCCAGCGCCAGCGACAGCGACCAGTTCGACCAGTCGTTCGGCAGGTCCACCAGCACCACGTCGAACGTGCTGCGCACCAGCCGCAGCAGTTCCAGCAGGCGGTCCTGGTCGACAGTGTCGAGCGGCATGACCGTTTCCGGCGCGGCAATGATCGAAAAGCCGTGGCCGCTGTCGGTCAGCGCGCCCTGCAACAATTCCGCATCCAGCCGGTCGCCCGCATCGAGCAGCGCCGACACGGTCACGCGCGGGACCTGCCCCAGGTAATAGGCCACTTCGCCCGCCTGAAGATCAAGGTCGATCACGCAGATCCGGCGGGCCGGGTCCGGCCGCTGCGCCAGCGCGGCAGCCAGATGCGTCAGGATCGTGGTGGCCCCGCAGCCACCGGTGGCACCCGCGACCACCACCAGCGGCGCCAATGGCACGGCGGCGCTGTCACCGGTCTGGCCGTTGGCCAGTTCGGCCAGCTGCCCGGCCAGTTCGGCCGGTTCAACCGGCAGCCGGGCAAAGTCGCTGACCCCCAGCCGCAGCAGCGCGCGGGTCAGGGCGATGTCGGTCGATCCCAGCGCCGCGATCACGGGCAGCTGCGGATAGCGCTGGCGCAGCTGCTCCACGCGGGCGAGTGAGGCAGGGCTGTCGCTGGCCACCTCGATCACCAGCGCGCTGGCACCGGCCACCCAGCCATCCGCGACCGGATCGTCCAGCGCCGCGACATGGCATTCCAGTGCGCCCAGCAGCGCCTGATCCGGCGCCGCCCGCAGCGCCGCGACCGCATCCTCGCGCGCCACGAAGGCAACCGCGCCACCGGGCCGGGCAGCGGGCTTGCGGTCGATCGGGTCGGGAAGGCTGGGGCTGGTCATCATGGCATCAGGTGGCTTTCGCCCCGTCTCCGTCTTCGAGGGTAAGGGTTGAGCGGACCGGCGGCAGCGCAACGGTGCCGCCGAACAGCGCCAGCGTGCGCAGCGCAACGCCGTGGACTTCCACCGTCACCAGCGGCGCAATGTCGCTGAGCGGGTCGCCGTTGTCGTCCACCGCAGGATCCCCGGCATAGCCGATGCCCGATCCGCTGTAGGTAACCGTGATGTTGTCCGCGCTGAGCATCGGGGTTGCCACGCGCATCCGCGCCACGATCCGGCCAAATGCCTCGGCGTTGGCCGTGCCCAGGTCCGGGCAGGGCGTGCGTGCGCAGGTGCAGCTGGCCGCGCTGCCCGATCCGGTGCAGCGGATCGCGCCCAGCGCCTCGCGGCAGATCCGGTCGCCGGCCTCCAGCACACCGCCGGGGCAGGTCAGGCCGATGGTTTCGTATGTGTTCAGCCCGCTTGGCACCAGCGCGGTGGACACGGCATAGCGCGCGCCCATCTGCGCCGACTTTTCCAGCTGGCCCAGGGTCCAGGCATACCGGCCAATGTCGAACAGCCCGAACATCAGCAGCAGCGCCAGCGGCAGTACCAGCGCGAATTCCGCCGCGCTGGCCCCGCGCTGATCGCGCCGGAAGGTGCGCGCGTGCCTCACAGCCCGATCACCGGTGCACTGGCGCGCGCGTTCATGCTGATCCCCGGATCGAAAATGCCCAGCCCGCCAAACAGCGAGGGATAGGGCACGCCCTTGGCCGCCACGGTCGCGACCGGCCCGGCCGCATCCAGTTCGCGGTAGATCCCGGTATCGACAAACGCATCGCAATCGACGCTGACGAACACCGCATCGTCCCCCCAGCCCGGCACCAGCGGGTGCATCGTGCCGTCGTCCAGCTGGCCGGTGCGGGTCAGCAGCTTGATCTCTGCGATCCGCGCGGCGGGGATGATCGTGGTGGCGCCATCGCAGACCTCGGTCACTTCCAGCCGCCCGGCATAGCGCGCGCCATTGCGCACCGCCTCGACCAGCTTGTGCTGGGTCCAGATGAAATGCCCGCCTTCGAACCCGCCGAACAACAGCAGGATCATCAGCGGCAACAGCATCGCCAGTTCGGCAGCGGCGGCCCCCGTGCGGTTCGCCAGCAGGCGACGGATCAAGGCGCGGGAGGGCGTCACCGGATCAGCACCGCCCGGTCCTTGCCGTAATACTGGAAGCCCGACAGGTTCCCCGGCCGCAGCGCGGGTCCGATCACTTCGGCATGGATCGTGCCGGGTTCCGCCGGTTCGGACGGTTCCAGGATCAGCACGTCCATCCAGCCCAGGATCTCCACCGGCTTGCGCCCGGTGATGCCTTCGCACATCGCGGCGGCGACGGTGACCACGCGGCGATCCTTCTGCGTCGCCGACGGGGCCAGCGGGGTCGAGAACTGCGGCTGCGGATAGCTGCAATGATACGTGATGGAATGGCGATAGTTCGCCCCGGTATTCTGCGGCTTGTTGTCAGGCTTGAAGCCGACGATCGTGGGTTTCAGCCGCGCCGCCTTGTTCGCGATTTCCCACTGATAAACCTCATAGCGCGATCCGCTGGCGAACGTGCTGGCCGACACGCCGGGATGATGCGCCGCCAGATAGCGCCCGATGTTCCAGTTGCCATCGCCAAGATAAGTGCAGGTTCCGCTGTAGAAGCAGGTATCCAGCGTAAAGGCATCGACCGAGGGCCGGTCGATCACCGCAATATCGGCAAACGGCACCCAGGTGTGCTTGCCGGTCGGCAGGCTGGCGGGGCAGGTCAGCGCGCCGCGCACATCGGCAATGGTCAGCGTGGCATTGGGGCTGGTGACCGTGCCAGTGAAGGCCAGCGCATGGTTCTTGCGGGTATTTTCCGACGGGCAGAAATCCCCGTTCGCGGCGCACTGCAACTTGTTGGTCGGCATGTCGAAGCGAGTGTTGAGCGCTTCGGGTTCGGTATTGCGAAAGCCCGGTTCGGTGACCAGGTTTTCCAGGTTGATGCAGCCGGGATTGGTGTTTTCACCCAGCTCGTACTGGGTATCCGGCACGCCCTCGACGTCCAGGAACCCCCAGTTGCCGGGCGCCAGCGGACTGATGTCCTTGCTGCTCTTCCAGCGCATCCGCAGCGCCTTGCCCGCGTCGGCCGGCAGCGGGAAATCGTTGCGGTCGACGCAGACCATGATCGAAGGGACGTTGCACGCCGCCTTCTTCAGCATCGCCATCGCCGCGGCGGTGATCGCGCCGGAATTGAATGCCCCCACCACCGGGGTCAGCGCATAGAACACCTTGCGCCCATTGGCCGTCACCCGCACCACGTGGGCGCGCGCACCGTCGCCATCGCTGGTCACCTGCGGTCCCGGCGTGTCGTTTTCATAGCTTTCATAGAACGTGAAGGTCAGCCCGCTGACCGTCGCCCCTGCGCCATCGTTGGCGATCCGGGTGACGTTGGCGTATTCGCTGGAAGCCTGCGCGAACGTCGTCGTCGCGGCAGTGCGCGCGCGGACCATCGCGTCGTCGTGCCCGTCCAGCTGACTGGCAGCGGCCAGCGCGGCCTGATCGGCGGCGTTCTGCAACTCGCTTTGCATCGCGACCAGCCGGCCGTAATCGAACCCCACCCCGGCCAGCGCGATCAGCACCATCAGCACCAGGGCATAGAGGGGCGAGACATTGCCCCGCTCGTCCCCGGCAAAATGATGGATGCCCGGTGCCACGCTCGCGCTCCTGCGATCAGGGGTTGCTGCCGGAACCGGTGCTGCTGCCCGATCCGGAACTGACGGAAGTGCTGCGCACCCGTTCGGGCTTCTTCACGGAGTCCTTGCGATACCGCTCGGTCGCCTGCGCCGCCTTGCCCGCGCTGGCGGGGGGAACGGCGCTGTCGTACTGGTTGTCCGGCTCGACCACCTGGGCCAGCATGGTCTGGCGGTTCGCCTCGCCAAAGGTCGACAGTGGGGCCACCCCCGCCGCGTCATGGGCGCAACCGGCCAGCAAGGGCACGGCGACCAGCGCCAGCCACTTCGCGCGATCAGAATTCATAACCCTTCTCCTTTTCCTGCGCGGGGGCATCGGCCGCCGGAGTACCAGCCGTAGCGGCGGGCACGCCGGGCACCGGCTTCAGCGCCTTGGGGCGATAGCCTTCGCCATCGATCAGCACGTCGACCGCGCGCGGGTCCTCGATCCGGTCGGTCGGCAGGCGGACCTGTTCGGGCCGCAGCGGCGCGACCAGGCGCGGCGTGACCACGATCAGCAGCTCCGTCTCGCCCTTCTGGAACCCGGAAGAACGGAACAGTGCGCCCAGGATCGGGATCGAACCCAGCAGCGGCACCTGCCGCACGGTGGTCTGGAAATCGCGCCGCAGCAGCCCGGCGATGGCAAAGCTTTCGCCATCGCGCAGTTCCACGGTCGTGCTGGCCCGGCGGGTCTGCAGGCCCGGCACCACGATCCCGTTGACCGAGACAGAGGCCGACGGATCAAGCGAGCTGACTTCCGGTTCGACCAGCAGGCTGATGACCTTGTCGGCCAGCACCGTGGGGGTGAACCCCAGACTGACGCCGAACGACTTGTATTCGATCGTCACGTCGCCGCTGGCGCGGTTGCTGTTGTCCACCGGGATCGGAAATTCCCCGCCCGCCAGGAACGAGGCCTTTTCGCCCGACAGCGCCACCAGCGTCGGTTCGGCCAGGGTCTTCGACAGGCCCTTGCGTTCCAGCAGGTCCAGCGTCGCGTCGATGTCGGTGTTGCCGATGTGGAACGACTTGGTGATCGAGGCAAAGGCATCAGGCGCCGCCCCGCCCAGCGCGGTGCCGGTGTTGAAGCCAAAGCTGCCACCGCGCGACAGGCCCGATGCGCTGAAGCCCACCTTGTTGCCCAGCTGGCGATCGACTTCGGCAAAGCGCACTTCCAGCATGACCTGCTGGCTGCTGCCCAGCGTGACCAGGTTGATCACCTTGTCCCCGGCAAAGCTTTTCGCCAGCTGCGCCACCTTGTCCGCCGCGCCGGCCTCGTTCACCAGCCCGGTCAGCACGACTGACCCGTTGGACAAGTGGGCGTCGATCTTCTGGCCCGGCACCAGGCTGCCGATCTGCGCACGCAGCGCCTCGACATCGGGGCCGACCGCGACGTCCATCACCGCGATCACGCGGTTGGCCCGGTCGTACAGGGTCAGGCTGGTGGTGCCGAACGATTTGCCCAGCAGATAGACCGACCGTTCCGAGATCGGCAGGACATCGGCGATGTCGGCGTTGCCGATCAGCGCCCGGCCAATCGCCCGGTCGGCGGATACCACCCGGCTTTTGTTCACGGGGACTTCCAGCGCCCCGGCGTGGAGCGATTCCTCCGCCGCCTGGGCCAGCGCCGCCGGTGCGGTCAGCGCGCTGGTCGCAAGGGCGATGGCGCAGATGCTGCTGTTGAAGATGTTCATCTTACCCACCCTTTGTCTGACCGACCGGATAGCTGGTCGGCGAAGTACCGCGGACAATCGTCATCGTCGGGCCGGTCCAGGCCGGAGCCGGGGCAGCGCCCCCGCCAAAGCCCGGCAGCGCGGGTGCCATCAGCGATCCCGATCCACCAGACGGGCGAGCGGCCGTGCCGACCTGCACCGGCGCCGCGCGGCGCACGCCGCCCAACTCGTACGTGGTTACCGTGGCGACCGTGGCGGTGCCTGCGGCAGCGGCCACCGCATCGCCATCGGTCGGCTTGCGCAGCACCAGGCTGAGCCGCCCGGCCTGTTCGGCCACGGCCAGCCGCTGGGCATCGCGCAGCGACACGGCCAGCGTGGCGGTGCGGGCGACCTTCGGCTCGCTCTGCTTGTTATTGGCCAGCTGGTCGATCGCGAGCACCTGGACGCTTTCGAGGATCACGTCAGAGCGGTGGACAGCCGTACCGCCCGTGCCGCTCTCGATCTCGCGCGTCAGCAGGACGTCGACCAGCGAACCCGGCAGGACAAAGCCCGACACGCCGCTGACCGCGTTGACCGAAACGGATACCGCGCGCATCCCGGCGGGCAGCAGCCCGGCCAGCGTGGCGCGGCCATCAGCGCCGCTGACGTTGCTGGCCAGCACCGGCTCACCCGGCACAATCGGGCGCAAGGCCACGCGATTGTCCTTCAGCGCATCGGGAATGGTGTTGAACGCGCCCTGCGGCACGGATGCGGCGGGCCAGTCCTGCAAGCGGACGTTCTGGCTGGTCAACCGTCCGCCGAATTCCAGCGGCTGGGTGGCGACCACGATCCGGGTGAACTTCTGTTCGCCCGCCGGTGCCCCCTGCTGCTGTTCGACCCCGGAAAACCAGGCATTGGCAAGAAGCACCGCAAACAGGCCGATGGCCACGGCGATGCCAAGCAAGACCCAATTGCGACTTTGCATGGCCACCCTCCTGGGAAAATGCGTTCTGGGAGAGGATGACCCCGCCGGGTCCAAGCGTCCGGCGGGGGCCCCCAACTGGTCAGGCCATTGCTGGCCCCGGCATCCGGATCAGCCTGCGGGCGCTTCCGGCGGCGTACCCGGCTTGCATGACGGATCGCCCGTGTTGCAGGCCTCGATCTGCTGACCGGCCTTGTACATCGAGTTCTGGATCTGGACGCTGAGGTACAGCGCGGCCGCGCCAAGCGCGACGCCGACAATGGCGAGGATCAGGGCGTATTCGGCCGCCGAGGCACCCGATTCGTCCTTGAAGAACAGTTTGAGGAACGACTTCATGGCAACTTCCTTTTCTCGGCCCGCAGCGCCCCCGGCGCCGCAGTTGGTTGCGAGGCAAAGCCAGGGACCAAAGTCAGTATTCCAGCCCCGCGCCGAGCATAGGAAACAGGAACGATACCGGAATTGCGTAATTGTACGTGGCAGTCGCCACGCGAATCGGTGCCGTCTTACGGCCCCTTGCGGGCTGGCAGCGGGCTGATTGCGCGGCCGTTGCGGCGCACTTCGTAATGCAGGTGCGGCCCGGTGGACCGCCCGGTAGAGCCGACCAGTCCGATCAGGTCGCCCGTGGCGATGCGCTGGCCGGGACTGACCGCCACGCCGGACAAGTGGGCATAGCGTGTCTCGATCCCGCTGCCGTGGTTGATCGTGACCATCAGGCCATAGCCAGCGGCCCAGCCCGCCCGCGCCACGACACCCCCCGTCGCGGCCAGCACCCTGGTACCGGTCGGGCGGGCCAGATCGATCCCGGAATGGAACCGGACCGAGCCGAGGATGGGGTGCATTCTATAGCCATACCCGCTGCTTGCACCGGCGCGGCGCGTGCCGGACGGGGTGGCCGGGGCGGTGTCAGGGTCCGACAAAGGCTCCACGCTGGCCATCGCGCCGGCGCCGTCGGCCGCGCGTGCCACGGTCACCCCCGCGCCCGGACGGGCGACCAGCACGGTGACCGCCCCCGCCGGCGGCAGCGGCGCGACCGTGACCGACGCCGGGGCATCCTCCTCCGGTTGCGGAGTGGCCGCCGCCTGCGCCCGGACCGGCTGGGGCATGACCGCCAGCAGCAGGGCGGCGCCAAGGGCAATAGTGCCGTGCGACATCATTCCACCGGCTGCGACGGAAATCGGCGCACCGACAATACCGTAGTTCCCCTATAGTAATGTT
>JAYRDH010000026.1:0-37128 GCA_041909515.1 Novosphingobium sp. | reverse complement strand
CGTGCTGGTCCACGCGTCTGACTTTGACAGCGAGCCGAACTCCTACTTCAGCTCCGCGCTCGAACTGGGCGCGACCCGTGCGGCCGCGCGGCTGGGGGCACAGCTGATTACCCACGTGGTCAACCAGAACGACCCCCATGCCGCCCGGCAGATTCTGGCGCAGGCGGCGGACGATCAGTGCAACGGCGTGATCCTGACCCCGCCGTTCGCGGATGATCCCGCGCTGCTGCGCGCGCTGGCGGCGCAGGATTGCCGGGTGGTGGGCATCGCCGCCGGGCCGGAAAGCCAGGCGCTGGTCGAAACCATCGGCATCGACGAAGTGCGCGCCGGGTATGACATGGCCGCGCACTTGCTGGCGCAGGGCCACCGCACGTTTGGTTTTATCAAGGGCCCGGCCCAGCACCGCTCCGCCGAAGGGCGCTATGACGGGTTTCTGGCGGCGCTGGCCGAAGCGGGCATTCCGGCCAGCGCGGTGCAGGCAGAGCGCGGGAACTTCACCTTCCGCTCCGGCCTGGATTGCGCGCAGCGGCTGCTGGGGCCGGACCGCACCATCACCGCGCTGGTCTGCGCCAACGATGACATGGCGGCGGGCGCGCTGCTGGCCGCGCACAAGGCGGCGCTGCGCATTCCGCAGGACATCGCGATCACCGGGTTCGACGATACGCCGGTGTCCGAAATCGTCTGGCCGCCGCTGACCACGATCCACCAGCCGCTGCGCCAGATGGGCGAACGTGCGGTGGAGCGGCTGGCCCAGCTCGCCGGCGCCGCTGCGCCCGATCCGGCCATTCAGCCGCTGCACGAGATTGTCCCGCACCATCTGGTCGCGCGCGATTCCAGCGGTTTGGCCACGCTGTAACCCCATTGGAAGCGCTTCCCATTGACGCCGCGTCCACAATCGGGCAATAAATTGGAAGCGCTTCCAATTGTTCCAGCTGCCCCAACCACGGGCAGTACAGGCGAACATCCCGGAAATCCGCGCTTCATGGAGGGGATCGAATGGCATTGAGGGTTGATTCGCGTGACGCTGGCGCAGGGCTGCCGCGCACGTATCGTTTCGGGCTGACCGCCGCTTCGGCGCTGGCCTTGGTGGCCTTCGGGCCGCAGGCATTGGCACAGGATGCGCCCGGCACGGATGCGGCTGAAGTGACGGACGAGGATGGCGGCATCCTGGTTACCGGCATCCGCTTCTCCATCGCCAATTCGGTCAACACCAAGCGCAACGCCGACAGCATCGTCGAAGCCGTTTCGGCGGAAGACATCGGCAAGCTGCCCGACCAGTCGATTGCGGAATCGATCGCCCGCCTGCCCGGCCTTGCCGCCCAGCGCGTCAATGGCCGCGCTCAGGTGATCTCGCTGCGCGGTCTTTCGCCCGATTTCACCACCACGCTGCTCAACGGCCGCCAGCAGGCCAGCTCTGGCGACAACCGCTCGGTTGAATTCGACCAGTATCCGTCGGAACTGCTCAACAGCGTCGTGATCTACAAGACGCCGGACGCCAGCATCGCCGGCATGGGGCTGGCCGGTTCGGCGGACCTGCGCACCGTGCGCCCGCTGGAATATGGCAAGACGGCAATCGCGCTCAACCTGCGCGGTGAACTCAACACCGGCGGCAAGCTCAACGACGACGTGCGCAACTGGGGCTGGCGCGGTAGCGCGAGCTGGATCGGCCAGAACGAGGACGGCACGCTCGGCTGGGCGCTGGGCTATGCTCACCTCGACAGCCCGACCCAGACCCGCCACACCAAGCTCTACAACTACGAAACGTTCTGCTGCGGGATCGATGGCAACATCAGCCCGGCGGATGCACGGACGTCCTCGTTCGTCACCGGCCAGGAAGTCTTCGCCACCTCGCGCGAGAACAAGCGCGATGCGATGATCGGCATCCTGGAGTTCCAGCCGAGCGACGCGATCCACTCCACGCTCGACCTCTACTACTCGCGCTTCAAGCAGCGCGAAGTGATGCGCGGCGCGCAGTGGTTTTCCAACGTCTGGGCCGATAGCCAGACTTTCACCAATGTCGGCACCACCATGGTCGGCGGCACCAGCGTCGGCGTGACGGGGACCACCAACGGCGTCGCCCCGCAGCTGCGCAACGATTACAACACCCGCGACGACAAGCTGTTTTCGGTGGGCTGGAACAACGAGCTGGCGCTGGGCGAATCGACCACGCTGGTCGCGGACTTGTCCTATTCCCGCAACAAGCGGGACGAGAGCATCACCGAAACCTATCAGGGCTATGGCACTGGCGCGACTGCCGCGACCCAGAACGCCAACCGCACGTTCGATTCCATTGCGTGGGACTTCACCGATGCGCTGTCGAACGGGGGCGGCTTCCCCCGCTTTGACGAAGGGCTGAACTACGCCGATGCCAGCCAGGTCTCGCTGGGCGACCGCGCTCCGTGGGGCGGCTGGGGCCATGATGGCGCGACCAAGGAACCGCAGGTCATCGAAAAGGTCTGGGCCATCGACCTGGGGATCAAGCGCGATCTGGGCGAAGGCTTCTTCCGCAGCGTCGAACTGGGCGGCAACTATACCCGCCGGACCAAGACCAAGGCGGTTGCGGAATACGACCTGTTCCTGAAGAACGACCGCGCGCAGACGCTGGTGGGTTCGCAGTATCTGGTCGATCCGACCTCGCTGGGCTTTGCCGGCATGGGTAATGTGCTGGCGGTCAACCTGAAGCAGGCGCTGCCGACCTATTACGACAAGACCGTCTATGTTGACCCCAACACTTTCGACAAGGCCTGGGGGATCGAGGAAGACATCTTCACCGCCCGCGCCAAGGTGCAGCTGGAAGCCGGGCCGCTGCGCGGCAATATCGGGTTGCAGATGGTCCACCAGAAGCAGCAGTCGGAGGGCTTCGCGATCAACACCGTGGTGACCCCGCGCGTGGTGACGCCGGTGTCGAAGTCGGCCAGCTATACCGACTGGCTGCCCAGCCTGAACCTGATTCTCGATCTGGGTGGCGGGCACCGCCTGCGCTTTGCCGCGTCGAAGGTGCTGGCCCGCCCGCGCATGGATGAAATGCGCGCATCGTTCATCCCCTCGTTCAGCAACCCTTGCGCGGGTGCTGGTGGTTCGTCGGTCAACTGCCAGCCGGGCGGGACGATCAATCCGTGGAACGGCAACGGCGGCAACGCCCTGCTCGAACCGTGGCGGGCGAAGGCCATCGACGTCGCGTACGAATGGTACATCGACAAGTCGAGCTATGTCTCGATTGCGGGCTTCCACAAGCATCTGGACAACTACATCTACACCCAGAGCCAGGTGTTCGATTTCACCGGCCTCCAGATGCCGACCACGGCGATCATCCCGGCGGGCGTGACGGTCAGCACGATTGGCCAGATCAACCAGCCGGCCAACGGCAAGGGTGGTTACATTCAGGGCATCGAACTGTCGGGTGCGCTGGGACTCGGTAAGCTGGCTTCGGTGCTGGACGGGTTCGGGATCATTGGCAGCTATGCCTATACCAAGTCGAACCTGCGCCCGACCGCGTCGACCAATGCCACGACCGTGCAGGCCACCCGCATTCCGGGCCTGTCGGGCACGGTGTGGAACCTCACCGGCTACTTCGAACAGGGCGGATTCCAGGCACGCGCCAGCTATCGCTATCGCTCGGCGTTCAAGGGCGAAGTCGTCCAGTTGTTCGCCGCACGCGGGGCGACTGAAATCCTCGCGGACAAGCAGCTGGACGCGCAGATTGGCTATACCTTTGGCGAGGACTCCTCGCTCAGCGGGCTGTCGATCATGCTTCAGGCCAACAACCTGACCGATTCCCCCTATCGCACGCGTCTGGGCGTGGACGATGGCGGGGCCAAGACGGCGGACGGCAGCTTCCTGCCCGAAACCTATGAAAAGTACGGACGGCAGTTCCTGGTGGGCTTCGGCTACCGGTTCTGACCCACCACTGCCCGGATCAGGTGAACTGATCGGGTCGCACCGACAGCCCGGAGGCGTTCCGGCACCCACAATCAGCCGGGTGCCGGAACGGACTTGAGGACTCCGGTCTGTCGCTGTGCCACGCGGCCCTTGATGCCGCCGAATTGAAGAGGCTCTCCCTTGGCATACTCCCCGCGCGCGCATGTCCTGCTTTCCCTGCCGCTGATCGCCTTGCTGGCCGGTTGTGCGGGTACCCCCCGGCCAGTCGCCCCCGCTGCGGCGCCTGTCCCGGCAGAGGTTCCGGCAGAGGTTCCGGCTGTGGCCAGCGAATGGACCGCGCGCGAGGCGGAGATCATCGCCGCGTTTCCGGAGCGCAAGGGGACCCACGCGCTTGACCCGGCGGTGGAAGCACGGATCGCGCAGATCGTCGCGGGGATGACGCTGGAACAGAAGGTCGGGCAGATGACCCAGGCTGAAATCCGCTCGATCACGCCCGATCAGGTGCGCGAATACTATATCGGGTCGATCCTGAACGGCGGCGGGGCCTGGCCGGGGATGAAGAAGCACGCCAGTCTGTCGGACTGGACCAACCTCGCCGATGCTTATGCCAAAGCCGCGCTGGCCACCGACATGGCGGTGAAAGTGCCGCTGATCTGGGGCACCGACGCCGTCCACGGCCACAACAACGTGGTGGGGGCAACCATGTTCCCGCACAACATCGGACTGGGCGCGGCGGGCGATGCCGAACTGGTCCAGCGGATCGGGCGGGCGACTGCGAAACAGGTCCGCGCCACCGGGATCAGCTGGGCCTTTGCGCCTGCCGTCTCCGTGGTGGAGGATCAGCGCTGGGGCCGTGCCTATGAAGGCTATTCCAGCGATCCCGCCGTGGTTGCCAAGCTGGGCGGGGCGCTGGTGCGCGGGCTTCAAGGGCAGCTGACCGGCGAGGGCGATGTTGCCGCCAGCGTGAAGCACTTCATCGGCGATGGCGGGACGTTTCAGGGCGTCGATCAGGGCGAGAACCGCAGCGATCCGGCGAAGCTGGCGGCGGTTCACGGCGCGGGCTATTACGCCGCGCTCGATGCCGGATCGGCGACCGTGATGATCTCCTACAACTCGTGGGCGCCGGGTGGGACGGAGCCGCTGGGCAAGCTGCACGGCAACCGCGCGCTGGTGACTGGCGTGCTCAAGCAGAAACTGAATTTCGACGGGCTGGTCGTGTCCGACTGGAACGCGATCGAGCAGGTCGCCGGGTGTGAGCGCGACCACTGCCCGCAGGCGATCAACGCCGGGATCGACCTGTTCATGGTCCCCGACAACTGGAAGACCTTCATCGAACGCACGGTCGCCGACGTGCGCGCAGGGCGCGTGAGCATGGCGCGGATCGACGATGCGGTAACCCGCATCCTGCGCGTGAAGTTCCGCACCGGGCTGTTCGACAAGCCGGTGTCCGCCAGCCGCTTTACCGGCGATGCCGCCGCGCTGGTGGACCGCCCGCTGGCGCAGGAGGCCGTGCGCAAATCCGCCGTCCTGCTCAAGAACGATGCCGCCGCGCTGCCGCTGGCACCGGGCAAGCGGGTGCTGGTGGTGGGCCAGTCTGCCAACAGCTTCCCCGATCAGGCAGGCGGCTGGTCGATCACCTGGCAGGGCGATGAAACCGACAACCGCGACTATCCGGTGGGCGAAACCCTGCTCGACGGGCTGCGCCGGGTCTATGGCGCGGAGAACGTGACCTTTTCCGCCGATGGCAGCGCCTTTAAGCCGGGCCGGTTCGATGCCGTGATCGCGGTGCTGGGCGAAACCCCGCATGCCGAAATGAAGGGCGATGTGCGCTGGCCCACGCCGCTGGCGCACGCCCTGCAATACCCAGCGCAGGCGGCGCTGCTGGGCAAAGTCAGCGGGCAGGGCGTGCCGGTGGTGTCGGTGCTCTATTCCGGCCGCACGGTCTATGCCACCGATCTGATCAACCGCAGCGATGCCTTCGTCGCGGCGTTCCTGCCGGGGACGGAAGCGGGCGCGCTGGCGGACTTGCTGGCGGGCCGGGGCGCACTCGATTTCAGCGGGCGGCTGTCGTTCAACTGGCCGAACACGCCCTGCCTGACCAGCGGCGAACCGGCGGGCGAGGCGCTGTTCGCGCGCGGCCACGGGCTGACCTATCGCGCCCCGCGCGCGCTGGGCAAGCTGGTGGAAACGCCGATCCCGGCGGCTTGCCCCTGAGCGCAGGCCGCGCCTAGAACCGCGCCAGAGGAGAGGGCCGCACATGACGCCGATCAAGCGCATTCTTATCGCCGGGGGCGGCTCATCCGGGTGGATGACGGCGGCGCTGCTCGCGCGGCTGTTTCAGGGCCTGTACGAGATCGTGCTGGTCGAATCCGACGAGATCGGCACCATCGGCGTGGGTGAGGCGACGATCCCCGCGATCAAGAAATACAACGAGCTGCTCGGCCTCGACGAAAACGAGTTCATGGCGCGCACCCAGGGCAGCTTCAAGCTGGGCATCCAGTTCGTCGACTGGTGGAAGCAGGGCCAAAGCTACATTCACGGCTTCGGCGTGATCGGGCAGGACTGGGAATGGCTGCGGATGCACCATTACTGGCTGAAGGCCCATGCGCAGGGCCGCGCGGATGATTTCGCGGCGTACTCGATCAACACCGCCGCCGCGCTGGAAAACAAGTTCGTGCGCGCGCAGACCCAGATGAGCGACAGCCCCTTGAGCCAGATCGCCCACGCGTTTCATTTCGACGCGGGCCTGTTCGCGCGGTTCCTGTCCGCCTATGCGCAGGAACGCGGCGTGCGGCGGCGCGAGGGCAGGATCGTGGACGTAAAACTGCGCCCCGACGATGGCTTCATCGACAGCGTCACGCTGGACGATGGCGAAGTAATCGGCGCGGACCTGTTCGTCGATTGCTCCGGCTTTCGCGGCCTGTTCATCAATCAGGCGCTGGGCGTGGGGTTTGAGGACTGGTCGCACTGGCTGCCGTGCGACCGGGCAGTGGCGGTGCCGTGCGAACGCTCGGCCAACTTCACGCCCTACACCCGCTCCACCGCCCACGGCGCAGGGTGGCAGTGGCGCATTCCGCTGCAACACCGCACCGGCAACGGCCACGTCTATGCCAGCAAGTTTATCGACGATGCCGAGGCCGAACGCGTGCTGCTCGCCAACCTGGACGGTGCGCCGCGCGCCGATCCGTTCCGGGTGGAATTCAAGGCGGGCAAGCGCAAGCAGCTGTGGCACAAGAACTGCGTTGCCATCGGGCTGGCCGGGGGCTTTCTGGAGCCGCTGGAATCGACCAGCCTGCATCTGGTGCAATCCGGGATCATCCGCATGGTCCGCCTGTTGCCCGATGCCGGGTTCGATGCGGCGACGATTGCCGAATTCAACCGCCAGACCGATTTCGAATACGAGCGCATCCGCGATTTCATCATCCTGCACTACAAGGCGACCGAGCGGAATGACACGCCGTTCTGGGACTATTGCCGGACGATGGAGGTGCCCGACACCTTGCAGCGCAAGCTGGACCTGTGGATGGCGAATGGCCGCGTGTTCCGCGAGGACGAGGAACTGTTTGCCGAAGAAAGCTGGATTCAGGTCCTGCTGGGGCAGGGGATGATCCCGCGCGGGTACGATCCGCTGGTCGATATCAAGAGCGACGCGCAGATCACGCAGTACCTGGGCAACATCGCGGCCGTGGTCGGCAAGTGCGTGGCGGTGATGCCCAGCCATGCCGAATACGTCGCCAAGACCTGTCCGGCAGCGGCATGACGCTGCGCCGCGTGGCGGCCGCGCTGGCCTTGGCGGCGCTCGGCGCTTGCCAGACCGTGCCGGAACCGCGCCCCGCCGTGGCCGTCTGGGCCAGTAGCGCGGACGCATCGCGCAAGCTGGAACGGCAGGCCGATATCCCGGCGCTGCCCGCCGCCGCTGGGCAAGCGGACGAACTGGTGATCGACCCCGCGCAGACCGATCAGGAGATCGTCGGCTACGGGGCGGCGATGACCGATTCCTCCGCGCTGCTGCTGCGCGACAAGCTGACGCCCGAAGCGCGCGCGGCCCTGCTGCGCGAGTTGTTCGGGGCGGATGGCCTCGCGCTCAATTTCATGCGCCTGCCGATTGGCGCGTCGGACTTCTCGGTCAAACACTACAGCCTGAATGACTTGCCTCCGGGCGAGACAGACCCGCAACTGACCCGCTTTTCGATGGCCGAGGCCGAGGCCGCGCAGATCCCGATGGCGCAGGCGGCGCGGCGCGTGAACCCCAACCTCGTCCTGATGGCCTCGCCGTGGAGCGCGCCCGCATGGATGAAGGACAGCAGCAGCCTGATCAAAGGGCAGCTGAAACCCGAACATTACGGCGCTTACGCCCGCTATTTCGGGCGCTATCTTGATGCGATGGACGCGGCGGGGCTGCCGGTGCGCTATGTCTCGGTCCAGAACGAGCCGGATTTTGAGCCCGCCAACTATCCCGGCATGCGCGTGCCCCCGGCGGCGCGGGCGGCGTTCATCGGCCAGCATCTGGGGCCGCTGCTGGCGAGCCGCAAGACCCCGGTTCGCGTGCTCGACTGGGATCACAACTGGGACCAGCCGCAGCAACCGCTGGCTGTGCTGGCCGATCCGGCGGCCAGCGCCCATGTCGCGGGCGTGGCCTGGCATTGCTATGCCGGCGATCCCGCCGCGATGGAAACCGTGCGCCGCGCCCATCCGGACAAGGACGTGTTCTTTACCGAGTGTTCGGGCGGGCAGTGGGCGCCGAACTGGGGCGAGACGCTGGGCTGGATGATCGACAACCTGATCATCGCCCCCAGCCGCGCCGGATCGCGGGGCACGCTGTTGTGGAATCTCGCGCTCGATGAGAGTTACGGCCCGCATCTGGGCGGCTGCGGCGATTGCCGGGGGGTGGTGACGATTGACAGCCGCACCGGCGCGGTGACTCGCAATGTCGAATATTACGTGCTGGGTCACGTCAGCCGGTTCGTGCGCCCCGGCGCGCGGCGCGTGGCCAGCCTTGGCGGCGGCGCGGAGCTGCGCCACGCCGCGTTCCGCAATCCCGATGGCTCGCTGGCGCTGGTGCTGCGCAACGGGGGCAAGTCCGCCGCCGCGCTTGCCATCCGCAGCGGCGGCAGGGCATGGCAGCTGTCGGTCCCGGCGGGCGAAGTGATGACGCTGGTGTGGCCGAATGAGGGAACCGCCCGATGATCGAACGGCTGCGCGCATTGGGAATTACCGGCGCGTTCCTCTCGGTCACGATGCTGTTTTTCGCCTGGGGCTTCATCTGTTCCAACAACGATCCGCTGATCGTGGCGCTGCGCGCGGCGTTCCGGCTCAGCTATACCGAGGCGCTGCTGACCCAGCTGGTGTTCTTCCTCGCCAGCGGGCTGATCGCGCTGCCGGCGGCGGCGCTGGGCAACCGGATCGGGCCGGTGCGCACGATCATTGCCGCGCTGGCGACGATGGTGGCGGGGTGTCTGCTGGTGCGCGGGGCGACCGGGCTGGGGCTCTATGCGCCGATTCTGGCCGCGCTGTTCGTACTCGCCAGCGGGATCACCACGCTGCAAGTCGCCGCCAACCCGCTCGCCGCAGCGCTCGGCCCGCAGCGGACCAGCCATTTCCGGCTGACTTTCGCGCAGACCTTCAACTCGCTGGGGGTGGTTCTGGGGGTCCATTATGGCTCCACGCTGATGCTGGGCGATGCGGCCATGGTGGCGCAGCAGGGCGTGCTGACCGACGCGGCAAGCCGGGCCGAGGCGCTGTCCGCCGTGGCCCGCGCGTTCGGGATCATGGCCGCGCTGTTGCTGATCGTGGCGGTGTTCGTGTGGAGCCAGCGCCGCCGGATCGAGGCGGCCGCCGCCCTGATCCCACCCGCGCCGGAAGCCTCGGTGCTGGCCGCGCTGAAATCGCGCTGGGCGCTGCTGGGGGCGGGGGCGATTGCGCTCTATGTCGGGGCGGAAGTCGCGATCGGCAGCATCATGATCAACTTCCTGCACCAGCCGGGGGTGCTGGACCTGCCGCTGGAACAGGGCGGGCGTTATCTTGCCAACTTCTATTGGGGCGGGGCGCTGGCCGGGCGGCTGATCGGCAGCGTGGTGCTGACCCGCGTGGCCGCGCCGCGCCTGCTGGTGGGCTGCGCCGGGATTGCGGCGGCACTGTGTCTGGTGGTGTTGACCGGGGCCGGGACGCTGGCGGGCTATGCGGCGCTGGCGGTGGGCCTGTTCAATTCGATCATGTTCCCGACGATCTTCACGCTGACGCTGGAGCGGTCCGACGCGGCGCCGTCCTCCACTTCGGGGCTGCTGTGCCTCGCCATCGTCGGCGGTGCGGCGCTGCCGCTGCTGGTCGGGCGGCTGGCCGATGCGATCAGCCTGAGCGCGGCCTTCATCGTCCCGGCGCTGGCCTATGGCCTGATTGCGCTGTTCGCGCTCGCGGCGGGCCGGTCACAGCAGGAGCATTCGCGGGCGGGGCATCCGGCGTGATTACGTATGCCTTCTGCATCCGGCAGCGGAATCGGGACTTTTGCAGTTGCCGGGAACGACCAAGTGCGGCATCCCTTCAGGCAATATTGAGAACGTTAACACGTCGCGGCACGAGGAGAGAACACAGATGGCCCTGCCCCCTACCATGACCGAGCTGAGCAGCGCCGATCCGGTACCGCCCGGCCACGACAGCGGCCAGATCGATGCGCCGCAGCTGCAACTGTTCGTGATGGCGCTGTTCTTCATCTTTGGCGGGATCACGTCGCTGAATGACGTGATCATTCCCAAGCTGAAGGAACTGTTCACGCTGAACTTTACCCAGGCGATGCTGGTGCAGTTCTGCTTCTTCACCGCCTATGCCGTGATTGGCATTCCCGGCGCGCGGCTGGTCAAGAAGATCGGCTATATGCGGGGCGCGGTGGCGGGGCTGCTGACGATGATGGCGGGGTGCCTGCTGTTCATTCCGGCCAGTCAGACCGCGACTTACGGCGTGTTCCTGTTCGCGCTTTTCGTGCTCGCCAGCGGGGTGGTGATCGTGCAGGTCGTGTCAAACCCGCTGATCTCGCTGCTGGGCAAGCCCGATACCGCGCACAGTCGCCTGACTTTTGCGCAAGGTTTCAATTCGCTGGGGACCACGGTGTTTCCGATTGTCGGTTCAATCCTGATCCTGGGCAGTCTGGCCAGCGTCAGCGCCGATCAGCTGTCGGGCGCGGAGCTGGATGCCTATCGCACGGCGGAAAGCCAGGCGATCGTCAACGGTTACCTTGGCCTCGCCGCCGCGCTGGCGGTGGTGGCCGCAGCGGTGTGGCTGTTCCGCGACAAGCTGAAGGGCGAAAAGCACGAAGCCAGTGCGGGTCTGGCCGGGCTGGACCTGTTGAAGCGTCCGCGCTTTGGTTATGGCGCGTTGTGCATCTTCCTTTACGTCGGGGCCGAAGTCGCGATTGGCTCGCTGATCGTCAGCTATCTGATGCAGCCGCACGTGATGGGGCTGGCGGAACAGAGCGCGGGCAAGCTGATCGGGATGTACTGGGGCGGCGCGATGATCGGCCGGTTCATCGGTTCGGTCGTGCTGCGGTTGGTCAGCCCCGGCATGGTGCTGGCCGGCGTATCGATGGGCGCGATTGCCTTGATCGCGCTGTCGACTGCCACCACCGGTGCGGTGTCGGGCTACAGCCTGCTCGCCATCGGGTTGATGAACTCGATCATGTTTCCGACGATCTTCACGCTGGCCTGCGAAAAGCTGGGCCCGCGCGCGGCGGACGGTTCGGGGATCATCAACGTCGCGATCTTTGGCGGCGCGGTCGTGCCGCTGCTGACCGGCGTGATCGCGGACACCACCGGCAGCCTCGCGCTGGCGCTGGCGCTCCCGGCGGCGTGCTATGCGGTGATCGCAGGCTTCGGCATGTTCGCGCGGCGGCCTGCTTAGTTTGTAGGTGCGGGCAGGCCATCCGGCCTGCCCGTGCTGTTCCGTCCCGCTCCCCCGCCCGACCACCCATGACAATACCCTGTTTGGGTGGTCGGGCGGGGGAGCGGGACGGAACAGCAAGCTGATCGCGGAGGCGATCAGCGCACCAAGCGAAAACTACCCATGCGCGCCGAACACGTTGGCAATCGCCGTCGTGATCCGCAGCGCCAGCGCATTGGCGGCTTCGATCGGCTCGATGAAGTCGCGGTGGATTGCTTCGTAACCGGTGGCGGCGTCGTCCGGGTAATCGGTCGGCTCGGTCACGGTGAAATCCTCGATGCCGGGGAAGCTGACCGGGAAGGCGCGGCGCAGCTGGGCCAGTGCCTCGTCCACCCGCAGCGTGAAGACCATTTCCAGCACGTCCTCGCGCGAGATGTCGTTGGCGCGGCTGAAGGCGGGCACTGATACCGCGCGCAGGAACATGTGCTGGAACAGCGCAAGCCGCAGCGCCTGCAGGATGCCAAGTTCGCGCCGGGTCTGCTCACGCCCGTCGAGCGGGGCCTCGTCCGGGATCAGCGCCAGCAGCCGGTGCAGCTTCAGCGCATCGACCCTGAGGCGCGAGGCGAGGCGGCGGAACACGCCGGTGCGATCATCGGTGGTCAGGTATTCGGCCAGCGCCAGGCAGGCGTCCGAAATCTGCGCCTCGTCCCCGCGATAGGGGCGGCTGGCCCAGTAGGCTGAATTGAACAGCTCGCCATAGGCCGCGACCGTCTTGATGCTGGCCAGCGCATTGGCCGAGCGGACCAGCCGGACCAGCTGCCGCCCGCGCGCCGAATCGCGCAGCAGCGCGGCCATTTCCTCGTAATTGCCCTCTGCCGCCGATCCGAACCCGGCAATCACGTTCACCGGATAGCCCAGCTGTTGCAGCACCGCGTTGTGCGGGATCGCGCGGATCTGGCGCAGGCTCATCTGGCGGTCGGCGGCAAGGTCTGACTGGCGGCGCGACTTGCGGCTGCCGGTGTCGTTGAGCAGCCCCAGCCCGAACGCGGTGACCGCGCGCGAATAAGTTGCGCTGGCGAGGTGCGCCTGCTGCTGGCGGCGGATCGCGCGGTAGAAATCGAGGGAGAGGTCGGTGCGGCGATAGAACGGATCGGTCGGCGCGTCGGCGGCGGTCTGCGCGGGCGCCAGTTCCATGAACCGGGTTAGTGTCGCCAACGCCAGTTCGGGGGTGCCGAAGAACAAGTACCCGTCGCCGCCCTGAAAGCTGACTTCCGGTTCCAGCCGGATGCCGGAGCGCACGAACCGCCGCCGCGCCCACGGCGACAGCGGCCATTCCAGCCGGTCGGCAAAGCTGGAGGGATGCGCGCCGCGCCCCATGCTCTCGCCGTGGGTGTTGAAGATCAGCGCGGCAACGTCCGACAGGCCGTTCGCCGCCATCGCCTCGGCCAGCCGCCCTTGCAGACGCTCGATCGCGAGGGCGGCGGGAATCTGGCCGACGAAGCGCCCCGCGTCCGAAAACCCGGTCTGCACCGATACCCGCCCGCGCACTTGCGCATATTCGCGGTAGGCCGGTTCCGCCAGCAGCGCATCGAGGAACCGCCCGCCGTGTTCCAGCGCGCTCTCGGTCTCGAACAGGGGCGAGACATCGACCTTGTCGGCAATCCCGAACAGCCGCGCGAAATAGAGCGCGGCGAGCACGGTGGTCGGCTGTTCGCATTCCGCCACCAGCATCCGAATCGGCGCATCGCCGTCGATGTGGTGGATGATCTGCGCCATCGCGAGGAACTGGCGCACGGCGGTGGAATTCTCGATCGCCAGCGCGGCGAAGTTGGCGCGCAGCGGCTTGGCCTCGGCCAGCAACTCGCGCATCCGCATCAAGGCGGCCTGACTGGCCAGGTCCAGCTTGCCGGTGGGGTCGATCCGACGGCGGATCGCGTTTTGCAGCTGCGAGCTGTTCACGCGGAAGTGAATCCAGCCCATCCCCAGCCCGTCCGCGCGCATCGCGGCGGCGGCGACCAGCAGGGTTTCGGCCGTGGCATCGTCGGCGCTGGCGGCCTGTGCCTCCAGCGCGGCAATTACCCCTGCCAGACTGGTCAGCTTGTCAGGATGATCAGCGGTCAGCGTGTTGGCCGCGTCCGACAGCGCGGCCGGATCGGAGAGATCCGCGCCGAACCGGGCCGACATCGCGGCGGCATAAGCGCTCGCCCGCGCCAGGTTCAGCGCCACATCGGGTGCGGCCTGTTCCAGCTGCGCCGCATAAGCCGCCAGCCGCGCGGCCTTTTCCGCGAGGCGGTAGCGCAGCGAGGTGGTCCACGAAATGTCGGTGCGCCCGTCCATGTCATAGCCGACCCAGTGCGCGAACCGCAGCGGCAGCGGGGCGAGCGTGCGCCAGTGCAGCGGCCAGCGCGCGCGGGCGGCAGACAGCAGGCGGGCGTTGATCGCGTCGCGCGCGGTCTGTGCGCGCCCCAGCGCGGCCATCGCGTCGGCGTGTTCGCTGTCCAGCGTGATCGCATCGCGCGCGTGGGGCGCGGTGCAGGCGGTGGCGGTGGAAATGTCCCCGCTCGCCGTCGCCGCCGCCACTGCCGCCGATTGCGCGCGGCTGAGCAGGAAGGTGGGGTGCGCGGTGAACACCACGTGCGCCAGCGGCTGGCGCCAGCGCGCGGCAAAGCTGGCGAAATCGGGCGCATCGGCCAGCGCGTCGAGCCGCGCGGCGTTGGCATCGGGATCGACCGGGGCGATCAACCGCCCCAGCCGGGCAGCGCGCGCCATCAGCCCGTCGCATTCCAGTTCGGCGACCAGCGCGGCAATGTCATCCAGCCCCAGCGCGCCACTTTCCAGCTGACGCGACAATTCCAGCCCCAGCTGAAACACCGGGTTGAACAGCGGGGTTTCGGCGGTGCGGCTGTGCAGGTCCTGCAAGCGGGCGGCGAGGTCGGCGGACAGGCTCATCATGCCCTCACTGGCTGGCAGGCGCGGGCAATGTGGCTCCGCGCCGTGGCTGAACGATCAGCTTATCGGCTAACGCTTCTTTTGCAATGCAGCGAAGTGAATACGTTTGCGCGTCCCCACGCCGGAAATCGGCGCTTCCCGCCATCTGGAAAGCCCCGCATCCGCACTGTTGCAATCGATTGTTGTCAAGGCGTGCAAGCTGTGACACAAGCACGATCCTGTGCCATCAAGAGCACTGGGGAGTTTGCCATGGAAAGCCATCGTCCGCAGTTGTCGCTGCCACGCATCCTGGAAATGAACCTGGGCTTTCTGGGGCTGCAATTCAGCTTTGGCCTGCAACAGGGCAACATGGGTCCGATCTACAGCTATCTGGGCGCGGACGAATCCCAGTTGCCGATCCTGCAACTCGCCGGGCCGATCACCGGCTTGCTGATCCAGCCGATCATCGGCGCGATGAGCGACCGGACGCAAAGCCGGTGGGGGCGGCGCACGCCCTATTTCCTGATCGGCGCGGTGCTGTGTGCACTGGGGCTGTTCTTCATGCCACTGTCCAGTTCGATCCTGATGGCGGTGTCGGTCCTGTGGATTCTGGATGCGGGCAACAACATCACGATGGAACCCTACCGGGCCTATGTCTCTGACCGGCTGAACCCCAACCAGCGGCAGGCCGGGTTCCTGACGCAAAGCGCGTTCACCGGCCTTGCCCAGTGCCTCGCGTTCCTCACCCCGTCGCTGCTGGTCTGGTTCGGGATGAATCAGGACTGGGTGGACGAACACAACATTCCCTACACCACGCGGGTCGTGTTCATGATCGGCGCGGTGCTGTCGCTGGCGACGATCCTGTGGTCGGTGCTGCGCGTGCGTGAACTGCCGCTGACCGCCGCCGAACGTGCGCATATCGAAGCCCAGCCCAAGGGCGTGGGCGCGACGTTCGCAGAAATCGGCCGCGCGATCCGCGATATGCCGCCCGCCATGCGCAAGCTGGCGGTGATGAGCCTGTTCCAGTGGTTCGCGATGTCGGGGTACTGGGGTTACGTGATTTATTCCATCGGGCGCAGCGTCTACGACACTGCCGATCCGACCAGTTCGGCCTTCCGCAGCGCGGTGCTGACCAATGGTGAAATGGCGGCGTTCTATAACGCGGTGGCGTTTCTGGGCGCGTTCGCGATGGTGCCGCTGGCGCGGCGCTGGGGGGCGGGGCCGCTCCACGCGCTGTGCCTGATCGCCGGGGGTATCGCGTTCCTCAGCATCCCGCACGTGACGGACAAGGCCATGCTGTTCCTGCCCGCGATCGGCACCGGCCTCGCCTGGGGTTCGATCATGGGCAACCCCTATGTGATCCTGTCGAACGCGATCCCGCCGCAGCGCACGGGGGTGTACATGGGCATCTTCAACATGATGATCGTGATCCCGATGCTGGTCTTCGCCGCGGTGATGAGCGAGTTGAACCTGGGCTTCGT
Source organism: Novosphingobium sp. (assembly GCA_041909515.1). Classification (GTDB taxonomy): domain Bacteria; phylum Pseudomonadota; class Alphaproteobacteria; order Sphingomonadales; family Sphingomonadaceae; genus Novosphingobium. The sequence goes on along the minus strand of JAYRDH010000026.1, from coordinate 20,974 downwards.
GACCATCGGGCTGGGCGCCTATGACAACCTGCTGGGCCATGATCCGCGCAACGTGCTGACGGTGTCGGGCGTGTGCATGTTCCTCGCTGCGCTGGCGGTGCTGTGGGTGCCCGAAGGCCGCGCCTCGGCCCGCGCGCCGGAACTGGCCGCGGCGTGAGCGGTTCGCTCGCCTCGATCCATTCGGAGCAGGCCAGCCTGGTGCTGGAATGCCGCGCCACAGGTGCGCCGCTGTGGCGGCACCTGGGCGCGCGGGTCGATCCGGCGGGGCTGGCCGCGCTGGCGGACACGCGCACGGCGGCCTCGTTCTCGCTGGACGGCGATGTGCCGCTGGCGACCGTTCCGCCCGCCGGGCTGGGGTGGTTCGGCCCGGTGGCGGTGGCCTTGCGCCGGGCTGGCCGCGCGCTGGTGCCCGCGTTCGGTGCGGCGGCGGTGGATCAAGAAGCGGGCGCAATCATTGTCCGGCTGGCCGATGTGGCCGAAGGGCTGGCGCTGGAACAACGCTTCACGCTGGACCCCGGCGGCGCGATCCTGTGCGATGCGGTGCTGACCAACGCGGGGACGCAGGCCGTGGGCGTGGACTGGCTCGCCAGCGCGCTGCTGCCGCTGTCGTCAGCGTCTGACCGGATCGTGTCGTGGCGCGGGCGGCATAACGCCGAACTGGTCGAAGTGACGGAATCCATGCCGCAGCAGGCGTGGCGGCGCGAAGGCCGCCGGGGACTGACCGGGCATGGCGGCGCGCCGGGGCTGGTGGTGCTGGAAGCCGGGGCGGATCATGCCTCCGGCACAGTGCTGGCGCTGCAACTCGCCTGGTCGGGCGATGCGCGCCTGTCCGTGGAGCGTGACGACGAGGGCGCGTGGGTGCTGAGCGCGGGCGCGGCCTTGCTGCCGGGTGAAGTCACGCTGGAACCGGGCGAAAGTTACACCGCCCCACAGGCGATCCTTGGGTTGTCCACGCAGGGCCGCAACGGTGCGATGGCGCAGCACCACGCCGCGTTGCGCGCGCGGCTGGACTGGCCGGGCGGGGCGATGCGCCCGCGCCCTGTCCACCTCAACAGCTGGGAAGCCTGCTATTTCGACCACGATGCCGATCGGATCGCCGCGCTGGCCGAAGCGGCGGCGGGCGTGGGGATCGAACGCTTCATCCTCGACGACGGCTGGTTCCGGGCGCGCAATGACGACACAGCCGGGCTGGGCGACTGGACTGCCGATCCGGTCAAGTATCCGGACGGGCTGAAGCCGCTGGCCGACCGGGTGGTCGCCATGGGCATGGAATTCGGGCTGTGGGTCGAACCGGAAATGGTCAATCCTGACAGCGACCTCTACCGCGCGCACCCGGACTGGGCGCTGCCGGGGCGGGAGCATCCGACCGCGCGCAGCCAGCTGGTGCTGGACTTGCGCCGCGCGGAGGTGCGGGAATACCTGTTCGGCGCGCTCGATGCGCTGCTGCGCGACTTGCCGATCAGCTACCTCAAGTGGGATCACAACCGCGATCTCGCGCCCGCTGGCGGCGCGGCGCAAGTGGCGGGGACGTACGCGTTGCTGGCGCGGCTGCGCGCCGCGCATCCCTTGGTGGAGATTGAAAGCTGCGCGGGCGGCGGCGGGCGTTCGGACGCGGGGATCGCGGCCTTTACCCACCGGTTCTGGACCAGCGACAACATCGACGCGGACAGCCGGGTCGGCATCCAGCGCGGGTTTCTGGCGTTCCTGCCGCCCGAAGTGATGGGATCGCACATCGGTGCCAGCCCCGCCCATGCCACCGGGCGCGGGCAGGCGATGGGTTTCCGCGCGGCGGTCGCCATGCCGGGGCATTTCGGGGTGGAGCTGGACCCGCGCGCCTTGTCGGACGCGGACCGGGCGGAACTGGCGGGCTGGATCGCGTTTCACAAGCAGTGGCGCGGACTGCTGCATGGCGGATCGGTCTGGCTGGGCGAGGGCGCGGACGGGCTGGTCTGGCAGGCGCAGGGCCGCGATGATGAGTTTTTGCTGTTCGCGCTGCGCTCGGCCCCCGCGCAGGACCGCCGGCCGCAGCCGCTGCGCTTGCCGTTTCTGGCCGAGGCGGGGGCCTGCCAAGTCGAGCTGCTGCGGATTGCGGGCGGTGAGGGTGGCCATGCCGCGCACCGGCCCGCGCTGTGGGATGGCGGCGCGCAGACGTTCAGCGGATCTTGGCTGGCCCATGCCGGGCTGCCGCTGCCGCCGCTCAAGGCCGAAAGCGCGGCGATCTTTCATGTGAAGGTGGCGCCGTGAGCCTTGCCGACCTGCCGCACCGCCGCCGCAACCTGCTGACCGGCGAATGGCTGCTGGTGTCGCCGCACCGGGCCAAGCGCCCCTGGCAGGGCGAAGCCGCCCCGCCCGCCCCGCCCGCGCCGCCGCCCGCCCCGGCGCACGATCCGGCTTGCCACCTCTGCCCCGGCAACACCCGCGCCACGGGCGAGGCGAACCCGGACTATGCCGGCACCTTCGTGTTCCGCAACGACTTCGCCGCGCTGCTGGATGAAGGCGGCGTGGACGACGGCGCGGCCAGCCTGTTCGAAACCCGCCCCGCCACGGGCGAGGCTCACGTCATCTGCTTCGCGCCCGATCACGGCCAGACCCTCGCCCGCCTGCCGGTGGACGCCGTGCGCCGCGTGGTGGACACCTGGTGTGCCTTGTCAGCCGAGCTTGGGGCGCGCTGGGCGCACGTTCAGCTGTTCGAGAACAAGGGCGCGATGATGGGCGCGTCCAGCCCGCACCCCCACGGGCAGGTCTGGGCGAGCGACTTCGTCCCCGAACTCCCGGCCCGCGAAGACGCCCGCCAGCGCGACTGGCTGGCCGAGCGCGGCACCGTCCTGCTCGACGATGTCGCAGCGGCGGAACTGGCGGCGGGGCAGCGGGTGGTCGAAGTCAACGAGTACTGGCTCGCGGTGGTCCCGCACTGGGCCGCCTGGCCGTTCGAAACCCTGCTGATCGCCCGCGCGCCGGTCGCCCGGCTGGAGCAGCTGGACGCCGCCGCAAGGGCCGCACTGGCCGAAATTCTGGGTCGGTTGCTGCGCCGCTATGACGGCCTGTTCGGCTGCGATTTCCCCTACTCGATGGGCTGGCACGGCGCTCCCCACGGGCAGGGCGACGACACCGCGCACTGGCGGCTCCACGCCCATTTCCTGCCCCCGCTGCTGCGCTCTGCCAGTGTCCGAAAGCACATGGTTGGCTTCGAACTGCTCGCCGAAACCCAGCGCGACATCACCCCCGAAAGCGCCGCCCAGCGCCTTTGCGCGGTGGAGATTTCGGCGTGACTCTGATTCAGCGGACCCGTGACGGCTTTGCCCGCGCATTTGGCCACGCTCCGGACGGGGTCGTGTTCGCGCCGGGGCGCGTCAACCTGATTGGCGAGCACGTCGATTATAACGACGGACTGGTCCTGCCGATGCCGATCAGCGCCGGAACCGCCGTCGCGTGGAGCGCGCAAGGCGGCGGGCAGGTCGATGCCATTGCCCTCGACCTTGACGGCGCCCGCGATGCTTTCGTGTTGGGCGAGCAAGTGCCGCACCAACCGGCCGATTGGCGCTCGTACTTGCGTGGAATGGCCGGGGAAATGGCCGGGCGAGGGCTGGCCGCCGGCGGGGTAAAGCTGGCCGTCGCCGGATCAATCCCGCGCGGGTCAGGGCTGTCTTCGTCGGCATCGCTGTGCATCGCGCTGGGGCGGGCGTTCCAGGCGGCGGCCGGTGTGCGGCCCGCCGCGCCGCGCGAACTGGCGCTGGCAGCGCAAGCGGCCGAGCACATCTGGGCAGGGGTGCACTGCGGAATCATGGACCAGATGGCCGTGGCTGCGGGCGAGGCGGGCAGGGCCCTGCTGGTCGATTGCCGCGATCTGACGACTGAAGTTGTGCCGCTGCCAGCGGACTGGGCGGTGCTGATCGTGCAATCGGGCGTGCGGCGCGGACTGGTCGACGGTCACTATAACCAGCGCCGCCGCGATTGCGAAGCCGCGGTTGCCGCACTGGGGGTGCGCTCGCTGCGCGAGGCGTCGGCGGATCTGGTCGAAGTCGCCGACCTCGACCCGGTGGTCCGCCGCCGTGCCCGCCATGTGGTCAGCGAAATCGCCCGCGCCGGCGCGGCGGTGGAGGCGATCCGGACAGGCGACTTGCCCGCTTTGGGACAGCTGTTCGCGGCCAGCCACGCCTCGATGCGCGACGACTTTGAGATCACGGTGCCGCCCGTCGATGCCCTGGTTGCCGTGCTGACCGCTGCCATTGGCGAAGCGGGCGGCGCGCGGATGACCGGCGGCGGATTTGGCGGCGCGGTCGTGGCCGTGCTGCCCGCCAGCGCAGTGCCGCGCGTTTGCGCCGCGGTGCGGGCAAATTACCATGCGCCGGATGGCGCGCCACTCGACATCAGGCACGAACAGGCAGGCGCTTTGCCACCGGAGTAAGAACATGAATGCAATGCCGAATTCCGCCGCCGAAGCCGATCAGCCTTTGGCCTTTGACCCCGGTGCCGTCGCGCGCTGGCGGCCGCAATCGATTGTGACCGTGCCAGGTTCGACCGAGATCGCGCTGATCGGGGCGAATGCCGTGAAGCCGATCATCCCCGGCCTGGACCTGTGGGATTGTTGGCCGCTTGCGCATGAGGATGGTCGCACGGCTGAGATTGGCGGGCGGCAGTACTGGTTTTTCCTGAGTGCGCCGATCTTCCCCGATCCCGTCCAGCGCCACGACCACGCGCGCATCCGGCTGGCCTCGATGGGCGCGGACGGATGGCGCGATCATGGCAACGCGATGCCGGATGGGTTCAGCCCCGGATCGCGCGAATGGGCCGGGTCCGCGATTTTGCATGACGATGGCATCAGTGTCTCGTTGTTCTTCACGGCCGCCGGTCGACGCGATGGGCCGCCATCGGTCGAACAGCGGTTGTTCGTGGTGCACGGCGCCATGGGGGCGGATGGCCCCGGTGCCTGGGCCGACATGGCGGAAATCGTCCGCGCCGATGGCCGTCGCTACACGCACGCGGCCGAGGCATCGGGCAAGCCGGGCCTGATCAAGGCCTTTCGCGATCCGGCCTGGTTCTTCGATCCTGCCACGGGGGAGCGACACATCCTGTTTACCGGCAGCGCGGGCTGGTCCGATGACGATTACAACGGCGTGGTCGGCATCGCGAGCCTGCGTGGACAGGAATGGGTTCTGGGCGATCCCCTGGTCGAGGCCGTCGGGGTCAACAACGAACTGGAACGCGCGCACGTGGTTGTTCGGGACGGCCACTACTACCTGTTCTGGTCAACCCAGACCCGCACGTTCGCCCCGGATGGGGAGAAGGGACCGAACGGGCTTTACGCGATGGTCGCGGATAGCCTTGTCGGCCCCTGGCGGCCGGTTAATGGCAGCGGTCTGGTCGCGGGCAATCCGGCGGCTGAGCCGACCCAGGGCTACAGCTGGTGGGTCACTGGCGAGGGTGCGGTGTGGAGCTTCATCGACCATTGGGGTATGCGGGGCCGCAGTTTCGATGCGCACCCGGAATTGCTGCGCGCGCAGTTCGGCGGCACGCCCGCGCCGGTGTTCCGCCTGAATTTCGCGGGCGATAGCGTGACCATTTCGGCCTGACGCGATGCGCCCGCTGTATCACTTCGCGCCCGCCGCCAACTGGCTGAGCGATCCCAACGGGCTGGTCCACCATGCGGGCGAGTGGCACCTGTTCTATCAGTACAATCCTTTTGGCGAGGAATGGGGCCACATGAGCTGGGGCCATGCCACCAGCCCTGACCTTGCCGCATGGCAGGAATTGCCGCCCGCGTTGCTGGAGGATGACCGTCACGCGATCTTTTCCGGATCAGCCGTGATGGATCGCGCGAACAGTGCGGGTCTGGGTGCGGACGCGATGGTGGCGCTTTACACCGGCGCGGTGGTGAACGGTCCCCCTCACCAGTCGCAGTGCCTCGCGTGGAGCACCGACAACGGCCGCAACTGGCACAAGTATCCCGGCAATCCGGTGCTTGACCGGCAGATGGAGGATTTCCGCGACCCCAACGTGTTCTGGAACGCGCCGACGCAGCGCTGGATCATGGTGGTGGTGCTGTCGAACGAGCAGCGCGCTCTGCTTTACGCCTCAACCGACCTCAAGGCGTGGACGGAGCTGTCGGAAATCCCGACGCTGGGCGCACCGGGCGAGATCTGGGAATGCCCGCTGCTGATCGAACTGCCGGTTGAAGGCAGGAACCAAACGCGCTGGTTGTTCAAGGTGGACGTGTTGCGCGGCGCGCCGGGGTCGGGTGCGCTGGGTCTGACCGGGACGTTTGACGGCACGCGGTTCACCCCCGATGCCGATGGCTGGCAGGTGCTGGACATGGGCACCGATTTCTACGCCGCGATTGCCTGGCACGAACCGCGCGATGCGGCCGGGCGGCCGGCCTGGATCGGCTGGATGGGCAATCATGCCTATCAGGGCCGTCTGCCGGTGCAGGGATGGCGCGGAGCGATGAGCATGCCGCGTCGGCTATCCCTGGTGCGCGCCAGTGCGGGCTATCGGCTGCGGCAGGAACCGGAGCCCGCGGCGGTGCGCGCCGTGCCGGTGGCGATGCTGGACGCGGTGATGGTCCCGGCTGCTGCCCGGCTGGTTCTGCCGGGGCATACCGACATGACCCTGTCGCTGAGTGATGCCGCCGGGCGGTTGCTGCGACTGGAGCGGCAGGGGCACGATCTGGCCTTGACCCGGTGTGATCCTGTCTCGCCCTTCCTCGACACGGTGTGCCGGGTGCAACTGGATCCGGCGCGAAGCGTGTCAGTCTGGCTGGATGCGGGCAGCGTGGAAGTGCTGGACGATCACGGCCTGCTGTCGCTGACCCTGCAGCACCGCATGACTGGAGACCAGTGGGCGCTGCGGCGCCACGCCGCCTAGGCCGTATCCCGCCGGATCAGTTCGGGCTGCATGACGACCGATGGGGCGCCATTCCCGCCGATCCGGGCGAACAGTGCTTCCACCATGGCCTTTGCGCCATCGGCGATGTGCTGGCTGATCGTGGTCAGGCGCGGGATGATCTGTTCGGCAAGTGGCAGATCGTCAAAGCCCGTAACCGCGATGTCGCCCGGCACGGAAATGCCACGATCCGCCAGAGCGCGAACGGTGTTCATCGCGATCAGGTCGGACCCGGCGGCGATCCCGTCAATCCGCCCCTGCATGCTGTCGACATGTGAGGCGATTTCTTCGGCCATGACATCGGATGCCAGGTGAACGTGCAGCGGTGTCGGGGCGGGTAGGCCTGCTACTGCCGCCGCGTCGCACAGTCCCAGGAACCGCTCGTTCAGTTCGATCGCGTCGAGCTCACCCAGGAACGCCAGGTTGCGACAGCCACGTGCAATCAGGCATTCTCCGGCCAGCTGGCCACCACGGCGATTGTCGACCCCCACCGTGCATTGGGCCGCGCCCGTGCGATGGCTGCCCCAGACCACCATCGGGTGATAGCGCCGCGCGACCTGCTCGATCGCATCGTACTGGTTCGACTGGCCAATCAGCAGCACCCCATCGAGCATGCCGGAATCAACAATCCGCTCCAGCCAGTCGTCTTCATCTGGAATTACGCGGCTGAGCATGATGTCATAGCCGTTTTCGGTCAGCGCGTCGGCCAGATAGCCCAGAATCGCCATGAAGAACGGGTCGGACAAATGCTGCCGCTGCTCGTGACCGAGTGGCACGACCACCCCGATAACCCGCGTTTCCTGGACCCGCAGCCGACGCGCCATCTGGTTGGGCCGAAAGCCATGGGCACGGGCCAGGGCCTGAATGCGTTCGCGCGTGTCCTTGTTTACCAGCGACTTGCCAGCCAGCGCGCGTGATACGGTGCCGGCGGAAACACCGGCCAGCCGGGCCAGTTCGGCAATGTTGCGGATCCGTCCGTGAGGCGGCGAATTGTCAGTCATTGCTGCCGTGATGCGTTGCGCGCGGCGGCCCTGTCAACCACCGATGTTGCATGAACGTCACAGGTTGAGGCTGGTAACAATCGATTGCAGAATTCAATTGCAATCGATTGTTGCATATGTCACTCGCCAACCTGACTTGCAACGTGCAAGCGCACTGCGATCCTTGAGTGAGGGAGAGGTTTATGAAGAAATCCGTGCTGAGAAGCTGTGTCTCGGCTGCGTCACTTGCCGCGATGGCTGTCTATGCGATGCCCGCGCTGGCGCAGGACGCCCCGGCCGCTGAAGAAGCGGTGGATGGCCTGGACGAGATCGTGGTGACCGCATCGGGCCGCGACAAGACCCAGCTGAACAGCTCGGTTTCGGTCACCAGCATCAATTCGCAGCTGATCGAAGATTTCAAGCCCAGCTCGGAATCCGAACTCTATCGCATGATTCCCGGCATCCAGGTCGCCGGGACCGCCGGTCCGGGCGGCAACTCGAACATCGCGGTGCGCGGCCTGCCGGTCGCCACGGGTGGTTCGCCGTTCGTCCAGATCCAGGAAGATGGCCTGCCGACCGTGCTGTTCGGCGACATCCAGTTCGGCAACAACGATTACTGGACCCGCTTCGACGCGTCGGTCGCGAACATCGAAGGCGTGCGCGGCGGCTCGGCCGCGACCTATGCCTCGCAAGCCCCCGGCGCCGTACTGAACTATATCAGCCACACCGGCGCCAAGGAAGGCGGCTACATCCAGCTCAACAAGGGTGTCGGCTATGCTGAAACCAAGGTCGATTTCCGCTATGGCGGTTCGATCAATGAAACGCTGAGCTATCACATCGGCGGCTTCTATAAGTCGGGCCGCGGCCCGCTGCGCGCCGATTACAACGTGTCGGACAGCGTTCAGATCAAGGCCAACGTCACCAAGACGTTCGATGACGGCAAGGGCTACATCCGCTTCCTGTTCAAGTATGCCGACACGCAGGAGCCGAACTATACCGGCGCACCCGCGCTCGCCACGCTGAGCGGCAACAAGGTCACCAGCCTGAGCCCCTATCCCGGCTTCGACGGCCGCAAGGGTTCGAACTATTCGACGCTGAACCAGAGCTTCCTGATCGTGAACCGTGAAGGCGATCTGGAACGCGTCAAGATGAGCGGCATCACCACCAAGGCGAAGTCGATCCAGAACCAGTTCCACTATGAATTCTCGGATGCGGTTTCGGTCGACAACAACCTGCGCTGGACCGACATGTCGGGCGGCTTCACCGCGCCGTTCTTCAGTGCCACGCGCACGTCCTCGCTGATTGGCTCGTCGCTGAACGGCGATACCGTCGCTTCGGTGCGCTATGCCAACGGTCCGAAGGCCGGGCAGGCTTATACTGGCACGTTCTACAACTCGAACACCAATGTCCGCACCAACATCCGCGACATCGGCAGCTTTGCCAACGACCTGGCGCTGACCGGCAAGTTCGAAACCGGCGCCGGGATGCTGACGGGCCGTGCTGGCTGGTTCTACATGAACCAGAAGATCGAGATGGACTGGCACACCAACAAGTCGTTCAGCGAAGTGTCGGGTGACAATCCCGCCATGCTCGACCTGTTCAACGCAGCCGGTGCGCGCCTGACGGCCGAAGGGATCGGCGGCTTCAACAACAACTGGGGCAGCTGCTGCGCCCGTGATTACGAGCTGTCATACACCGACAACGCGGCTTACGTCGGCCTTGACCTCGACAACGACAACTTCGTGATCGACGGTTCGGTGCGCTTCGAAATGCTGAAGGCGGCGGGCTGGACCATTGCGGGCAGCACCACCGAGTTCAACACTCCGGTCACCTACAACGGCGTCGTTACCCAGATCCCGACGATCACCGCCAACGGTGCGCGCGAAGTGCTGAACTATGGCCGCAACTACACCGCCTGGACTGCCGGTGCGCTGTGGAAGGTCAATGGCGATACCTCGGTGTTCGTCCGTGCTTCGCGTGGTGGTCGCTTCAACGCTGACCGCCAGACCGTTTCGGGCAAGTTCAACGCCGACGGTTCGCTGAACCAGAGCGGGATCGTGCCGTCGGTCGACTTCGTGAACCAGTACGAGTTGGGCCTGAAGAACCGTGGCGGGCTGCTGGGTGGTCGCTATACCATCGAACTGACCCTGCTGAAGGGCAACTTCAAGCGCAGCGACTATGAACCGACCACGACGGCCCAGTGCCCGACCGGCGGCTGCGTGATTGACACCAAGTACAAGTCGAGCGGTGCAGAATTCTATGGTACCTACCGCAACGGCGGCTTCAGCCTGACGGCCAACGCCACGTACACCAAGGCGAAGCGTGCTGCTGCCGCCGCGACGGTTTATACCCGTGCGGATGGCATCCCCGATCTGTCGTACACGGTTGCGGCCAACTATGACGTGAACGACATGGCTACGCTGGGCCTGTCGGCCACCGGCCAGACCAGCTCGATCGACGGTGCTGGCATCGAATACCCTGGCAAGGCCGTGTTCAACGGCGTGGTCCGCGTGCGTCCGATCGAGAACCTGGAACTGGGGATGCAGGTCTACAACCTGTTCAACACGTTCGACTTCCGCGGTGCGGGCGGGATCACCGATCTGTCGACCAGCCCGGTCGTGCTGGGCGGCGCTCCGGCGCTGGGCCGCACCTACACGGCCTCGATCCGCTACAGCTTCTGATCGCAATGAGGGAGCAGGACGGTGGCCCGCCATCGTCAGGCTGCAAGGGAGGGGGCAACTTCGGTTGCCCCCTCTTTGCGTTGGTGCCAGTGACACATGATGACCCCTGAACAGCGCCAGCTTGCCGATGCGCTTGTCGCCGAATTGCTGCACCAGTTGCGCAATCCCCCTGCGGACCCGGCGACGCGGGCGCGGCGGGTGGCATTGGTGCGCCAAGCGCTGGGTGCCGGGTTGGCGGGCAAGGCGGTGCCCTTGCTGGCGGTGATGGGCAAAGCCGCGCCCGCCGACGCGGAAATTGCCCTGCTGCACGGCGTGGCGCTGCGACTGGAACAGCGGCTGGTTGAAGCGGTGGGGGTATTCGCTGCCGCAGTCGCGGCTGGCGCGCGCGATCCGGCTCTCCTGCAAGGACTGGCGCAGACCCGCTATGAAGTCGGCCTGCCTGCCGCCACGCTGTTCGCCGAGGCGCAGGCCGCGAACCCTGCCAACCTGGAAATCCTGCGCAACCGCGTCGCCGCGCTGGCGGCAGAAGGCGATGCGGCGGGGGCAGAAGTATTGCTGGAAGCGGCGCTCTCAGGACAGCCCGATTGGCTCGACGGCCACAAGGCGCTGTCCGTCATGCGCTGGACCAGCGGTGATGCCGCGCACTTTGCCGATAGCTATGCTGCCGCCCTGGCCGTGCAACCCGCCAACCCGGACTTGTGGCTGGCGTGGTTTCGCGCACTGGCGCAAACGCGCAACTGGGCGGCAACGCTGGACGTGCTCGACCGGGCCGAGGCGGCGCTGGGGGCATCGCCCGCGCTGCTGGTAGCGCGGTTGTTCGTAGCCAGTGAATCCGGCGATCTGGCGGAAACGGATGCACTGCTGGCCCGCACGGCCACTATCCAGGGTGAGACGATCAACCTGTGCCGCGTGCGGCATTACCTCCGCCAGCACCGGCTGGCTGAGGCGGAGGCGGTGGCGTTGCCGCAACTCATCACCCCGTCTGCGTCGCTGTTCTGGCCCTATGTCTCGCTGATCTGGCGGGCGGCAGGGGATGCACGCGCCGAATGGCTCGACCGGCCGGAACAGTTCATTCGCCCGGTCGAAGTCGATCTGACCGCTGCCCAAATGGCTGAATTGGCCGAAGTGCTGCGCGGTCTGCACGTGATGGAGCGGCCCTATATCGAGCAATCGGTGCGCGGCGGGACGCAGACCGACCGGTCGGTGATCCAGCGGCATGAACCGATCATCCAGCTGGCCAAGGCACACTGGCTGGATGCGATCCGCAGCTATGTCGACGCCCTGCCGCCGTTCGAGCAGGGGCACCCGCTGCTGGGGCTGCCGCGCGGGGAACTGCTGGTAGAGGGCAGCTGGTCGGTCCGCCTGACCAAGCAGGGCTATAACGTGCCGCACAACCATCCGGTCGGCTGGCTCAGCACCGCGTTCTACATTGCCCTGCCATCGGCGGAGCAGATGGGGCCAGCGCCCGCTGGCTACATCGCGTTCGGCACGCCGCCGGAAGAACTGGGGCTGGACTTGCCCGCCTATTGCACCATTGCGCCGCGTGAAGGGCGCACCGCCGTGTTCCCGTCCACCATGTGGCACCGCACGATGCCGTTCGCGGATGGGGAGCGGCTGGTCATGGCGCTCGACATCCGTCGCCCCCGTTTTTGAAGTGTGCAATCGATTGCCGAAAAGCGCTTGATCGCCCCGCCGCGATGTCCGATTAACCCGGCGAGGAGAGCGTGATGCAGGACGGCAATTCCATTCGGTCGGTCGTGATCGTCGGCGGGGGCACCGCGGGCTGGATGACGGCGGCGGCGCTCGCCAACGCGATCCGCACCGGCTGCCGGATCACCCTGATCGAATCCGAGGAAATCGGCACGGTCGGTGTGGGCGAGGCGACGATTCCGCCGATCCGCACGTTCAACGAATCGCTGGGCATTGCCGAAAACGACTTCGTCAAAGCCACGCAGGGCTCGTTCAAGCTGGGCATCCAGTTCGTCAACTGGGGGCGGCAGGATCACGCCTATTTCCATCCGTTCGGGACCTATGGCCGCAATTTCGATTTCGTGCCGCTGCACCAGTACTGGATCGCAGCGCAGCAGCACGGCGAGGCGCCCCCGCTGGATGACTTGTGCATGGCCTGGGCTGCGGCCAAGCGGGGGAAGTTCGCTCCGCCGCTGGCCGATCAGCGCCACGTCGCCTCGACCTTTGACTATGCCTATCACTTCGACGCGGGCCTCTATGCCCGGTTCCTGCGCAGCTATGCCGAGGTGCGCGGGGTGGTGCGGATCGAGGGCCGGATTGGCGATGTCGCGCTGAACGGAGAAACCGGCCATGTTACCCACGTGACGCTGGAGGACGGGCGGCAGGTGGACGGCGACCTGTTCGTCGATTGCTCCGGCTTCCGGGGCCTGCTGATCGAAGGTGCGCTGCAGACCGGGTATCAGGACTGGACCCACTGGCTGCCCTGCGACCGGGCGGTGGCGGTGCCTTGTGCAAAAGTGGGTGATCCCACGCCTTACACCCGCTCCACCGCGCGCGAGGCCGGGTGGCAGTGGCGCATTCCGCTGCAACATCGCACCGGCAACGGCTATGTCTATTGCAGCCAGTTCCTGTCGGACGAGGCAGCGGCGGATACGTTGCTGGCCAATCTGGACGGTGCGGCGCTGGCCGATCCCAAGCCGCTGCGTTTTGTCACCGGGCGGCGCAACTTGTTCTGGAACCGCAACGTCGTGGCGATCGGCCTGTCGGGCGGGTTCATGGAGCCGCTGGAATCGACCAGCATCCACCTCATTCAGGCGGGCATCTCAAAACTGCTGGCACTGTTCCCGGATCGCAACTTCGATCCCCTGGTGAGCGAGGAATACAACCGGATCGCGATCAACGAGTTTGAGCGGATCCGCGATTTCATCATCCTGCACTACAAGCTGACCAGCCGCACCGACAGCGAGTTGTGGCGATACTGTGCCGCGATGAGCGTGCCAGACACCGTGACCTGGAAGATCGAGCACTTTCGCCGCCATGGCCGCCTGGTCCAGCGCGATGCCGATCTGTTCGGCCCGCCGAGCTGGCTCGCGGTTCACATCGGGCAGGGCAATATGCCTGCAGGCACCGATCCGCTGCTGCCCCTGCGCGGGGCGGGCCATGCCGATTACTTGCGCAAGCTGGAAGGCGCGCTGGCCCGCGCGGCGGAATCCATGCCCACCCACGCGGACTATATCGCCCGCCATTGCGCGGTGGCTTAACGCAGCGCCTGCCGTCCCAGTGCGATGGCGCCGGTAATGCCCGCGTCATCGCCCAGCCCCGGCAGCACGATATAGCGTTCCAGCCCGGCATCGAGCGCCGGGGACTGGATATAGCCGCCCAGCCGCCGCTGGGTTTCACTGCGCACGGCTTCGATCAGGCCGGGAGCTTTCATCACCCCGCCGCCAAAGATCAGGCGGTCCGGCATGTGCAGCAATACCAGCGACGTCGCCAGCTGCGCGACATAGCCTGCGATCAGTTCGACCTTGTCGGCCGGGCTACCCAGCCCTGACAAACTATGCCCCCAGCGCGCCTTGATGGCGGGGCCGGCAGCCAGTCCTTCCAGGCAGTCGCCGTGGTAGGGGCAGTGGCCGGGGAACGGATCGCTGAGGGCATCGCGAGCCATCGGGATATGGCCGCTTTCGTAGTGGGAAAACCCCATCAGCGCCCGCCCATCGCGCACCACACCGGTGCCGATGCCGGTGCCTACGGTGGTATAGGCGACTGTTCGGCAACCTTGCCCCGCACCCGCCTCCCATTCGCCCAGCGCCGCGCCGTTCACATCGGTATCGACCACGATCGGTGCACCGAACCGGCCCAACGCATCGTGGAACCGCGCGCCGGACCAGCCCGGCTTGGGCGTAGTCGTGAAGGTGCCATAAGCGGGGGAGGCGGGATTGATGTCGATCGGGCCAAAGCTGGCGATGCCAAAGGCGGCAATCGGGCCATGGGCGGCGCTGGCGGCAGTGAAGAAATCGGCCAGCGCAGGAAAGGTCGTGGCAGGTGCTTCGGTGGGCAAGCGGGTCTGCGCCAGCACGGTGCCATCCTCACGCGAAAGCGCTGCCACAAACTTTGTGCCGCCCGCTTCCACCGCGCCGATCAATCGCTGTGCCATGCCATCGTGTTCCTTTGGTCGTTGCGTCGTGGCTACACCGGCGGCTTGGGTGCGGCAAGCTGCAAACGATTGCATAAATGGGCAGGCATTGCGGCCTGCTTGGCTTCGCGCCGTCTGTGCGCCACAGTGGACGCCTATGGCCAAGACCGATCTTCCCGCCGGGACCACCACCATTTTCGAAGTGATGTCGCGCCTGTCGGCTGAACTGGGCGCGATCAACCTTGGGCAGGGATTCCCCGACATGGCGGAACCGCCAGAACTGATTGCTGCGGCGCAGCGGGCGTTGGCAGAGCGATCGAACCAGTATCCGCCGATGCGTGGCTTGCCGGAACTGCGCCGCGCGATTGCCGATTACTATGCCCGCCAGCAGGGGCTGATCATCGCCGAGGACGAGATCGTCGTGACGTCCGGCGCGACCGAGGCGCTGGCGGCTAGTATCCTGGCGCTGGTGCAGCCGGGGGATGAGGTGATTCTGGTCCAGCCGCTGTATGACGCCTATCTGCCGCTGGTCGAACGCGCCGGGGGCACCGCGCGGCTGGTCAGCCTGATCCCGCCAGACTGGACGCTGCCGCTGGACCGGCTGGAAACGGCCATCACGCCGCGCACCCGGCTGATCGTGCTCAACACGCCCAACAATCCGGTCGGCACGGTGCTGCCGCGCGAAACGCTGGAGGCCGTCGGGGCACTATGCCAGCGCCACGACCTGTTCCTGCTCTGCGATGAAGTCTGGGAAGGGATGATCCTGGACGGGACACCGCACGTTTCGCCGCTGGCGATCCCGGCCTTGCGGGACCGCGCGATCAAGGTCGGCTCGGCGGGCAAGATCTTCTCGATGACGGGATGGAAAGTGGGCTGGGCCGTGGCTGCGTCGCGCATCGCCAGCGCGATTGCGCAGGCGCACCAGTTCATCACGTTCACCACCGCCACCCCGCTGCAATGGGCGGCGGCCGCGGGGCTGATGCTGCCCGATGCCTGGCACGCGGCCCACCGCGCGCGCTATGCGGCGGGTAAGGCGCGGCTGGTCGCGGGTCTGACGGCGGCGGGGTTTCATGTGCTGCCCGCCAGCGGGACGTGGTTCGTCACGGTCGATCTGGCGGCTTCCGACCTGCCAGCCGACGATGCCGCGCTGGCGCAGCGGCTGATCCGGGAAGCGGGCGTCGCCTCGATCCCGGTATCGGCCTTTTACGCCAGCGAACCGGAAACCGGATACTTGCGGCTGTGTTTTGCCAAGCGGGACGAGACGCTGGACCGGGCAGTTGAGCGATTGGCGGCGTTCCGCGTCTAGTGCCCCATCGCCGCCTGTCCCGGCAACGATTTCGGACGCGGGGCAAGCCAGACTAGCCAGGCGGCGATGAACAGGATCACCGCCGACACCGCAAAGACATGGTTCGATCCGATCGTTGCCGCTTGGGCATCGACCAGTCGTTCGATCACCCCGCGCGCCTGTTCGGGGTCCACACCGGCCGCCTGCATCTGGGCCATCGTGCCATCGGCTCCGTTGAGTGTACCGGCCATGTTGGCGCGGGCTTCGCGGGTGGCGCTATCCCACATTGAGGTGGAGAGCGCCGTACCAGCGGCCCCGGCGACGGTGCGCATGAAGCTGAGCAGCCCGGCGGCCGAGGCGACCTCGTTCATCGGCACCGATGAGAGTGAGAACATCATCAGTCCGATAAAGAAGAACGGCATCCCGAAGCCTTGCAGGATTTGCGGGATGGAATAGTCCCAGAACGTCCCGTCCGTGTTCCACTGCGTACGCAGCAGGGAGACGAACACCAGCCACAGCATCCCGGCGGTAATCAGGATACGCGGGTCGAACTTGTCGAACGCCTTGCCCGCAACGGGGGCCATCATCACCGCGAAGACCCCAACGAAGGCCATGGCGTGGCCCGCCTCGCTGGCGGTGTAGCCGATGACCGACTGCATCCACAGCGGGACCAGCACGATCATCGCGAACATCCCGCCGAACCCCAGCGCCATCGCGATCAGCCCGACCCATAGCGACCGGTGTCGCAAGACGCGCAAGTCCACCACCGGGTGCGGATCGGTCAGCTCCCAGATCACGAAGGCACCGAACGTGACGAACGAGGTGATCGCGAGGCCGGTGATCATGGTTGACTGGAACCAATCGTGCTCTCGGCCCAGGTCGAGCACCAGCTGAAAACAACCGACGAACATGACCAGCAGGATCAGCCCAACCGCGTCGATCCGGACTCGCTCGGTCGCGGTTTCATAACGGCCGACCAGCTTGACGATGATTCCCAGGCACAGCGCCACCACCGGCAGGTTGATGTAGAAAATCCACGGCCAGCTCCAGTTGTCGCTGATATAGCCGCCCACGATTGGCCCCAGGATCGGGGCGGAAATTGTCGTCACACCCCACAGGGCATTGGCGGTCCCCATCTTTTCCGGCGGGAAGATCCGCAGCATCAGCGTCTGGGTCAGCGGCATCAGCGGCCCGCCGCACAAGCCCTGGAAGACGCGCAGCACGACCAGCAATTCGATGGTCCGCGCGACCCCGCACAGTACCGAGAACAGGGCAAAGCCGACCAACGAGACCACCAGGGTACGATAAGTGCCGAACCGCATGGCCAGCCATCCGGTAAGCGGTACGGTAATCGCTTCGGCCACGGCATAGGACGTGATCGTCCAGGTCCCCTGTGACGGAGAGATCGCCAATCCGCCCGCAATGTGCGGGACCGAGACGTTGGTGATGGTCGTGTCCAGAATGACCACGAAATTGGCCAGCGCCAGTCCGATCGCGGCCACCCACAGCCGCGTCCCGGTCAGGGGGCGAAGCGGAGCGGTGTTCATGGCTCGCGCGTGTCGATGGTTGCCGTCATCGACAGGCCGACGCGCAGCGGGTGTTCCTTCAGCTGGGCGGGATCAAGCTGGATGCGCACCGGCAGGCGCTGCACCACCTTAACCCAGTTGCCGGTGGCGTTCTGGGCCGGGATCAGCGCAAAGGCCGCACCGGTGCCGCCGGCAAAGCCCTTGACCGTGCCGGTGAACACCACCTTGCTGCCATAGAAGTCGCTGGTCAGTTCCACCGGTTGACCCGGCCGGACGTTGCGCAGCTGGCTTTCCTTGAAGTTGGCATCGACGAACATCGCATCCAGCGGCACCAGCACCATCAGCGGCGCGCCGGCGTTGATGCGCTGGCCGACCTGCACGGCGCGGTTGGTCACCACGCCGCCAATCGGCGCGCGAATCACGGTGCGGTCCAGATTGAGCCGGGCAAGGTTGACGCGGGCCTGTGCGGCGACGACGTCGGGCGCGGTTGCTTCGGAGAAACCGGCGGTCAGCGCGGCGGCAGAGGCAAGATCCCCGCTGGCGGAGGAGCGCATCGCGGTGGCGGTGGCGACCCCGGCCTGCGCCTGCGCCAGCACCGCGCGGGTGGCGAGCATGGCGGCGCGGGTCTGGGCGACTTCCTCGGCCGAGACGGCCCCGCTGGCGGCCAGTTGCTGGCGGCGGGCATAGGCATCCTGCGCCTTGTCGAAATCGGCCTGCGCGGCGGTCAGCCGGGCTTGCGCCTGCGTGACTTCGGCCCCGCGCGCATCGACCCGCGCGGCGGACGAAGTGCCGCCCGCTTGCGCCTGCCGGAACCGTTGCCGCGCCTGCATCAGCATCGCTTCGGCATTGGCCAGTTCGATCCGCGCATCGGCATCGTCGATCACCACCAGCACGTCACCCCTGGCCACTTGCTGCGTGCCGCCGACGCGCACTTCTTTCACTGCGCCGGAAACCAGCGGCGTCACCACGGCGGTATCCGCCCCGACATAGGCGTTGTCGGTATGGACCCGGCCCGCTTGCGTCAGGAAATACCACACGCCCCAGATCGCGGCGGCCACGACCAGCGCGATCGCGAACAGGCGCAGGAACTTGCGACGCTTGTCCATCGCGGTCGGATCGGCTTCGGGCGCGGCGGTTTCGGGGGGGAGGGAAGTCGTATCGGTCATTGGTCGGTTTGCTCCGTGTCCGACGCCGGGGCGGTAAACCCGCCACCCAGCGCCCGGACCAGTGTCACATCAAGCAGAAAGGCGCGCGCTTCGAGTTCGGCCAGGGCGCGTTGATTCGCCAGCGCGGCATCCTCGGCGCTCAGCACTTGCAACAGGTTCGCAAGGCCCTGCCCATGCCGCAGCCGGGCAAGGCGCGCCGCCTCACCTGAGGACCGCGCCGCCGTGCGCGCCGCCTGCAGCCGGCTGGACAGGGCGCGGCGCGAATCGAGCGTATCGGCCACTTCGCGCAAGGCCCCCAGCAGGGTCTGGTCATAGCGGGCGACGGCTTCGTCATAGCCAGCCTCCGCCGCGTTGTAGTTGCCGGTCAGGCGCGCACCGTCAAAGATCGGCAGGCTGATGGCCGGGCCGAAATTGGCGAAGGTCGATCCTGAATTGAACAGTTGCCCCAACCCCAGCGATTGCAGCCCGGCGACAGCGGCCAGATTGATGTCCGGATAGAACGCCCGCCGCGCGGACTTGATCCGCGCCGCCGCGGCTTCGGCCCGCAGCCGTGCCGAAACGATGTCTGGGCGGCGGCCCAGCAGGTTGGCGGCCAGGTTGGCGGGAACGCCAGTGGTCCGGCGCAGGTCCGGCGCGGGAACGGGTAGCCGCCCGGCCCGGTCTGGCCCGGCCCCGATCAGCGCGGCGAGCCGGTTGCGCTCCAGCGCGATCAACTCGTCCAGCGCGGCCAGCGCCTGCTCTGCCCCGGCGCGGCGGGCGATGGCCAGTTCATGGTCGGCGCGGTTGTCGATCCCGGCGCGGACCCGTTCCCCGGTCAGCCGCTCGATCCCGCCGAGCGCCTCGACCGAGCGCAGCGCCAGATCGCGGCTGGCGTTCAACTGTGCCAGATTGCCCCAGCTGAGCGCGATCCCGCTGGCCAGCATCAGCCGGGCCTGCGCGGCATCGACCCGCGCGGCCTCCGCCTCGCCGCGCGCAGCGGCCAGCGCGGCGCGGTTGCGCCCCCACAAGTCCAGGTTCAGCCCCAGCGTGGCGGACAGCTTGCCGGTTTCGATCACGCCTTTCGGCACGAACTGCGCCGGAATGCCCAGGTTATAGCTCTGCTTGTTGCCGCCCACCGCGCCGTCGACAGTCAGGGTCGGCAGCAGTGCGCCGCCCGCGCGTTCGCTGGCGGCATCGGCGGCGCGAATCCGCGCGGCGGCCAGCGCCATGTCGGGGGAATTCGCCAGGGCTTCCTCGATCAGCGCGTCGAGACCGGGATCGGCGTAGGTCGTCCACCAGCGATCAGCCGGAAACTGCGCCGCGTCGCCCGACAGGCCCTGAACATCGCCCAGCGCCTCGCCGGTCTTCAGCGGCGCGGCGGTGCGGGGGGCGGGCGGAACGGCACAAGCCGCCAAGGCGCTGGACAAGGCCAGCATGGCAAGCCGCTGGCCGGTGGAATAACCGTACTGCATGGTACGCCTTTGGCGGCGGGTCGCTTTGCTTGTCAACCGAAATGATACTGTGTAGTACAGTCTTTGTGACAGGGAAGGATCCGGATCGGCAGGAAATCCGTCGCCGCGCCATCGTGGCGGCGGCGCGCAAGGCGTTCCTGCGCCAGGGCTATGGCCACACCTCCATGTCTGCCATTGCCGCCGATCTGGGCGGGTCCAAGACCACGCTGTGGTCCTACTTCCGCAACAAGCAGGACTTGTTCGCCGCTGTCGTTGACGACCAGGTGGAACGCTATGGCGAAGCGCTGCGGCTGGAACTGTCCGAAGATGCCGATCTGACTGAAACGCTGACGGCGCTGGGCATATCGGTGCTGACTACGATCCTGCGTCCGCAGATCATCGCGCTGCACCGGGTGGTGGTGGGCGAGGCGGGGCGCTTTCCCGAACTAGGCCGGATGCTGTGGGATCGCGGGGCCGAACGCGGCCAGCAGCGGACCGAGAACTGGCTGCGGTTGCAGATGGACAAGGGGCGGCTGCGCTCCGCCGATGCCCGCGCCGCCGCAGCGCACTTTCTGGGATTGTGCCAGTCCGGCGGGTTCTATCGCCACTTGCTAGGTGCGGCGCCGCGCCCGGACCGCGCCGGGATCGAGGCCGAAGTGCAGCTGGCGGTCCAGACCTTCCTGGCCGCGTACCGCCCTGCGGCGGCCTGAGC
This sequence comes from Novosphingobium sp., assembly GCA_041909515.1. Classification (GTDB taxonomy): domain Bacteria; phylum Pseudomonadota; class Alphaproteobacteria; order Sphingomonadales; family Sphingomonadaceae; genus Novosphingobium. Next base: position 213 of record JAYRDH010000026.1, on the reverse strand, counting down.
TGGCCTAACCCTGTCGCAAAGGACGGGTTGACGGGGCGGCGCTCCGGCTGCTTGGTTGCGGCAACACCAGTCCTGCCGGAGAGAGGCCCCAGCGATGTCTGCCATGCGCAACTTCACCGAAGATCAGATCATGTTCCGCGATGCCTATCGCAAGTTTCTGGCCAGCGAGATCGCCCCGCATATGGAAGACTGGCGCGAGGCGGGGATCGTCGA
>JAYRDH010000025.1:25501-37498 GCA_041909515.1 Novosphingobium sp. | reverse complement strand
CGGCCACCCATAAGCATACCCTGTTTGGGTGGTCGGGCGGGGGAGCGGGACGGCACAGCAAGCCAATCGCGGAGGCGATTGGCGCACCAAGCAAACAATTAAAAACCCGGCGATCCGCGCTGGACCGCCGGGTTCAAGCCTGGAAGGGGTCAGGCTGTAGGGCTTAGCGCAGCAGCGACAGCACGTTCTGCTGGCTCTGGTTGGCCTGAGCCAGCATCGCGGTCGAGGCCTGGCTGAGGATCTGGGCCTTGGCCATCGCGGTCGATTCGGAAGCATAGTCCGCGTCCTCGATCCGCGAACGGGCGTCGGACAGGTTGGTGACGTTGCCGCTAAGGTTGTTGATCGCCGATTCCAGGCGGTTCTGCCCGGCACCCAGCCCGGCGCGGGACGCGTTGACGTCGGCCAGTGCCAGGTCGACGTTGTCCATCGTTGTGCTCGCCAGTGCAGCGGTCGTCACGTCGAGCGCGGTGGCGGAGATGTTGGTCCCGTCAATGGCGGCGCTGGTCAGGGTGATCGTTTCGCCCGATTCCGAGCCGGTCTGGATGTCGAACGTGACATCGGTACCCGCCGTGGTCGAAAACAGCGCGTTGCCGTTGAACTTGGTGTCCGTCAGCACGTCCGAAATCTGTTCGGTCAGCGCGGTCACTTCCGACTGCATATAGGTGCGGTCCGAGGTCTGATAGGTCCCCGAAGCCGACTGCACGGCCAGTTCGCGCACCCGCTGGAGCATGTTGCTGACTTCCGACAGCGCGCCTTCGGCAGTCTGGGCCAGCGAAATGCCGTCATTGGCGTTGCGGATGCCCTGGCTCATGCCGCGCACCTGCGAGGTCATCGTGGTGGCGATGGCGAGGCCGGCGGCGTCGTCCTTCGCCCCGTTGATGCGCTTGCCCGACGACAGGCGTTCCATCGCCGTGCCCAGCATCTTGGCGGCCGAGGTCGAGGAATTGGCGGCGCGCAGGGCGCCCATATTCGTATTGATAACGGTCATGATTTACTCCCGAAGAAAGTCTCGCCTGACCAGCCCGGCAGGGAATTGCCGCGTCAGTCCCGACAAAGACCGGTGCTTTCCGCGCAATGTTAAGGGCGGGCGGCAAATTTCTGCCGGAGCGGCAAGCGGCGGCACCCCGGTTTTCCTAAGTACTTGCCCTAGGCCTTAAATTACCGGAGCGTTTGACGTTCTGCGCGCAAAAGTCCCCCACGAGAGATGGTTAACGACGGGGACCAGAATGATGACGGCACTGGCATTCAGCGACAGCGTGGCACGGCTTCACGCCCCGCTTGTGCAGCGCGCAGGCGCAATCGTCGGAGCGGTGGCCGCAGCCAGCGCGCCGTTGCTGCGCACGGCGAGCGATCCGGTGCCGCCCGGCCCCGGCGCGTGCATCACTCTGGAGCGCGGCCCGCTGGACAGCCTGCGCCGCGATGATGCGCGCGGCCGCTTCACCCTGTCCTATCGCGACCCGGCCAGCCAGACCGCGCTGGCCGCGCTACTGGCTGTCATGGCCGCGCCGGGCGCGCCGATTGCCGCCGATCCGGAAAGCCTGTCGATCCTGGCGCTGGCCGAGCGACTGGCGGCAAGCGAGATCCCCGTGCTGATCAACGGTCCGACCGGCACCGGCAAGGAAGTGCTGAGCCGCTTCATCCACGCCCACAGCCCGCGCAAGGCCGGCCCGTTCGTGGCGGTCAACTGCGCGGCGATGCCCGAAGCCATGCTGGAGGCGCTGCTGTTCGGCCACCAGAAGGGCGCGTTCACCGGGGCTACAGCCGCCAACGAAGGCTTCTTCCGCGCGGCGGACGGCGGCACGCTGCTGCTCGATGAAATCGCGGAAATGCCGCTGGCCCTGCAAGCCAAGCTGCTGCGCGCGTTGCAGGAAGGCGAAGTGGTGCCGATCGGTTCAACCCAGCCGATCAAGGTCGACGTGCGCGTGATTGCCTGCGCCAACCGCGATCTGCCGACCGAAGTGGCCGAAGGGCGGTTCCGCGCCGACCTTTATTACCGGCTCAACGTGTTCCCCCTCGCCCTGCGCCCGCTGCGCGACCGGGCCGAGGACATTGCCCCGCTGGCCTTCGCGCTGGCGCTGCGCCACACGCCCGCCAGCCGCCCGGTGCCGTGGATTTCCGAAAGCGCGCTGGCCATGCTGAAGCTGCACGGCTGGCCGGGTAACGTGCGCGAACTGGAAAACGTCATCCGCCGCGCGCTGCTGTTGGCCGAGGGCAAGGACGAGATCACCCCGGCGGACATCGTGTTCGACAGCCCGGCCCGGCTGGTCCCCGCCGATGGCCTGGCTACCGCCCCCACGCCGCAAGGTGCCGCCCCGGCGCGCCTGTCCAACATCGTCCAACTGTCCGAAGCGCGCGCGATCATGGAAACGCTGGAGGCCTGCGGCGGCAGCCGGGTGGCCGCCGCGCGCCAGCTGGGCATTTCCGAACGCACCCTGCGCTATCGCCTCGCCTCGTTCCGTGAGGCCGGGATGGCCGTAGCCGGAGCGCGGCGATGAGCGGCATTGGCGCACTTGGTGGTGCGGGCAGCATTCAGCAGATCATGGCGATGCGCCAGCAGATCCTCGATCGCTCGCAGCTGCTCCAGCAAATCCACACGCCCACCCCCGGCAGCGCCGAGCCGACTGCGCCACAAGGCCCGGCGGGCGGCTTCACCGATGCGCTGAAAAGCGCGATCGACGGGGTCAGCGCCACGCAGGCCAAGGCCGCCGACCTGTCCGCCGGGTTCGAACAGGGCACCGTCACCGATGTCGCCAGCGTGATGCTGGCCCGGCAGGAAGCGGGCATTGCCTTCGAAGCCACGCTGCAAGTCCGCAACCGGCTGCTGTCCGCGTACCAGGACATCATGCGGATGGGGGTCTGATAAATGACTTATCTGTCCCCCCCCGCCCCCCCTGGCCCCCCCGCCCCCCCCCCGCCGCCCCTCCCCGGTGTGGGCGGCGCCACCCCGCTGGAACGCATGCGCGCCTTTGCCGCGCAGCCCGCGATTAAGCGCAGCCTGCCGCTGATCGCGGGCACCGCGCTGCTGGGCGCGGCCGCGCTGGGTTACGCCCTGCTGTCCAGCCCGCCGCAGCGCGTGCTCTATGCCCAGCTGGATGATGCCGACCGCGCCGCCGTGGTCGGCTCGCTGGATCAGGCGGGCATCGCCTATACCATCGACAACCAGACCGGTGCGCTGACCGTGGGCGAGGATGACCTCTACCGCGCGCGGATGCTGGTCGCCTCCGATGGCGCGCTGGCCGTACCCGATGCCGCCGCCTCGCTCGACAACCTGCCGCTGGGCGCCAGCCGGACGCTGGAAGGCGAACGGCTGCGCGGCGCGCGCGAACAGGAACTGATGCTGACGATCCAGCAGATCGACGGGGTCGAATCCGTCCGCGTCCATCTGGCGCAGGCCGCCAAATCGGTGTTCGTGCGCGAGGATACCCCGCCGACCGCCTCGGTCATGGTGCGCATGGCGCGCGGGCGGCAGCTGTCGGACAGCCAGGTTTCGGCCATCGTCAACCTCGTCGCCGCCAGCACGCCGGGCCTTTCGCCCGATGCGGTGCGGGTGGTGGATCAGAACGGGCGGCTGCTGTCCGACAAGTCCAGCGCCGACGCCGACCGGCTGGAATTGCAGGTGCGCATGGAAGAAAAGCTGCGCACCCAGCTTGATACGCTGCTCACCCCCATGCTGGGCGCGGGCAATTTCACCAGCGAGATCCAGCTGGAACTCGACATGGATGAAGTCACCTCAGCGCGCGAAAGCTATGACAAGGACGGCGTGCTGCGCACCGAAACGCAAGCGCAGTCGCAGACCACCGGGCCGGGTCAGGCGGGCGGCATTCCCGGCGTGACGGCCAACACGCCCCCGCCACCCACCGTCGCCCAGCCCGGCGCGCCGCAAGGCACCCCCGCCCCCGGCGCGGCCGGTCAGGTCAACGGCGAATCCAGCGCGACCCGCACCTTTGAACTGGGCCGCGAAGTGTCGGTCGCCAATGCCGCGCCGGGCAAGGTCAAGCGGCTGTCGGTGGCCGTCGCGATCAGCCAGGCCGCGATGAAGGGGGCCAAGCCCGCCGACATCGAACAGGTCAAGCAACTGGTCGCCGCCGCCGTCGGCGCGAACCCGCAGCGCGGCGATCAGGTGACGGTCATGGCCCGCCCGTTCGAGCCGGTGAGCGAGGAAGGCGTGCCGTTCTATGAAGCGCCGTGGTTCGCGACTGTCGTGCGCAGCGTGGTCGCGCTGCTGGCGGTACTGCTGGTCTTGCTGCTGGGCGTGCGCCCGCTGGTCCGCGCGCTGAAGCGCGATCCCGCCGCCGCCACCGATGCGCAGGCCGAGGACGCGCCTGACGGCGAACCGGGCGATGGCACCGCCGATCCCGCCGATCCGGCCGCGCCCCGCCCGGTCGATGCCACGCTGCTGGGCCGGCAGGTCGGGCTGGCGCAGCGGATCGTCGATGAAAAGCCCGACGATGCCCTGCTGGCGCTGCGCAAGATACTGGCCAACCCTGAACCGGAAAGTGCCCGATGACCGATCAGCCGCAAAACCTGGCCGCCGCCGCCGAAGCGATCACGCTGGGCGATGCCGAACGCGCCGCCGTGATGGTGATGCTGCTGGAGGAAGAACAGGCCGCCCGCATCGTCAGCCAGCTGGGGCCGGACGAATTGCAACTGCTGGGCGAAAAGATGTGCGCGCTGGGCGAAATCGGGCCGGACCTGATCGCGCAGGCGATTGCCGGGTTCGTCAAGAATACCGAACGCAGCGGCATCGGCACCGAAGGGCGGACCGACCACGTCCGCAACCTGATGAACCGCGCGGTCGGTGCGGTGAAGGCCGACAGCCTGATGCAGCGCATCCTGCCGCTGGGCGAGGATAAAGGCCCGGCCATCGAACTCGCCCGCTGGCTGACCCCGCAGGCGCTGATCCCGCTGGTCCGCGATGAACACCCGCAGGCGCTGGCCGTGCTGCTGGTGCAGCTGCAGGCCGATGTTGCCGCCGAAGTGCTCCACGCCCTGCCCGCTGACCAGCAAACGCAGGTCGTCCACCGCATCGCCACGCTGGGTCCCGTATCGGGTGAGGCCATCGCCATGCTGGAGGAACTGCTGCACCAGCGGATTGCCGCGCAGCACGGGCAGGTCATGCTGGAAATGGGCGGCGCGCGCGAGGCGGCGGACATCATCAACAACGCGGGCAAGGCCGCCGAAAAGCGGATCATGCCCGAAATCAATCGCATCGACAAAGCGCTGGCGCGCGAGATCGAGAACGAGATGTTCAAGTTCGAACACCTGCTGGCGCTCGATCCGCAGGCGATGGGCTCGTTGCTGCGCGAGGTCGAAAGCGATACGCTGATCGACGCGCTGAAGGGTCTGGCGGAGGACCAGCGCGAAGTGTTCTTCCGCGCCATGTCCAGCCGCGCGGCCGACGGCGTGAAGGACGAAATCGCCGGGCGCGGCCGCCTGAAAATGGCCGAAGTGCTGGAAGCGCAAAAGGCCATCGTCACCGCCGCGCGCCGCCTCGCCGCCGAAGGGGTGATCGCGTTTGGTGTGGGCGGCGGAGACGACGAATATGTCTAGCCTGCCGCTGCTGGCGCTGGGCAGTGGGGCCGGGTTCACGCAGGACCCGCGCTTTTCCGCCACGCCCGCACCGCCCCCCCCGCCCGCGCCGGAGCCGGAAGTGGAAGACCCGGTCGCGCTCGCCTGGGCCGAGGGGTATGAGGCGGGCGTGGCCGAGGCTGGCGCGCTGGCGAAGTTGCAGGCCGAGGCCGATGAGGCCGCGCGCGGGACCATCGAACTCGCCCTCGCCCGGCTGGACGCGGAGCAGACCGAGGCGCTGCGACAGAAGCTTTACGCCACGGTCGAGGCGCTGTGCGAAGCCGCCATCGCCCCCATCGCGCTCGACAAGGCCGCGCTGGTGGCGCGGGTCGAACGCGCCGCCGCGATGCTGGCCCGCGCCGATGACGAGCGCGTGCTGCGGCTCCATCCCGATGACTTCAATCTGGTGGCCAAGCGCCTGCCCGCCGGGCTGGACGTGGTCCCCGATCCCGCGCTGGACCGCGGCGCGCTGCGCGTCGAAACCCAGAACGGCGGGGTCGAGGACGGCCCGGCCCACTGGCGCGCCGCGATTGCGGAGGCGCTGGCATCATGCTGAAACTGTTCGATCCCTTGCTGGATGAATTGTCCGGCGCCGAAATCGACCTGACACCGGGGCGCTATGGTCTGCTGACCGCCTGCGATGGCGGGTTGCTGGAGGTGTCCGGCCTGTCGGCCCCGGTCGGCGCATTGTGCAAGGTTGCGCATGGCCGCGCCGCGCCGCTGACGGCCGAAGTGATCGGGTTTCGCAATGGCCGCACGCTGATGATGCTGCTGGGCGATACCGTCATGCTGCGCCCCGGCGCGCGGGTGCGGACCGAGGGACGCCCCGGCATGCTGCCCGTGGGCGATGCCTTTCTGGGCCGCGCGGTGGACGGCGAAGGGCTGCCGATCGACGGTCTCGGTCCGCTCCATGCGCGCCACAGTTGGCCCGCCGGAGGGCTGCGCACCGGCGCGCTGGATCGCAGCCCGGTGCGGCAATGCTTTGACACCGGCGTGCGCGCGCTCAATGCGCTGACCACGTTTGGCATCGGCCAGCGGATCGGGATCATGGCCGGGTCGGGCGTCGGCAAATCGGTCCTGCTCGACATGATCGCGACTGGCGCGGAAGCGGAAATCGTCGTCGTCGGCCTGATCGGCGAACGCGCCCGCGAAGTGTCCGACTTCGTCGAGCGCCACATGGCCGGGCACAAGCGCGAGCGCACCGCCGTCGTCGCCGTGCCCGCCGACCATGCCCCCAACTTGCGGCTGCGCGGGGCGATGCTGGCCACCAGTCTCGCCGAATATTACCGCGCGCAAGGACGCCAGGTGCTGCTGATCATGGACAGCCTGACCCGCGTGGCCCACGCGGGCCGCGAAATTGCGCTGCTGCTGGGCGAACCCGGCGCGGCGCGCGGCTATCCGCCGTCCGCCCTCGCCACGATCACCAAGCTGGTCGAGCGCGCGGGCAATTCGGCGGCCAGCGGCGGCTCGATCACCGGGCTCTACACCGTGCTGGCCGACGGCGACAATCAGGACGATCCGGTGGTCGATACCGCCCGCTCGATCCTTGACGGGCACGTCGTGCTCAGCCGCGATCTGGCCCAGCGCGGGCAATATCCGGCAATCGACATCGCCGCCTCGCTCAGCCGGGTGATGGCCGACATCGTCGCGCCCGATCACGCCGCGCTCGCCCGCGAATTTCGCGCATTGACAGCCAGTTACGAGGCGAACCGCGACCTTGTGCTGATGGGGGCTTACCGCGCCGGAGCCGATGCCCAACTCGACCGCGCGATCACCATGCACGATGCCCTGGTCGAATTCCTCTGCCAGCCCGCGCGCAGCACCGTTCCGCTACGGCAGAGCATCGCCGCGCTGGCGCAGCTGATGGGCGATGCAGGCTGAACGCGCCCGGCTGAAGCGGCTGCAGCGGCTGGAAAAGGTGCGCGCCATTGCCAAGCAGGCCGCCGCCGTGGAATCCGCCCGCGCCGAAAGCACGCTCGCCCAGCTGGAAGCGCTGGCGATGCGTACCCGCCGCATGGCCGATGAATACCGCGCCCGCACCGATTTCCGCGACGGGCTGGAACTGCGCCAGCTGGGCCAGTTCGTGTCAGGCCTGAACGCCATCACTGCGACGACCAGCGGCGATGCGCTGAACGCCAGGGCGCTGGCCGACCGCAAGCAGCTGGAACTCGCCCAGGCCGAACGCAGCCGCGCCGCCGTGGAAGACCGCGCGAAAGCCGGTGCCGCCGCCCTCGCCCGCCGTGCCCAGCCGCAGGCACTGGGCGGACGCAAGGCAGTTGGCACGCCTCTTGAATAGTACCGGGCAAGCCATCTGCAAGGAGCCTTGTCCGTGATCCAGCCCACTGCCCCGACTGCCCCCGCCCCCGCCGTGACTGCAACCGCATTGGTGGCCGCGCAGCCGGGCGAGAGCGCGGAAACGGGCGATTTCGCGGCTGTGCTGAGCATCCAGACGCTGACGGTCGAGCAGGCTCCGGACGCCGCGACGGCCCTGCCCGCGATGATCCCGGCGGCAATCGCGGCAATGCCGGTTCCGGCAAACGGCAAGATCTTGCCGGTCGCTTTGCCGGTTGCCCTGCCGGATACCGAAGCGCTGCCGGCCGATCCGGCGCCCAATCAACCTGCCTCTTCGCCGCTCGCCATCGCCACGCTGCCCATCGCGCTGCTGAAGGCCCGCCCGGCGGCGGCGACCGCGCAGGCCGAACCGGCGGAAACGCTGCCGTCGGTTGAAGTCGAGACAGAGGGGGACCCCACCGCGCCGCCGCTCGAACCCGCCGCCGTGGTTGCAGCGCTGCCCGTGGCCACGCTGTCAGCGGAACCGGCCCCGCCCACCACCGCCGCCGCACCGGCCAGCGCGCAACCGGCTGTGCCGCAGATGGTCACCACCGCCCCTGCACCGCAGACGCCTCAGCCCGCCCCCCCGCAATTGGACGCGCCCCAATTGGCCAAACTGCCGGAGGCAGCACCAGCCGAGCGCGAGGCGGCGGTGCAGCAGGTCCGCACGCTCGAACTCGTCACCGCCCAGCCCATCGCGGCCACCGAAACGGTCCTCGCCGCGCCGCAGATCGCCCGCGATGCGGCCCCCGCGCCAATCACCGCCGCCCCCGCCACTGACCGCCCGCATGACTTCACCGCCCTCGTCGACCGGCTTGTCGCCGCACGCGAGGCGATGCAACCGCAGAGCGTGACGATGGCGGTGCGCCATGCCGAATTCGGCGCGGTGCAACTGCGGTTCCAGCAGGATGCCAACGGATTGTCCGTGGCGATGGCCAGCACCGATCCAGACTTCGCCCGCGCGGTCAGCGCCGCTGTGCCGCCGGTTCAGGCGGCCAGTGCCAGCGATACGGCCACGTTCAATTCGGGCGCTCGGAGCGATCAGGGCAGCGCCAGCGCCGATGGCTCCGCCCAGTCGCGCAGCGGCCAGCAGGCTCCGCGCGATGATCGCGCCGCCGCCCGCGCCAATCCCACACCGGCCGCCAATCGCGGCCCGTCCGGAGCGGAGTCCGACACCGCCCGAAGCGGCATTTTCGCCTGATTTTCCAATCTGATAGCAGGGGTATCTTTCCATGAGTGACAAATCCGAAAAGGCGGCCAAGCCCAAAAAAGGCAAAGGCATGCTGGTCAAAGCGCTGGCCGGGGTCGTGCTGGTCGGCGCAGGGGGCGGCGGTACGTTTGCGCTGGTCCAGTCCGGCATGATCGGCGGCGGCCACGCCGAACCCAAGGAGGACAACACCCCCAAGCTGATCCGCAAGGGCGAGGAAGATCCCTTTGCCCCCAAGACCGACGCCAAGGAAGGCGAAGGCATGGCCGAAATCGAAGGCGACGGCGGTAGCGAATATCGCACCAGCTACTTCAGTTTCACCGATGACTTCACGTCGAACCTGAAGAATTCCAGTGCACTGGTGCAGATCAGCATGGCCTGTTCCACCCGCCGTGACGGGCGCGTGCTGATGTGGCTGAAAAAGCACGAGTTGGCGATCCGCAGCGAAGTGCTGGTCGTGCTGGCCGATACCCCGGAAGAAGACGCCTTCACCCCCGAAGGCAAGCAGCGCCTGGAAAAGCGCCTGACCGCCGCGATCAACAAAGTGCTGACCGAGACCGAAGGGTTCGGCGGCGTCGATGCGGTCTATTTCAAGTCGTTCCTCGTCCAGTGAAGCCGCAGCGCGCCTTTGTTGCCGAACGCGCCGCCGCGCAGCACTGCGCCGAATTGCTGCGGCGCGGGCCGGAACCCGCCGAGCTGCTGCCGCAGCTGGCCCGGCTGGGCGACCGCTTTGCCCGCCAGCTGGCCGACGGGCTGGCCCGGCTCGGCGGCGGGGAGGCTCCGCTGATCACGCCGCAACCGGTGCGCGAGGCAAGCTTTGCCGATCTGGCGAAGGCCATCGGCCCGCTCGCCGCCAACAGCCTGCTGGTCGCCGGCCCCGCCGCCGCGCCGCTGCTGGCCTCGCTTGATGCGGGCGCGGTGCTGCGGCTGGTCGACAAGGCGTTCGGCGGGCGGGGTGAGGCTCCGGCCACGCTGCCCGCGCACTTTCCGCTGTCGGCCCGGCTGATGATCGAGCGGCTGGAAACGCTGGTGATCGAGCGGCTGTGCACGGCGCTGGGCGCAGATGGCGCGGTGCGCGCGCAGCGCCGCGACGGGGACCTGACTGAACTCGCCCCGTTCCGCGCCGACGCGCGCCTCGCCGTGCTGACCCTTGAGGTGATGGAAGGGATGCGCGCGCCCTGGCTGGTGACGCTGGCGCTGCCGCTGGCGACGCTGGCCGAACTGTTCGGCCACGGTGACCGCCCGCCCGCCGCGCCCACTGCCCCGCGCGCCGCCGATCCCGCCGCCGCGCCGTTTGCTGATGTGCCGCTGCCGCTGACCGCCGTGCTGGTCGATATGCAGGTGCCGCTTGCCACGATCTCCACGCTGGAACCCGGCATGGTTCTGCCCGTGGCGGTCGCCCGCGCAGTGCCGATTTCAGTCGCGGGCAGCGTGATCGCGCGCGGCACCGTGGGGGCGCAGGACGACCGCGTTGCCATCAAGATTTCACACATTGCCTGATCCGGAACTGGGGAACCTTATGACCATTCACACCCGCGGCTTCGACTTCCTGAAGGAAGTGGACGTGCGCCTTTCGGTCGAACTGGGCCGCACCGACATGAAGCTGAAAGACGTCCTGGCGCTGGGCGAGGAAAGCGTCGTCATGCTCGACCGGCTGACCGACGAGCTGCTGGACGTCATGGTCAACGGCAAGCTGATCGCGCGCGGCGAGATCGTGGCGCAGGGCAACCGGTTCGGCCTGCGCATCGTCGAAATGAACGGCGTGACCGCGCCCGCAGCGGCAGAGGGCGCGGAATAATGCTGTGGTATATTCTGAAGCTGCTGGTTCTGCTGCCACTGATCGCGGGGCTGGCCTGGGCCGTGCTGCGGTTCGGCCAGAAATTGCAGGCGAAAATGGGCGCGGCCCCCGGCGCGGCCAAATCGGTGCGGATCATCGAGACCACGATGCTGTCGCCCACTTTGAAGCTGGCGGTGATCCAATTTCACGGGCGCGAGATCCTCGTCTCCGCCTCGCGCCAAGGGCTCACGCGGCTGGCCGAAGCGCCAGCGCGTGGCGGCGAGGAAGGGGCGAAGTGATGCGACCCCTTGCCCCCTTCCTCGCCGCAATCGGCGCCCTTGTCCTGCCCGCTGCCGCGCAGGCACAGGCTGTTGCCGCGCAGGCCCAGACCGCGATCCCCGGCGCGCTGGACCGCGCATTCACCAGCATGAACGGCGGGGCGGGCTCCGGCCTGTCGCTGTCGCTCCAGCTGCTCCTGATCATGGGGCTGCTGACGATCCTGCCGGGGCTGATCCTGATGATGACCAGCTTCACCCGCATTCTGGTGGTGCTGTCGATCCTGCGGCAGGCACTGGGACTGCAGCAATCGCCGCCCAATCAGGTGCTGATCGGGCTGGCGCTGTTCCTGTCGCTGTTCGTGATGGCCCCGACGCTGGAACGGGTGAACGCCAATGCCATCGCGCCCTATTCCGCCGGGACGATCAATGCCGAACAGGCGATTGCGGTGGGGGGAAGGGAATTCCACGCCTTCATGATCCGCCAGACCCGCGAACGCGACCTGGCGATGTTTGCCGACATGGCCAAGGCGGGGAAGTTTGCCCGGCCAGCCGATGTGCCGTTCTCGATCCTGCTGCCGGCCTTCGTCACCAGTGAACTGAAAACCGCGTTCCAGATCGGCTTCATGCTGTTCCTGCCGTTTCTGGTGATCGATCTGGTGGTGTCATCCGTGCTGATGAGCCTGGGGATGATGATGATGAGCCCCACTATCGTCTCGCTGCCGTTCAAGCTGCTGCTGTTCGTGCTGGTCGATGGCTGGGCGCTGCTGATGGGCAGCCTTGCGGCCAGTTTTGGATAGCCCCCTACACCCCGTTCGTGGGGGGGGGGGTGGAGGAAA
>JAYRDH010000025.1:0-25491 GCA_041909515.1 Novosphingobium sp. | reverse complement strand
GATACCCCCCACCCCCCCTTGCGTGTCGCGCTATGTCGTCACAGGGAGCGTTGTGGTGTCTCGACTTCGCTCGACACGAACGGACCTTGGAACAGATAGATGGATGATACCGCTTCCCTCCTCGCGCTGGCTGACCGGATGCTCTGGGTCACCGCGCTGGTCGCCGCGCCGGTGCTGATCGCCAGCCTGGTGGTCGGCCTGGTGATCGGGATCGTGCAGGCCGCGACCTCGATCAACGAACAGACGCTGACGTTCGTGCCCAAGCTGGCCGTGATCGCGCTGGTGCTGGTGGTGTTCGGCGCATCGATGCTGGGCCTGATCGGCGATTTCATGGGCGAGATCTTTCAGCAGATCGCGGAGACGGGCCGGTGATCCAGCTGGCCTTCGGCTTTGGCGCGGTCGAGGCGGAGCTGTGGAAGCTGCTGTTCGTGATGACCCGGATCGGCGCAGCCTTGCTGGCCGCCCCGTTCTTTGGCGCGGCGGCGGTGCCGGTGCAGTTGCGCGTGGCGATGACGGCCGCGATTTCCGTGCTGGTCTGCGCGTGGGTGCCCGTCACCGTGCCGCCCGCGCTGTTTTCGCTGGCGGGGATGCTGGCGATGGCGGGTGAAGTGCTGGTCGGGCTGACGCTGGGCTTTGTCCTGCAATTGTCGTTCGCCGCGCCGATCATCGCGGCCGAACAGATCGGCGGCGCGATGGGGATGAGCATCGCCGCCGCCGCCGACCCGATGAGCGGCGCGCACTCCCCCGCGCTGGGCCAGTATTTCATGGTCCTGCTGACGGTCATTTTCCTCGGCCTCGGCGCGCACCTGACCTGGCTGCAGCTGGTGATCGACAGTTATGCGCTGCTGCCCCCCGGCCAGACCTGGCTGGGGGCGGAGCGGCTGGGGCTGGTCGTCAGCTTTGCCGGGGCGATGTTCACCGCCGCCGTGGCGATTGCCCTGCCGGTGACGCTGGTGCTGCTGCTGGTGCAGGTGCTTGCGGGCGTGCTCAGCCGCTCGGCTCCCGCGCTCAACCTGTTTGCACTGGGCCTGCCAGCGGGCGTGCTAGCCGGGATCGCCGCGCTGATCGCCGCCGCGCCGCTGGCGGTGGAGCAGCTGACTGACCTGTCCGCACAAGCCGTTGCGCAAGCGGCTGAGGTAATCGCGCGATGAGCGGCGAGAAGTCCTTTGACCCGACCGAGAAACGCAAACGCGACGCCGCCCAAAAGGGCGACGTCCTGCGCTCGCGCGAGGTGGCGACCGCCATCGCGGTGCTGGCCGGGGCGGTCTGGCTGAAGCTGGCGGGGCCGTGGATGCTGGATGCGCTGAGCGATGCGGCGCGGATCGGGCTGACCTGGGACCGCGCCGCGCTGGAGGATTTTGCGCCGGGCCGCATCCTGTTCGCGCTGGCGATGGGCGTGCTGCCGCCGCTACTGGTGCTGGCGGTGGGGGTGATGCTGGCGGTCGTCGGCGTGCAGATGGCCAGCGCGGACGGGCGCTGGATCGCCGCGAACCTGGCGCCCAAGGGATCGCGGCTCAACCCGCTGTCGGGGCTGAAACGGATGTTCGGCGCACAAGGGTGGATCGAGGTGCTGAAAGGGATCGGCAAAGTCGGCCTGCTCGGCGCGCTGGGCTATTACTGGGCATCCAGTCACCTCGCCGCGCTGCTGGGGCTGGGGCGCGGGATCGTGCTGTCGGGACAGCTGGTGGCGGCATGGGACGCGGTGACCAGCCTGATGTTCCTGCTCGCCAGCGGGCTGGTGGTGATCGCGCTGATCGACTGGCCGATCCAGTGGCTGCGCCGGATCATGCGGCTGCGCATGACCCAGCAGGAAATGCGCGACGAGCACAAGGAAGCCGAAGGCGCGCCCGAAAAGAAGGCCGCAATCCGCCAGCGCCAGCGTCAGTTCGCAACCGGCGCGGTGGCCAAGGCGATGCGCGAGGCGCAGTTCGTGCTGACCAACCCGACCCACTTTTCGGTTGCGATGGCCTATGACCCGGACAAGGCGGGCGCGCCGATCGTGCTGGCGAAAGGGCGCGGCGAAAAGGCGCTGGCGATGCGCGAACTCGCCGCAGAACTGGGCGTGCCGACGCTGGAATACCCGGCGCTGGCGCGCTCGGTCTATTTCACCACGCGCGAAAATCAGGTGATCCGCGAGGAGCTTTACGCCGCCGTCGCGGGCGTGCTGGCCTTCGTGTTCTCGCTCAAACGCGGTGAGCGGATCGCCCCGCCGCCGATCGAAGTGCCGGTGGCGCTGCGGTTCGATGCCGAAGGACGACTGGACCCACGGGCAAATGCTTAAGTTCACCCGCGCGCTGCCGTTCTGAGCGATATGGAAACCACCAGAACCGCCGCCAGTTCGATCATCGCCACGCTGGGCGCGGGCAGCGGCGTCGATTTCGCGGCGATGGCCACCAATCTAGCGCAGGCGCAATTCGCCGCGCGGACCGACCGGCTGACCACGCAGGCCGAAACGCTGGAACGGCAGATTTCGGCGGCTTCCGCGCTCAAAAGCTCGATCCTGCAACTCGCCTCGTCAATCGGTGACCGGGTGCGCAGCGGCGACCTTTCGACCCAGCCGACGATTGCCAATGCCAGCGTCGCTGCCGTCAGCCGGGGGACCGCCAGCAATACCGCCAGCTATTCGCTGGAAGTGACGACACTCGCGAGCGCCCAGACGCTGACCACGCCGCCCTTTGCCACTGCCGCCAGCCCGACCGGATCGGGCACGCTGACGCTGCGCTTCGGCACGGTCGCCGGGGCCGGGTTCACCCCCGATCCGGCGCAGGCGGCGGTCGATATTACCGTACCCAGCGGCGCCTCGCTGACCGATGTCGCGGGCCTGATCAACGGCGCCAACGCGGGCGTCACCGCCTATGTCGCCAATGGCGCAAACGGGGCGCAACTGGTGCTGAAAGGCAAGGAAGGCGCGGTGAACGGCTTCGTGCTCGAAGCGACCGAAACCGTGGGTGAGGAAGGGCTGGCCGCGCTGGCCTGGACCCCTGCCGCCGCGCCGGAGCGGCTGCTCGCCAGCGCGGGCAACGCCGCCTACAAGCTGGACGGGGTGGCGATGACCGGCACTTCGAACACGATCAACGATGCCGCGCCCGGCCTGAACCTGAAGCTGACCGGCACCAATCCGGGCGCGCCGACGACGATCCGGTTCAGCGAGCCGACCGCCGCCGTCACGACTTTCATGCAGGACCTGACCGCCGCGCTGAATGAACTGGCGAGCGGGCTGAACGATGTGGTCAATCCCCAGACCGGGGATCTGGCGCGCGATTACGGCGCGCGGGCGCTGCGGCGGTCGCTGTCGTCGCTGGCGGGCAGCATCGTGATGCCGGGCGCGGCGCCGGGTACGCCCGCGACGCTGGCGGACCTGGGCCTGGCCACCAACCGCGACGGCACTTTCCGGCTGGATACGACGCGCCTGAATGCCACACTGAAAGCCTCGCCCGATGGGGTGTCGGCGATGTTCACCACCGGATTGTTCGGGGTCTATGCGACGATGGACAAGCTGGCGCGCAGCGCGTCGGCCACCAGCGATCCGGGTTCGCTGGGCGGCTCGATCGCGCGCTACACCGCCAAGAAGACGCAAGTCAGCACCGACCAGACCAAGCTGATCGAATCCCAAGAAAAGCTGCGCGCGCAGCTGGCGCTGCGCTTTGCCGGGGTCGACAGCCGGGTCGGCGCGTCCAAATCGACCCTGACGTTCCTGCAAAACCAGATCGACGCGTGGAACGCGTCGCGGAACTGACCCCATGCTGATGATGCGATCCCCCCATGAAGCCTATCGCAAGGTCGATTTCGACGCGCGCGTGGCCGGGGCCACGCCGCAACAGCTGGTCGCGCTGTGCTATGAACAGCTGATCGCAGCGCTCGGCACCGCGCAGTTTGCGCATGAAACGGGCGACAACCGCCTGAAAAGCCAATCGCTGACCCGCGCGCTGTCGGCGCTGACGGCCCTGCAACTGGGCGTCAGCCCGGACGCGGCGATCGGTCCGGCACTGATGCAGCTGTACGATGCGGCGCGGCGGCAGGTGCTGGACAGCGTGCTCGCGTTCGATCCGGCCGCGCTGCGGACAATCCGTCAGGATTTCATCGACATTTCCCGCGCAATGACCGGGGATCGAACTAATCTAGGCAACTGACCTTTGGACGCCCTCCTAATGCAAGTGTTTGATTTGAAGCACTTCCCCCGCAAGGCAAGAACAGCCCTTACGCATTTGCACGTATTCTCTGCGTGACCGACCAACAACCATAACCATCGGAAACGGATACAACCGCAAACAGAAATGGATGCGTCTCCAGCTTCTCACTAGGGAAATACCGGTAATACTGACGCCATGACCCAGCGAACCAATCTTGCCCTTGTCGACACCGACTTTCGCCGCCGCGCCGCGATCACCCATGCGCTGTCCGGAACGCCGATCCATGTCGAACCGTTCGAGGATCTGAGCGAACTGGCTGCCCGCTGGCCGCGTGACGGGATGATTCTGGTCCACGATGACGGCCAGATCGTGCAGGACGCGATCCACACGATGACCGAAATCGGCCAGTGGTTGCCGCTGGTCGCCTATGGGGCGGAACCATCGACCAACCAGGTGGTGCAAGCCGTGCTGAACGGCGCCATCGATTACCTCGAATGGCCGTTCGGCCTGAACGAGATCAAGCAGGCACTGATAGTGGCCGAAGAAAGCACCGGTTCGCTCGGCACGGTCAAACTGCGCGAGGCAATGGCCCGCAGCCGGGTCCAGCGCCTGACCAAGCGCGAACGCGAAGTGCTGGCCGGGGTGGCTGATGGCCTGTCCAACCGCCTGATCGGGGAACGGCTGGCGATCAGCCCGCGCACGGTCGAAATCCACCGCGCCAACATGCTCAACAAGATGGGCGCCAACCACACCAGCGAAGCGATCCGCATCGCGATCGAGGCATCGCTGGTCGGCTGACCGCGCCGCCCCGTGCCGTTACTGGCGGCGCGGCGGCAGCGGGAAAAAGCCGGACGTGCGCGCCACGTATTCGGCATAGCCGGGGCGGGTCTTCATCAGCCCCTTTTCCAGCAGCGGCTTGCCTGACCAGCGCGTCAGCGTGAACGTCAGGAACAGCGGCCCGATCACGCTGATCGCGGCGACCAGCGTTCCGGCCTCTGCCGCCGCCAGCCAGATGCCCCACCACGCGCAGGTATCGCCGAAGTAATTGGGGTGGCGGGTATAGCGCCACAGCCCGGTGTCCAGCACTTTGCCCTTGTTTGCCGGGTTGGCGCGAAACGCCTTCAGCTGGGCATCGCCCACGGTTTCAAACGTCATCCCCACCAGCCACAGCGCCGCACCGGCCAAGGCCAGCGGGCCAATCGGCGCGGGATCGCCGCTCGCCAGCACGCCCAACTGCGCGGGCAGGCAGGTCAGAAACAGCAGCACCGCCTGCGGGCCAAACACCACGGTCAGCGCCGCGCGGCCATAGCGGCCCTGTTCCTTCGCCTTGCCCAGCATCCGGGCATAGCGCGGGTCTTCCCCGTGGGCGCGCCAGCGGGTGAACAAGTGCAGCCCCAGCCGCAGGCCCCAGATCGCCGCCATCGCCGCAATCAGGCTGGCGCGCGCACCGGGATCGCCCAGTTGCAGCCAGCTGGCCATAGCCAGCACGGCCATGCCTGCGCCCCACACCGCATCGATGAACGACACGTCGCGGATGCGCGCGGCGACCGTGCACAGCGCCAGCATCATCACCACCGTGATGGCGGCATTGATCAGCAATCCGTCAGTCACGGCTGTCCGCTCCCATCAGGGTTTCAAAATCGGTAATCGCGCGGTCCGGGTGGCGCGGGGTGGTGTTGCGATAGAATTCGACCACTTTGGCCATGTCGGCGCGGAAATCGCCGGTCGGCCAGATTGCCGGGCCAAGCCCGCCGGTCTTCTTGCCGTAATCCATCATCCCGATCACCAGCGGCACCCCGGCGGCGCGGGCGATGTGATAGAATCCGGTGCGCCACTGCCCCACCGCGCTGCGGGTACCTTCGGGCGCGATCACCAGCATGAACTCTTGCCGGCGTTTGAACTCCGCCGCCATCAGCTCCACCGTGTTGTGCCGCGCCGACCGGTCAATCGGCACGCCGCCCATATCCCGCATGAAGCGGCCCAGCGGCCAGCGGAACAGGCTTTGCTTGCCCATGAAATGCACTTTGACCCCGATGTCGGCGGTCAGCCCCAGTAGGTTCACGAAATCCCAGTTGGAGGTGTGCGGCGCGGCGATCACCACGCAACGCCGGTCAGCGGGCGGGCTGCCCGTCGCCGTCCAGCCACGCGTTCGATAGAACCACAGCATCACCCGCCGCACGATGCGCGACAGCAAGGCCGGTGGCGGATCCTGATAACCGCTGTCCATGCACTCTCCCCGTTTTGCGCAAGGCTAGCACGCCTTTGCGCAAATGCGAGGGGGACGAAAGGCGGTTATCAGCCGTGAAATCCAGCCCCGCCCGGCCAGCTGGGATGGGCCAGCCCCATGACCTTGAACAGCAGGCCCATCTGCCCTTCGCCGATTAGCCGGTCCTTGGCCGAATGGATCGCGGCGGCGTGCTGGGGCGCCACTTGCGCCAGCGCCTGCGCGCGGGTTTCGATCCCCAGTTCGCGCAGCCAGCGCCCTTGCGGCACAGTCCCCAGCCACTTGCACCCGCGCGACTGGGCAATGGGGGCCAGCGTGGCAAAATCGACGTGCGCGGTCAGGTCGGCCTCACCCGGATTGACGAAGGGATCGACTTTCAGATGCTGGCGCACGGCTTGCAGGGTGGAGCCATCGCGCAGCTGGTCGTGGCCGTAATCGATAAACAGCGCCGCGCCGCCCTGCTCCATCAGCCGCCCCGCCACTTCATAGACAGTCGCCGCCGCACCGGGGCAGGTTTCGATGATCGTCCCGTCCGCCGCATCGCGCCGCGCTTCGGGCACGGCGGCGTCCATCGGTTGCTGCCCGGCGATGCAGACGAACCGGTTCCCTTCGGGCATGACCATCCGTTCGCGCCAGCCCTGCGGCGTCTTGACCAGCTGCCGTACTGGCAGCGCATCGAGAAATTCGTTGGCGACGATCAGCACCGGGCCATAGGCCGGGATCGTCGAGAGATCGTGATGCCACTGCGCGCCGGGGACGGTTTCCAGCTGGATGTCCTTCAGCGCGGTCGATGCCTCGACAAAGTGGATCGACGGTTCAAGGCCATAGCGCCGCGCGCTGCGCAGTGCGTCCTTCGCCAGTGTGCCGCGCCCCGGCCCCAGTTCGATATAGTGGACCGGCGTTTCGCGCCCGGCGTTGATCCACATATCGGCCAGCCACAGCCCGATCAGTTCGCCGAACATCTGGCTGATTTCGGGCGCGGTGATGAAATCGCCCGCGCTGCCCAGCGGATCGCGGCTGGTGTAATAGCGCGCGTTCGCTTCGCCCATATAGTGCATCAGACTGATCGGGCCGGTGTTGGCAATCAGCCGCCGGAAAATCGCCGCCAGCGGTTCGGCCGGTGCGCCATCACTCATTGTGCAGGGGCAGCCGGTGCGGTGCTGCCCAGCGCCGGGCGGATCAGCGCGCGGGCGATGAAGAACAGCCCGACCGCCATCAACGGCACGGTCAGCCACTGGCCCATCGACAGCCCGGTCTGGCGGGCAAATTCGCTAAGCTGCGCGTCCGGCTCGCGGTAAAACTCCACGAAGAACCGCGCCAGCCCCATGCCGAAAGCAAAGGTCGCGGCCAGCAGGCCCGGCCGCCAGCGCGCGCGGGTCTTCCAGAACATCAGCAGCATCACCACGATCAGCAGTGCCCCTTCCAGCGCGGCTTCGTAAAGCTGGCTGGGGTGGCGGGCCAAACCGCCCGGCGCATCGGGGAAGACCATGGCCCAAGGCACGTCCGGCCCGGCCACGCGGCCCCACAGTTCCCCGTTCACGAAGTTCGCCAGCCGTCCGAACAGCATCCCGAACGGCACGCAGACCGCGATGTAATCCATCACCCGCAGGAAGCTCAGCCCGCCCTGCCAGGCCACCCACGCGACCGCCAGCACCGTGCCGATCAGCCCGCCGTGGAAGCTCATCCCCCCGTTCCACAATTGCAGCAACCGCAGCGGATCGGCCCACAGGCTGGGCAGGCCGGTATCGCCGCCAGTATAGAACGTGGCATAGCCCAGCCGCCCGCCCAGAATGATCCCGACCGTACACCAGAAGAACAGGTCATCGGCGTGGCGCTGCGCCATCGGCGCGCCGGGAGCCTTGATCATCCGCGACAGGTGCCAGTACCCCAGCAGGATCCCGGCCAGATAGGCCAGCGAATACCAGCGCAGCGCAAAGCTGCCGATGGTCAGCGCATTGGGGCTGAGATTGAGGTCCTGCCAATAGATCGGCGCATCGCTTGCGGCGGCTAGCAGTAGTGACAGCAAGGACGTAACCTCCTAGATCATAAGGCATGGCGGCAGCGGCACCAATCGCTGCGCCTTCTGGCACAAGCACGCCGGGTAGACAAACCCCGGCACGAGGCGTGAGAGGGGCTCGCCTTGGAAACCATGGGGATAAGGACGCCGAATGGCTAGCGAACTGGATACTGCCCTTACGTCTGTTCTGGACCGGCTGACCGCACCGGGCGCGCCGCTGGAAACCGTTCCATTCGAACGGTTTGGCCGCACCCTGCCGATGCTGAAGAACGCGCCGCCGACGCTGAACCACTATTTCGCGTTCTTCTGCGCGCAGCATGGCGACACGCCGTTCCTGGTCGATGGCGACGTGCGGATGAGCTTTGCCGAAGTCTATGGCGCCGCGCGCACGGTCGCGGGCGGGCTGGTCGCAGGCCACGGCGTCCAGCGCGGCGACCGCGTCGGCATTGCCGCGCGCAATTCGATCAACTGGATCATCGCCTATATGGGCACGCTGCTGGCCGGCGGCTGCGCCACGTTGCTCAACGGCTGGTGGAGCGGCGAGGAACTGGCCGGCGGAATCGAACTGGCCGATTGTTCGCTGGTGCTGGCCGATGCCCAGCGCGCCGCGCGGCTGGAAGGGCACTCGCACCCCGGCAAGGTCGTGGTGTTCGACCACGCGGGCGGCTGGCAGCAAGGCCTCGCCCCGCTGCTGGCGGGTGGCGGCGGCGCGGATACGCCGCTGCCCGAACTGACCGGCGATGACCTCGCCACGATCCTCTACACCTCTGGCTCCACCGGCCAGTCGAAGGGCGCATGGTCAGACCACCGGGGCGTCGTGCAGGGCACGATGAACTATGCCGCGCAGACGCTGATGGTCGCCACCCACCTGACCGACAAGGGCGAAATGCCCACCGCCCAGCCCTGCACGCTGGTCAACGTGCCGCTGTTCCACGTGACCGGCGAAGTGCCGTTGTTCCTGCAAAGCTTCGCCATCGGCCGCAAGCTGGTGCTGATGCCCAAGTGGGATGCGGAAGAGGCGATGCGCCTGATCGAGGCGGAAAAGGTGACCTATTTCGTCGGCGTGCCCTTGATGAGCTTTGAAATCGCCACCCACCCCAACCGTGACAAGTATGACCTGACCAGCTGTGTATCCTATGCCGCTGGCGGCGCGCCGCGCCCAGTCGATCACGTCACCCGCATCCGCGAAGCCCTGCCCCACGCCTTCCCGCTGCTGGGCTATGGCCTGACCGAAACCAACGGGGTCGGCTGCGGCAATTTCAACGAGAACTACCTCGCCAAGCCCGGCTCGACCGGCACCGCGTCCAAGCCGCTGGTCGAGATCGGCATTCTGGACGACGACGGGCGGGAACTGGCGGCCGGACAGGTCGGCGAAGTCTCGATCCGCTCGATCGCCAACTTCCTCGGCTACTGGAATAACCCCAAGGCCACGGCTGAGGCGATCATGCCGGATGGCTATTTCCGCACCGGCGACCTCGGTTATCTGGATGATGACGGCTATCTGTTCATCGTCGACCGCAAGAAGGACATCATCATCCGCGGCGGCGAAAATATCAGCTGTATCGAGGTGGAGCAGGCAATCTATGCCCACCCCGACATTGCCGAGGCCAGCGTGTTCGGCGTGCCGGATGAAAAGTTCGGCGAACTGCCCACCGGGGTCTATGTGGTGAAGGATGGCCGGACCCTGTCGGAAGACGATTTGCGCGCCTTCCTGCAAGCCCACATCGCCCCGTTCAAGGTGCCGGTGCGGCTGTGGCAGGAAGCGGAATCCCTGCCGCGGCTGGGCACCGAAAAGGTTGACAAGCGGGCCTTGCGCGCGCGTTACCAGCCGGTGTGGGAAAACGAGCAGAAGAGCCGGGCTTGACCGTCAAAGCCATTGCCAACCAGCGCGCGGTGATCGATCGCCGCGCGCTGGGTGATGCCATCGCCGAACTCGTCCGCACC
Organism: Novosphingobium sp.; assembly: GCA_041909515.1. Lineage (GTDB taxonomy): Bacteria > Pseudomonadota > Alphaproteobacteria > Sphingomonadales > Sphingomonadaceae > Novosphingobium. The sequence continues at coordinate 15,176 of JAYRDH010000025.1, read as the reverse complement.
GCTGACAAGCCGCCGCGCCAGCAGGTCGTTACGCTGCTGCGGACCGCGCTGGCCGATGGCCGCGAAGAGATTGCCCGGCGGCTGACCGTGAAGCCTTCGGCCGGGAACGAATGCGCCGTGGCGCAGGCCTTCCTGATCGACCAGCTGGTCCGCGTGATCCACGATCACGTCGTCACCGACGTCTATCCCTCCAGCAACCGCTCCACCGGGGAACGGCTGACGGTGATGGCCGTGGGCGGATATGGCCGGGGCGAAATGGCGCCCCATTCCGACGTCGACATCGCCTTTCTCACCCCGTCCAAGCAGACCGCCTGGGGCGAACAGGTGATCGAGGCAATGCTCTATTTCCTGTGGGATCTGGGGCTGAAAGTGGGCCACTCCAGCCGCAGCCTGGACGACATGGTCCGCATGGGCCGCGCCGACCTGACAATCCGCACCGCGATGCTGGAAGGGCGCTATGTCTGGGGCGACCAGCCCCTGTTTGACGAGGCGCAGGCGCGGTTCTTCGCCGAAGTCGTTGCCGGCACCGAACGCCAGTTCGTCGCCGAAAAGCTGGCGGAGCGCAACGACCGGCACAAGCGGCTGGGCGACAGCCGCTATGTCGTCGAACCCAATGTGAAAGAGGGCAAGGGCGGCCTGCGCGACCTGCACACGCTCTACTGGATCGGCAAATACATCCACAAGGTGCGCGACCCCAGCGAACTGGTGGCGGTCGGCCTGCTGACCCCGTCCGAATACCGCGCCTTCCGCAAGGCGGAGGATTTCTTCTGGGCGGTGCGCTGCCACCTCCACACCATTACCAGGCGCGCCGAAGACCGGCTGACGTTCGACCTGCAACGCGAAGTCGCGGCGCGGATGCAGTTCGCCGACCGCCCCGGCAAGAGCGCGGTCGAACGGTTCATGCAGTACTTCTTCCTGCAGGCCAAACGCGTCGGCCACCTGACCGGCGTGTTTCTGGCCCAGCTGGATGATCAGTTCGCCAGGAAACAGCCCAAGGGCCTGCTTGCGGGATTTCGCGCACGGCGGCGGCTGGTGCGCGGCTATCCGGTGTTCGGCGGCAAGATCAACGTGCCGTCCGACAACTGGTTTGCGGAAGACCCGGTGCGGCTGCTGGAAATCTTCGTGCTGGCCGATACCCAGGGCCTTGAAATCCACCCGGAAGCGATGCGCATTGCGGTGCGCGACGCCCGGCTGGTGGACGCCGTGCGCACCGATCCGCGCGCCAACGCGCTGTTCCTGGACCTGCTGACCAGCCGCAACGATCCCGAAACGGTGCTGCGCTGGCTCAATGAAACCGGCGTGTTCGGGCGGTTCGTGCCCGATTTCGGGCGGGTCAACGCGCAGATGCAGTTCGATATGTACCACCACTACACGGTGGACGAACACACCATCCGCGCGATCGGGCTGATGACCCGGATCGAACAGGGCGAGATGAAAGCGGATCATCCGCTGGCCACCGCCATCATCCACAAGGTGGTGAACCGCCGCGCGCTCTATGTCGCGATCCTGCTGCACGACATCGCCAAGGGGCGGCGCGGCGACCATTCCGTGCTGGGCGCGGAAGTGGCGCTGAAACTGTGCCCCCGGCTGGGCCTGTCAGAGGAGGAAACCGCGCTGGTCAGCTGGCTGGTGCGCACCCACCTGTTGATGAGCGCCACCGCGTTCAAGCGCGATCTGGCCGATTTCAAGACGATCACCGATTTCGTCGCGCAAGTGCAATCGATCGAGCGGCTGCGGCTACTGGCGATGCTGACCATCGTCGACATTCGCGCGGTCGGCCCCGGCGTGTGGAACGGGTGGAAGCGCCAGCTGATCGCGGAACTCTACGAAGCCGCCGAAGGGCAGCTGCGGCTGGGCCACAAGCAGCATGGCCGGGCCGAACGGATCGCCGCCAAGAAGGCCGCCGTGGCCGACCGGCTGGGCGCGCAGGCGGGCCTGATCGACAAGACCGGCAAGCTGCTGAGCGATGCCTACTGGATTGCCGAGCCGGACGACATCATCGCGCTCAACCTGGTGCAGCTGGATCAGGCCAAGGGTCAGGCGCTGGACGTCCACACCCAGTATTACGCCGCGCGCGGGGCGACGCTGGTGACCGTGCTGGCAGCTGACCATCCGGGGTTGTTCTATCGCATCGCGGGCGGCATCCACCTGGCCGGCGGCAACATCATCGACGCGCGCATCCACACCGCGCGCAACGGCATGGCGGTTGACAATTTTCTGGTGCAGGACCCGCTGGGGCGGCCCTTCTCCGAAGATGGCCAGCTCGCCCGGATCAAGACCATGATCGCCGATGCGCTGGCCAACCGGGTAAAACTGGTGCCGCAGCTGGCCGCCCGCCCGCTCGCCCGCCCGCGCGCCGATGCCTTCGAAGTGCGCCCGCGCGTTGACTTCGACAACGCTGCCAGCAACCGCTTCACCGTGGTCGAAGTGAACGCACGGGATCGCCCGGCCCTGCTCAACCGGCTGGCCCGCGCGCTGTTCGAAGCCAAGCTGATGGTCCATTCCGCCCACATCGCCACGTATGGCGAACGCGCGGTCGACAACTTCTATGTCACCGACCTGCTGGGCGAAAAAATCGATTCCCCGCAGCGCCTGAAAGCGGTCGAAAAGCGGCTGCTGGATGCGGCGGGCGAGGAAACCGTAGACGTCGCGGCGGCCTGAACGGGATAATCCCCCTCCTCTTCAGAGGAGGGGTTAGGGGTGGTGGCAAGGCATACGCCTTGCGCGCGTCAGCGCCTAAGCCGGTGCAAGTCCGCACCGCCCCCCCAGCCCCCTCCTCTGAAGAGGAGGGGGAGCACATTCAACCCAGCAGCACTTCCGCGATCTGCACCGCGTTGAGCGCCGCGCCCTTGCGCAGGTTGTCGCCCACCACGAACAGCGCGAGGCCGCTTTCCGCCGTCGGATCGCGCCGCACACGGCCGACGAACACCGGGTCCTGCCCGGTCGCTTCCAGCGGGTTCGGGACATCGCAGACCACCACGCCGGGCGCGCTGCCCAGCAGTTCCAGCGCGCGTTCCGGGCTGAGCGGGCGTTCAAACTCGGCGTTGATCGACAGCGAATGCCCGGTGAACACCGGCACGCGCACGCAGGTGCCCGACACCGGCAGGCCCGGAATGTTCAGGATCTTGCGGCTTTCGTCGCGCAGCTTCAGTTCTTCCTCGGTGTAGCCGTCTTCTTCCAGCACGTAGTTCAGCGGCACGACGTTGTAGGCCATCGGCACGGCCCACTTTTCCGCCGCCGGAGCCACGCCCTCATGCCCGCCCTGCGCCAATTCAGCCGCGCGGTCGCCCACGTGGGCGGATTGACGGGCCAGAATGTCGATCCCGGCCACGCCCGCGCCCGACACCGCCTGATAGGTCGAGACGACCAGCTTTTTGAGTCCCGCTTCGACGTGCAGCGGCTTCAGCACCGGCATTGCGGCCATCGTGGTGCAGTTGGGGTTGGCGACGATGCCCTTGGGCAGGTTGTCCAGCGCTTCGGGGTTCACTTCGGCCACCACCAGTGGCACCTCCGGATCGCTGCGCCAGGCCGAGCTGTTGTCAATCACGATGGCGCCGGCAGCAGCAGCCTTGGGCGCCAGCTCGCGCGAGGTCGACCCGCCAGCCGAGAACAACACGATGTCGAGGCCGGAAAAGTCGGCAGTCGCGGCATCTTCCACCATCACGCCGTCCAGTTCCTTGCCCGCCGAACGGGCCGAGGCGAACAGCCGCAGCTTGGCAATCGGGAAATTCCGCTCGGCCAGGATTTCACGAATCATCGAGCCGACCAGACCGGTCGCGCCGACGATCCCGACATTAAGCTGCTGCCCGGGGGCGAAACGTTGCACCATCATTGCTACTCCATGTTGTTGCGGAGCCGCGCGAGGTGTTTCTATCCCGTCTGGAAGAAGCCCCGCGAACTCGCGCGGGGCTGGTTGTCCGGGTGCCTCAGGCCAAGCGCACCACAACAACCGTCCCGCACAAGGCGGCCGGTTTGGTGGTAATAATCTTGGTTGCGGTTGCGAACATGGAGCGGGCCTCTAACGGCCCCACCGCGCAATGTAAACCGCCTTGAAGTCGTCGCCCACGAAATTTCTTTACGGTGCAGCCGCTGCAAACTGGTCGTAAGCTTCAACCGCCTGCGCCGCATACATCAGGCTGGGACCGGCCCCCATGTAGAGCGCCATGCCCATCGTCTCCATCACTTCCTCGCGCGTCGCGCCGTGCTTGAACGCCGCCTTGGAGTGAAACGCGACGCAGCCATCGCACCGGATCGCGACCGAAATCGCCAGTGCGATCAGTTCCTTGGTCTTGGTATCCAGCGCTCCGCCCGCGGTGGCCGCCTGTGCCATCGCGGAAAACGCCTTGGTAACATCGGGCGCGCCCAGGCGCACTTCCTTGATTGCGGCGGTCAGTTCTTCCGCCATCGCGGGCCAGTTCTTGTGCATCGGATCAGCCCTTCGGTGCGGTCAGCGCTTCGATCTTGCGCGCGACCAGCCATGACACCGGCAGCGCCGCGACAAAGCCGATGGCCGCCGCGATCACGATCGGCTTCCACCCCTGCATGTTGGCCGCCAGCACCGCCGTCACGCCAATGCCCATCAGCGTGGTCGAAACCACCGCGTGGAGCACCCACATCAACCTGTTCATCGTCTTGCCCCTCATGGCTTTGCAATATCAGGGGTTTCTAATTAAATTGACGGTGCGTCCTTGATCCGGGTCAAGTAAGCTCCCAGGTTTTGCGACGAAGCATTTGTTTGCAAAGGTTCCGTCATGTCCGCATCTGCCGATCCCGCTCTGGTCGTCTGCCCCGCGTGCGGTGCGCCCAACCGCGTGCCGGTTTCCCGGCTGACCGCCGCGCCAACCTGCGGCAAGTGCAAGGCCGCGCTGTTCACCGGCCAGCCGCTGGCGGTGAACGCCGCGATGTTCGACCGCCAGATCAGCAAGGGTACGCTGCCGGTGCTGGTCGATTTCTGGGCGGAATGGTGCGGCCCCTGCCGCGCGATGGCCCCCGCCTTTGCGCAAGCCGCACAGGCACTGGAACCCCTTGCCCGCCTGCTGAAACTGGATACCGAGGCGGTGCCGGAAATCGCCCAGCGCTATCAGATCCGTTCTATCCCCACGCTGATCCTGTTTTCCGGCGGACGTGAAGTCGCGCGGCAGGCCGGTGCGGTGTCGGCCCCGGCGATCATCAACTGGGTGCGCAGCGTCAGCTAGCGGACCGCAGCCGCTCCAACGCGGCGTCGCGCCCGATCAGCGGCAGCAGCGCAGCCATGTCCGGGCCATGTTCCTTGCCCGTCAGCGCCAGCCGCAGCGGCAGGAACAGCGCCTTGCCCTTGCGGCCCGTGGCCTCCTTCAACGCGCCCGTCAGCGCACGCCACACTTCGCCGCCCCACTCCAGCGCGGCCAGCGTCTCCGCCGCAGTAGCCAGAAACGCGCGGTCCTCGTCCTCCAGCGTGGGTGCCGCAACCGGCCCGGTCACGACCTGCCACCACTCGCCCGCTTCGCCGATGTGTTCCAGGTTTGGGCGGATCGCCTCCCACGCTGCCTCGCCCATGCCCTCCGGCAGCAAGTGCGCCACCCGCGCGAAGGGCAGGCGGTGGACCACGGCGGCGTTGACGCGGTGCAGTTCCGCCTCGTCAAACCGGGCGGGCGCGCGGCCGAAGTGGCGCAAGGTGAAGCTGGCGGCCAGCGCGGCGGCATCCAGCGCCGGATCGACCGGATCGGACGTCCCCAGCCGCGCCAGCAGCGCGATCAGCGCTTCCGGCTCGATCCCGTTCTCGCGTAGCTGCGCCACGCCCAGCGAGCCGAGCCGCTTGGAGAGCTTGCCCTCGCTCCCGGTCAGCAGCGCCTCGTGCGCGAAGCGCGGCGGGGTTGCCCCCAGCGCGGTAAACATCTGCACTTGCGCGGCGGTGTTGGACACATGGTCTTCCCCGCGCAGCACGTCGGTAATCCCCATGTCGATGTCATCGATGGCGGAGGGCAGCATATAGAGCCACGAGCCATCGGCGCGGCGCACCACCGGATCGGACATCATTTTCGCATCGAACGACTGGGGGCCGCGAATGCCATCGTCCCACGCGATGGCCTCGTCATGATCGAGCAGGAAGCGCCAGTGCGGCGCCTCACCCGCTGCGGCCTTCGCGGCGTGGTCATCCTCGGTCAGCTTCAGCGCCGCGCGGTCATAGATCGGCGGCAAGCCGCGCCCCAGCAGCACCTTGCGCTTCAGGTCCAGTTCCTGCGCGGTTTCATAGCAGCGATAGACCCGCCCCGCCGCACGCAGCTGTTCAAACTGCGCCTCGTACAGCGCGAACCGGGCGGACTGGCGCTCCTCGCCATCGGGGACCAGCCCCAGCCAGGCGAGATCGGCACGGATGCCCTCGACATATTCCTCGCGGCTGCGCTCCGCATCGGTATCGTCAATTCGCAGCATGAACCGCCCGCCCGCCTGTTTGGCCAGCAGCCAGTTGTGCAGCGCGGTGCGAATATTGCCGACGTGCAGGTGCCCGGTGGGCGAAGGCGCGAAACGGGTGGTGACAGTCATGGCGATCCCCCTACGCGCCCGCGCCGCGCGCATCAATCCCGCTTCCCCTTCGCGCAAACGCTCGCTAGCCTGCATGCCATGATGGACGATAGCCAGTTTGAAGCCGCCTTTGCCGCCGCGAATATTCCGGGAGCCGTGGGCATGATCGTGGACCGCGACGGAGTGCGCTATTCCCGCGCGCTGGGGGTGGCGGATGTGGCCAGCGGCGCGCCGATGGCGGTCGATACCCTGGCGCAGATCGCCTCGATGACCAAGGCGCTGGTTTCAGTGGGGGCGATGCAACTGGTCGAGCAGGGCCGCCTCAGCCTTGATGACGACATCGGCACAGTGCTGCCCGAACTCGCCAACCCGCAAGTGCTGGAAGGATTCGGCGCGGATGGCCAGCCGCAGACCCGCGCGGCCAAGCGGCCCGTTACGTTGCGCCACCTGCTGACCCACACGGCGGGCTTCGGCTATTCGTTCATCCACCCCGAAGTGCTGCAAGTCTATGCCGCGCGCGGGATGCCCAAGGCGGGGACGCTCGACACGATCCGGATGCCGCTGATGTTCGATCCGGGCGAGCGCTGGGAATACGGCGTCTCGACCGACTGGGCGGGCCTGGCGATCGAAGCGGTGACGGGGGAGCGGCTCAACGATTACCTCACCGCCAACCTGTTCGAGCCGCTGGGAATGAAGGACACCGCGTTCCGCCCCGCCCTGCCGGCTGACGCCGCCAAGGTGCACATCCGCACCGCTGAGGGCGCACTCAATCCGATTCCGCTCTACCTCGGCGGGGGTGAGTTCGACGGCGGCGGCGGCGGCGGCACGTCCACCGCGCCGGACTATGCCCGGTTCGTGCGGATGCTGCTGAACGGCGGCGAACTGGACGGGCAGCGCGTGCTGAGCGCTGAAACGGTTGCGACGATGGGCCAGAACCACGTCGCCCCGCTGCGCGCTGGCTTCATGGGTACGGCGATGCCGGACATTGCCCAGCCCTATGATACGTTCCCCGATCAGCACACCGGCTGGGGCCTCGGCTTTCTGATCAATCCGGAACCCGGCCCGAACGGACGCAGCCCCGGCAGCCTCGCTTGGGCTGGCATCTTCAATTCCTATTACTGGGTCGATCCGGTCAAGGGCGTGGGCGGGGTGTTCGTCACCCAGCTCTCCCCGTTCGGCGATCCCGGCGCGCTCGATTGCTTTGGCGCGCTGGAGCGGATGGCCTACGCCTGATCCGGCGACCTGTAAGAATCTACAGGTCGCTGCCTGGCGGTGGTTGCGGCGGGGATTCATCCGGCTTAGGTTGATCCCACGCCATGACTGTACGCTTGCACCGCGACCGACCTGTCCCTTTGAGCGCCGCGCTCGGCACGCAGCCGCGCCGTCGGCTGCGGCGGCTTGGCGTTCTGGCCATGCTCGGCCTGGGCGCGCTGGGCATGGGCAGCCTGTTCAGCCAGTCCGACAGCAAGCTGGGACGGACTCTGGCCGCATCGGCCGTGTTGCCCGCGCGCGCCGCCGTGCCCGAATTTCAGGCCGATTGCCGGGCTGCCCCTGCGCCGCTCCAGCGCCGGATCGATGAAATCGCCCGCGCCTTCGACGGCAAGGTTGGCATCGCGGTGGTCAAGGCCGGGTGCAAGTGGGAAGTCGGCGCCCGCGCGCACGATCTTTTTCCGCAGCAAAGCGTATCCAAGCTGTGGGTGTCGCTGGCCGTGCTCGACGCGGTGGAGCGCGGGCAGCTGGACTTGCAGCGCGATGTCCTGATCCAGCCCGCCGACCTGACCCTGTTCAACCAGCCGCTGCGCGGTGAAGTGCTGGAAAAGGGCCGAGCGGTCCGTTCGGTGCACTCGCTGATGTCGGCGGCCCTGTCGCAGTCCGACAATACCGCCAACGACCGGCTGCTGTGGACGGTGGGCGGCCCCAACGTCGTGCGCAAGGTGCTGCGCGAAAAGGGCATCAGCGAAATTCGCTTTGGCCCCGGTGAGCGCCTGCTGCAAAGCCAGGTCGCGGGTCTGACCTGGTCGCAGGACATGGCGCTGGGCCGCAATTTCGAACAGGCCCGCGCGCGCCTACCCAAGGATGTGCGGCAGGCCGCGCTGGACCGCTACGTTGCCGATCCGCTGGACGGCGCCAGCCCGGCCGCGATTGCGTGGGCCATGGCGCGGCTGGCCAGCGGACAGTTGCTGGCACCGGAAACGACCACGGTGATGGTCGACATCCTTTCGCGCACCCGTAGCGGCCCGATGCGGCTGAAGGCGGGCGTCCCCGCCGGCTGGAAGGTCTATCACAAGACCGGCACCGGGCAGGAACTGGGCAAGGTCACGACCGGCTACAACGACGTCGGCTTCCTCCAATCGCCCGATGGCGCATTCTATGGCGTGGCCGTAATGATCGCCCGCACCACCCAGGACTACAAACCGCGCATGGAAATGATGCAGTCCGTTTCCCGCGCGGTGGCGGAATTCCACACCCAATCCACCCCATAAGGCACGGTTCGCACTGCCCTTTTTGGTCGATACGGGCGCGGCAGCCGGTGCTGTCAACGAAAAAGCCCCGCCGGATCACTCCCGCGGGGCTTTTTGTTGCGCCTGTCGGCGGCGGTGAAGCTTACGCTTCGTCGCCGTCCGCGGCTTCGGGATTCAGGTAGTCGCCCGCGTCGGCGTCAAGGCCGTGGGTTTCACCTTCGACCAGCGCCAGCGGATCGTCACCGATAGCCGCTTCCGGACCCTGCGCCAGTTCGGCGGCGTGTTCTTCCGCCGCGCTGTCGGGCGCGATCAGGCTTTCCTGCAGCTTGCGATACGACGCGCGCAGCGCGGCATCGCGGCTGGAAGCGGCCACGCGCAGGCGGTTCATGCCCGCACCGGTACCGGCAGGGATGAGACGGCCGACGATGACGTTTTCCTTCAGACCGATCAGCGAGTCCTTCTTCCCTTCGACCGCCGCCTGCGTCAGCACGCGGGTGGTTTCCTGGAACGACGCGGCCGAGATGAACGAACGGGTCTGGAGCGAAGCCTTGGTGATGCCCAGCAGCACCGGCTTGCCTTCCGCCGGAGCCTGGCCGGGGGCCAGCTTGGCGTTGACTTCGTTCATTTCCTCGAAGTCGACCTGTTCGCCCGGCAGCAGGGTGGTGTCGCCGCCGTTGGTGATTTCAACCTTCTGCAGCATCTGGCGAACGATCACCTCGATGTGCTTGTCGTTGATCTTCACGCCCTGCAAGCGATACACTTCCTGGATTTCCGCCACGAGGTATTCGGCCAGCGCTTCGACGCCCATGACTTCAAGGATGTCATGCGGATCGGGCGAACCGGAAATCAGGTTGTCGCCCTTCTTGACCCAGTCGCCTTCAAGAACGTCGATGACTCGGCTCTAGGGGATCAGGAACACGATCGGATCGCCCTCTTCCGGGATAATCGCGATCTTGCGCTTGGCCTTGTAGTCGCGGACGAACTCGATCCGGCCCGACACCTTGGCGATGATCGAATTGTCCTTCGGCTTGCGGGCTTCAAACAGTTCGGCAACGCGCGGCAGACCGCCGGTGATGTCGCGGGTCTTGGCGGCTTCGCGGCTGGCACGGGCCAGAATTTCGCCTGCTTCGACCGCCTGGCCGTCTTCGACCGACAGGGTGGTACCCGGCGCCAGCATATAGCGCGCGGCCTCGCCCGATGCATCGTCGAGCAGGGTCAGGCGCGGACGCAGGTCTTCCTTCTTGGCCCGGCCGGTCGACCGGTTTTCCGTCACGACGCGGCTGCTCATGCCGGTCGCTTCGTCGGTCACTTCGGTCAGGGTCTTGCCGTCGATCAGGTCCTGGTACTTCACCACACCCGGCTTTTCGGTGATCACCGGCAGAGTGAACGGGTCCCATTCCGCCAGGCGATCGCCTTCGGCGATGATCGCGCCGTCTTCGTGCAGCAGGTGGGTACCATAAGGCACGCGGTGGATCGCGCGTTCACGCCCTTCGGTGTCCATCACCACCACTTCGCCGTTGCGGGCGAGCGAGAGGCGACGACCACGCTTGTCGACGATGGTCGGGATGTCACGGTAAACCACCGTACCATCGCACATCGCTTCCAGGTGCGACTGTTCGTTCACCTGCGCCGCACCACCGATGTGGAACGTACGCATGGTCAGCTGGGTGCCCGGTTCACCGATCGACTGGGCGGCGATGACGCCGACCGCTTCACCGATGTTGACCGGGGTACCGCGGGCCAGGTCACGGCCATAGCACGTGCCGCACACGCCCTGCTGGGCTTCGCAGATCAGCGGCGAGCGGATGCGCGCAGCCTGAATGCCGGTGGCTTCAATCGCGGCGACGGCGGCTTCGTCGAGCAGCGTGCCCTTGGAAGCGACGACCTTGCCATCCTTGTCGACAATGTCCTCGGCCAGGGTGCGGCCCAGGATGCGTTCGCCCAGCGAGGCGATGGTCGAGCCGCCCTGCACGATCGCGCGCATTTCCAGCGCCCGTTCGGTGCCGCAATCGTCGATCACGACGACGCAGTCCTGCGACACGTCGACCAGACGACGGGTCAGGTAACCGGAGTTGGCGGTCTTCAGCGCGGTATCCGCGAGGCCCTTACGGGCGCCGTGGGTCGAGTTGAAGTATTCAAGAACGGTCAGACCTTCCTTGAAGTTCGAGATGATCGGCGTCTCGATGATTTCACCCGAAGGCTTGGCCATCAGCCCGCGCATCCCGGCCAACTGCTTCATCTGGGTCGGAGAACCACGCGCACCGGAGTGCGACATCATGTAGATCGAGTTGATCGGCTTCTGCCGGCCCGTTTCGGGGTCAATCGGCGCGGCCTTGATCTCGTCCATCATGGCGTTCGCCACCTGGTCGCCGCAACGGCTCCAGGCGTCGATCACCTTGTTGTACTTTTCCTGCTGGGTGATCAGGCCGTCCTGATACTGCTGTTCATAGTCAGCCACCAGCGCCTTGGTTTCGTCGACCAGCGCATCCTTGCTGTCGGGAATGATCATGTCGTCCTTGCCGAACGAGATCCCCGCCTTGAACGCGTGGCGGAAGCCCAGCGCCATGATGGCGTCAGCGAACAGCACCGTGTCCTTCTGGCCGGTGTGGCGATAGACCTGATCGATAACGTCGCCGATTTCCTTCTTGGTCAGCAGGCGGTTGACGACGTCGAACGGCACCGTGTGGCTCTTGGGCAGGCATTCGCCGATCAGCATGCGACCCGGCGTGGTTTCGAACCGCTTCTGATAGGTGTTACCCTGCTCATCGGTCTGCGGCACGCGCGCCGTGATCTTGGAGTGCAGCGTCACCGCGCCCACTTCCAGCGCCTGATGCACTTCGGCCATGTCCGAGAACATCATGCCCGCGCCCGGCTCGCCCTCGCGGTCCATCGACAGGTAGTACAGACCCAGCACCATGTCCTGCGACGGCACGATGATCGGCTTGCCGTTGGCGGGCGACAGAATGTTGTTGGTCGACATCATCAGCACGCGCGCCTCCAGCTGGGCTTCCAGCGAAAGCGGCACGTGGACGGCCATCTGGTCCCCGTCGAAGTCGGCGTTGAAAGCCGAGCAGACGAGCGGGTGCAGCTGGATTGCCTTGCCTTCGATCAGCACCGGTTCGAACGCCTGGATGCCCAGACGGTGGAGCGTCGGCGCGCGGTTCAGCATGACCGGGTGTTCGCGGATCACTTCGTCCAGGATGTCCCAGACTTCCTTGCGTTCCTTTTCGACCCACTTCTTGGCCTGCTTCAGGGTCATCGACAGACCCTTGGCGTCAAGCCGCGCGTAGATGAACGGCTTGAACAGTTCGAGCGCCATCTTCTTGGGCAACCCGCACTGGTGCAGTTTCAGTTCCGGCCCGGTCACGATGACCGAACGGCCCGAATAGTCGACGCGCTTGCCCAGCAGGTTCTGGCGGAAGCGGCCCTGCTTGCCCTTCAGCATGTCGGACAGCGACTTCAGCGGACGCTTGTTGGCGCCGGTGATGACACGGCCGCGGCGGCCGTTGTCGAACAGCGCGTCAACGGCTTCCTGCAGCATGCGCTTTTCGTTGCGGACGATAATGTCCGGCGCGCGCAGTTCGATCAGGCGCTTCAGGCGGTTGTTGCGGTTGATGACGCGGCGATAGAGGTCGTTGAGGTCCGAAGTCGCGAAACGGCCACCGTCCAGCGGTACCAGCGGGCGCAACTCGGGCGGGATGACCGGCACGACGTCGAGGATCATCCATTCCGGACGGTTGCCCGAATCGATGAACGATTCGACGACCTTCAGGCGCTTGATGATCTTCTTCGGCTTCAGTTCCGACTTGGTTTCGGACAGTTCCTTGAGAAGGTCTTCCTTCTCCTGAACCATGTCGAGGCTCATCAGCATGTGCTTGACGGCTTCGGCGCCGATCCCGGCCGAGAAGGCGTCTTCGCCATACTCGTCCTGGTATTCGTACAGCTCGTCTTCGGTCAGCAGCTGGTACTTTTCAAGCGGGGTCAGGCCCGGCTCGATCACCACATAGCTTTCGAAGTAGAGGATGCGTTCCAGCTGCTTGAGCTGCATGTCGAGCAGCAGGCCGATGCGCGACGGGAGCGACTTCAGGAACCAGATGTGCGCAACCGGCGCGGCCAGTTCGATGTGGCCCATGCGCTCGCGGCGGACCTTGGTCACGGTCACTTCGACGCCGCACTTTTCGCAGACGACGCCCTTGTACTTCATGCGCTTGTACTTGCCGCACAGGCACTCGTAATCCTTCACCGGCCCGAAGATGCGCGCGCAGAACAGGCCGTCGCGTTCCGGCTTGAACGTGCGGTAGTTGATGGTTTCGGGCTTCTTGATTTCACCGAACGACCAGCTGCGGATGCGTTCCGGCGAAGCGAGGCCGATCTGGATCTGGTCGAAGGTTTCCGGCTTCGCCATCTGGTTGGTGAACTTGGTAAGATCGTTCATGGTTCAGTCCCTTGAAGGGTGAATATCCTGGGCGGGGTAGCGGCGGGCGGCCAGGTTGGCCGCCCGGCCGGCTTACTCCGCGGCCGCTGCGTAATCGTCGTCTTCGCCGCTATCGAGCGAGGACAGTTCCACGTTGAGGCCGAGGCTGCGCATTTCCTTGACGAGCACGTTGAAGCTTTCGGGAATGCCGGCTTCGAAGGTGTCGTCGCCCTTGACGATCGCTTCGTAGACCTTGGTGCGGCCGACCACGTCGTCCGACTTCACCGTCAGCATTTCCTGGAGCGTGTACGCCGCGCCGTAAGCCTGGAGCGCCCAGACTTCCATTTCCCCGAAGCGCTGGCCACCGAACTGGGCCTTGCCGCCCAGCGGCTGCTGGGTGACGAGGCTGTACGGCCCGATCGAACGCGCGTGGATCTTGTCGTCGACCAGGTGGTGCAGCTTCAGCACGTACTTGTAGCCCACGGTGACCTTGCGGTCGAAAGCTTCACCGGTACGACCGTCGAACAGGGTGACCTGCCCGCTTTCGTCCAGCCCGGCCTTGCGCAGCATCGCCGACACGTCGGCTTCCACCGCACCGTCGAACACCGGCGAGCCCATCGGCACGCCCGCGCGGACGTGTTCGGCCAGCTCGACCACCTGTTCCGGCGTGCGCGCGGCGATATCGGCGGCGTAGTTTTCGCCATAGATATCAGCCAGCACTTCCCGCACCGCTTCGGGCGGAGCGCCCGCTTCGGGGTTCGGATTGGCTTCACGCCACGCATCCAGCGCCGCGCCGACCTTCTTGCCCAGGCCGCGTGCGGCCCAGCCAAGATGGGTTTCGAAGATCTGCCCGACGTTCATGCGCGAAGGCACGCCCAGGGGGTTCAGCACGAAGTCGACCGGGGTGCCGTCTTCGAGGAACGGCATGTCTTCCTGCGGCAGGATGCGGCTGATGATACCCTTGTTGCCGTGACGGCCGGCCATCTTGTCGCCCGGCTGCAGCTTGCGCTTCACTGCGACGAAGACCTTGACCATCTTCAGCACGCCCGGCGCCAGCTCGTCGCCGCGTTCCAGCTTTTCCTTGCGGTCCTCGAACTTCTCCTGGATCGCCTTGACGGTGGCGTCGTACTGCGCCTTCACCGCTTCCAGCTGACCCTGGACCTTGTCGTCGGCCACGGCGAACTTCCACCATTCGTGCTTCTCGACTTCGGCGAGGTTCTCTTCCGAGATCGTGTCGCCCTTCTTGAAGCCCTTCGGCGCGGCCGCGGCAACCTGACCGACCAGCATATCGCGCAGGCGGTTGTAGGTCGCACGGTTCAGAATGCCGCGTTCGTCTTCACGGTCCTTGGCGAGGCGTTCGATTTCCTCGTTCTGGATCGCGCGGGTACGGTCGTCGATTTCGATCCCGTGACGGTTGAAGACGCGCACGTCGACAATCGTCCCGGCCACGCCCGGCGGCAGGCGGAGCGAGGTGTCGCGCACGTCGCTGGCCTTTTCGCCGAAGATCGCGCGCAGCAGCTTTTCTTCCGGGGTCATCGGCGATTCACCCTTGGGGGTGATCTTGCCGACCAGAATGTCGCCCGGATGCACTTCCGCGCCGATGTAGACAATGCCCGCTTCGTCGAGGTTGCGCAGCGCTTCCTCGCCGACGTTGGGGATGTCGCGGGTGATATCTTCCGGCCCCAGCTTGGTGTCGCGGGCCATGACTTCGAATTCCTCGATGTGGATCGAGGTGAACACGTCGTCCTTGACGATGCGTTCGCTGATCAGGATCGAGTCTTCGTAGTTGTAGCCGTTCC
>JAYRDH010000024.1:0-40339 GCA_041909515.1 Novosphingobium sp. | reverse complement strand
AGCAGGATGCGGCGGCGGGCGGAGGCGAAGGTTGCCTCGACCGCCCCGGCAAAGCGGTCCAGCTCGCGCCCTTCCTGGTTGAACGCCTGGACGATCTTCATGCCCCCCAGGATTTCGGAGACCATCGAGCCGATGTCGGCCACCCGGTCCTGACTGGTGCGCGAGATGTTGCGCAGCCGCCGCCCGAACCACACGATCGGCAGCACCACCAGCGGAATCCCGACCAGCAGCCCCAGCGCGAGGCGCGGGGCGAGTGCGAAGAGATAGGCAACGCCCAGCACGCCCATGATCAGGTTGCGCAAGGCGACCGATACCGTGGTGCCGACGACCTGTTCGATCAGGGACGTGTCCGACGTCATGCGCGAGGAAATTTCGCTGGGGCTGTTCTCTTCAAAGAAGGCGGGCGACAGGCGCAGCAGGTTCTGCTGCACTTTCAGGCGGATGTCGGCCACCACGCGTTCGCCCAGCCACGACACGAAATAGAACCGCGTGGCCGTGCCCAGCCCCAGCACGGCGACGATCAGCAGCAGATAGCGGAACCAGCGCCCGATGCTGTCCGGATCGCCGCCCTCGGCAAAGCCGCGGTCGATGATCAGGCGGAAGCCGGCCGGAATTGCCAGCGTGGCGGTGGCGGTCACCATCAGCGCGACGGCGGCGAAGGCCACCTGGCGGGGATACTTGGCGGTTTCGCGCCAGATCATCCGCAGCGGACCAAGGCTGCGGGCGGGTTTGGCTTCGGTGGCAGGCTGTTCCGCAGGCGTGGCGGACGTCGTTTGCGAACTCATGGCTGCGGCCCCTAGCACAGAGCAAAGGCACCGTAAGGGCCAAATGCGCATTCCCCAAGTCGCCCATTGTGCGACTGCGAACTCATTTCGCCATTGCACAATGGGGCGAATCGAGTCACGGTGCTTCAAACAACCGGAAAATCCGGGCGCAGGAGATAAACGAGACGTGCTCTACACCGCTTATGAATTGCAGCGTTCGTGGATGAACGCGGCCAGCAGCTGGGCCTCGATCGGGGCGGAAATGCTGGGTAATCCGGCGCTGCCGTTCGGCTATGGCGCGGGTGGATCGGTGATGGCATCGGCGCTGGAAGTGTTCGCCCACGCGACCGCCAACTATGGCAAGCCCGCCTTCGACATCGAATCCGTGACCGTGGACGGGCAAACCTATCCCGTCACCGAAGCCATCGTGATGCACAAGCCGTTCGGCAATCTGCTGCGTTTTACTCACGCCGGGCTGCCCGAAAATGCCCCGCGCCTGTTTATCGTCGCCCCGATGAGCGGCCACTTTGCCACGCTGCTGCGCGGCACGGTCGCCCGGATGATCGAGCGCTGCGAAGTGTACATCACCGACTGGGCCGACGCGAAGATGGTGCCGCTCAGCGCGGGCAGCTTCGATCTGGACGATTACATCGACTATCTGATTGCCTTCTTTGAACACATCGGCCCCGGCGCACACGCGCTGGCGGTGTGCCAGCCGTCGGTGCCGACCTTTGCCGCCACCGCGATCATGGCAGCGGACAAGCATCCGTGCCGCCCGTTGTCGCTGACCATGATGGGTGGCCCCATCGACACCCGCGAAGCACCGACCACGGTCAACGACCTGGCGATGCAGCGCCCGATCGAATGGTTCCGCTACACGGTGATCGGCACGGTGCCGCTGCAATATCCGGGCGCGGGCCGCCGGGTCTATCCGGGCTTCATGCAGCTGGCGGGCTTCATGAGCATGAACCTGGGCAACCACATGCTCAGCCACTATCACATGTTCAAGCATCTGGTGGATGGCGACGGCGAAAGCGCGGAAGCGACCAAGACCTTCTATGACGAATACCGTGCGGTCTGCGACCTTAACGCGGATTATTATCTGCAAACGGTGGAGGAAGTGTTCCAGAAGCATTCGCTGCCCAACGGCGAATTCGTCCATCGCGGCAAGCGGGTGGACCTGGGCGCCATCACCGACACCGCGATCCTGGCGATCGAGGGGGAGCGTGACGACATTTCCGGCATCGGCCAGACCAAGGCTTCGCTGCATCTGACCCCGAACCTGCCGGAATCGCGCAAGCAGTATCACCTTGCGCCGGAAGTGGGCCATTATGGCATTTTCAACGGCAGCAAGTGGCGGGAAAAGATCGCCCCGATCGTGGAAGACTGGATTGCCAAGCACGACCGCGCGCAGCTGAAGGTGGTGGCGTAAGCCACGCCTTCCGGGCGAAAGCTATCGTGACGGCGCATTGAAAATTCTGCCCGCGCCCCCGGATCCCGCTCTGTCGAGCAGAGCGATCCGGGGCGCGGGCAGGGGCATTGTTACAGGACCTCGAACAGGCCGGCCGCGCCCATGCCGCCGCCGACGCACATCGTCACGACGACATACTTCGCGCCGCGGCGCTTGCCTTCCATCAGCGCGTGCATGGTGCAGCGCGCGCCGGTCATGCCGTAAGGGTGGCCGATCGAGATCGAGCCGCCGTTGACGTTCAGGCGGTCATCGGGAATGCCCAGCTTGTCGCGGCAGTACAGCACCTGCACGGCAAACGCTTCGTTCAGTTCCCACACGCCGACGTCGTCCATGCTGACGCCGAAGCGGCTGAGCAGCTTGGGGATTGCGAAGACGGGACCGATGCCCATTTCGTCCGGCTCGGTGCCCGCAACCGCCATGCCGACATAGCGGCCGAGCGGGGTCAGGCCCTTCTTCGCGGCGAGCGCGGCTTCCATCACCACCACGGCGGCGGAGCCGTCGGACAGCTGGCTGGCGTTGCCGGCGGTCACGATCCCGTCGGGCAGGACCGAACCCAGCGATTGCAGGCCTTCCAGCGTGGTTTCGGGACGGTTGCCTTCGTCCTTGGCCAGCGTCACGTCCTTCATGGTGACTTCGCCGGTGGCCTTGTCGGTCACGGCCATCGTGGCCGAGCAGGCGACGATTTCATCGGCGAACACACCGGCGGCCTGCGCGGCGGCGGTGCGCTGCTGCGACTGGAGCGCATAGGCATCGCAGGCTTCGCGGCCGATGCCATAACGCTTGCCGACGATTTCGGCGGTCTGGAGCATCGGCATGTAGATCGCGTTGTGCATAGCGATCAGGCTGGGATCGGCGGCAACGCGCATGTCCTTGGTCTGAACCAGGCTGATCGATTCCTGCCCGCCGGCGGCGACCACGTCCATCCGGTCCAGCACCACCTGCTTTGACGCGGTGGCAATCGCCATCAGGCCCGACGAGCACTGGCGGTCCATCGACATGGCCGACACGGTGACCGGCAGGCCCGCCTTCAGCGCGACCTGACGGGCGATGTTGCCGCCCTGGGTACCCTGTTGCAGGGCCGAGCCCCACAGCACGTCGTCCACTTCGCCGCCTTCGATCCCGGCACGTTCGATGGCCGCTTTCAGGCTGAGTGCGCCGAGCGAAGCGCCCGGAGTGGCATTGAATGCGCCGCGATAGGCCCGGCCAATCGGCGTACGGGCGGCGGCGACGATGACTGCGTCACGCATGGTAGTTTCCTTGAAGTATCGGTTGGTGTGTCGGTATCCGGGGGAGGACGCGGATCACACGAAGAACTGCATCACCCATTCGGCGATCAGGGCGGGCTTGTCCTCGCCTTCGATCTCGATGGTGTATTCGTTGGTCTGCTGCCACTGGCCGGGGCGCTTTTCCGTGAGGTCGAGCAGCTTGACGTGGGCGCGCACGCGCTTGCCCGCGCGGACCGGCGAGATGAAGCGGGTTTTGTTGCCGCCATAGTTGACGCCCATCTTCACGTTGCTGACGCGCGCGCCTTCGGTCATCGCCGACAGCACCGGGATCAGCGACAGGGTCAGGAACCCGTGCGCGATGGTCCCGCCGAACGGGGTCAGCTTGGCCTTTTCCTCGTCAATGTGGATGAACTGGAAGTCACCGGTGGCTTCGGCGAACTTGTTGATGCGCTCCTGGCTGACTTCGAACCAGTCCGAAACGCCGATGTTCTGGCCAACTTTGGCCTGCAGTTCCTGCGGGGTCATATGCCTCTCCTGACAGATGGAAAGGCCCGTTCATGGCCCAAGCGCGCGGCGGTTGCAACGTGCCTGACGCTGCCGTTACGGCAAGCAGGGCGCGCGCCGGGCTACCCCGTGCGAATCACTCCGCTGGAACGGCGGCGGGGCGGCTGGCCCAGCGCGGCGGGCGGCGGTTGAGCGACCTTTGCGCGGGCTTTTCGACCCCGTGATAGAGCGCGACCGATGCCCCCGCGACCAGCGCGATGAACCCGGCCAGCTGCGCGGCGTCGAGTTGCAGGCTGTCATCCACGAACGCCAGCTTGAACAGGATGAACAGGAAGAAGTGGGCGAGGTAGGTGGAGTAGCTGATCTCGCCCAGATAGGTCAGCGCCCGCCCGCCCAGCAGGCGCGAAACGGCTGACCGGTCCAGCGCCAGCGCCAGCAGCAGCGCGAAGAATACCGGCGGGACCAGCGCGGTTTCGGGCAGGCCCAGCATGGTGCCGCCCGCGCCCCACACCAGCCCCGCCAGCAAGGCCAGCGGCGCGGCGCGCGGGGCGGATTGCCAGCGCTGCCACAGGATGCACAGGATCATGCCCATGCCGAATTCGGGCAGGCAGCGCCACAGGCCCAGGCCCGCAATGTCCTCTCCCAGCGCGGTGTGGCCATTGGCGGTGAAGATCAGGTGGACGCAAAGCGCCAGTGCGGTCGCCAGCATGAGCAGCGCCCAGTCGGGCCAGTCCTCCCACCGGGCGAGTGCGACCACGGCGGGGAATAGCAGATAGGCGGCCAGTTCCGTGCTGATCGACCAGGCGGGGTGGTTCCAGGTCAGCTCGCTCGTCAGGCCCCAGTTCTGGACCAGCAGGATATGCAGCGGCAATTCGGCCAGCGGGTATCCGGCCAAGTCGCGCCCGGTCACCAGCAGCAGCGCGGCAAAGCCGATGAACCCGGCAAGGATGAAGGCATGCAGCGGCCAGACGCGGGCAAAGCGCCGCCACAGGAACAGCCGCGTTTCCGCCGCGCCGCCCTGGCGGATGCGGGGGGCGTAATTGTACCAGATGACAAAGCCCGACAGGATAAAGAACAGGTCGACCGCCAGATAGCCCTTGGCCAGCCAGTCGATCACCGGCGCGGGCAGCAGCCCCGCCAGTGACAGCCGGATGTGATAGAACACCACCGCCCAGGCCGCGATCCCGCGAATGCCGGTCAGCGCGTCGAGGTGGCGTGGGGAGGGCTGCGCCGTCATGCCTTTGCTGCCCCAACTGGCGCCGCCGTATGCGTGCGCAACAGCGGCTTGCCATCGGCGCTGCCAAAGCTGGGGGGCACCGGGCTGTCGATCCGCCGCAGATAGCTCCACAGCCCGCATTGCAGCCCGATCAGCATGAACATGACCGGCTGGAACGCGATCCCGATGAACAGCGCGCCGACGAAATAGACCAGCTGCGCCAGTTGCAGCGCGTTGGCCAGCGGGGCCTGCCAGTTCTCGCCAGGCCCCTTGCGGTCCTTCCAGCGGGCGCGCAGGCGCTCCATCTGCCATATGCCCAGCAGCTGGACCCAGGCCCACAGCAGGAAGCCGGGATAGCCCTGTTCGCCCAGCATCTCGAAATAGGCCGAGTGGTAGGCGCGCGATTTTTCGATGTGGAATTCGGTGTGGTAGGTCACGTTGTTGCCGGTGCCGACCGCCTTGACCGTTTCCACCCGCAAGTTGTTGCCCAGATAGGCATCGAACCCGCCGCCCAGCGGGTTGTGCTTGGCGTAATCCCACGTCCATTCCCACACCGCGACGCGGGTGGAAGCAGACTGGTCGGACTGGTGGTTTTCGATCGTGCTCATCCGCTGGGTGTAGCTTTCCGGCAGGAACGGGATCGCCGCCAGCGCCGCCACCCCGGCCAGCCCCAGATAGAGGAACCGCCGCTTGACCGCGCGCAGGGACAAGACGCCCAGCAGGCCGATGCACAGCAGGCCGGTGCGGGTCTGCGTGCCGATCGGGATCAGCAGCGCCGCGAATGTCAGCGCGACGGCAAAGCCGGTGACCAGCTTGCCCGGCTTGAACAACGTGCCGAACCGCGCGAGCCACCAGATCAGTGGGATGGTGGCGATGGCGATGGTCGACAGGGTGGACCCTTCATAGATGCCGGCGTTGTCCGGCACGAACAGCCGCAGCGAGCCATAGCCGCCGCCGCCGCCCAGCGTCTTGATCCCGCCCGAAATCACGATCGCCCCCACCGTCAGCACGATGGTCAGCGCCGCCGCCTCGATCCGCAGGCGGGTGCGCAGCGTCAGCGGCAGGAAGATCGCAAAGACCAGCGCCTTCCACACCCAAGCCCATTTTTCGGCCGCCGATTCGGGATAGTCCGCGGTCAGGGTGGTCAGCCCGCAGTAAACCAGCAGGGCCACGATCAGGCCCTGGCGCAGGGTAAAGCGGCTGTCGCGCTTGTCATCCAGCAGGGTCCAGCCCGCAAACGCCAGCACGAACGCGATCAGCGAAATAGGCAACGAGGCCAGCAGCCCCCACGAAATCCGCTGCGGGGTGAGGATGTCGATGTAGAGATAGGCCAGCACCCACAGGAACGGCTTGCGCAGGCCCAGGCCCAGCAGCACGAACACAAAGCCGGTCAGCGCCAGATCAAGCACGCGTGCGCAGCCCCGGTTTGGCGGCGGTTGGGCGCGCGGGTTCGGCGGGGAGGGCGGTTGCCGGATCGACCAGCTCTTCTCGGTCCAGATCCTCGCGCCCCAGCATCCGCCACGCCCCCAGGAGCAGCAGGCCGTGAGTCAGTGCCAAGGCGAAGTAGTCGATCATTGCGATACCGCCCTAGCACCGGCGAGTTGACGCCGCGTTAAGCGTTCCGGGGCTAGGGAATGCGGCTATGACGCGTATTCTCCATGTCCTCGACCATTCGCTGCCGATGCACAGCGGCTATACCTTTCGCACCCGCGCGATTCTGAAAGCGCAGGAGGCGATGGGGCTGGACGTGCGCGGGATCACCGGCCTGCGCCATGTCGCGGCGGGACCGGATGAGGAGCAGGCCGAAGGGCTGACCTTTCATCGCACGCGCGGCACGGCGGGCGGCCCGCCGGGTTTGCGCGAATGGCGCGAAGTGAACCTGCTGGCCGATGCCATCGTCGCCCTTGCGGCAGAGTGGCGGCCCGATCTGCTCCACGCCCATTCGCCCGCGCTGAACGGCAAGGCCGCGCTGATCGCTGCACGGCGGCTGGGCATTCCGGTGGTCTATGAAATCCGCGCTTTCTGGGAAGATGCCGCCGTCAGCAATGGCACCGGCAGCGAAGGCAACCTGAAATACCGCCTGACCCGCGCGCTGGAAAACCACGTTGTCGCCGGGGCCGATGCCATCGTCACGATCTGTCAGGGCCTGAAGGACGATCTGGTGCTGCGCGGGGTTCCCGCAGGCAAGATCACGCTTAGCCCCAACGGCGTCGACCTGGACCTGTTCGGGCAGGCCGCCCCGCGCGAAGCGGCGCTGGCCGCCGATCTGGAGCTGGGGGACGGGCCGGTGATCGGCTTCATCGGCAGCTTCTATGACTATGAAGGACTGGATGACCTGATCGCGGCGATGCCCGCGCTGGTGGAGCGTGAACCCGATGCCCGGTTGCTGCTGGTCGGCGGCGGCCCGTGCGAGGCGGAACTGCGCGCGCAGGCCGCCGCCAGTCCGGCGGCAAGCGCCATCCGCTTTGTCGGGCGGGTCCCGCACAGCGAGGTGGAGCGCTATTACGCGCTGGTCGATGTCATGGCCTATCCGCGCAAGCGCAGCCGCCTGACCGATCTGGTCACGCCGCTGAAACCGCTGGAGGCGATGGCGCAGGGCAAGCTGGTGGCCGCATCCGATGTGGGCGGGCACCGCGAGCTGATGACCGATGGCGTCAACGCCGCGCTGTTCGCGCCCGACGATCCGGCCGCATGCGCCGCTGCGCTGGCTGCGCTGCTGGCCGACCGCGCCGGGTGGGATGTTCGGCGCGCAGCGGGTTACCAGCATGTTACCACCAACCATGACTGGTCCTACAATGTTTATCGTTATCAGGATGTTTACCATCGCCTGATACCCGTTTCGGGTGATGACCGGATTTCCGCCGCGGCCTGACGTGGTGGTTCGGTCGGGTTGAGACTGAACCAACGGGGTATCGATAGTGGCGAAAACACAGCGCAAGGCGAGCCAGGCCAAGCCGATCACGGCGCACCCGCTGTTTCCGGCGGTGGTGGCCTTGTGGTTCGGCGCCTTGTTCGGGCTGGGCAGCCTGGCGGTGCGACCCACGCTGCTGGAAGCGGCGGTGATGGCCAGCCGGATCGACCTGCTGATCCCCGCCGCCGCCCCGCCGCTGGGCGTGACCGCGCGCATTCTGGTCGCGCTGGGCATGGCAGCGCTGGGCAGCGTGGTGGGCCTGCTGATTGCCCGCCGGATTACCCGTCCCAAGACCGAGGTCCGCCAGCGCAAGCGGACCGGCGTCGCGCGCGACGTTCCCATGCCGCAATTCCGCGCCCGTGACAGCCATCCCGATGCCCCTGCGCGCCGCCCCATTTCCGCGCATGAAGAGTTGAACGCCGCTGATGCCGCCAGCGCTGGCGGGCTGAGCGGACGTCGCCGCCCGTTGGCGGTCGAACTGCCTGAACAGGCCTATGTCCCGCACGACATGGCACCGTTGCCGGGTGGCGCCCCGCAGATTTTCGCGATTTCGGAACTGGGGCTTGGCGCCAACATGGCCGAACCGGCCGATCTTGCCGATCAGCCCGTCGGCGCCGCGCCGCTTGACTTGGGCAGCTTTGCCCAGTCGGCCGACCCGGTACCCGCCCGGACGCTCGACTGGGCCTCTGCCGCGCCTGCGGCGGCGGCGCACGATGCGCCGCTGGACCTTCCGGCGGCGATGCAGCCCCCTGCCACGCGGCAGGAATTCGTTGCTCCGGCCGAGCCTGAACAGGCTGAACAGGCTGAACAGGCTGAACAGGCTGAACAGGCCGAACCGGCTGTGGCGCGCCAGATCTTTGGCGTTGTCGCAACCGACGATCACGTTCCGCAAGAGTTCGTCCAGGCTGCCGGGTTCAAGACTTCGGTGTTCGAACTGGAAGAGGCCGAGCCGCTGTTCCGGCGCCCTGCCACGCCGCTGCCCGCAGCGCCGGAACCGGCCAGCGCATCCCTGGCCGCGGTTTCGGCGGATGGTCCAGCCGATTCGCTGCCGCCGCTTGGCGCGCTGGGCATGGCCGATCTGGCCGCGCGGCTGGCTGAATCGATGCAGCGTCGCCGCGCCGCCCGCGCCGCGCGCGCTGCCGAATCGGTGATCGAGGCTCCGGCCCCGACGCTGCCGGCGGAACCGGAACTGCAGACGCCGCCCTATACCCCGTTTGCCCAGTACGCCCCGACCGAGCCGGTGCCGCCGCCGTTCGCCCGCGCCGAGGCCGCGCCCACTGCCGTGCCAGCTGCGGAAGCTGAGTCGCTGGCGGTCGAAGCAGTCGCAGCCGAACGGCCCGCTGGCCTGGAACGCCTTGGCCTTGCCACCCCCCCTGCCGCCGCCGGGCCGGAGCCGGAAACGGTTGCCGTCGTGGTGGACGTGCCGCCCGCGCCGGTAACCATGCCCGCCGCGTTGCGCCCGCTGCCGCTGGATGCATTGGCGGCCGATGATGACGCCGCAGACGACATGCTCGCCAGCCTGCTGCCGCCGCGCCACTTGACCATGCCCACTGCCGATGCCGGAGAAACCGCGGCACCGACGGCGGAAGAGGGGCCGACGGAAGATGAGGGGCCGACGGAAGATGAGGGTATGGGCGCGGAGGACAAATGCGGATCGCTGCTCGATCTGGGCCTGCCGACGGCGGCCCGCATGCAGTTCGTGCGGATCGAGGAGCCGGAAGCCGAAGCGACCGCGTTCGAACCGGTGGTGATTTTTCCCGGCCAGGCTCCGCTGGCGATGGCGCAGGCCGGGTCCTATGCCCCCGCCGCGCCGGCCTTTTCGCCGGCACCCGCGCCGTTTTCGGCCCCGGCGGATTCCGCGCCGTTCCGCCAGTTCGATGCGCCTTCGGCGGTCGGTGCCGGACAGCCGGTGGTCAACCCCGCCGCCATCTCAGCGCTTGATCCGGCAGAGACCGAGCGGGCGCTGCGCGCCGCGCTGGCCAACCTGCAACGGATGAGCGGAGCGGCCTGATCCCGCCGGGTGGGCGCAAGGTCGCCCGCCGGCATCCCCGCTGAAATCCTGTTCCTCGAAACGCTTGGCCGCGCCCAGGCGTTTCTTGCCGCATTCGCAGTTGCAAAAGCAGCTTCCTGTCGTCATGGGGAACCTTGGCGCAACTTTCGCTGCTTATCGCGGCGTGACGGTTTGTGCTTAATTGCCGGAAATCCGGGATTTGCGTGCCTTTTCACGCGAATCAAGGATTTCGGCCAGACACAGGATGGATTTATCGATGGGTTTTCCGGCGCCTCAGGGCCTTTATGATCCCCGTAATGAGCATGACGCATGTGGTGTGGGCTTTGTCGCTCACATTAAAGGTGCGAAAAGCCACGCGATCATTAGCCAGGCGCTCGAAATTCTCAAAAACCTGGACCACCGCGGCGCGGTGGGGGCGGACCCGCTGCTGGGCGACGGCGCGGGGATCCTGATCCAGCTGCCCGACGCGATGTTCCGCAAGTGGGCGGACCAGGAAGGGCTGAAGCTGCCCCAGCCGGGCGACTATGCCGTTGCCATGTGCTTCCTGCCGCAGGATGAGCAGGCCCGCGAATTCGTGATCGGCACGTTCGAAAAGTTCATCGCCAAGGAAGGCCAGCGGCTGGTCGGCTGGCGCGATGTGCCGGTGAACACCGACGGCCTGGGCAAGACCGTGCTGGAATCGATGCCGGTGATCCGCCAGTGCTTCGTCGCGCGCGGGCCCAACTGCCCCGATCAGGCCGCGTTCGAGCGCAAGATCCTGGCGATCCGCAAGCAGACCCAGAACCCGCTGGCGGCGCTGGCCGAAAAGCACGGGCTGCCGGGGCTGACCGAACTCTACATGCCCAGCTTCTCCACCCGCACGATCGTGTACAAGGGGCTGCTGCTGGCGACGCAGGTCGGCGGGTTCTATCACGACCTGACCGATCCGGATTGCGTGTCGGCGCTGGGCCTCGTTCACCAGCGCTTCTCCACCAACACCTTCCCCAGCTGGAAGCTGGCACACCCCTTCCGGTTCATCGCCCACAACGGCGAAATCAACACCGTGCGCGGTAACGTCAACTGGATGAACGCGCGCCGCCGCACGATGGAAAGCGAGCTGCTGGGCGCCGACCTCGACAAGATGTGGCCGCTGATCCCGCACGGCCAGTCGGACACGGCGAGCCTCGACAACGCGCTCGAACTGCTGCTGGCGGGCGGGTATCCGTTGGCCCACGCGGTGATGATGCTGATCCCCGAAGCCTGGGCCGGCAACCCGCTGATGGATGCCAAGCGCCGCGCGTTCTATGAATACCACGCCGCGCTGATGGAACCGTGGGACGGCCCGGCTGCCGTGGCCTTTACCGATGGCCGCCAGATCGGCGCCACGCTGGACCGCAACGGCCTGCGCCCCGCGCGCTTCCTGGTGACGGACGACGATCTGGTCGTGATGGCGTCGGAAAGCGGCGTGCTTCCGATCAAGGAAGACAACATCGTTCGCAAGTGGCGGCTCCAGCCCGGCAAGATGCTGCTGATCGACCTTGAGGAAGGCCGCATCATCGAGGACGAGGAAATCAAGGCCCAGCTGGCCGGGGAAGAGCCGTATGAACAGTGGCTTGAATCCGCGCAGTACAAGCTGAAGGACCTGGAAGTGGTCGAGCCGGAACTGGCGCAGGTCGCGGTGGAAACCACCAGCCTGCTCGATCGCCAGCAGGCCTTCGGCTATACCCAGGAAGACGTCGCCAAGTTCCTTGAGCCGATGGGCCGCAATGGTGACGATCCGATCGGATCGATGGGGACGGACACCCCGATCGCGGTGCTGTCCAGCCGTGCCCGGCTGCTCTACGATTACTTCAAGCAGAACTTCGCGCAGGTCACCAACCCGCCGATCGACCCGATCCGCGAAGAACTGGTGATGAGCCTGGTCAGCATGATCGGGCCGCGCCCGAACCTGCTGGGCATGGAAGCCGGCACGCACAAGCGGCTGGAAGTTGACCAGCCGATCCTGACGAACGAGGAAGTGGCCAAGATCCGCTCGGTCGAAGCCGCGTTGGACGGCGCGTTCCGCACCGAGACGATCGACATCACCTGGGATGCCAAGACCGGCGCCGATGGCCTGGAAATGGCGCTCAAGGAAATGTGCTGGGCCGCGACCGAGGCGGTGTTGCAGGACAAGAACATCCTGATCCTGTCCGACCGCGCGCAGGGGCCGGACCGTATCCCGATGCCCGCCCTGCTGGCGACGGCGGCAGTGCACCAGCACCTTGTCCGCCAGGGCCTGCGGATGCAGACCGGTCTGGTCGTCGAAACCGGCGAAGCGCGCGAAGTACACCACTTCTGCGTGCTGGCGGGTTACGGGGCCGAGGCGATCAACCCCTATGTCGCCTTCGAAACGCTGGAAGACATCCGCGTGAAGAAGGAACTGCCGCTGACCACCTATGAAGTTCAGAAGAACTACATCAAGGCAGTCGGCAAGGGCATCCTGAAGGTCATGTCCAAGATGGGCATTTCGACCTACCAGTCGTACTGCGGCGCGCAGATCTTCGACGCGGTCGGCCTGTCGAGCGATCTGATCAACCAGTACTTCACCGGCACCGCGACCACGATCGAGGGCATCGGGCTGAAGCAGGTGGCCGAGGAAACCGTCCGCCGCCATCAGGCCGCCTATGGCGACAACCCGATCTACCGCAACATGCTGGACGTGGGCGGGATGTACGGGTTGCGCCTGCGCGGCGAGGAACACGCCTGGACCGCGCAGAACATCGCCGCCCTGCAACACGCGGTGCGCGGCAATGTACCCGAAAAGTACAAGGAATTCGCCCAGACCATCAACGATCAGTCGACCCGGATGCTGACCATCCGGGGCCTGCTGGAACTGAAGAAGGCGGACAAGCCGCTGGACATCAGCGAGGTTGAACCGGCCAGCGAAATCGTGAAGCGGTTTGCCACCGGCGCGATGAGCTATGGCTCGATCAGCTGGGAAGCACACACCACGCTGGCGCTCGCCATGAACCGGATTGGCGGCAAGTCGAACACCGGTGAAGGAGGCGAAGACCCGGCGCGGTTCAAGCCCCTGCCCAACGGCGACACGATGCGTTCGTCGATCAAGCAGGTCGCTTCGGGCCGGTTTGGCGTGACGACCGAATACCTGGTCAACGCCGACGACATCCAGATCAAGATGGCGCAGGGCGCAAAGCCTGGCGAAGGCGGCCAACTGCCGGGTGACAAGGTCGACAAGACCATTGGCAAGACCCGCCATTCGACCCCCGGCGTCGGCCTGATCTCGCCCCCGCCGCACCACGACATCTACTCGATCGAGGATCTGGCTCAGCTGATCCACGACCTGAAGAACGTCAACACCGGTGCGCGCATCTCGGTGAAGCTGGTGTCGGAAGTCGGCGTCGGCACCGTGGCTGCGGGCGTGTCGAAGGCGCGCGCGGACCATGTGACGATTTCCGGCTATGAAGGCGGGACCGGCGCTTCGCCGCTCACCTCGCTGACGCACGCCGGGTCGCCGTGGGAAATCGGCCTCGCCGAAACCCAGCAGACCTTGCTGCTCAACAACCTGCGCAGCCGCATTGCGGTGCAGGCGGACGGCGGTCTGCGCACGGGCCGCGACGTGGCCGTGGCCGCGCTGCTGGGCGCGGACGAATTCGGCTTTGCCACCGCGCCGCTGATTGCGGCCGGGTGCATCATGATGCGCAAGTGCCACCTCAACACCTGCCCGGTCGGCGTGGCCACGCAGGATCCGGTGCTGCGCGCGCGCTTTACCGGCCAGCCGGAACACGTGATCAACTACTTCTTCTTCGTTGCCGAAGAACTGCGGGCGATCATGGCCGAAATGGGCTTCCGCACCATCGCCGAGATGGTCGGCAGGGTGGACCGCCTGGATACCCGCCAGGCGATCGACCACTGGAAGGCCGAAGGCGTGGACCTCAGCCGCATCCTCTATCAGGCGCCGCAGGGCGAAAGCCCGTCGCTTGGCTGGTCGGGCACGCAGGACCATGGGCTGGAAAAGGCGCTCGACAACGATCTGATCGCGGCCGCCGCCGATGCGCTGGACAAGCAGCAGGCCGTGGTGATCGAGCGCAAGGTGATCAACGTGAACCGCACGGTCGGCGCGATGCTGTCGGGCGAAGTCGCCAAGCGCTATGGCCATGCCGGCCTGCCCGACAACACGATCTCGGTCCGCCTGACCGGGGTTGCGGGGCAGAGCTTTGGCGCGTGGCTGGCCCACGGCGTCACGCTGGACCTGACCGGCGATGCCAATGACTATGTCGGCAAGGGCCTGTCGGGTGGCCGCGTGATCGTGCGCCAGCCGGCCCACGTTGAGCGCGATCCGGCGCAGAACATCATCGTCGGCAACACCGTGCTGTACGGCGCGATCGCGGGCGAAGCCTATTTCAACGGCGTCGCCGGGGAACGTTTTGCCGTGCGCAATTCGGGCGCGGTCGCGGTGGTCGAAGGCACTGGCGATCATGGCTGCGAATACATGACCGGCGGCGTGGTGGCCGTGCTGGGCAAGACCGGGCGCAACTTTGCGGCGGGTATGTCGGGCGGGGTGGCCTATGTCTATGACGAGGACGGCCAGTTCGCGCAGCTGTGCAACATGGCGCAAGTCGATCTGCTGCCGATCAAGGCGGAGCGTGACGAGGAGGATGGCGCGGGCCGTCCGACGCAGCGTTCGGGCGGGGTCAACGACACCGGGATGGGCGACGTGCTCTATCACGATGCCGAACGGTTGAAGGTGCTGCTGGAACGCCACCACCTCCACACCGGCAGCCAGCGCGCCCGCGCGCTGCTGGACGACTTCGGCAATGCGCTGGGCAAGTTCGTCAAGGTAATGCCGCGCGATTACGCAAAGGCGCTCAAGCAAATCGAGGCCGAGCGGCAGGCTGCCGCCTCGGTGGCCGCGGAATAAGGAACCGAACCATGGGCAAGGAAACCGGCTTTCTCGAACTCGACCGCCAGGACCGCACCTATGCGGACCCGAAGGAGCGGCTGACCCATTACAAGGAATTTGTGATTCCGCATGCGGAGCCGGCGCTGAAGGCGCAGGCCAGCCGTTGCATGAACTGCGGCATTCCGTACTGCCACAACGGCTGTCCGGTGAACAACATCATCCCGGACTGGAATCACCTGGTCTATGAAGGGGACTGGCAGAATGCGCTGGAAGTGCTGCATTCGACCAACAACTTCCCGGAATTCACCGGCCGCATCTGCCCCGCCCCATGCGAGGCGAGCTGCACGCTGAACATCATCGACCAGCCGGTGACGATCAAGTCGATCGAATGCGCGATCGTCGACAAGGGCTGGGAAAACGGCTGGATCACGTCGCAGGTTCCGGCCAAGCGCACCGGCAAGTCGGTGGCGGTCGTCGGTTCCGGCCCGGCCGGGCTGGCCGCCGCGCAGCAACTGGCGCGGGCGGGCCATTCGGTGACGGTGTTCGAAAAGAACGACCGCATCGGCGGGCTGCTGCGGTACGGCATTCCGGACTTCAAGCTGGAAAAGCACCTGATCAACCGCCGGGCGGTGCAGATGGAAGCCGAAGGGGTGGAATTCCGCACTTCGACGGAAGTGGGCGTGACGATTTCGGTCAACTCGCTGCGTGAAAACTTTGACGCGATCGTCCTGTCCGGCGGCTCGGAAGAACCGCGCCGGCTGGAAATCCCCGGAGCGGAACTGCCCGGCGTGCGGCTGGCGATGGAATTCCTGACCCAGCAGAACAAGCGCAACGCGGGCGATGACGAAGTGCGCGCCGCGCCGCGCGGTTCGCTGCTTGCCACCGGCAAGCACGTCGTCGTGATCGGCGGCGGCGATACCGGCAGCGACTGCGTCGGCACCTCCAACCGCCAGGGTGCGGCATCGGTCACGCAGATTGAAATCATGCCGCAGCCGCCGGAAAAGGAAAACAAGCTGCTGACCTGGCCGGATTGGCCGCTGAAGCTGCGCACTTCGACCAGCCACGAAGAAGGGGTGGAGCGCGACTGGGCGATCCTGACCAAGCGCGTGCAGGGCAAGGACGGGCAGGTCACCGGGCTGGACTGCGTCCGCGTCGAATGGGTCGATGGCAAGATGCAGGAAATCCCCGGCAGCGAATTTACGCTGAAGGCGGATCTGATCCTGCTGGCGATGGGCTTTGTCGGCCCGCGCAAGACCGGTCTGCTGGATCAGGCCGGGGTCGATCTGGACGCGCGCGGCAATGTCTTTGCCGACACGTTCAGCTATCGCACCAGCGATCCGAAGATCTTCGCGTGCGGTGACATGCGCCGTGGGCAGAGCCTGGTCGTATGGGCGATCCGCGAAGGCCGCCAGGCCGCCCGCGCGGTGGATGAGGCGCTGATGGGCGCAAGCGTCCTGCCGCGCTGATCCGGCGTTTTCGGCTGAACACGACAGGGCGTGCCGCACGGCGCGCCCTGTTCGTTTTTGGGAGCGTGCGATTTGCCAGGTCGGCGCGAATTGCCCAGTCGGCGCGAATTGCCCAGTCGGCGCGAATTGCCCAGTCGGCGCGAATTGCTCGGTCGGCGCGCTGGCGCTAGGGCGGGGGCATGACACGCCAGATCGCCTTTCTCGCCTGTGCCGGAACCCTGCCCGGATCGCCCACCCGCCGCGCCGATGCGTTTGAGCATGACGTGCAGGTCGCCGCGCTGCGCGGCGGGCTGGCCGGCATGGATGCCGTGCTGACCGAGATCGACTGGCGCGCGCCGCTGGAGGCGCTGGCCGGGTTCGACCTAGCCGTGCTGGGCACGGTCTGGGACTATACCGATCACCCGGCCGAGTTTCTTGCCCGGCTGGAAGCACTGGAAGCGGCCGGGGTCATGGTCTGCAACCCGGCGGAGATCGTGCGCTGGAACGCGGACAAGGGCTATCTGCGCGAACTGGCGGAGGCCGGTGCGCCATCGATCCCGACGCGGTGGGTGGACGATCCGGGCGCGGACGACATCGCCCGCGCGTTCGACCAGTTCGGTACTGACCGGGTGGTGGTGAAGCGCCGCGTCGGGGCGGGCGCCGTCGGCCAGTTCAGCTTTACCCGCGCCGATCCCCCGGCGGCGGACTGGCGGCTGGGGCAGGCCGGGATGATCCAGCCGTTCCTGCCCGCGATCCAGGCCGAGGGCGAATACAGCCTGATCTTCATCGACGGGCAGTTTTGCCACGCCTTGCTGAAACAGGCGGCAGACGGTGATTACCGCATCCAGTCGCTCTATGGCGGGCGCGAAGTGGCGCTCGATCCGGACCCGGCCGATATTGCCCGCGCCGCGCAAGTGCTGGCCATGCTGCCATTTGCCGAAGTGCCGCTCTATGCCCGGATTGACATGGTGCGCCTGCCGGACGGGCAATTGGCGCTGATCGAGGCGGAACTGATCGAACCGTACCTCTACCCCCGGCAAGGGCCGCGCCTGGGCGAAATGCTGGCGGCGGCGATCGGCAAGCGGCTCACTTAAACCCGCCAGTCCACCGCGCCGCGCCCGTTGGCTTCCAGAAAGGCGTTCGCCTGGCTGAAATGACGGCTGCCGAACCAGCCGGTGTGGGCGGACAGCGGGCTGGGATGCGGGGCGGTCAGGATCAGGTGGTGGCTGCCGGGGCCAAGGCCGGCGACGCGCTGAGCCTTCTTGCGGGCATGGTTGCCCCACAGCATGAACACGCACGGATCCGCCTTGGCCGCAACCGCGCCGACGACCGCGTCGGTGATGGCTTCCCAGCCCTTGCCCTGGTGCGATGCGGGCTTGCCGTCCTCCACCGTCAGCGCGGCGTTGAGCAGCAGCACGCCTTGCCGCGCCCAGCCCGTCAGGTTGCCGTGGGCGGGGCGGGGCAGGCCAAGGTCCGTTTCCAGTTCCTTGTAGATGTTTACCAGGCTGGGCGGCACTTTGACCCCTGGCTGGACCGAGAACGACAGGCCATGTGCCTGTCCGGCCCCGTGATAGGGGTCCTGCCCCAGGATCACCACTTTCACCGCGTCCAGCGGCGTCAGGTCCAGCGCGGCCAGGCGGGTGCCCGGCGGGGGATGGATCGTCTTGCCCGCGGCTTCCTCGGCCCGCAGGAACCCGCCCAGCCGCCGCGCTTCGGGCGTGTCCAATACCGGGGCGAGCACGCCCTGCCAGCTGGGGGGGATGGCATTATCGCTTGGCATCAGCACAGGTTCCTGATTCCGGGACTTTCCCTTGGCGCGCGATCAGCCTAAGCACTTTGCCGATATGGCTGTCTATCTCCACGAAGAAGATCTTCCCGCAGGCGTGCTGGCCCCCGGCCCCATTGCCGTCGATACCGAAACCATGGGGCTGATTACCCCGCGCGACCGCTTGTGCCTCGTCCAGATTTCGGATGGCGGGGGGAACGAGCACCTGGTGCGGTTCAACCCCGGAACGGACTATGCCGCGCCCAATCTGAAGGCGGTGCTGGCCGATCCGGCCCGGCTGAAGCTGTATCACTTCGCCCGGTTCGATCTGGCCGCGATCGAACATTACATGGGTGTGGTCGCCGCGCCGGTGTTCTGCACCAAGATCGCCAGCAAGCTGGTGCGAACCTATACCGACCGCCACGGGCTGAAGGACCTGGTCCGCGAATTGCTGGGCAAGGAAATTTCCAAGCAGCAGCAGTCGAGCGACTGGGGCGGCCCGGTGCTGTCCGATGCGCAGCAGGAATATGCCGCGTCCGACGTGCGCCACCTCCACGCGATGCACACCATCTTGGTGGAGCGGCTGGCGCGCGAAGGGCGGACCGACCTGGCGCAGGCGTGTTTCGATTTCCTGCCGATGCGCGCCCGGCTCGATCTGGCCGGCTGGGCGGACAAGGACATCTTCAGCCATGAAGCGTAACGCGCCGATCCAATGACTCAGGCTGCCGATCTGATGCGCGGCAAGCGCCGGCAATGGGCCGCGCCTGGCGGGTCGCATGACCGCACGGTCCATATCCTCGCGCGCTGGCTGCCGGGGCTGATCGGGGTGGTCGCGGCGGCGATGATTCTGGGACCGGTGGTGCCGCGCGGAGAAATCAGCTTCCTGCTCGACCGGACCAAGGTGGCCGTGGTGAACGAGCGGCTGCGCGTGTCAGAGGCGATGTACCGGGGTGAGGACAATTCCGGACGGCCCTTTACCATCACGGCGGGCAGCGCGGTTCAGGCCAGCGCGGATGAACCGGTGGTGCGGATGGAAAACCTGGTCGCGCGGATCAAACTGGCGGATGGCCCGGCGGAATTGTCCGCGCGCGGCGGGATTTATGACTATGACCGTCAGACCGTGGATGTGACCGGACCGGTCAACTTCACCGCCGCCGATGGTTACCGGATGACTACCAGCGCTATCGCGATCGACTTGCAGGGGCGCCGCGTGGTTGGCTCTGGCGGGGTGACCGGGGCAATCCCGGCCGGCACTTTCAGCGCGGACCGGATCATTGCCGATCTGGATGCGCGCACTGTAACCCTTGATGGACACGCCCGGCTGCTGATGTCGCCGGGCAAGCTCAGGATGCCATGATGGCCACACGTTCTCTCACTTCCACGGCTCTGCGTTCGCTGATGGGCGGGTTCGCGCTGGGGGCGGTCGCCCTGCTGGCGGTCGGCCAGTCGGGCGCGCAGGCGATCGGCGGGCATAACAGCGATGCGCCGGTCAGCTATGCCGCTGACCGGATCGAATTGCAGGACAAGCAGAACCGCGTGATCCTGTCGGGCAATGTCGACATCAGCCAGGGCGGGCTGCGGATGCAGGCCGGCCGCACCACGGTGGCCTTCACCGATGAAGGCTCGCTCAAGATCCAGCGGATCGATGCGACCGGCGGCGTGGCGGTGACGCGCGGCGATGAAAGCGCGCGGGGCGATGTTGCGATCTATGATTTCAATCGCCGGATCATCACGCTGGCGGGCAATGTGGCGCTGCGCCGGGGCGGCGATACGCTGAACGGCGGGCGGCTGGTGATCGATCTCAATTCGGGCATTTCCAGCGTTGACGGGCGCGGCGGCGGGGTTTCCGGGGCCAGCACCACCGGGGGCCGGGTGACTGGCACCTTCGCCGTTCCCAAGCGCGGCAGCTGACCCGCATGAGCCAGACAGGCGCCGGGCGGCGGGTACTGATCGTCGGGATCAACTATGCCCCCGAACAGGTCGGCATCGGTCCCTATAGCGCCGGCCTGGCCGAAGCGCTGGTGGCGCGCGGGCACCGCGTGGCGATGATCGCGGGCAAGCCCTATTATCCCAAATGGCGGGTCGATCCGGCCTTTGCCGGGGGCGGCTGGCGGCACGGCGTGGAGAACGGCGTGACCATCACGCGCTGCCCGCATTATGTCCCGGCCGATCCGGGCGGGCTGAAGCGGATCATCCATCTGGCCAGTTTCGCGCTGACCGCGCTGCCCTTTGCCATCCGCGCCGGACTGGCCCGCCGGGCCGAGCGTCCTGACGTGGTGATCGCGATCGCGCCCGCGTTGTTCAGCGTGGTGACGGCATGGATCGCGGCGCGGCTGGCGGGCGCAAAGCTGTGGGTCCACGTCCAGGATTTCGAGGTTGAGGCCGCGCTTGCCACCGGGCTGCTGCCGCAGGACAGCACGGTCGGGCGGTTTGCCGCGTGGTTCGAAAGCCGCATCCTGCGCCTTGCGGACCGGGCTTCGACCATCAGTCCGCAGATGTGCGCCAAGCTGGTGGCCAAGGGCGTGGCCCCCCAGCGCGTGCTGGAAGTGCGCAACTGGGCCAATGCCAGCTTTGCGCCGGATGCCGCCGGCGCCGCGGCGATCCGCGCGGAATGGGGGCTGGGGCAGCGCAAAGTGGCGCTCTATTCCGGCAATATCGCCCGCAAGCAGGGGATCGAGATCCTGGTCGAGGCGGCGCGCGCGCTGAAGGGGCGTGATGACATTGCCTTCGTGATCTGCGGCGAAGGGCCGAACCGGGCGGAGCTGGAACGGCTTTCCGCCGGGCTGCCGAACGTCCAGCTGCACGACCTGCAACCAGCGGAAAAGATGGGCGCGATGCTGACCATGGCGGATCTGCACCTGCTGCCCCAGATCGCGGGCGCGGCCGATCTGGTGCTGCCGTCGAAGCTGACCAACATGCTGCTGTCGGGCCGTCCGGTAGTCGCCACGACTGAACCCGGCACCGGGCTCTACGACGAAGTTGATGGCTGCGGCGTGATTACGCCGCCGGGCGATGCCGCCGCGCTGGCAGCGGCGATTGCCGCGCTCGCCGATGATCCGGACCGCCGCGCGACCTATGGCGCCGCCGCCAGTCAGCGCGCGCAGGAACGCTGGATGCAGGGTGCGATCATCGACCGGGTTGAGGCCGAACTCGGCGCGCTGCTGCCCGCGCGTTAGGACTCTTCGGTCGGGTCGTTCTCGACCGGAACGGTATTGTCCATCACGGGTGCGCTCGCTTCGGCGGCAGTGGCCTCTTCGTCGCTCAGCGGTTCGTCCACGACCACTTCGTCAACCGGCGGCGGGGGTGGAGCGGGGGCTACGCTTTCCATGGCCTTGGCCGTCTCGATTTTTTCGGCGCTGGCGGCCAGCTGTTCCTGCCCGCCGCCCGGTTCAAAGAACGCGGCGACGCTGGCGCTGATGCCGATGGCCCACAGTGCGGCGAATTTCCAGTTGCGGAAGATCAGTTGATACATGCACGCCGCCCCCTGCGCGGCTGGAGCGGCCCGCTCACTGGTCCTTGCTCCACGGTGACTTGTGCGCTGCGTGCGCGGCGGAAACCTTGGCGGCTTCGTGCTGGCGGGCCTGATTAGCCACCGGCACGGTGCAATAGGCCGTCAGCAGCACGCCCAGCGACCAGCCCAGCGCCTTCCAGCGACTGCGAAACACCTGGTTCATCTTGGGGCCAAGGCCAAACATGGCCGCCAGCGATAGCAGCGCCGGGTTAACGAAGGTTTCCCGTCAGTCGCTGTCCGCCGCGCGTTTCAGGGCATAGAGCACATCGAGCGCCTCTCGCGGGCTGAGCGCGTCAACGTCGAGATCGCGCAAGCGTTCGCGCACCGGATCGGCGGGTTCTTCCGGCGCGGCGGCAGCGGCGGCGAACAGCGGCAGATCGCCCAGCCCAGCGGCCAGCCCGCCGGTTTCCGCGCGGCCCTTTTCCAGCCGGTCGAGCACCGATTTTGCCCGCGCGACGACCGGTGCGGGGACGCCCGCCAGCTTGGCAACGGCGAGGCCATAGGAGCGGTCCGCCGGGCCTTCGCTGACCTCGTGCAACAGCACCAGTTCGCCCTTCCATTCGCGCGCGCGCACGTGGTGGAGCGACAGCGCCTCGCAGCTTTCGGCCAGCCGGGCGAGTTCGTGGTAGTGCGTGGCGAACAGGCAACGGCAGCGGTTAACGCCGTGGACCGCCTCCACCACCGCCCAGGCCAGCGCCAGCCCGTCATAAGTGGACGTGCCGCGCCCGACTTCGTCGAGGATGACAAAGCTGCGCTCGGTCGCCTGCGCGAGGATCGCGGCGGTCTCGACCATTTCGACCATGAAGGTGGAGCGCCCGCGCGCCAGATTGTCGGACGCGCCGACCCGGCTGAACAGGCGGTCGACCAGCCCGATCCGCGCGGCTTCTGCGGGGACGAACCCGCCCGCCTGCGCCAGCAGCACGATCAGCGCGTTCTGGCGCAGGAAGGTCGATTTACCGCCCATGTTCGGCCCGCCGACCAGCCACAGCCGGTCATGCGGGGCGAGGCGACAATCGTTGGCGATGAAGCGCTCACCCCGGCCCGCCAGCGCGGCTTCGACCACCGGGTGCCGCCCGCCAGTGATGTCCAGACCCAGCCCGTCGGAAATGACCGGCTTGCACCAGCCCCCCTCGGCGGCGCGCTCGGCCTGTCCGGCGGCAACGTCGATCCGGGCCAGCGCGGCGGCGGTGGCGGCAATGGCGTGGCGCGCAGCGACGGCGGCGGCGATCAGTTCCTCGAAATGCGCTTCTTCGGCGGCGAGGGCATGGCCGCCCGCTTCGGCAATCCGGCTGGCCTCCTCGTGCAATGCCAGCGCGTTGAACCGCACCGCGCCCGCCATCGTCTGGCGGTGAGTAAACCCGCTGTCGGGCGCCATCAATGCATCGCCGTGCTTGGCGGGCACTTCGATGAAATAGCCCAGCACGCCGTTGTGGCGGATTTTCAGCGCGGCAATTCCGGTCTGGTCGCGGTATTTCGCTTCCAGCATGGCAATCGCGCGGCGCGCATCGCCCGATATGCGGCGCAGTTCGTCCAGCGCTGCGTCATAGCCTTCGGCAATGAACCCGCCTTGGCCGCGCTCGGTCGGCGGGGCGGGGACGAGCGCGCGGGCGTAAAGGTCGGTCAGCGCGCCGTGCCCGGTCAGGCTGGGCAGCAGCGCATCCAGCAGGGCGGGGCGTTCCTGCCGCTGCACCAGATAGTCATGGATGCGCCGCGCTTCGCTAAGGCCATCGCGCAGCTGGCCCAGATCACGCGGGGAACCGCGCCCGGCCACGATCCGCCCCAGCGCCCGGCCCAGATCGGGCAAGGCGCGCAGCACCGTGCGCAAGTCCGCACGCAGCAGCGGATCATCGTGCAGCCATGCCACCAGCGCCAGCCGGGCCTGAATTGCGGCGGTATCGGTTAGCGGGGCGGAGAGGTCATCGGCCAGCTGGCGCGCCCCCGCGCCGGTAACGCAGCGGTCCACCGCCTCCACCAGACTGCCGCGCCGGGTGCCTTGGGACGTGGTCAGGATTTCCAGACTCGCCCGCGTCGCCTCATCCATCGCCAGCGCGGCATCGCCGGTGCGCGCGACCGGCGGCAGCAGCAGCGGCAGCTTGCCGCGCCCGACATGGTCGAGATAGGCGATCAGGCCCCCGGCGGCGGCCAGCATCGCGCGGGTGAAATCACCGAACCCGTCGAGCGTGGTAACCCCGTGCACCGCTTTCAGCCGTGCCTCGCCGCCGTCACTGGAAAAATCGCGGGTCGGGCGGGGGATGGTGTCGAGCGGCACGCCGTCCAGCCCTTCGGGCGCGACGGTTTCGCTGGCCCCCAGCCGGGCGAGCGCGGCGCCCAGCCGGTCGGGCGCGCATTCTTCCAGTTCCATTCGCCCGGTCGAAATGTCACAGGCCGCAATCCCGATGGTCCCGCGCACTTCGCACACGGCGGCCAGCACGTTGGCGCGGCGCGGCTCCAGCAGGGCTTCCTCGGTCAGGGTGCCGGCGGTGACGAAGCGGACGATATCGCGCGCGACCAGCGCCTTCGATCCGCCGCGCTTTTTCGCTTCCTCTGGCGTTTCGACCTGTTCGGCGATGGCCACCCGGCACCCGGCCTTGATCAGGCGGGCCAGATACCCTTCCGCCGAATGGACCGGCACCCCGCACATCGGGATCGGCACGCCCAGATGCTCACCCCGGCTGGTCAGCGCGATGTCGAGGATCTGGGCAGCCTGTTTCGCGTCCTCGAAGAACAGCTCGAAAAAGTCGCCCATGCGGTAGAACAGCAGGCAATCCGCCGCCTCGGCCTTGAGCGCAAGGTATTGCGTCATCATCGGGGTAGCGGGGGCGGCGGTCATGCCAGTGGAGTAGCGGCCCTGCATACGATTCGGAAAGCCGCAAACCCCAGCTTTCCCCTATCGCGTCGCGCATCCTTCCGTT
The DNA here is from genome assembly GCA_041909515.1 of Novosphingobium sp. Taxonomy (GTDB): domain Bacteria; phylum Pseudomonadota; class Alphaproteobacteria; order Sphingomonadales; family Sphingomonadaceae; genus Novosphingobium. The sequence continues at coordinate 15,724 of JAYRDH010000024.1, read as the reverse complement.
AGGGCGAGGCCGATATCTGGAGAACCGACCGTGTCCGACGAAAGCAACGTCCGTTTCACCGAGCGCGAAGCGCTGTTCTATCACAGCACCATCCGCCCCGGTAAGATCGAGATCATCGCCAGCAAGCCGATGGCGACCCAGCGCGACCTGTCCCTGGCCTATTCGCCGGGCGTCGCGGTGCCGGTGCAGGCTATCGCCGACGATCCGTCCTGCGCGTATGACTACACCGCCAAGGGCAACCTGGTGGCGGTCATTTCCAACGGCACCGCGATTCTGGGGATGGGCAATCTGGGCGCGCTGGCATCGAAGCCGGTGATGGAAGGCAAGGCGGTGCTGTTCAAGCGCTTTGCCGACGTCGATTCCATCGACATTGAACTGAACAGCGAAGACCCCGATGCGATCATCGAAGCGGTCGCGATGATGGAACCCAGCTTTGGCGGGATCAATCTGGAAGACATCAAGGCCCCCGAATGCTTCGTGATCGAGCAGGCGCTGCGCGAGCGCATGAAGATCCCGGTGATGCACGATGACCAGCACGGCACCGCGATCATCGCCGCCGCCGGCCTGGTCAACGCGTGCTATCTGACGGGCCGCGAGTTCAAGGACGTGAAGGTCGTCGTCAACGGCGCGGGCGCATCGGCGCTGGCCTGCACCGCGCTGATCAAGTCGATGGGCGTGCGCCACGAAAACGTGACCGTCTGCGATACCAAGGGCGTGATCTATGTCGGGCGCGAGGGGGTGGACCAGTTCAAGTCCGCCCACGCGATCCAGACCGACAAGCGCACGCTGAAGGAAGCGATGCAGGGCGCGGACATCGTGCTGGGCCTGTCGGCGGCGGGCGCTATCACGCAGGACATGGTCAAGGACATGGCCGATCAGCCGATCATTTTCGCGATGGCCAACCCGGACCCGGAAATCACCCCGCCCGATGCCAAGGCGGTGCGCCCGGACGCCATCGTCGCCACGGGCCGGTCGGACTATCCGAACCAGGTCAACAACGTGCTGGGCTTCCCCTTCATCTTCCGCGGCGCGCTGGACGTGCGCGCCACCGCGATCAACGAGGAAATGAAGATCGCCGCCGCCATCGCGATTGCCGAACTGGCGCGCGAACAGGTGCCGGAAGAGGTCGCCGCCGCTTATGGCAAGAACCAGCAGTTCGGGCATGACTACATCATCCCCGCGCCGTTCGATCCGCGCCTGATGGAAGTCGTGTCGTCCGCCGTGGCCAAGGCCGCGATGGATACCGGCGTGGCGCAAAAGCCGATCGAGGATTTCGACGCCTATCGCCACAGCCTGAAGGCGCGCCTGAACCCCACGACGTCGGTGCTCACGCAGGTTTACGAGACGGTGAAGGCCAACCCCAAGCGGGTGATCTTTGCCGAGGCGGAGAACGAAGTCGTGCTGCGCGCGGCGATCCAGTACCGCGATTTCGGCTATGGCGAGCCGGTGCTGGTCGGCCGGACCGAGGCCGTGCGCGCCAAGCTGGTCGAACTGGGCGTGGGCAACCCCGACAGCTACCAGATCGAAAACTCTGCCGTCAGCGAGCATGTGCCCGCAATGGTGGAACTGCTGTACGAGCGGCTGCAACGCCGGGGTTTCCTGGAACGCGACGTGCGCCGCATGGTCAATCAGGACCGCAACGTGTTCGCTTCGGCCCTGCTGAAGCTGGGCGTGGGCGATGCCATGGTGACGGGCATGACCCGCACTTTCGCGCAGACGATCCGCGAAGTGCGGCAGGTGCTGGAACCGGGCGAGGGCAAGCTGCCGTTCGGCATCCACCTGATGATCGGCAAGAACTATACCGTGTTCCTGGCCGACACGACCGTCAACGAACGCCCCAGCGCCGAGGAACTGGCGGTGATCGCCAAGGAAACCGCCGCCGTCGCCCGCCGTCTGGGCCACGAACCGCGCGTGGCGTTCCTGTCGTACTCCACGTTCGGCAACCCGCCGGGGCGCTGGCTGGACAACCTGCGTGAAGCGGTCGCGATCCTCGATGCCGAAAAGCCAGGCTTTGAGTACGAGGGCGAAATGGCCCCCGACGCCGCGCTGAACCCCACGGTCATGGCGAACTATCCGTTCAGCCGCCTGTCCGCGCCCGCCAACGTGCTGGTGATGCCGGGCCTGCAATCGGCCAATATCTCGGCCAAGCTGCTGCGCGAACTGGCAGGCAACGCCACGATCGGGCCGATGCTGATCGGGATGGAAAAGCCGGTGCAGATCATCCCGATGACTGCCATCGCGCCCGATGTGCTGACGCTGGCGGTGCTGGCGGCAGCGGGAATCGCGGGCTGATTGCGATCGGCCGCGCTGCCTGATGGGCGCGCGGCCGGTTTTTCAGTATCCCAGCACCTTATAGACACCGTAAGCGCTGGTCAGCGACAGCACGAAGCCGACCAGGATCAGCATCTGCTTGGGCGGAAAGTGCTTGGCTGCCCACGCCCCCAGCGGCGCGGCGGCGATCCCGCCGATCAGCAGGCCCAGCGTCGCGCCCGCGACATCGGCAACACCCAGGTGAAAGATGAACGCGGCGGAGACGGTCAGCGTCAGGAAAAACTCGACCGAATTGACCGTGCCGACCACCTTGCGCGGGTCCGCCCCCTGAATCAGCAGGTTGGATGTCACCACCGGTCCCCAGCCGCCACCGCCCGCAGCATCCAGGAACCCGCCGAACAGCCCAAGCGGCGCGATCAGCTTCGCCTCCCGGATCTTGGGCGGATAGAGCAGCCCGCGTACCAGCAGGTAAATGCCGATGGCGGTGAGGTAGGCCAGCACGAACGGCTTCACCACGCCCGCGTCGAGCGAGGTCAGCACATAGGCCCCCAGCATCCCGCCGATCATGCCGGGGATCAGCAGGCGGAAGAACAAGCGCTTGTCGATATTGCCGTGCAAGAGGTGGCTGATCCCCGAAGTCGCGGTGGTAAAGCATTCGACGATGTGAACCCGCTGCGACGCCAGCGCGGGCGGCACGCCCAGCACGCCGACCAGCAACGTGTTGCAGATCACCCCAAAGGCCATGCCCAGCGCCCCATCGACCAGTTGCGCGGCAAACCCTACCGCGATGAACGGGAGGAGGGCGGCAAGATCGAACGATGCGAAATCCATGTCAGGGTCGACTCCGGAACGGAATTGTCGACCAATTGGATAGAGTTTAGCGGATGCCCGTGCGAGAAAGTTCTACGCGCGTACGCGGAAGTGAAACTTTCCTGCGGCAGCCCGCCTCAGCGCTTACGAAAGCGGAAATACCAGACCTCGTGGCCATAGACGTTGCGGGCCTTGGCCTCGTACCGGGTTTCGGGCCAGCCGCCGGGGCGCTTCTGGAAATCCTGCGGTTTATCGCACAACCATTCAAACTGGTCGGTGTGGCGGCGCATCACCATCAGCGCGTGGCGCAGATAGACCGCATGATCGGTGCCGAACCGGAACTCGCCGCCCGGCTTCAGCTTGGCCGCAAACAGATCGACCGGGCCATCGTTCATCATCCGCCGCTTGGCATGGCGCGCCTTGGGCCAGGGATCGGGATGGAGCAGGTAGAGGAACGACAGCGACTCATCGGGAATGCGCTGCAGCACTTCCAGCGCGTCGCCGTGATGAATGCGCACGTTGGGCAGCGGCGGGCGCGTGCCGTTATCACCGTCAACATGGGTCAGCGCCTGCGCAACCCCGTTGAGGAACGGTTCTGCGCCGATGAAGCCATGGTCGGGCAGCATATCGGCCCGCCCGGCCATATGCTCCCCGCCGCCAAAGCCGATCTCGAAATGCAGCGGGCAGTCGTGCCCGAACAGGCGTTCCGCCGTCACCGGGCCATCCGCCGGAACCGCGATCTGCGGGAGCAGGTTGTCAACCAGCGCTTGCTGGCCTTGCCGCAGGGGCTTGCCCTTGGCGCGGCCATAGAGGCGGTTGATCGTCGTGGGATCGCCGGGTTTGTGCGCAGTCATGGTGCGCGGCTTTAGCGATGCGGCGCGCCGTGGCAAAGCCTCAAACGAAAACGGCCCGCCGGGAGAGGGGCGGGCCGTTTTCGGGTGTCAGGAAGGGTGGCGAGGGATCAGGCCGCTTCGGCTTCCTCGCCCGGATCGCGCAGCACATAGCCGCGGCCCCAGACGGTTTCGATGTAGTTTTCACCGCCGCAGGCGTGCGCCAGTTTCTTGCGCAGCTTGCAGATGAACACGTCGATGATCTTGAGTTCGGGTTCGTCCATCCCGCCATAGAGGTGGTTGAGGAACATTTCCTTGGTCAGCGTGGTGCCCTTGCGCAAGGACAGCAGTTCCAGCATCGCATATTCCTTGCCGGTCAGGTGGACGCGCGCACCGTCGACTTCGACGGTCTTGGCATCCAGGTTGACCGCCAGCTTGCCGGTGCGGATGACCGATTGCGAATGGCCCTTCGACCGGCGCACCACGGCGTGAATGCGGGCGATCAGTTCTTCGCGGTGGAACGGCTTGGTCACGTAATCGTCCGCGCCGAAGCCGAACGAGCGGACCTTGGAATCCATTTCCGAAATGCCGGACAGGATCAGGACCGGCGTCTGCACTTTGGCGACCCGCAGCTTCTTCAGCACGTCATAGCCGTGCATGTCGGGCAGGTTCAGGTCGAGCAGGATGATGTCGTAATCATAGAGCTTGCCCAGATCGAGCCCTTCCTCACCCAGGTCCGTCGAGTAGACGTTGAACCCTTCGGTGGTGAGCATCAGCTCGATGGCTCGTGCCGTAGTCGGTTCGTCTTCGATCAGCAGTACGCGCATGGGTTAACCCCCCTTTGCCCCGAAATCCCCAGTCGCTAACTCTCTTTCAAGAGTTGTTGACCGCCATTAACCATATGACAAATGAAGTGGAAAGGTTAATTTCCCGTAAACGGACCGGGCGGGTTTGGCAGGGGAGGGCGCGCAACTCGTCCGCGCACCTAGCCGTCGATCACGCGGGCAGCCGGGTGGTGCTTGTCGAGATGGGCGCGCAGGATCCTGAGGTTGCGGGTGTTGGAGCGGTACAGCACGTCGAACAGGTCGCCCGCCAGTGGAACCGCGCCGATCGCGGTATCGATGCCGACATTGGCCATCATCCGCCACAGCTTCCAGCGTGGCAGGCCCAGGTTGCGTGCTTCCCAGACCGCATAGAGCCCCATCGCGGCGGTGATCACATCACCCAGCACGGGCACCACACCGGCCACCGCGTCCAACCCGATCCGGCGGTTGATGACGGGGATGCGCACGGCCTTTTCCAGCAGCACTTCCAGCGCCTCCACCCGGCGGCGGACCGATACCGGATCCGTGCCGAGGGGCAGTTCCGCAGCCATTCGCTGCACGTGGACACGGCGCGCGTTCATGTTTCCGGACATCGGTGACCCTTTGCGGCGCGAACCGCGACTGGTCCGCCCCGTCTATTTGGGGCGCATGGCCAGCGGCATCAAGGGATGGATGTTCCAGCGATTGGGGGCAAAGCCCGACACCGTCCCGCTGACCAGCGACCAGCGCACCGGCACGCCGAAGGGAATGAAGCTGTTGGCGATGGTCAGTTGCGCCTCGGCTTGGGCATAGAGGTCGGCGCGCTTGACCGGGTCCGGTTCGGCCAGCGCCGTCTCGGCCAGGCGGTCGGCACCGGGGCTGCACGGCCCGCGCGCGTTTCCGCAGCTGAGCTGGTTCAGAAACCAGCCCACCCGCGCATACCGCGCGACCGTATCGACCAACCGCAAGTCGGCATCGGCGGCCTCGCCGACCTTGCGAACCGTCAGCCCGATCGCCTCGAAATCCTTGCTCAGTTGCCGCAGCAGCACATCGCCGCCCGGCCCGGCGGGCAGCGCGACGCGCAGGACGGGCAGCTTGCCATTCGCCTTTTGCCATGCGGCTAGACGCGCGGTGGCGATGGTGCGGCGCTCTGCCAGCGTCTGCCCCTGCCAGCGTTCCGCAACCGTGCCGTTGTCATCCGCGCTGCCGGGGGCGACCACCCTGGTCGTTGCGGTCCAGCCCCCGACGTTGAGCGCGGCGGCCAAGCCCTCGCGGTCGATCGCCATCGCCAGCGCCTCGCGGTTTTCGGGCGCGCCCAGAAAGCCGTCGGTGCGCGTCACGGCCAGCCCGAACAGGCCGGTCACCGGGTCCAGCCGGATTGCCCCACGCGGTACGCCAGCGGCATCAAGCCGGGGGAAATCGGCGAACCGCCCGCCCAGAACCACGGCCGCTTCTCCGGCGTTGAACCGGGTGATCGCATCGGCGGCGGGCAGGGCCAGCAGGTTCAACTTGCGGCGGCGCGCTTCCCAGTTTTCCGGCTGGGGCAGGCCCAGGTCTTCGGGCGGGATCGGGGTGAGGATCGCGGTGCGCTTGTCACGGGTCAGCCGCATCGGTCCGGCCCCGTTGCCGCGCATCGTCAGACCCAGTTCGGGCTGGGCGAGCAATTGCAGCAAGTCGGGCGCCTGCTGATGCAAGCGGATTTCGATCACGCGGCCGGCCATCGCCCGCACTTCCCGGATGACTGCCAGGTCACTGCCCAGCGCGGTGCCGCGCAGCGCGCCGATCGCACGGATCAGCGCGGCGCGGCCGGTTTCCCCGGTTATCGCGTCGCCTTCCGGCCAGGTCCCGTCACGCAGGCGAAAGATATAGCTGAGACCGTCGTCGGTAACGATCCAGCGGTCAGCGATGGCCGGGATGACACGGCCCTGCTCGTCGAACCCGACCAGCCCTTCGGCTGATGCGGCGCGGACCAGTTGGGCGGCCAGCGGCAGGCGGGGACCAGTGGCGAACGGGGCGGATGGATCGCCGATCACCGCCACTTCGACCGCGCGGTCGTCGCCGCGACCGCAGCCAGCCAGGGCCGGGGCCAGCAGGGCGGCAAGCAGGGCGTTGCGCAGGAACGATACGGGACGGAACATGGACCGTTCCGTCTTTGGGGGAATTGGCCGCCGGTTACAACCGGGGGCGTGTCAGATCTTGCGCAGTTCGCCCAGCGGGGCAAATCTCAGCGCGGGCTTGACAAAGCGCGGGGTCCCTTCGCCCGCGACAACTGGCGCGCGGGCCACCTTGGGGTCGATTTCCTCGCGGAAGGCGATGCCAAAGCGGTTGTCCTGCACCCAGGCGACCGAACCTTCGACCCAGCCGATGTTGCGGACTTTGACCCAGACCAGCTGGCCGCGCAGCACCCGCACCCCGCCTTCGGCCATCAGGCCGCCGGAGGACAGGTTGCGCACGCGGATCCGCTGTTCGCCGTCCACGCCATCGACCCGCAGTTCCGCCATCACGAACAGGCTGTCGCGCGCGAGCTGCCGGTGTTCGTTGTCGCTCATGGCCAGTTCCAACGCTCCCTGTGCGTTGACCGGGATCGGTCAGCATCCATAGGTGGCCAAAGTATCCAATTCAGCCTCGCCGAATGATAAACCGGACTGGCAAACAACCAGTTAACGGGCCTAAGCTCTTTAATCGTCGCGGGAAATTTTCTCGCGGCGTTCGTGCGCTTCCTGCGCCTCGACTGTCATCGTGGCAATCGGACGCGCCGAAAGCCTGCCCAGGCCGATCGGTTCGCCGGTTACTTCGCAATAGCCGTACTCGCCTTCCTCGATCCGGCGCAGGGCCGAATCGATCTTGGCGATCAGCTTGCGCTGGCGGTCGCGCGTGCGCAGTTCTATGCCCCAGTCGGTTTCGCTGGAGGCGCGGTCGTTCAGGTCAGGCTCGCGGATCGGCCCGTCCTGCAACTGTTGCAGGGTATCCTGTGCGGCGGACAGGATCAGCTTCTTCCATTCCTGAAGCAGGCGCCGGTAATAATTGAGCTGCGCCTCGCACATGTACTCTTCCGCGTCGGAAGGCAGATAGTCGCCGGCAATGGCCCGTTTGGCCTTGGCCAGGACGTCGATTTCATCGCCCAGAACAGTCGTCATAAACTCTCCACAACCAGACCAGCCGGGCCCGTGGGATCCCTGCGGCTTCGGTTTTTCCGATAGCCTCCCGGTGCCGGTTCGAGCGCGCCTATAGAACTCGGCCAAACCCCGCACAAGCGCCAATCGGCCGATCCGGTGAACCCGCCCTTCATCCCCCTGTCACAACCGGTTGCTAGCCCGGCCGGAACGCACCGCAGCGGCATCAGGAAAGTTTTTAGGGTGGTCGTTAACCTTTTGTTGACCATGTTCGGGAAGGTTCGCCCTGTCAGCAGGCATTGCCGCCTGCCGCATTGGGGGTATCAGACGATGAGCACGACCTGGATCAGGGGGGCCGATTTCCAAGGGCCTTTTGCCGCTGCCGATGAAACGGCCGAAGACATGCTGGTTGCCAGCTGCCTGGCCGCTGCCGCGCAGGGGGACATCAACGCTTACTACGACCTGGGCGTTGCCTATTCGACCGGCAGCCACGGTGTGGACTGCGACCTGATCGAAGCGCACAAGTGGTTCAATCTGGCGGCGGTGGCCGGTCATTCCGAAGCGCAACTGTGCCGCGCCGACATTTCCGATGAAATGACCGCCCGCGAAATCGCCGAAGCCCAGCGCCGCGCGCGCGAATGGCTCCGCGCCGGGGCCCGCCGCGCCGCCTGATCCTGCTTGCCTAACCCTTCCTGAACGGCGTCCGCTCGCCCAGATAGAGCTGGTCCTGCGCGATCCCTGCGCGTTCCCGCTCCAGAAAGTCGGCGACCGCGCTGCGAAAGCCGGGATGGGCGATAAAATGCGCGGACAAGGTCTGCACGGGTTCATAGCCGCGCGCCAGCTTGTGCCCGCCTTGCGCCCCGGCCTCGACCCGCGCCAGCCCGCGCGCGATGGCGGCATCGATCGCCTGATAATAGCATAGCTCGAAATGCAGGAAGGGCTTGTCCACCACGGCCCCCCAGTACCGGCCATAGAGCGCGTCCGGCCCGATGAAGTTGAGCGCCCCGGCAATCGGCCGGTCACCCAGATAGGCCATTACCAGCAGGACCTTGTCCGCCATGCGCTGCCCGATCAGGCTGAACGCTGCGCGGGTCAGATAGGGCCGTCCCCATTTGCGCGCGCCGGTATCCTGATAGAACACCCAGAACGCGTCCCAGTGTTCCTCGGTCAGGTCCGCACCGGTCAGGTGGCGGATTTCGACCCTGTCCTGTGCGGCGGCGCGTTCCTTGCGGATGTCCTTGCGCTTGCGCGACGACAGCGCGGCCAGAAAGTCGTCAAAGCTGGCATAGCCCCGGTTGGTCCAGTGAAACTGGATGTCGCTGCGCGGTAGCCACCCGGCCGCTTCGAACAGCGGCAATTGTTCCGGCGTAATGAACGTCGCGTGGGCGGATGACAGCTCGTTCTGCTGACACACGGCTTCGGCCGCGCGCAGCAGCGGCTGGGCAATGTCTGGCGAGGCGGTCAGAATGCGCGGGCCGGTGGCGGGGGTAAACGGCGCGGCAATCTGGAGTTTGGGGTAGTAACTGCCCCCGGCGCGGTGCCAGGCATCGGCCCAGGCGTGATCGAACACGTATTCGCCCTGGCTGTGGTCTTTCAGGTAGGCGGGCAGCGCGCCGGCCAGCGTACCGTCCGCGCGTTCCAGCACCAGCGGCGCCGGGTGCCAGCCGGTGCCGGGGCCGACGCTGCCGGAATCCTCCAGCGCGGTCAGGAAGGCGTGGGACAGGAACGGATTGCCTTCAGTCAGCGCATCCCAGTCAGCGGCGGGCAGCGCGCCCACCGACGATCCAACCCGGCAAGTGTATTCCGGCTCGCTCACGCCACCCCGGCGCTCTCTGCGATCGGGGCGTCGGCGAATTCCGCCGCCCGTTCGCGGTGTTCGGCGCTGCGCACGGTCCAGCTCGTCACTGGCAACCCGCGTGCGCGCTGGCGGGCGGCGAAGCGGCTGGGCAAGTCGCGAATGTCATAAGCCAGAAACTCTGGCCGCGCATGCCACAGCGCCAGTCGGCGGCGGATCATGCCGGGCAGGGCCTTGTCGTTTTCCTCAGTCACCACCAGCCCGCGCACCGTCAGCGGCGAATGATCGGCGAACCAGCGCACGATCCGGGGGTCAAAGCTCATGATCGCATGAAGCCCCTGATAGCCCTCCAGCACCCGCCGCACCGCCAGGCACAGCTGGCTGACCCGCCCGTGCGAGCTGTCGGGCGTCTTGATTTCGATCAGCAGCGGCACCTGCCCCGCGACCTGATCCAGCACTTGCCGCAGCGAGGGGATCGTATCGGTTCCGCCGGTCAGGACGATCCGGCCGAGTTCCTCGGCGCTGCGTTCCACTACACGGCCGGTTTCAGCGGTCAGCCGGTCCAGCGTTGCGTCGTGGAACACCATCGCCTGCCCATCGGACGAGCGGCGGATGTCGCATTCTATCCCCAGCCCCCGCGCCAGCGCCCCGGCAAAGGCGGTGGCGGAATTTTCCGGCACTCCGGGGCCGTGCAGCCCCCGGTGGGCAAAGTGCCACTGCTTCAGCCAGGCAACCTTGTCAGGCCGTGGCGGGGGGACCCGCCAGCGGTCAAGCAGGGCGAACAGCAACGACCGCGTCCACTTCCACCGCGACGCCCAGCGGCAGGCAGGGTACGCCCACCGCGCTGCGGGCGTGCTTGCCCGCTTCGCCGAACACGGCGACCATCAGTTCGGATGCGCCATTGGCGACCTTGGGCTGTTCGGTGAAATCCGGCGCGCTGTTGATGAAGGCGCCCAGCTTCACGATCCGCTCCACCCGGTCGAGCGAGCCAAGCGCCGCTTTCAGTTGGGCCAGAATCATCAGCCCGCAGGCCTGCGCGCCGCGCACGCCGTCTTCCAGCGTCAGGTCTTCACCCAGCCGCCCTTTGAGCAGCTGGCCATCGACGATCGAGACCTGCCCCGACACGTGCGCCAGTCCGCCCGCGACCACCACGGGGACATAGGCAGCAACCGGGGCGGCGGCGGCGGGCAGGGTCAGGCCGAGTTCGGCCAGTTTCGCTTCGATGCTCATGCGTTTTCTCCATGCAGCCGCGTCAGCAGCCAGGGCAGGGCGTGTTCCCAGGTATCAATCCGCGCGTGGGCGTGACCGGCCTCGAACCCGCAGGTGATGTGCGGCGCCAGCGTGGGCTCACCGCACAGGTGCAGCCGGTCCACATGCGGGGAAATTTCCGCGACCGATCCGTGATGCTGGGCCAGATCGTCGATGAACACCGCGCGGCTGGGCTGATATTCGTCAAGGATGGCCTGAAGCGCCGGGCCTTTCGGCCCTTGGTTGGTGAACACCCGCACGTTGATGCCGTGATCGGCCAGCTGGATGCGGCGGGCTTCGTTGTGCTTGTCCGCCAGGTTGGTCAGCACCACGACGTCGGCGTGCTCCGCCAGAGCGTTGATGCTGCCCACCGCGCCCATGATCGGTTGCTGGCGGTGCATTTCATTGTCGAAAAACCCGGTCAGCAGTTCCCAGATCTTCGCCGGTTCGACCCGTTCGCCGCTGTCCTTGTAGCGCACCGCATTGGCGAAATCGTTGCCGATCATCCGGAACGTCACGCCCTGCGTTTCGTCCAGCCATTCGCCGAACGGCACGATCATGTGCAGCAGCACTTCGTCGCAATCGCTGATCACCAGGGGCCGTGCCCCGCTCAATATCTGCACAGTCTTACAACCTCTCTCGCGCGGCCATCAGTTCCGCTGGCTTGACCCCCAGTTCCTCGGCCGCAGCCACAAGGTCTGGTTCATGGGCGGCCAGAAAATCGAGCACCGCGCCCAGCACCGCCGGGTCGCCCAGCCCGCTGCGCAGATCGTCCACCGTCAGCCCGGTCAGCGCCAGCAGCCGTTCGGCGCGCGGGGCATCGCCCAGCACCCAACCCAGCGCACCCAGCGCCAGTGCGGCGGCATCATGGCCGGGGGATTGGGGTTCGCGAAGAATTGTCAGCCTCGTGTGCAGCGGGTAAGCCGGTTCAATGGCAAAGCGCATCCTTGTTGTCGAGGACAACGACCTCAACCGCAAGTTGTTCTGTGACGTCCTGAAAAGCCAGGGTTATGCGGTGGAACCGGTGGCCGACGGGCTGGAGGCGCTGGACCGCGCGCGGCAATTTGTCCCCAATCTGATCATCATGGACATCCAGATGCCCAATGTTTCCGGGCTGGACCTGATCGAAGCGGCCAAGGCGGACGCCACCTTGCGCGCGATTCCGGTGCTGGCCGTCACCGCCTATGCCGGCAAGGGCGACGAGGAACGCATCCGCGACGCCGGGGCTGAAGGCTATCTGGCGAAGCCGGTGTCGATTGGGCCATTCATGGCGGCGGTAAAGGCGCTGGTTGAACGCGCTGCTGTCTGACGGACAACTTTCGCCTATATTCCGCCCCAATCATGGGCCAAAGGGCCGCAAACACTTCGGGAGCATACCAACATGGACCGCGCCGCCACCGCCGAGAAAATCGCCGCGCTGATCGAACCGTTCAACAAGAAGGGCGTGGCGATCACCGATGCCAGCACTTTTGCCGGGGATCTGGAATTCGACAGCCTGACCGTGATGGATTTCGTCGCCGCGATCGAGGATGATTTCGACATCATCATCAGCATGAACCAGCAGGCCGAGATCGAAACCTATGGCCAGCTGATCGATGCCGTCGTGAAGCTGCAGGGATAAGCCAGAAGATGACCGACCTGTTTTCCAAGTTCGACCCGCTGATCGAAATGCGCGCAGGCCTGCTGGCCACCGGCGTGACCGATCCGTTCGGCATGGTGATGGAAAAGGTGCTCTCGCCCACGGTCGCGGTGTGCAACGGGCGGGAAACGATCCTGCTGGGCACCTACAACTACATGGGCATGACCTTTGACCCTGACGTGATCGCGGCGGGCAAGCAGGCGCTCGACGATTTCGGCGCTGGCACGACCGGCAGCCGGGTGCTGAACGGGACCTATGCCGGGCACCGCGCGGTGGAAGACGCGCTCAAGGAATTTTACGGAATGGACCACGCGATGGTCTTTTCCACCGGCTATCAGGCCAACCTGGGGATCATCAGCACGATCGCGGGCAAGGGCGATTACATCGTCCTCGACATCGATAGCCATGCCAGCATCTGGGATGGCTGCAAGATGGGCGATGCCGAAGTCGTGCCGTTCAAGCACAACGACATCGAGGCGATGGAGAAGCGCCTGAAGCGCATTCCCGAAGGCGCGGGCAAGCTGGTCGTGCTGGAAGGCGTCTATTCGATGCTGGGCGACATCGCCCCGCTGAAGGAAATGATCGCGGTCGCCAAGAAGCATGGCGCGATGGTGCTGGTGGACGAAGCGCACTCGATGGGCTTCATCGGCCCCAACGGGCGCGGCGTGGCCGAGGATCAGGGCTGTCTGGACGACGTCGATTTCGTGATCGGAACGTTCTCCAAGTCGGTCGGGACGGTCGGCGGCTTCTGCGTGTCGAACCACCCGAAGTTCGAAATCATGCGGCTGGTCTGCCGCCCGTACGTGTTCACCGCTAGCCTGCCGCCCAGCGTGGTGGCCACGGCGGCGACCTCGATCCGCAAGCTGATGCACGCCGGGAACAAGCGCGCGCACTTGTGGGAAAATTCGAAGACGCTGCATCAGGGGCTGAAGGACAAGGGCTTTCAGCTGGGCACCGACACCCCGCAAAGCGCGATCATCGCGGTGATCATGCCCGATCTGGAACGCGGCGCGGCGATGTGGGAAGCGCTGCTGAAGGAAGGGCTTTACGTCAACCTCGCCCGTCCGCCCGCGACGCCTGCCAACATGACGCTGCTGCGCTGCTCGCTGTGCGCCGAGCATAGCGCGGAGCAGGTCCAGACGATCATCGGCATGTTCGAACGCGCCGGCAAGGCGGTCGGGATCATCTGAGGTAGCCGTGGGCAATCCCCGCCTGCGCATCGCCGGGCTGGCCCTGTTGCTGGGGCTGGCGCTGGCGGGGTGGTATTACCGCGCGAACCTTGATCCGCGCCCCAAAGTGCAGATGGCGGACCAGCCCTGCCCGCCGCCCGCCACTCTGGCGGATGAGGTCAAGCCGGTGAAGTTCGACTGGGTGGAGCTGTGCCGGTACACTCACGAAAACGCCCGCCTGCTGGCCAGCGGTGCGCCGATCGACGTGGTGTTCTTTGGCGATTCCATCACCGAATACTGGGCAGCGGCGGACCCGACCTTTTTCACCGGCGGGCGGATCAACCGGGGGATTTCCGGCCAGACCAGCCAGCAACTGGTGTTGCGCTTTCGGCAGGACGTGCTGGGGCTGAAACCCAAAATCGTGGTGATGCAGGCCGGGGTGAACGACATCCTGGGCAATACCGGGCTAATCGGGCCCGATGCCTTTGTCGCCAATTTCGAAACGCTGATCGATCTGGCGCAGCTGCATGGCATCGCCGTCGTGATTGGCGGGCTGCCCGCCGCGTCTGGCATTCCGGGGCGGGACGATATCGATGCGACCGCGCGTGCCGCCGATCTCAACCGCCGTTTGCGCGATCTGGCGCAGCGGCGCGGGCTGCCGTTTGCCGATTATCACGCCGCGCTGGCCGGGGCGGATGGCCGCCCGCGCGCCGGATTGTCGGACGACGGCGTTCACCTCACCCCGGCAGGCTACGCCGCAATTCGCCCCGTGGCCGAGCGCGCCGTGGCACAGGCGCGCGCCCGCTTGCCCGGCACGGCCTGACGCTGATCCTTTGACAGCGGCGCGGCGGGCGGGCAAGTACGGCTGAATGACTGAAGAAGAACAGGAAAAGCGCCTCTATCGCCGTCGTTTCTACAAGGCAGAGCAAGAGGCCTCGTTTGTCGAAGCACAAGATCATTCGACCCCGCAAACCCGCAGCCCGGCCTATAAACTGGCCTTCCGCGACACTGACTTCCTGCTGCGCGAGGAATTGCGCCCGGTGCGGTTCCAGCTGGAATTGCTGAAGTGCGAAATGCTGCTGGAAGAAGCCAACATCGGCTCCACGCTGGTGTGCTATGGCTCAGCCCGCATCCCCTCGCCCGAAGTGGCAGCGCAGCTGGTTGCCGACGCCCCGCCAGAGCGCAAGGCCGTGGCCGAGCGGCTGGCCGCCAAGGCGCAGTATTACGAAGAGGCGCGCAAGCTGGCCCAGCTGGCGTCAAGCTGCGGCATCGTTGAAAAGGGGATGCGCCAGTTCGTGGTCTGCTCCGGCGGCGGTCCATCGATCATGGAAGCGGCCAATCGCGGCGCGGTCGAAGCGGGCGCGGAAACCATCGGCCTCAACATCGTCCTGCCGCACGAACAGGCCCCCAACACCTACGTCACCCCGCGCCTGGCGTTCCAGTTCCACTACTTCGCGCTGCGCAAGATGCACTTTCTGCTCCGCGCGAAGGCCGTGGCGGTATTTCCCGGCGGGTTCGGCACGCTCGATGAATTTTTCGAGCTGCTGACCCTGATCCAGACCGGCAAGATGAAGCCGATCCCGATCCTGCTTTATGGCAAGGAGTTCTGGACCAAGGTCATTGATTTCGAGGCACTGGCCGACGAAGGCGTGATCAACCACGCCGACCTGGACCTGTTCCACTGGGTCGAAACGGCGGAAGACGGCTGGGCCAAGATCGTCGAGTTCTACGAACTCGACTGCTGATCAGCCCCGCGCCTCGTGGTGGCCCATCGGCCCGTGCCCCGCGCCGAACCCCGGCGCGGCGCGCAGGGCGGAGCGGACGAACAGGCGCGCGCGGTCAACCGCTTCGGATAGCGCCAGTCCCCGGCCCAGATAAGTCGCAATCGCGCTCGACAGGGTGCAGCCGGTGCCGTGGTTGTGGCGGGTGTGGATGCGGGTTCCGGCCATGACGTGCGGGGCCTCGCCGGGGATCATCAGCGTGTCTTCCACCCGCTCCCCCTCGGCGTCGCCGCCTTTGGCGAGATAGGCGACGCCGCGCGCCCCC
>JAYRDH010000023.1:0-41947 GCA_041909515.1 Novosphingobium sp. | reverse complement strand
GATCAAACAGGCGGCATGAACGACAACCGGGATTAGCTTAACTCAGCCGCCAAACTGTCCAAGAAGGCGGGACCACCTCATTTGTCGGAAGGAATGACTACGGTTATCGACCAGAGGATAAGGTTCCCGGAGAGGGAGTTACGTGGACTTGGCTCGCGATCGACCCTGACTCGCAGCTCGTTCTCACCTACCATGTCGGCAGTCGAGGTGCAGTTGATGCCACGCCGTTCATGCGAAAAGTAAATCGACGCCTTGCGCGAAATGAGCGTGGTGAACTGCTCGTTCGACCGTCACTCGCCGTCGATGGGCATGTCTCATATCCTGATGCAATCGAACTCGCCTTCGGCGACGAGGTCGATGCTGGCGTCTTCGAAAAGATATACGACGACAAGAAGCGCTACGTCGGCTCCCAGCGCAAGCAGCTCAAAGGCGCTCCGCGCTACGAGGATATCAATACGTGGAGGATCGAACGCGAGAATGGCTTTCTGCGGCAGGCCAACCGCCGCTTCACGAGGAAGACGAACGCGTTTTCCAAGCGTTTAAGTTATCACGAGCGCCAGATCGCCATCTGGATGCTCCATAGGAACTACTGCTGGGCCCGGACGGGGATTGATATCGAACGGCCCAAGCGACCGGTCTCCGCAGCAATGGCGGCGGGCCTGACTGATCGCGTCTGGCGTGAAGAAGAGCTGATCGAACGCTCTGACGCATACAAAAAAACTCGGGCATCGGAGAACCCAGTGGGGGTTGAGCAGGGGGAAGAAGACCTGCGTGAACGCCCCTTCTGGCTAAATCTCAGCGCAAGTCGCAAGCGCGCCAACGTGCATGCGTGGGATTGTCACACTGTCCAAAAAGCGGCCTCACGGAAGGACCCCGTATCGAGTGACAGCATTTGGTTGAACTTCGCGACGGAAGAAGAGGCCATAGCGGAAGCTGCGAAAAGAGAGCCAGACACGCATAAAGTTTGTCGGCTGTGCATCGGCGGCTACGTGACGCTGTCGACGTATGGCAAACGAAGATAGAGGTGTGCGACGGCGCTATCGGCTCGCCCGTTCAACGAAAGGCCAGTGTCAATTTTCCCTAACGGTGCCCCCAAAATCCATCACCACCTCACGCTTTCGGCGCGCGTTTGTGCAGGGTGGAAAGGACGCCGCGCAGGGTGCGGACCTCCAGATGGTTCCAGCCCGGCTTGGTCAGCATGTTGCGCAAGGTCAGCCGGGTGGCCTCGGCGCGCGCGGGCGGGAAGAAGTAATTGCGGGCTTCCAGCATTGCTTCCAGCTGGCCCAGCATCCCCTCCAGCTCCTCCTGCGGGGCGGGGGGGAGCAGATCTTCCACCGTGGGCTGGACCAGATCGGCCTGCTTCGACCATTCATAGGCGCATAGGATCACCGCCTGCGCCAGATTGAGGCTGGCAAAGTCCGGGTTGATCGGCACCGTCAGGATCGCGCGGGCCAGCGCGACGTCCTCGGTTTCCAGTCCCGACCGTTCAGGGCCGAACACCAGTGCGGAGCGGCCCACATCGGTGTGGATCGCGCGGGCGGCCTGCTCCGGCGTGACGACCGGCTTGGTCACCCCGCGCTTGCGCACCGTGGTGGCATAGACATGGGCGCAGTCGGCCACCGCATCGGCCAGTGTTTCGAACACGGCGGCGTGTTCCAGCACTTCGTCCGCACCGGCCGCGGCGGGACCGGCGCTGGGGTTGGGCCAACCATCGCGCGGCGTGACGAGGCGCAGCTCGGTCAGCCCGAAGTTGAGCATCGCCCGCGCCGCCTTGCCGATATTCTCGCCCAGCTGCGGCCGGACGAGGACGATCACCGGTTTGCGTTCAGGACTTGCCGACATCAAGCCCACCGACGTCCTGAATGGTGCTGGCGAATTCCTCGAAATCGCGCGCTTCGGTGAAGTCGCGATAGACGCTGGCGAAGCGGATATAGGCGACCGCGTCCAGCTGGCGCAGGCCGTCCATGACCATTTCACCAATGTCGCGGGCCGGGACTTCGCTTTCGCCTAGCGTTTCGATCTGGCGCTGCACGCCGGAAACCAGCTGGTCGATCCGCTCCTGCGGCACCCCGCGCTTGCGGCAGGCGAGCGAGACGGACTGTTCGATCTTCGCCCGGTCGAATGGTTCGCGCTTGTCGCCGCTTTTGACGACGATCACTTCGCGCAGTTGGACCCGTTCAAACGTCGTGAAGCGTGCGCCGCAGCCTTCGCACTGGCGGCGGCGGCGGATCGCGGTGTTATCCTCGGTGGGGCGCGAATCCTTTACCTGGCTGTTGTCATGCGCACAGAACGGACAGCGCATTCAGGGGCGCAGCCGCTTGTAGAGCATGAACCCGGCCCCGGCGAGCAGGCCCAGCGGCCAGCTGACCACCGGGAGCACGGCCCCGGCCACCGCACCGACTGCCGCACCGGTCAGCACCGGCTTGGTCGACGGGTGGGCCATGCCCTGCTTGGCCATGCCGACGATCTCCTCGCGGGCGTTGTCGATCAGGTCATCACCGCGCTTGGGATCGTTCATGGCATCAAAGCTCCGGATAGATCGGGAATCGGCTGCACAGTTCCTCAACGCGGGCGCGGACGCGGGCTTCGACCTGCCCATCGCCTTCCTCACCGTTGCGGGACAGCCCATCTACCACTTCCGCGATCAGCGCGCCAATCGTGCGGAATTCTTCCTCACGGAAGCCGCGCGTGGTGCCAGCGGGGGTGCCGAGGCGGATGCCGGACGTGACGAACGGCGAGCGCGTGTCGTTGGGGATGCCGTTCTTGTTGCAAGTGAGATAGGCGCGGTCGAGGCCCTTTTCAGCGGCCTTGCCGGTCACGTTCTTGGCGGTCAGATCGACCAGCATCAGGTGGTTGTCGGTGCCGCCCGATACGATCCGCAGGCCGTTCTCGGTCAGGCTGCTGGCCAGCGCGCGGGCATTGGCGACGATCTGTGCGGCGTAAGCCTTAAATTCGGGCTGGAGCGCTTCACGGAACGCCACGGCCTTGGCCGCGATCACGTGGACCAGCGGGCCACCCTGCAGGCCGGGGAACACGGCAGTGTTGAACTTCTTGGCCAGCGCTTCATCGTTGGTCAGGATGATCCCTGAACGGGGGCCGCGCAGGCTCTTGTGCGTGGTGCTGGTGACGACATGGGCGTGCGGGAACGGCGAGGGATGCGCGCCGCCCGCGACGAGGCCAGAGAAGTGCGACATATCGACCAGCAGGTACGCGCCAACCGCATCGGCGATTTCGCGGAACTTCTGGAAGTCCCACACGCGCGAATAGGCGGTGCCGCCCGCGATGATCAGCTTGGGCTTGTGCTCGTGGGCCAGCCGCTCGACCGCTTCCATGTCGAGCTGCTCGTCTTCGGGACGCACGCCATAGGGCACGGGATTGAACCACTTGCCGCTCATGTTCACCGGGCTGCCGTGGGTCAGGTGACCGCCGGAATTAAGATCCAGACCCATGAAGGTGTCACCGGGGTTCAGCAGCGCCAGGAACACCGCCTGGTTCATCTGGCTGCCCGAATTGGGCTGGACGTTGGCGAACTGGCAGCCGAACAGCTGCTTCGCCCGCTCGATCGCCAGGTTTTCGACGACGTCGGCATATTCGCAGCCGCCGTAATAGCGCTTGCCCGGATAGCCTTCGGCATACTTGTTGGTGAAGACCGATCCGGTCGCTTCCAGTACGGCCAGGCTGGTGATGTTCTCGGACGCGATCAGTTCGATCTTGTGCTGCTGGCGGCCCAGTTCACCGCGAATGGCGGCGTGCACTTCGGGGTCGGTTTCGGCCAGATGCGCGGTGAAGAAGCCTTTCGACCGGATTTCCGGCTGGGCGTCGGCGATCACGGTCATGCGGTTGCTCCTTCAAGGTCAGGGTTGGATAGCTTGTCGACCCGGGGGCCATGGCGGCCACCGGCAAAATCGGTGTTCAGGAAGGCGTCGATACAGGCCTTGGCCATGTCGACGCCGGTCAGTCGGGCCCCCATGGCAATGGCGTTGGCATCGTTGTGTTCACGGGCCAGCGCGGCCGACAGCGGTTCCGACACCAGCGCGCAGCGCAGCGCCGGGTTGCGGTTGACCGCGATGGAAATGCCGATGCCCGAACCGCACAGTGCCACGCCGCGCTCTGCGGTGCCATCAGCCACGATGGCGGCCAGCTTGTAGCCATAGTCCGGGTAATCGACCCGGTCGGCGGTATCGGGGCCAAGATCGGCCACTTGATGACCCAGGCCAATCAGGTACTCGCGCAATTCGGCCTTGAGGTCGATTGCGGCGTGGTCAGAGGCAATGGCAATGCGCATGGGCAGGCGCCGTCCTTCCGGGGGAGGGTAGAATCGCGTGCGCCCCCCTTAGTCGCGGATCGCCCGATTTGCCAGCGCCGAGGGCACCGTCCTTTGGTCCAGTGTCGCGGGTTTGACTTTCCGGCAGACGCAGCGCAGCTTTTCGGCAACAGACGGTTGGTAGCACTGACAAAATTGTGGGGGGAGCGGATGAGCAAGGGCCTGGGAACGTTGGTAGTGCTGCTGGCCGCGGTGGTGCTGGCGATCATGGCGACCACCCCGCCGATGCCGCAAGGACCACAGACCCCGCCAACCGAGTTCGCCGTCGCCCGCGCGATGCCGGACGTGGTCGCCATTGCGCGCGAACCGCACATCACCGGTACGCCAGAAAACGCCAGGGTGCGGGACTATATCGCGGCGCGGATGCAGGCGCTGGGGATGGAGGTATCGACCAGCACCGGTGTGGTAGGAGAACGCGGCACGGCCAAGCGCAACCGCTGGACCGGGCGCGCTGATCCACCGGCCACGCTGACCAATGTCATTGGCGTGCTGCCCGGCCGCAATCGTTCGCTGCCCGCCGTGCTGCTGATGTCGCACCACGACACCGTCTGGGGCTCGCCCGGTGCGGCGGACGACACGGCGGGGATCGCGGTCAGCCTGGAAGTGGCCCGCGCGATCAAGGCCGGGGGTGGGGCAGAGCGCGATCTGGTCGTGCTGGTTACCGATGCGGAAGAACTGGGGCTGGAAGGGGCCAAGCAGTTCTTTGCCGAGCATCCTCTGCGCAGCCGCGTGGGCGCCGTCATCAATATGGAAGCGCGCGGCGGCGGTGGTCGCACGACACTGTTCCAGACCTCCGGCGACAATGGCAATGCGGTGGCGTTGTTCGCCGATGTGGCGGGGCGACCCGGTGGCAGTTCGCTGGCGGCCTATATCTACAGCGTGCTGCCCAACGATACCGATCTGACGCCAGTGCTGGCGGGGCCATACACGGCGTATAACTTTGCCTTCATCGGCCGGTCGGGCCTGTATCATTCGCCGCTCGCCACGCCTGCGCGGCTCGATCAGGGCGCGGTGCAGGACATGGGCGCGCAAGTGCTGGAACTGTCCCGCGCGCTGCTCAATGCCCAGGCCATGCCCGCGCCGGCACCCGATGCGGTGTTCTTCGATCTGTTCGGGCGGATCATGCTGACCTATCCGGCCTGGGCGGGGTGGATCATGCTGATCGTGGCGACGGGCGCGCTGGGGCTGACCGCGCGCGCCCAGCCGGATCTGCGCGCGCTGGGCGGCGGTGCGGGGCGGATGGCGGGCCTGCTGCTGGTGGCCGCCGTGCTCTATTACCTGCTGAACCTGCTGTCCGGCGCGGATGGTCCGACCAATTACTATGACCGGCTGGCCGCAATTCCCCGGCTTGAGGCGATGGTCGCGCTGGGCGGGATGGCGGCGGCGCTGGTCCTGCTGGGCGGGGCCCTTTCATCCGCCGGGAAAGCCGGCGCTGCGCTGCCGTTATTGCTGATCGCGGCGGCGGCGCAGGCGATGGCCCCGACGGCGGCCTATTTCATCGTGATCCCGGTCATGCTGGCGGCATTGGCATTACTGTCGCTGGAACGGTCGAGCGGTACGGCGGCGCGGTTGTTCGCGGGCGCCGTCGCGGCGACAGTGGCGGGTTACATGCTCGCGCTGGGGCATCAGGTGATGCAGGGCGTCGGGCCGACCATGCCGATGGCAGCGGCTCTGCCGCTGGCCCTGGCCGGGCTGGGCGTGTTACCGGTCTGGCAAGGTTTGTCGGCTCGTGCCGCCCGCAGTGGTGCGGTTGTCTTGCTGATGGCGGCGGTGGCGGTGGCCCTGTGGGTGCGGCTGGACCCTGTTGCGGAAACTGCCGCAGTTTACGCCGATACCAAGCGCTGATGCAGAAAGGCCCCGGAGCTACCGGGGCCTTTGTTGTTACTGATCCAGGAAGCTGCGCATCTTCCGGCTGCGGCTGGGATGCTTGAGCTTGCGCAGGGCTTTCGCTTCGATCTGGCGAATACGTTCACGCGTGACCGAGAACTGCTGGCCAACTTCTTCCAGCGTGTGATCGGTGTTCATGCCGATGCCAAAGCGCATGCGCAGCACACGTTCCTCACGCGGGGTGAGCGACGCCAGCACACGGGTGACCGTTTCCTTGAGGTTGGCCTGGATTGCGGCATCCACCGGGATGATCGCGTTCTTGTCCTCGATGAAATCACCCAGATGGCTGTCCTCCTCGTCGCCGATCGGCGTTTCGAGGGAGATCGGCTCCTTGGCGATCTTCATCACCTTGCGGACCTTTTCCAGCGGCATCGACAGACGCTCGGCCATTTCTTCCGGCGTCGGTTCGCGGCCCTGCTCGTGCAGGAACTGGCGGCTGGTGCGCACCAGCTTGTTGATCGTTTCAATCATGTGGACCGGGATGCGGATCGTGCGGGCCTGGTCCGCGATGGAGCGGGTGATCGCCTGACGAATCCACCACGTCGCATAGGTGCTGAACTTGTAACCACGGCGGTATTCGAACTTGTCGACCGCCTTCATCAGCCCGATGTTGCCTTCCTGGATCAGGTCCAGGAATTGCAGACCGCGATTGGTGTACTTCTTGGCGATTGAGATCACCAGCCGCAGGTTCGCCTCGACCATTTCCTTCTTGGCGATCCGCGCCTCGCGCTCGCCCTTCTGGACCATGTTGACGATGCGGCGGAATTCGGTGAGCGCCATGCCGGTGGCCGAAGCGATGTCCGCCACTTCGGCGCGGATGCGTTCAACCGCATCGGCCTCGTTCTCGGCGAACGCGGCCCACTTCTTGTCCTTCTTGGACATTCCGGGCAGCCAGCTGTCATCCAGTTCGCGCCCGACATAGGTGTCGAGGAAGTCCTTGCGGCTGACCTTGTGGCGCTCTGCCAGACGCAGCATCTGGCCGCCAAGGGCGGTCAGGCGGCGATTGAAGGCATAGAGGTTGTCGACCAGGTATTCGATCTTGCTGGCGTGGAACTGCACGCTTTCGACCTGCGCTGTCAGTTCCTCGCGCAGTTCCTGGTACTGCTTTTCCTTGCCGGCCGGAAAATCCAGCCCAAGGCTCATCGATTCGAGGCGGTTGGCCTGAAGCTTTTCGAACTTGCGGAACAGGTCCGTGATCAGCGCGAACTTTTCCAGCGCTTCCGGTTTCAGCTGCGCTTCCATCTGGGCGAGGGAGAGAGTGTTGTCCTCTTCCTCTTCCTCTTCCTCGGCCGGACGGCGGGCGCGGCGCTCGATGCCGTCCTCGTCCTCTTCGTCGGCGGATTCCTCCTCGACGTCTTCTTCTTCCTTGAAAGAGGGGCCGGCGGTGGCTTCGCTGATTTCGCCGTCGCCTTCTTCCTCACCGTCTTCGGTCAGGTTTTCGGGTGCCGGTTCTTTCGACAGCATCGCGTCGAGGTCGAGGATTTCGCGCAGCTGCATTTCGCCCGCGTTCAGCGCTTCGGACCACTGGATGATCGCGTGGAACGTGATCGGGCTTTCGCACAGGCCCAGGATCATCGTGTCGCGGCCGGCTTCGATCCGCTTGGCGATGGCGATTTCGCCTTCGCGGCTGAGCAGTTCGACCGCGCCCATTTCGCGCAGGTACATGCGCACCGGGTCATCGGTGCGCTCGACCGTTTCCTTCTTCTTGATCAGGTCGGGACGTTCGCCAACCGGATCCGGCTCGTCGATTTCATCGACTTCCCGCTCTTCCGGATCGACCGCGTCCTCGTCGCTTTCGACGATGTTGACGCCCATTTCGCTGATCGCGGCCATGATGTCCTCGATCTGCTCAGAGGTCATCTGGTCTTGCGGCAACGCCTCGTTCAGCTCGTCATAAGTGATCACGCCGCGCTTCTTGGCGCGGGCGATCAGCTTCTTGATCGAGGCTTCGTTGAGATCGATCAGGGGGGCGTCGCCGCCGTCCTTTTCGCTGCCGTTCAGTTCGTCGTCCATCAATCCGCCATGTTCCGTGTTACGCCGCTCCCCCCGGAGCGGCGGATCGCGCGCTGGCCATTTGCCGCAGACGCGAGTCGAATTCCAGCTTTCTCTTCAGCAAGCGTTGCTGTTCGGCATATGCCCCTTCCGAAAGGTCCTGCTCGAACCGGGCCGTGGCTGCTGCCAGCGCGGCTTCCAGCGCGGGGCGTTCGACCAGCAGACCGATCGCCTGAGCCAGCTCTGCGCGGGCCTGTTCGGGCGGAATCTCGGCGGCCAGAAAGCCAAATCGCAGCGAGGCGTACTCTTCGGGGGCCGGGGCTGCCAGACCCCGCCCGGCCAATATGGTGGCAAGCGCCGCCATTTCAAGCGGTTCGCCGCTTTCCGCCGCATCAACCAGCGCGTCAAAGCGCGGATCTGCCAGTTGCGCCTGGATCAGCGCGTCGCCGTGCCGCAGGATTTCATCGGGAAAGCGCAGCAACCCCGCGATTGCTGCCGCCGCCAGCGCATCGCGCGCGCCCCCGGCGGCCGAACGCCGCAGCCGCCCGGTCTGTTCCGGATCGGAGCGTGGGGGCGGGGCCTTGCCGCCAAAGCGCGCATTGCCGCCGCCGCGCGGGGCGGGGTGCCAGGCGCGTTCCTCGCGCCGGGGAAAGGCGAACGCGGAGAACTTTTCCATCAGGTCGCGCCGGTACAGCGCCTTGATATCCGGGTCCTGGATCGTCTCGACATGGGCCATCAGCCGCGCCTTGAGCCCCGCCTTGTCTTCCGGCGTTTCCAGCGGCGCAGCCTCGCGCTCGTGCTCCCACAGCAGGTCGAGCAGGGTCTGCGGACTGGCCAGCAGCGTTTCCATCGCCCGTGGGCCATCGCGCTTGATCAGATCGTCGGGGTCCATGCCAGTGGGCAGGCGAACGATTCGCAAGCTGTGCGCGGGGCGGAGCAGGGGGAGGGCGCGGGTGACGGCCCGCATTGCCGCGCGCTGCCCGGCGGCGTCGCCATCGAAACACAGCACTGGCGTTTCGACCAGCCGCCACAACAGCTCGATCTGCCGCTCGGTCAGCGCGGTGCCCAGCGGCGCGACCGCATCGGCGATCCCCGCCGCCGCCAGCGCGATCACATCCATATAGCCTTCGACCACCACGACCCGCCCGGTCTGGCGCGATGCCGGTCCGGCGCGGTGCAGATTGTAGAGCGTGCGGCCCTTGTCGAACAGCGGCGTGTCGGGGGAGTTCAGGTATTTCGGTGCGTCGGTTTTCTTCGCATCCAGAATGCGCCCGCCGAACGCGATCACCCGCCCGCGCGCATCTTCGATCGGCAGCATCAGCCGCCCTCGGAACCGGTCGTACGGCTCCTTGTCGTCCACTGCGATGCGCAGCCCCGCCTCGATCAGCTTGGCTTCGGGAAATGCCTTCAGTGCCTCTTTCAGCGCCTGCCGCCCGTCAGGCGCGAACCCGAACCCGAACCGTTGGAGCGTGTGCGCATCGAATCCGCGCGTGGCGAGGTAGGCGCGGGCGCGCTCCCCCTCTGGCGCGGCCAGCCGTTCCACGAACCAGGCCTGCGCCGCCGCCATGACATCATGCAGCGAATCGCGCACTTGCGCCTGCTGCGCAGCGCGCGGATCGGGCGCGGGCACTTCCAGCCCGGCTTCGGATGCCAGTTCCTTGACCGCGTCCATGAACGACAGCCCGCGCTGGTCGGTCATCCAGCGAATCACATCGCCATGCGCCCCGCAGCCGAAGCAGTGGTAGAACCCCTTGACGTCGTTGACGGTGAAGCTGGGCGATTTCTCGTTGTGGAACGGGCAGCAGGCCTTCCACTCATGCCCCGCCTTGGTCAGCCGCGTGGTCCGCCCGATCACGCTGGACAGCGTGACGCGGGCGCGCAGTTCATCAAGCCATTGCGGGGTGAGGGTCACGTCAGTCCAGCGCCGCCTTCACCAGCCCGCTGGCCTTGCCCATATCGAGCTGGGTGCCGTGCCGCGCCTTCAGTTCGGCGATGACTTTGCCCATGTCCTTGATCGAGGTCGCGCCCAGATCGGCCTTGATCGCCTCGATCGCGGCTATCGTTTCGTCCTCGCCCATCTGCTGGGGCAGGAATTCCTCGATCACGGCGAGTTCAGCCTTTTCCTGGTCGGCCAGTTCCTGGCGCCCGCCCTGTTCATAGAGCGTGATCGATTCGCGGCGCTGCTTGGCCATTTTCTGCAAAACGTCGACCACCAGCGCATCGTCATCGGGCAGCTGGCTGGCGGTGCGCAACTCGATGTCCTTGTCCTTCAGCTTGGCCAGGATCAGGCGGACGGCGGCCAGGCGCGCCTTGTCGCCGGATTTCATGGACGAAATTTGCGCGGCCTTGATCGAATCGCGAAGCATTGTGCGGAGTTTCCTGTGAATACGGTTTCGGTGTGGGGGAAAGAAGGCGCTCTAGCCGGAATTTTCCGGTTTTCATAGGTTGACGCTGCGGCCCCACAGGTCTAGCCGCCGACCCTTAGCAACATCGCCAGAACACCTGCCAACGGAGCGCCTCCCCATGGCCGACGCCGCCACTTTGCACGCACCTCAACCACAGGGTGCGACGGGAGTCCTTGTGCTTGCCGATGGCCACGTGGCCTGGGGCCGCGGTTTCGGGGCCGAGGGCGAGGCCGTGGGCGAAGTGTGCTTTAACACCGCCATGACCGGCTATCAGGAAGTGATGACCGATCCGTCCTATGCCGGGCAGATCGTGACCTTCACCTTCCCGCACATCGGCAATGTCGGCGTGAACGATGAAGACATGGAAAGCCATGTCGACGGCGCGGTCGGCTGCGTGGTGCGCGAGGATGTGACGCTGTCCTCCAGCTTCCGCGCGCAAGGCGAACTGGGCGCGTGGCTGGCGGCCAAGGGCAAGATCGGCCTGTCGGGCATCGACACCCGCGCGCTGACCCGCCGCATCCGCCTGTCGGGCGCGCCCAACGCGGTGATCGCGCATTCGCCCACCGGCACGTTCGACATTCCCGCGCTGATCAAGCGCGCCGCCGCATGGCCGGGGCTGGAGGGGATGGACCTCGCCCGCGTGGTCAGCCGCACCGAGGTGGAAAGCTGGGAAGGCGGCGTCTGGACGCTGGGCAAGGGCTTTGCCCGCAGTCCGCGCGATGCCCGCCCGCACGTGGTGGCGATGGATTTCGGCGCTAAAGACAATATCTTCCGCAATCTGGTGCTGGCCGGCGCGCGCGTGACGGTCGTTCCGGGCAACACCCCCATCGACGGGGTGATGGCGCTGGAGCCGGACGGCGTGTTCCTCTCCAACGGCCCCGGCGATCCGGCCGCGACCGGCGCATATGCCGTGCCGGTGATCCAGCAACTGCTGGCGCGCGACGTGCCGGTGTTCGGGATCTGCCTTGGCCACCAGATGCTGGCGCTCGCCGCCGGGGCCAAGACCACCAAGATGCACCAGGGCCACCGCGGCGCGAACCATCCGGTCAAGCGGCTGGAAGACGGGGTGGTGGAAATCACCAGCATGAACCACGGCTTCGCCGTCGATAACACCGCGCTGCCGGAGGGCGTGATCGAAACCCACGTCAGCCTGTTCGACGGCTCCAACTGCGGCATCGCGGTGAAGGGCAAGAAAGCGTTCGGCGTGCAATACCACCCTGAAGCCTCGCCGGGACCGATGGACAGTTTCTACCTGTTCCAGAAGTTCGTGGGGATGTTGGGTTGAGCGACTTGGATAAAACGCCGTTTGAATGGCCAGCCGCAAGCAATATTTTGAGTGGCGCGGCAATAATAACGACGGTTTCTTCGGGTGTCGCTTTATTTGTTAATCTGCTGATATTCTCAGTTTGGGGGTTGAACTTTTCTGTGATCGCCACCCCTTCTGATGTGTTTGCAGGAGGAATATTGTTTTTATCAAAATCGGTTTTTCTTATCTTTTTAACTGTAAGTGCGGCTCTTTTTGCAAGAACTCTTAATGGTTATGGGTTGTTCCCTTCCGTAAAATTTCATAGTTTTGTGCTGGCTGCAAATGCATTAACAGCTACAATTGCAGCTACATTGATTGTATTTTCATTATGGGGTGGGTTGTACATATTAAAATATGACCGATATTTGATGACTGCAATGCATGGATTTTTCTCAATTCTGGCATTTTACACATTTATGCTAAGGGATCGGCGGCTTTCGCGAATATCTTTTGTAAATTTGATTATTACATCGCTCTTAGTCGTTATGTCTACAGCTGTGCATTCGGCTCAATACGGGCAAGGCGACCTTGTGGTAGTTAGAAATTCGAAAGATAATAAAATTTGCAATAAATCTGATGAACATTTGGTATGGGCCGGTTCAAGTTTTATTATATCGTCCTGCTCTTCGCCTCCATTTCGTAGGGGTGAGGAGGTTTTTGTGACCGATAGAAAAGAAATTATGCTGAAATCTCACAAATCGTCGCACGGCTAGGAGGCCGGAGTTATGCCCAAACGCACTGACATCTCCTCGATCCTCGTCATTGGCGCTGGTCCGATTGTTATCGGGCAGGCTTGCGAGTTCGACTATTCCGGCACCCAGGCGATCAAGGCGCTGAAGGAGGAGGGCTACCGCGTGGTCCTCGTCAACTCCAACCCCGCCACGATCATGACCGATCCGGACATGGCCGACGCGACTTATGTCGAGCCGATCACGCCCGAAATCGTCGCCCGGATCATCGAGAAGGAGCGGCCCGACGCCGTCCTGCCGACGATGGGCGGGCAGACCGCGCTGAACACCGCGTTGGCGCTGTTCAACGATGGCACGCTGGAAAAGTACGGCGTGAAGATGATCGGCGCCGATGCCGATGCCATCGACAAGGCCGAGGACCGCCTGCGGTTCCGCGATGCGATGGACAAGATCGGGCTGGAATCGGCCCGCAGCGGCGTAGCCCACACGGTGGAGGAAGCCTTTGCCGTGCTGGAACGCACCGGGCTGCCCTCGATCATCCGTCCCAGCTTTACGCTGGGCGGCACCGGCGGCGGCGTGGCCTATAACAAGGCCGAGTTCGAGGCCATCGTCCGCTCCGGCCTCGATGCTTCGCCCACCACCGAAGTGCTGATCGAGGAATCGCTGCTGGGGTGGAAAGAGTATGAGATGGAAGTCGTGCGTGACCGCAACGACAACTGCATCATCATCTGCTCCATCGAAAACGTCGATCCGATGGGCGTCCACACGGGCGATTCCATCACCGTCGCGCCCGCGCTGACGCTGACCGACAAGGAATACCAGATCATGCGCTCGGCCAGCATTGCCGTGCTGCGTGAAATCGGCGTCGAAACCGGCGGGTCGAACGTGCAGTTCGCGGTCAATCCCAAGGATGGCCGCCTGATCGTGATCGAGATGAACCCGCGCGTGTCGCGCTCATCCGCGCTGGCGTCCAAGGCCACCGGCTTCCCCATCGCGCGCGTCGCGGCGAAGCTGGCGGTGGGTTACACGCTGGACGAGCTGACCAATGAAATCACCGGGGCCACCCCGGCGAGCTTCGAACCCAGCATCGACTATGTCGTGACCAAGATCCCCCGGTTCGCGTTCGAAAAGTTCAAGGGCGCCGAACCGCTACTGTCGACCGCGATGAAGTCGGTTGGCGAAGTCATGGCGATTGGCCGCAACTTCAAGGAATCGATGCAGAAGGCCCTGCGCGGGCTGGAAACCGGGCTGGACGGGTTCAACCGCGTCCTCTCGCTCGAAGGGGCAGGCCGCGATGCCATCGTTGCCGCGCTCTCACGCCAGACGCCGGACCGGCTGCTGATCGTCGGCCAGGCCTTCCGCGAAGGCTTCACCGTCGATGAAATCCACGCGATCACCCACTACGACAAGTGGTTCCTGCGCCAGATCGAAGAGATCATCGCCGAAGAAGTGAAGATCATGGAAGACGGCCTGCCGACCGATGCGGTCGGGCTGCGCCGGTTGAAGGCGATGGGCTTTTCCGACAAGCGGCTGGCGGTGCTGGCCGTGCGCGGCATCCACGTGGCGGGCGGGCTGGGCGAAACCAACGCGCGCCGGTCGGGCCTGCTCCACGATGCGCTGAAGATGATGGCGGGCGCCACCAGCGAGGACGAAGTGCGCGCGCTGCGCAACAAGCTGGGCGTCCACCCGGTGTTCAAGCGGATCGACAGCTGCGCGGCGGAATTCGAAGCCGTCACGCCCTACATGTATTCGACCTACGAAGCGCCCATGTTCGGCGCTCCGGAGGACGAATCGCGCCCGTCCGACCGCCGCAAGATCGTGATCCTGGGCGGCGGTCCGAACCGGATCGGGCAGGGGATCGAGTTCGATTACTGCTGCTGCCACGCGTGTTTCGCGCTGGAAGACGCCGGGTTCGAAACGATCATGATCAACTGCAACCCGGAAACGGTCAGCACCGATTACGATACGTCGGACCGCCTCTATTTTGAGCCGCTAACGGCCGAGGACGTGCTGGAAATCCTGCGGGTGGAACAGCAGAACGGCGAACTGGTCGGCGTGATCGTGCAGTTCGGCGGCCAGACCCCGCTGAAGCTGGCGCAGGCGCTGGAAGATGCAGGCATTCCGATCCTCGGCACCTCGCCCGACGCGATCGACCTGGCCGAAGACCGTGAACGGTTCTCCGCGCTGGTCGAGAAGCTGGGCCTGATGCAGCCCGCCAACGGCATCGCCCGCAGCCGCGACGAAGCGGTCGCGGTGGCCAACCGCATCGGCTTCCCGGTGCTGATCCGTCCCAGCTATGTGCTGGGCGGCCGCGCGATGGAGATCGTCGACAGCGTGGCGCAGCTGGATGACTACATCGCGACTGCGGTGCAGGTATCGGGCGATTCGCCGGTGCTGATCGACCAGTATCTGCGCGACGCGATCGAATGCGACGTCGATGCGCTGTGTGACGGCGATGTGGTCGTCGTCGCGGGCGTGATGCAGCATATCGAGGAAGCGGGCATCCACTCCGGTGACAGCGCCTGCACCTTGCCGCCCTATAACCTGCCGCCTGCGATCATCGCCGAAATGGAACGCCAGGCCGAAGCACTGGCGCTAGCGCTGGGTGTGAAGGGGCTGATGAACATCCAGTTCGCGGTCAAGGACGGTGACGTCTATCTGATCGAGGTCAACCCGCGCGCAAGCCGCACCGTGCCGTTCGTCGCCAAGGCCATCGGCCAGCCGGTCGCCAAGATCGCGGCGCGGGTCATGGCGGGCGAAAAGCTCTCCACGTTCCCGCCGTTCAAGCGCGAGTTCGATTACATGGCGGTCAAGGAAGCCGTGTTCCCGTTCGCCCGCTTCCCCGGCGTCGATCCGGTGCTGTCGCCGGAAATGAAATCGACCGGCGAAGTCATGGGCATCGACCGCGATTTCGCGACTGCCTTTGCCAAGGCCCAGCTGGGCGCGGGCATGACCCTGCCGCAGGGCGGGGTAGTGTTCGTATCGGTCAAGGACACCGACAAGCCGGTCGTGCTGCCTGCTGCCAAGAAGCTGGTCGAACTGGGCTTTCGCCTGATCGCCACGGGCGGCACCGCCAAGTATCTCGCCGAAATGGGCGTGCCGGTGGAAAGCGTGAACAAGGTGGCCGAAGGGCGCCCGCATATCGTCGACAAGATTATCGACGGCGATGTAGCACTGATCTTCAACACCACCGAAGGCTGGCAGAGCCTCAAGGATTCGCAATCGATCCGCGGATCGGCGCTGACCGGCAAGGTTCCGTACTTCACCACGGCGGCGGCTTCGGTCGCAGCTGTGGAAGCCATTGCCGCACTGCGCGGGGCACAGCTTGAAGTGCGCTCGCTCCAAGCCTATTATGGATAAGTAATCGCGTCTTCCCCCACCATCGCGACCGCCGTGATCCGTCGCCGTCTTGGCACGGGACGGCGAACGAGTCGCCAAAGGGGGGGCGGCGAAAGGAAGGAATTGAAGGACATGGCGAGCGTTGAAAAGCTGCCGATGCTGGCCGAGGGCTATGAACGGCTGATCGCCGAACTGAAGGCCCTGCGTGAGGAGCGACCCAAGATCGTTGACGCGATCGAGGAAGCTCGCGCGCATGGCGACCTCTCGGAAAACGCCGAATATCACGCCGCCAAGGAGCGTCAGGGCCAGGTTGAGGCGACGATTGGTGACCTGGAGGACCGCGTCAGCCGCGCCCAGATCATCGATCCGACCACTCTGTCGGGTGACAAGATCATCTTTGGCGCCACGGTGACTCTGCTGGACGACGACGACAAGCCGGTCCGCTACCAGATCGTCGGCCCGTATGAAGCGGATGCCAAGATTGGCCGGATCAGCTATAACTCGCCGCTGGGCCGGGCCTTGATCGGCCGTCAGGTGGGGGACGAGGTGGAAGTTTCAGTTCCCGCAGGGGACAGGTTCTACGCGGTCGAAAAGATCGAGTTCATCTGAACCGGAAAGCAAAAGGCCCCGCAATCGCGGGGCCTTTTTCTTGAAGTTTCAGCGCTTCAGCATGTCCGGCTGAAGCAGACGGTGCAGATGCACCACCACATACTTCATTTCCGCGTCGTCCACGGTGCGCTGGGCGGCGGCGCGCCAAGCATCTTCGGCGGCGGCATAGTCGGGAAATACCCCGACGACTTCGATCTGGGACAGGTCGGCAAATTCAAGGCCCTGGGGGTCCTTGACGCGCCCACCCATGACAAGGTGGAGTTTCTGTTCGCTCATGTCAGTTCCTGGGAGAGAGGAAGCCCGCCAATAGGCATAACGCTACGGCATCGCAAGGCTGCCAATGTCCGAAATCGTTACTTTTGGCCGCTCAAACCACAAGCGGCAAAGCGGCGCTATTTCCGGCGCGCGCGTGCCACCAGCCTGATCGCTTCGCTCGCCAGCATCATGCCGGCGCCGCGCACCGCATCGGCGGATTGCGCCACGCGTTGCTGCACCTGGGTGGCGATATTGGTGGATTGCGGCGGCAGTTCGATCTTCTCCGGGGCGGGTTCCGATCCGCCTTGCCGGCTCATCGCCAGGCCCAGTTCCGCCGCCAGCGTCGCCGCCGTCATCAGTCGGCCGCCCAGTTTGGCGCCGAACCGCTTTGGCACCAGCGCGCCCGCGAGCAGGCCCAGTCCGGCCCCGGTGGCGACGACCAGCCAAGGATATTCCGCCACCAGCGAGCGGTAACTGTCTGGCGGATAAGCATCTGGCAAGGCCGCACGGGCCGACGCGGGCGGCACAGCCTCTGCATCGCGCCGCAGCCGGTCCTGCGATGCGGCGATCTTGCCGCGAATGCGCTCACTGCGGGCCTGGGCTTCACTCACTGTGCAGACTCCTCGATTGGTGCGTCGAAGTCAGCGCTAGCGGGGTCATCCTGAACGGTGGCTGGCCTTAACAGGCCGGATACCGCGCGGATCACCGACGCCCGAAAGGTCCACAAAGCCAAGGCGCCAATGGCTCCGGCGATGATGCCCTTGCTGTTCTTCGCCACCGCCAGAGCCTCATCGGCCAGGTCCAGCGCGTCGTCCCGGACCTTGTCGGCCACCCGTCCGCCGACGCTGCGTGCGGCAAGGTCAGCCTTGATCTGCGCAACATGCCCGTCCACCAGCTTGCGCGCCGCGTCGCGATTGGCGCGGTTGGCGGCCAACGTGGTTTCTGCCTCGGTCATGGGGCTTCTTCCGCGGCAGACAACTGGCCCGCAACGTGCTTCCAGCGCCGCGCGGCGGTCATGCCGCACAGTGCGGCGGTCGCCAGCAGGGCCATGACCGTCACCAGCGTCGCCAGCCAGGGACCGATCACGCTGGCCAGGCCCAGCACCAGCCCGAATGTCAGCGCCATGAGGGCAAAGCAGACCAGAACCAGTGCCAGCCCGCCCCAGGCGACGACGGACTTGGCACCCTGTCCGGCGACAGCGGCGCGTGATTTCTGATAGGCCAGTTCCGCTTCCAGCAGGATCCGGCCATCATCGATCAGGCGCTGGACATCGTCCACCAGCGACCGTTCCGCCGCGACATCGGCAGCGGGCTTGATCAGGGGAGGGACCGGTTCTTCCATCGGCAAAGCGGGGGCAAGCAGGGGCGCGGCGGTCAGTCTTCCGACGATCCGCCCTTAAACAGCCGCGACAGCATGAAGCCTGCAACCGCCGCCAGCCCAATGGCAAGGCCGGGACTCTTGCGGACAAATTCCTTTGCGTCCTCGCCCAGTTCGGTGAGCTCCTTGGATTCGATTTTCGCGGCGGTTTCCTGCATCGAGCGGGCGGCCGTGCGGGCATAATCGCCGTACTTCGCACCCAGCTTTTCATCGATGGTCGGGGCGCTGTCGGCCACCAGCTTGCCCAGCGTGCCGATCGCGTCGCTGGCCTTGGCCTTGCCGTCGTGGGCGAGCACGGTGGCGCGTTCCTTGGCCTGGCCGGCAAGATCCTTGGCTTCGTCCACCCAATCGCCGCTGCGCGCGGCCAGCTGGTCCTTGTATTCCCCGGCCTTGGCCTGCGCTTCAACCGTCAGGGCCTTGGCCCCGGCGCGCGCATCCTCGATCGCCTTGCTGAACTTGGCCTTGGCGTCAGCCGCAGGTGCGGTTTCCGCAGCCGCTGCGGGAGCGGCCTTGGGCTTGCGAGCGGCGGGCTTCTTGGCCGCAGGGGCTGTTTCGGTTGCAGTCGGGGTCTTCGCCATCGGTCGTGCCCTTTATTCTACGCCACGCGCGGTGGCCCTATGCTTGATCTGGTGTCACAATAGACGTGCCGCAAGTGCCTGTCATGCCTGAATGCAGGTTAGTTTCGCTGCCGCCATGCTGCATTGCAACTTGTATGGCCGCCTTGCGCTGCTAAGGAACCCTCGCATTTGACCCCGCAGGAGATGAACCCGCCATGACCGCGATCATTGATATTCACGCCCGCGAAATCCTCGACAGCCGGGGCAACCCCACCGTCGAAGTCGACGTTCTTCTCGAAGATGGCAGCTTCGGCCGCGCCGCCGTGCCGTCGGGCGCGTCGACCGGTGCGCACGAAGCGGTCGAACTGCGTGATGGCGACAAGAGCCGCTACCTGGGCAAGGGCGTGCGCAAGGCCGTGGACGCGGTGAACGGTGAACTGCGCGAGGAGCTGCTCGGCCTGGACGCCGAAGACCAGCGCGACATCGACCTGACGATGATTGCCATCGACGGGACCGAAAACAAGAGCCGGATCGGCGCGAACGCCATTCTGGGCACCTCGCTGGCCGTGGCCAAGGCTGCCGCCGCTGCGCGCGGTCTGCCGCTCTACGCCTATGTTGGCGGGGTTTCAGCGCATGTCCTGCCGGTGCCGATGATGAACATCATCAACGGTGGCGAGCATGCGGACAACCCGATCGATTTCCAGGAATTCATGATCATGCCGGTCGGCGCGCCCAGCCTGGCCGAGGCGGTGCGCTGGGGCGCGGAAGTGTTCCACACCCTGAAGAAGGGCCTGCACGACAAGGGCCTGTCGACCGCGGTGGGCGATGAAGGCGGCTTTGCCCCGAACCTGTCGAGCACACGCGCTGCGCTCGATTTCGTGATGGAATCGATCGAGAAGGCGGGGTTCAAGCCGGGCGCGGAAATCGCCCTGGCGCTGGACTGCGCGGCGACCGAATTCTTCAAGAACGGCAAGTATGAGATTTCGGGCGAAGGGTTGTCGCTCAGCCCGGTCGAAATGGCCGATTACCTGGCTGACCTGTGCGCCGGCTACCCGATCCGCTCGATCGAAGACGGCATGGGCGAAGACGATTTCGAAGGCTGGAAGGCGCTGACCGACAAGATCGGCCACCAGGTCCAGTTGGTGGGTGACGATCTGTTCGTGACCAACCCCAAGCGCCTGACGATGGGCATCGGCAAGGGGCTGGCCAATTCGCTGCTGGTCAAGGTCAACCAGATCGGCACGCTGACGGAAACGCTGGACGCGGTCAGCATTGCCAACCGCAATGGCTATACCGCCGTGATGTCGCACCGTTCGGGCGAGACCGAGGATTCGACCATTGCCGACCTGGCTGTCGCGACCAACTGCGGCCAGATCAAGACCGGCAGCCTTGCCCGGTCGGACCGGCTTGCGAAGTACAACCAGCTGATCCGCATCGAGGAAGAACTGGGCGACGCCGCGCACTACGCTGGCGAGGGGGCGTTTGGCCGCCTTTCGGCCTGATCCCTTTTGATTCGATCGTGCGTGCGGGGCGCGGCGGGCAAGGCCTGCCGCGCCCCGTCCCGTTTCAGGTCAGCGTTTCGCGCTGCAATTGCCGGAAGTAGTCCGTCAGCTTTCGCTGCCCCGTCTCGGTCAGTTGCAGAAAGACGCGGCGGGCGTCGGCGGGATCGTTTTCGCGCCACACGAGGCCACGCGATTCGAGGATGACGATCCAGCGCAGCGCCGTGCTGGTCGGGACGGCGGCGCCAATGCAAGCGGCGGTGACGGACAGGCGCTTGCCCTCGGCGCTCGCGATGAACAGGTCCAGCAGCAGATCCCACGCCGGTTCTCCGAACAGGCTGTCATCGCCGAGCACTTGTGCCCGCAGCCGGCGCCCACGATAGATTGCACGCGCGTGCTGTGCCAATTGCGCCAGATCCTGTTCGATGACCGGATCAACGCGACCGCCGGACTTCCCATCGGCCTGATCGGCCCGGCGGGCGTAGCCGCCCAGATCGTCGAAATCGACCGGGAAAAGCCCGTCCGGACCCAGATCCGCCTTCAGCGCCGATGCGATGGATTCCAGCTTGTCTGCAATCGATCGCAATCGCAGCGCCTTGTTGTCATGCGCCACAGCATCCCTTTCCGCCCGGAATCGACCCTTCGACACCAAACCATTGTGCGACCAAGGGTTAATATGGAACCGGTGCGGCTACGTGTCTTTCCGCACTATGTCGGAAATGGATTTGACCGACGGCAATAATACCGTTTTGGATCAATCTTTACTGGAAGCTGTTCCTGGATTTCGGGCGGGGCCAAGCGCCTGGATCGCCGCGTCAAGGTGTGCCGCAGCCACAGATGCGCCCAACCGGTCCAATTGGGACAGGCAGCGGAGCAGGATAAATCGCAGTAGTCTCAGTTTTATCACTTCTGTCGCTTTACGCCGTATTCGCGTGACCCGGACGGAGCCTTAACACGAAGTTAGCCGTATTGACAGGCCGGTAAGTACCAATTCGCGGGCGCACCATTACGGGACAAGTTAGGTCTGAACCCTAAACCGCATGGCGGGCGCAGGGGAGTTGCCAGCCACCGGCAAGTGCTTTAACCGTTTGCTTAAATAACAATGGGTGAGGATCAGAATGGCGGATTTTCCGGTGCATCCGGATGCGATCACGGCTGGCTGGCTGACGGAGCGACTCCGTGCCGCAGGTCAGTTGGCGCGGGGTGAGGTTGTCGGGCTGGACTGGCAGCCAATCGGGACCGGACAAGTTGGGGACAGCGCCCGGATCACGCTGACGTATGACATTCCCGGCGCAGGACCAGCGACCATCGCCGGCAAGTTTCCCGCTGCCGATGCGATGAGCCGGCAGACCGCGGGGGCGTTCGGGCTATACGCCAAGGAAGTTGGCTTTTACCGCGAGATCGGGCCGCATCTGGGTGTGCGCGTGCCGCAGGTGCTGGCGGCCGAGATCGCGCCCGACGGCGTTGATTTCATCCTGTTGTTCGAAGACCTTGGCCCGGCGCGCGGCGGAAACCAGCTGGCCAGCTGCTCGCCCGCCGATGCCCGCGCGGGCGTGAAACAGGCCGCCGCTATCCACGCGCCCAGCTGGAACCACGCCGACTTGCTCGCCACGCCCTGGCTGCAACCCAACCCGGCGCAGGTTGATCAGCTCAAGACGCTCTACCCCAATGCCCAGGCTATCTTTCGCGAGCGGTATGGCGATGTGCTGGAGCCGGAATTCATGGCGGTCTGTGAAGCCCTGAATGAGGCGGGCGAGCTGTGGTTCGGGCGCGAGCCGCGCACGCGGTGCATCGTTCACGGCGATTTCCGGCTGGATAACATGTTGTTCGACATCAAGGGCGGGGCAGAGGACATCGCGGTGCTCGATTGGCAGACTGTCGCCATTGGCAGCGGTTTGACCGACATCGGCTATTTCCTCGGTACCGGCATCGGCGATGCGCTGCGCCGGGAGCATGAGGGCGAGCTGCTGGACCTGTACTGCGCGGAAATGTCCGCGCGCGGGGTGCCGCTGACCCGTGATGCGATCTGGGACGATTACGTGATCGGCGCGCTGCACGGGGTCTCCACCGCCGTGTTCAGCGCCGCTTATGTCGAGCGGACGCCGCGCGGCGATGAAAACTTCCTGTCCATGGCGCGCGGTGGCTGCGCGCTGGCGTTGCAACATGGCAGCATTGCCAAGCTTCAAGGATAAGACACGATGACTTTGACCAAAGGCGACGATTATCCGCTGCACCAGACGCCGGAGCCGGTGGCCTACGCCGGGACGGACCGCAATTTCTATGACCGGTATTTCTTCAACGGTTACGCCCCCGACGGCTCCGGCTTTTTCGCGGTGGCGTTCGGGATCTATCCGCATCTCAACGTGGCGGACGCGCACTTTTCGGTGATCCGCGACGGGGTGCAGCATAACCTGCACGCGTCGAAGGAACTGGGGATGGAGCGGCTGGACCTGGTGGTCGGGCCGATCCGGATCGAAATTGTCGAGCCGCTGAAAGTGCTGCGCATCACGGTCGACGGCGAGGGGCTGAAGGCCGATCTGACCTTTACCGGCCGTGCTTTCCCGATCGAGGAGCCGCGCTTCATCCACCGGATCGGGCCGCGCACTTTCATGGATTACACCCGGATGACCCAGAACGGCCACTACACCGGCTGGATCGAGGTGGACGGCGTGCGACAGGACTGTGCGCCCGGCACTGCCGGTACGCGCGACCGCAGCTGGGGCGTGCGGCCCGTGGGCGCGCGGGATGAGCAGCCGCACGGCACCGGCGTGGTTCCCGGCTTTTTCTGGCAGTGGACCCCGATCAACTTCGGCGATCGCAGCGTGTTCTTCCACGTCAATGCCGATGCCAAGGGCAACCAGTGGAACACCCGCGCGGTGATCGCGCCCGATGGCAGCGATGCGGATGGCCTGTTCGACACCGAAGGCGAAATGGCATCGCCGCTGGAGGCTGGCACTCGCTGGCCCAAGAATGGGGTGCTTACCATCGAGGGACCGGATGGCCCTGAAACCCTGCGGCTGGAGCCGGTGGGCCGGTTCCAGATGCGCGGGATCGGCTATGCCTCGCCCAAGTGGGGCCACGGCCTGCATCACGGTCCGCTGGACGTGGAGCGCGAGGATTTCGGCCTGGCCCAGTGCAGCCCCGGCCAGATGGACAACTATCACGTCCAGCTGCCGTGCAAGGTTTACAGCGACAAGCACGGTGAAGGCTTTGGCGTGTTTGAGCAGCTGATCCTGGGCCCGTATCAGCCCTATGGCCTGAAGGAATTCCTGGACCTTGGCTAAGCGCTGGAAACTGGCGCTGGCCATTGCTGCCGGGCTGGCGGTCGGCGCTGGTTCCGCCGCGTGGGCAATGAAGGGCGGCTTGGACTTGGGCGGCTTGGACTTGGGCGGCGCGGGCGCGGGCGGTTGGTATGGCAACTCGGTCACCGGGTCGGTCGATGCCGATCCCTGGACCCGCGCGCAGGTGGCGCTGACCGGGCTGCTGGCGCTCAACAAGAGCCAGGCGATCTATTTCACCACCAACGTCGATGCCGCCGGGGCGCCGCTGCGTGAGGATTGCCGGTATCAGGTGACGGGCGGCGCACTGCCCGCGCGGTGGTGGTCGGTCACGGTCTATGCGGATGATGATTACCTGCCGCTCAACGACGATGACGCGTTGTCGTTCGATGCGACGGAAGTTCAGCCCGATGCCAGTGGACGGTGGAGCGCGCTGGTGACAAGCCAACGCCCGGCAGAGGGCGCCTGGGCCAGCAGCCGCAAGGCGGGCAGCTATTCGCTGACTTTGCGGCTCTACCAGCCATCGCAGGCTGCGCAGAACAAACTTGCCGCGATCCCGATGCCGGTGGTCACCCGGCTGGATTGCGGAGGCCGGGCATGAATGCGGCGCTGAAATACACGCTGGCATTCGCGCTGGCGGCCGGGGCGGGGCACCTTGCCACGATCATGGCCGCCCCCCGCGCGATCATGCACGCGGCGCTGGGCAAGCTGTCAAACGATGGGGCGGCGATCAACCGGTTCGTGTTCGGTGATCGGGTCACCCGGCAGTCCCGCAACGTGGTCCGCCCATCGCCCGACCTCGCCTATGCCAGCTGCGTCTATGACTTGTCGGGCGGCCCGCTGCTGGTCACGGCTGCTCCGTCGCCAGAGGGTGGCTATGTCTCGATCTCGGTCTTCGACGCCCGGACCGACAACATCGCGGTGTTCGATTCCAGTCAGCACCCGCAAGGCATCCGGTTCGTGCTGGCCCGCGAAGGGCAAGCGGTTCCCGATGGTGAACGGATTGTCCGTGCCCAGTATGACGATGGGGTGATCCTCGACCGGCGCCTGGCCCCGACAGCGGAAATGTTTGCCGCCGCCGCCCAGGCGCGCCGCATGGACAGCTGCGCGCCGCTTTAGGCCGCGCTGAGCCGGGCCAACTGCTCGGCAGTAAGGTCCAGCGTGGCCGCGCCGCACAGTTCGCGCACCTGTTCGGCACTGGTGGCGCTGGCAATCGGCGCGCCGATACCGGGCTGGGCATTCAGCCAGGCCAGCGCAACTTGCGCATGGGTTGCGCCGCTCTCGCGCACGACATCGTCCAGCACGGCCAGCAAGCCGGGGCGCTTGGCGGCATAGGCCCTGGCCTGATCGCCGCGCACATACTTCGCAAAATCTTCCGACGTGCGATACTTGCCGGTCAGGAACCCGCTGGCGAGGCCGAAATAAGGCAGCATCGCCACACCATTGGCCACGCAGTAATCCTGCACCGCGCCTTCATATCCGGCGCGTTCGACCAGGTTATATTCGTTCTGCAGCATGCTGAAGGGCGTCGCCCCGGCGCGGACGGCCAGGTCGCGGGCCTGGGCCAGCCGCTCGGTCGAGAAGTTCGACGCGCCGACGGAGCGGGCCTTGCCCGCGCGCACCAGCGCATCAAATCCAGCCACCACCTGATCGAGCGGCGTTTCCGCCTCGTCGCGGTGGGCATAGTACAGGTCGACGTAATCGGTCCGCAGCCGGTCCAGCGATGCGTCCAGCGCCCGCGCGACCGGCTCAGGCGCGGACAGGCCGGGCTTGCCGTACATGTTGGTCTTGGTGTGGATGCGCATGTCGGCGCGAAGCCCGCGCGATTCAAGCCATTCGCCGATCACGGTTTCGCTTTCCCCGCCCTTGTGGCCGGGAACCCAGTCGGAATAGCCTTCCGCCGTGTCGATCATCCGCCCACCCGCCGCGTAAAAGGCATCCAGCACCTCGAAACTGCGGTCACGGTCGGCAGTCATGCCGAACACGTTGCCGCCAAGGACCAGCCGGATGCCCGCAATGGCGGGGTGGGCGGACGGCGCGCTCACGCGAACTTTTCGCGCAG
This sequence comes from Novosphingobium sp., assembly GCA_041909515.1. GTDB lineage: Bacteria > Pseudomonadota > Alphaproteobacteria > Sphingomonadales > Sphingomonadaceae > Novosphingobium. The sequence continues at coordinate 16,368 of JAYRDH010000023.1, read as the reverse complement.
CTTGAGCAGGGCCAGCGCCGCCAGCGCGGCTTCGCCGCCCTTGTCCTTTTGCGCGGGGTCGGCGCGGACGAGCGCCTGCGTTTCGTTTTCGACAGTCAGGATGCCGTTGCCGATGGCCAGCCCGTCCATCGTCAGCGCCATGATCCCGCGCGCGCTTTCGCCCGCGACGATTTCGAAGTGATAGGTTTCCCCCCGGATCACCACGCCGATCGCGACGTAGCCGTCATAGATCTGCGCGGTGTCGGCCAGGTTGATCGCGCCGGGGATTTCCAGCGCGCCGGGCACGGTGATGACGTCCACTTCATGGCCCGCCTTGGTCAGCGCAGCTTTTGCGCCGGCGACGAGCATGTCGTTGAGGTGGTCATAGAAGCGGGCTTCGACAATCAGGAACTTGGCCATGGAAATTACCCTTCAAGGATGGGGCGTTCGCCCACGATGTTCAGGCCATAGCCTTCGATTGCGACGATGTTGCGGTGCGAATTGGTCAGCAGGATCATGTCGTGGATGCCCAGGTCCGCCAGGATCTGTGCGCCAATGCCATAGCTGCGCAGGTCCATCTTCGGCCCGCCGGTGCCGCCGATCTCATCAGACAGTTGCTCGCCGGTGGACGGCATCAGCAGGACGATCACGCCCGCGCCTTCTTCGCCCACGGTGGCCATCGCGCGTTGCAGCACGCGCTTGCGCGGCCCCGGCTGACCCAGGACGTCAGAGAAGATCGACATCCCGTGCATCCGCACCAGCGTCGGCTGACCCGGCACGACATGGCCCTTTTGCAGGACGATATGCGCCGACCCGTCAACCTTGTTGCGATAAGTCTTGGCCGTCCAGTCGCCGCCGTAATCGGAGGTGAAGGGCGCTTCCGACACGCATTCGACCAGATGGTCGTTGCGGCGGCGGTACTCGATCAGGTCGCGGATCGTGCCCATTTTCAGGCCGTGGCGGCGGGCAAACGGGACCAGGTCGTCCATCCGGGCCATCGTGCCGTCGTCGTTCATGATCTCGCAGATCACGCCTGCCGGGTTCAGGCCGGCCAGACGGGAAATGTCGACCGAGGCTTCGGTGTGGCCGGCGCGGACCAGCACGCCGCCGTCGCGGGCGATCAGCGGGAAGACATGGCCGGGGGTGACGATGTCTTCGCGGGTCTTGCCCGCATCGATGGCAACCGCGACAGTGCGGGCGCGGTCCCCGGCGGAAATCCCCGTGGTGACGCCTTCGCGCGCTTCGATGGAAACGGTAAAGGCGGTTTCGTGGCGGGTGCCGTTGGCGCGGCTCATCAGTTCCAGGCCCAGCTGGTCGGTCCGCGCCTTGGTCAGCGTCAGGCAGATCAGGCCGCGTCCGTGGGTGGCCATGAAGTTGACCGCATCGGGGGTGGCCATCTGCGCGGGGATCACCAGATCGCCCTCGTTCTCGCGGTCTTCGTCATCGACCAGGATGAACATCCGACCGTTGCGGGCTTCCTCGATGATGTCCTCGATCGGGACCAGCACGCGCTCATCCTCAGCGTCGGCCAGGAAGCGTTCCAGCTTGCGCAGCGTTTCCGCCGTCGGGTTCCACTCCGCTTCGGTGCAATCCCGCAGCGTATTGGCGTGAAGGCCCGCTGCGCGCGCCAATCCGGCCCGTGACATGCCCCCGTCCGTAACCAGACGGCGAACTCGATCGATGATGTTTGTGCTCATGATTCGCTGAATATCACATTGCGATGTGATTTCCATAGCGGGAAATCACATCGCTGTGAAATCGCTGTGAATCAGTCGCCCTTGAACACCGGAGTGCGCTTTTCGAGGAAGGCGCTGACGGCTTCTTCATGGTCCTTGGTTGCATGGGCGACGGCCTGCATCGCGGCGGACATTTCCAGCACGGTGGCCAGATCGCTGCGGCGCCCTTCCCACAACAGGCGCTTGGTCATGCGCACCGCGAAGGGCGGATTCGCGGCGATCTTGGCCGCCAGCGCGCGCGCCGCATCCATCAGCTGATCGTCGGGCACCACGCGCGACACCAGCCCGCAGGCCAGCGCTTCGGCGGCGTCCAGCATATCGCCAGTCAGCGACATTTCGGCGGCTTTGGAAAAGCCTACGACGCGCTGGAGCAGCCAGGCACCGCCATCGCCGGGGATGATCCCCAGCTTGACGAAGCTTTCCGCAAACTTGGCGCTTTCGCCCGCCACGCGCAGGTCGCACATGCAGGCCAGGTCCAGCCCCGCGCCGATGGCCGGGCCGTTGACCGCCGCGATCACCGGCACTTCCAGCGCCGCGAAGGCGAGCGGGAGCAACTGGATGCCGCGCTTGTAATTACCGCGCGTTTTGGCGGGCAGGCCCGCATTCAGGCCCGCGCCGGGCTTCATCTTGTTGATGTTGCCGCCGGATGAAAACGCCTTGCCCGCGCCGGTCAGGATCGCGACGCGCGCGGTGGGATCGCCTTCGAGCCGGTGGAGCGCGTCCAGCAGGGCTTCAACCACGTCCTGATCGGAAATCGGGTTGCGCATTTCCGGCTGGTTGAGCGTGATGGTGACAATGCCATTGGCATCGGCGTCATACAGGACAGGGCTTTCCATTTCGGCTTTCTCCTACAGGCTGTTTGGCGTTGCCATGCGGCGGGGCAGGGGCTTTGTCCAGCGTCAGGCAAGCATCCGTTCGATGAACCAGAAGCTGGACACGATCCCGATGGCATAGGTGGCCGCCACGGTCGCCGGACGCAGCGCGGCCGGGGCGGCGCGGCGGATCAGGGTCAGGATTGAGAGCGTTGCGGCGATGATCACCAGCTGGCCCAGTTCGACCCCCACGTTGAAGGTCAGCAGCGCCAGTGGCACGTCAGTTTCGGGCAGGCCAATCTCGCGCAATGCGCCGGCAAAGCCGAAGCCGTGCAGCAGCCCGAACAGGAACGCGACCACCCACGGCAAGCGCTCTGACAGGCGCGGTGCGCCATCGCGCTGTTTCGTGATTTCGACCGCCAGGAAAATCAGCGACAACGCAATCGTCGCCTCGACCGGTTGCTGCGCCAATCCGATCAGGCCCAGACTGGTGCCGACGAGCGTGATCGAATGCGCCAGCGTAAACGCGGTCGCGGCTTTGACGATCGGCCCCAGCCGCCCCAGCAGCAGCACCAGCGCCACGACGAACAGCAGGTGGTCATACCCCTCAAGGATATGGATCACCCCCAGTTGCAGATAGGTTTGCGCGACCTGCCAACGGTCCGGCGCGGCCAGGACCTCGGCGGTCGGGCTGTCATAGGTCAGGCGCGAGGCCTGCACCGGGCGGCCCAGCGGCGCGACGCGCAGCAGCGCATCAGTCATGCTGGTTTCCATGCCCTTGAGGCCGATCACCTGCCCGTCGAGCGGTTGCTGACAGGTGTAAGTGCCAGTCGCGATCACTGCTGCTCCGACCAGCCGGGTGTCGCCCGGTTTCAGCGTGCAGAAATCCGGCAACAGCGGCTGGGCGCGCGTGGCGAGGCCGCCCAGCACCGGTGCTTTCCACACCAGTTTCCAGGTCAACGGGTCTTGCTGGGTCAGTTCCAGATAACCGGGGCGCAGATCATCCGCCACTGCCGGAACGGCGGGCAGCAACAGGGCGAGCAGCGCAAGGAACAGGGTGCGCAGGCGGTTCATGGGCGCTCGATCACCACGTCATAGCCATCGAGCAGCTTCACATAGGCCGCGTTCACCGCCTTTTGCGTTGCGGCGCTGCGCCAGTCGTTTTCGACCTTTTGCCGGACAGCGGCGAGGCGCGGGGCAGGCGGGGGATCACGGCGTTCGATCCGGACGAGATGCAAGCCCGCGCCGGATGCAACCGGACCGCTCCACTGGCCGACCGGCAATTTGGCCAGCCCGGACACGAACTCATCGCCAAGCACGGCCACCACTTCGCTGGCAGGGGCGCGGCTGAAGCTGGCCGGGATCGGGGCGGGCTGGCGCAGCGCATCCGCTGGTTCGCCGCGCTGCAAGGCAGCTAGTGCCTGCGCCACCGCCGCGCGCGCGGACGGAGTGTCACCGCCCAGATAGACCTGTGTGAAATCCAGCAGCGGTTCGGCGGCATAGCGCGCCGGATCGGCATCGAGCAGCGCCTGCAATTGCGCGTCGGTCGGCGCGGCGGCTTCGGCCTCGCTGGCGGCCAGCGCGACCATCTTGTTGCGCAGGCGGCGGATCACGACCTCATCGTCCTGATCCAGCCCCAGCCGCAGCGCCTCACGGTAATAGACCTGATCCATCACGTAATCGCGGATCAGCCCGTCGATCTCATCGGTGGTCGGCGCGCGGCGAAAGCTTTGCATCCAGCGCTCGACCAGCCGGTTCGCCACGGCCTCGCTGACCACGATCCGGCGTTCACCCGGATCGGGCGGGCGGCCCGACAGCACTGCAAACACCAGCGCCCCGGCCAGCATGAAGTGTACCAAGGGTTCGCGCAGCAGCGCCGCCGCGCGGGATCGCAAGGTCATTCGCGGGCTTCCTCAGGCCTTGGGAGTGTACCAGATGGCCGAGCTGTAGGCGCGTTCCTGCTGCTTCACCCGCACGTCCGGTCCCAGCTTCACCTTGAAGCGCACCGCGTCAAAGGCTGGCCAGCTGGGCGTAGGGATTTCCAGTACGCGCACGTAATAGAATGCGCGGACTTTCGGATCGAATTCCGGATCGCTCCACACCGTCGCCAGTGCCGGCGCGCCGATGGTGTTCTGGTAGGACGCGGTCGCCAAGTTGACCGTATCGCCCACGGCGGGAACCTTGCCGCCCGCCGCCTTGCGCGGGCCGTCCATGTCGCTCCACACGACATCGAAGACCTTTTCCTGCGCCTTGCCCGCCTTGTCGACCCAACCCTTGACCACTTGCACGCGGTCGAGATTTGCGCCAATCGGGTCCTTCAGCGCGGACACGATGAAGCTGGGCCGGGGGCCGGGCTTGCCGCCCAGTTCGCCGCCCATCGGCACACCGCGCTTGTACCCCGCGCGGACCCAGTCACCCTTCAAATCATCGCCCTTGAAATCCCAGCCGCCAAAGAACCGCACGGTCATGCGCGGGCCAGTGGTGGCATAGACTTCGCGCCGGGCCATGGCATCCCAGATTGCCGCGCGGGTGTTGGCCTTGGCCCAGACAGCGGCGTAACCACCTGCCAGGTAATGCCAGCCGAACCGGCCCGCGCCGGTGCCAAGATTCTGCGCTTCGGTCGCGCGCAGTGCGTTCGGTTCGTTGCCGGTATGCTTGCCGAAGAAGTTGTCCTCGTCCGCCGTGGCGAGGCCGGTGTGGCTGTCGGTCGAACCGATCACGCCGAACTTGTAGGGGTTCGCCCCGGTCTGCGCCTCGATCAGCAACCCGCGCTTCAGCGCCTCGCGGACGTATTCGCCCGCGAACATTTCGTTCTTCTTCGGCTCCTGCATCAGCAGGTTGTTGAGTTCCCAACCGGCGACGCCGAACCCTGCAAATTCGTCGTTGGCTGAAAGGAACGGATGGGCTTCGCTATCACCCTTGATCTGGGTGATTTCGACCACCGGTTCCAGCCGCGCCCGCCTCCGGGCGTATTCTGCCGTCATCGGTCCGCCGCCCGGCGCGGTCAACTCGAACATCAACCCGTTGGACAAGTTGGAATTGTGCGGAATAGCCAGCACCTTGCCCCCGGTGCTCTTTTCGTAGGCCTCCATATAGGCCCAGATCTCGTCCGGGGTGTTTTTGTAGGTCGGGTCAATCGGCGCGACTTTGCCGACCTTGTCGATCCCGTCGCGGAAAATAACATTGCGGTGCAGGTTATTGCCGCCCTGCATTAAAGTATATTCGAACCCGGCAAAGGCGGTGAACTTGCCCGGTTCGTTATAGCGTTCGACCGTTTTCAGATGGTCCTTCCAGATCGACTGGGTGCGCTCGGCCGCGGCATCGGCATCCATCATCGCCGCGGGCAGATCGTTGCGCCCGCGCGCATCGAGTAGTTCCGCCATCGCCTGCTGCGATCCGGCCGGGCCTTCATGCATCAGGTCATACCAGCGGCGCATCCGTTCATCGCGGATCATCAGGCGGGGCGCGTCATAGAGCGCCTTGGTCGCGCCCATCGCCTCGGCATGGTCGGCGATCACCAGAAAGTCGAGCGGGCGGGCCAGCCGGGCCTTCATGCCGGTCGTGGCCGTTACTTCCTCACCCCGCGCAAAGCGCAAGGCTTCTTCCGGCCCCAGCCGCACGCCAAAGCCAAAGGCATCGACGGAATTGGAGGTATGCAGGTGGGTATCACCCCAGAATACGCGTTCGGGAAACTCGGTTTCGGTGACCGCGATCTCGTTGCCGTCCGTGACCTGCCTGATCCGGTCGCAACCGGCGGTGAGCATCGTTCCGGCCATCAAGGCCGCCGCCAAAGCGAGTTTGCCCCGCATCCTGTCCCCTCCATCAACCCTTGAACGGGTTGTTTTCTGCAATGTGGTACAATGCCATGCGCAGGCGGGGCGTCAACCGGCAGAATTCCGGTGGTGAAAAGCGGATTGCGCTGCGCCGATTCCCCTGCCAATCGACCGGGCATGACTGAAACGCGCGTTCTTCCGCTCACCGGCATTCACAATTTCCGCGACTATGGCCTGTACCCGGTCGCGGGCGGCGGGCGGGTGCGCCCCGGTCTGCTGTGGCGCTCTGCCCAGCATGGCGATGCCACCGATGAAGACCTGGATGTGCTCAAGGGGCTGGGGATCGGCACGGTGGTGGATCTGCGCGGCAACAGCGAGCGCGATGCCAAGCCGTGCCGCCGCTATCCCGGCTTCGCTGCCGAAGTGCTGTTCCACGATGGGGAGACGGCGGGCCTTCACGTGCAGGCGGCGGCCAGCAATCCCTCAGCCGCCGAAGCCCGCGCGGCGATGCAGCGGCTGTATGAAGGGATCGCGTTCCGCCCCACGCTGGTACCGATGATCCAGCGCTATTTCACCGTCCTGCAGGACCGCGACGATGCCAGCCTGGTGCACTGCGTGGCGGGCAAGGATCGCACCGGCTTTGCCGTGGCGCTGCTGCACCACGTGCTGGGCGTTCACCCGGATGACATCATGGCCGATTACCTGTTGACCAACGTGGCGGGCAACATTGACCAGCGCATCGCCGCCGGGGCCGAACAGATCCGCGCGAAATACGGCGCGATCGATGAAGACACGATCCGCACCCTGATGGGGGTGGAGCCTGAATACCTCGACACCGCATTTAAGGCGATCCGCGATGCCCACGGCAGCATGGACGCCTATCTGGCCGACGTCATCGGGCTGGACGATGCCGCGCAAGGCAAGCTACGCGCGCGCTTCATCGCGGATTGATACACCTGACCAACGTCATTGCGAGCGTGGTCGGGACCTAGAGGAACGCCCGGATTTCCGCCATGAACCGGTCGAACTGGTCGTGGTGCAGCCAGTGGCCCGCATTCTCGAACTCGATCACGCGGACGTCATTGTTGAACGTCTGTAAACGGCCGTCCTTTTCCGGGTTGGAGGCCCAGCTGTCCGCGCCATAGAGCAGCAGCATCGGGCAGGTGATCGCCGCCCACAACTCGTCCGTGCGCTCTTGCGGAACGTCCTCGAACGGCCAGTTGTTGAGGTAGGGATCGAACTTCCAGCTGAAGGTCCCGTCCTCGTTCCGGCTGGCACCGTGGATCGTCAGGTGGCGGGCCTGTTCATCGGTGAGGAACGAGTTTTCCTCTTTCATGCGGGCGTAGGCGGCCTCGATGCTGGGGTACTTGCGGGGCACGCGGCCAGCGGCCTTGCGGCGGTTTTCGATCCATTCGCGGAACCGGTTGGCATAGCCTTCCGCCTCACGCTCGGCGCGCCGGGCGGGGGAGGGGCCAAGCCCTTCGATGTTCACGAACTTGCGGACCTTTTCCGGGTACAGCCCGACGAACCGGGTCGAAATGTTGCCGCCCAGCGAATGCGCCACGATCGTCACCTGATCGTGGCCGAGCGTGTGGACCAGCTGGGCAAAGTCATAGACGAAGGCGGGCATTTCATAGTTGCCGTCCGGCGCCCACGCGCTGTCGCCATGGCCGCGCAGGTCGGGCGCGATCACGTGCCAGTCCTTGGCCAGTTCCTGCGCTACCCAGTCCCAGCTGCGGCAATGGTCGCGCCCGCCGTGTTGCAGGATCAGCGGCGGCGCATCGGGATTGCCCCAATCGACGTAGTGGAGCCGCAGGCGCTGCGAGATGAAGCTGTTCGAGGTAGGGCCGTGTGCTTGCATGGCACGGCTTTGCTACCATCACGCGGCTGCGTCAACTTGTGGGCAACCCCGGCCAAAGCGTTTGCAACTGCGCGCCCGCGTTCCTAGATGCCCCGGCAGTTTCTGGCAGGATATGGCAATGACCACGCACACCACGCGCATGTTGATCATCGGTTCGGGCCCGGCGGGCCTTTCGGCAGCGATCTATGGCGCGCGCGCCGGGATGCAGCCGATCGTGGTGCAGGGGCTTCAGCCCGGCGGTCAACTGACCATCACCACCGATGTGGAAAACTATCCCGGTTTTCGCGATGTGATCCAGGGTCCGTGGCTGATGCAGGAAATGCAGGCCCAGGCCGAACACGTCGGCACGCGGATGCTGTGGGACACCATTACCGAGGTCGATTTCAGCGGCCCGCCGTTCCGCGCCATCGGGGATTCGGGCGATGTCTATGAAGGCGAAACGCTGGTGATCGCCACCGGCGCGCAGGCCCGCTGGCTGGGCGCGCCGGGTGAACAGGAATTGTCGGGCAAGGGCGTTTCGGCCTGCGCCACCTGCGACGGGTTCTTCTATCGCGGCAAGAAGGTCGTGGTGATCGGCGGCGGCAACACCGCGGTCGAGGAAGCGCTCTACCTCACCAACCACTCGCAGGATGTCACGCTGATCCACCGCCGCGATTCGCTGCGCGCGGAAAAGATTCTGCAGGACCGGTTGCTGGCCCATCCCAACATCAAGGTGCTGTGGAACAAGGCGGTCGAGCGCTTCGTCGGTGAAGGCACCGGGCTGACCGGCGTGGAACTGAAAGACACCGTCACGGGCGAGACGATGATCGAGCCGACCGACGGCGCCTTCGTCGCCATCGGCCATGCGCCTGCGACCGAACTGTTCAAGGGCAAGCTGGAACTGGATGCGGGCGGCTACATCGTCGTCCAGCCGGGCACGCCGAAGACCGCGATTCCCGGCGTGTTCGCCTGCGGGGACGTGATGGATCACACCTATCGTCAGGCCGTGACGGCGGCCGGCACCGGCTGCATGGCCGCGCTGGACGCGGAGCGATTCCTGGCAGAGCGGGAATTCCTCGCCGCGCGTTAAGCGCGCAGCGCCGCCAACAGCTGCCCTTGCAGCCAGATCCGCGCTTGCGGTTCGACAAAGCTGTGGGTCGCATCCGGGCAAGTGCGCAGCCGCGTATCGGCCTTGTCCCAGTTGGCGCGAAACGCTTGCGCGGTGCGGTCGCGCTCCGCCAGCAGGATCGTAACCGGGCCGGGAAATTCGGCGATCCCGTCCGCCATCTGCCGGGCGAGCGAAGTGGGCCCGGTGTCGGCCTTGGCGGCTTGGGCCAGACTGCCCGCCAGTTGCCCGACCGCGACCTTGCCTGTCAGCAGACGCCAGACGGCGCGCGGGTCGGTCAGGCGCTTCAGGTAGTGGCGGCGCAGCACTGATGGCGGCATCGGGGTAGGTTCAGGCTCGCGTGGCGCCTCCTCGTTTGCCGCTGGTTCCGGCTCAAACGTCCAGGGATTGGCCAGCACCAGCGCATCCGCGCCCGCGCCGCCCGCCAGCATCAGTGCGCTGGCTCCGTCGCAATTGCCGAACGCCACCACCCGCTTCAGCGTCGGCACATGGGATCGGAACGCCCGCAGCGCGGCGGCGATGTCGTCGGCGCTGCCGGTGAAGCCGGTGTTCTGCCCTTCGCTGTCGCCCACGCCGCGCCGATCAAACCGCAGCACGGGAAAGCCCGCCGCCGCGATCCGCTCTGCCAGCAGGGCCTGGCTCTGCCATGGGCCAGAGCGCACTTCGTTGCCGCCGCTGACGATCAGCAGCCCGGTGGTTGCCGGGGCCAGATCGACCGTCCCGGCCAGCATGGTGCCCTTGCAGCTGAAGATGAAATGCCGCCGGGTCATGCGTTCAAACTCATGGCGATGACGGCGGCCAAGGCATCGGCCTGCCCCGCGTCTTCATCCGGTTCGGCCCTCAGCCACAGCGGGCTGCCGCCGACCAGATCCTGATCGATCACTTGAACCCCGGTGCGCGGGGTGGGGGCCAGCGCCGACAATTCGCGCACCATCGCGGCCGACAGCGCGTAGCCCGCCAGATCAATCCCGCGCTCGTTCGCTTCCGCCAGCAGCGCATCGGCGGTTTCCTCACGCCCCGCCTCACGTGAGGCAATCACGCGGGCGCGCAGCAGGGTGCGCAGCAGGCTGGCACCTTTGACCGGACCGTAGTGCCAGCCGGGCAAGCCTTCGGGCCAGAACAGCCCGCCGCCGCGCAGCGCCAGAACATGGGTCGCGCCGAACGCGCTGGCCGCAGCCGCCATCGCGCCCTGCCAGTCAGAGGGCGTGACAGTGGCCAGATCGACCGTGCTTTCGTTAGTGCCGGGCAGATCGGGCAGGAAACAGTCAAACCCCGCCCCGTCCAGCCGCCGCATCACCTCGACGGTGAAGCGCCGCAACCGGTTGGCCTCGTCCAGCAGTGCTGGCACCAGCAGAATCCGCTGCGCCCGACCGGAATCGAACGCCAGCGCGTATTCGGTAGGGCTGCCGCAATGCGGCAAGGGGCAGGGGTAACTGGCGGCCTTCACCCGGCGCGCTTCGCCTCGGCGAAGGTCAGCAGCGCACCATAGCTTTCCAGCAGCTCGCCGTCGATCTCGTCATCTTCGATCACGATGTCGAGCCGGTCTTCCATCTCGGTCAAGAGGCCGGCGACGGCCATGGAATCCAGTTCGGGCAGATGGCCGAACAGACCGGTATCGGCATCGAACGCGTCGGCCTGACCGGGCTTGAGGCCCAGTACGTCGGTCAGGATCTTGCGCAGCAGGGTATCGGTTTCGGAACGCATCATGTCCTCTGGTCAATTTGACGGGTCAGGCCCTACCCGCGCGCGCGGCGGGGGGCAAGCTTGCGCAAGCAATGCCGCGCGATGATCGGCCAGTTTCCGGGCCAGAGCGGGCGAACGGCCTCCAGCCGGTAGCGCGGGCGAACGTCCTCCATCCAGTCGCGCTTGTAGCCATCGTTGCCGGTCCCGAAATCGACGAGGTCTACCCGGTCGCGGTCGATCACCTGCTCGAACAGCGCGGCGCTGAGCGTGGTGCCGGGGGAAAGCGGCTTCGATTCCTCGGTATGGGCCAGTTTGTGGATGAAGGCGGTGCCATGCTCCACGGTCCAGAACTGCGCGGCAACCGGCACGCCGTCTGCCCGCGCAATCCCCAACCGCAAGCGGCCCGCGGCGCCTTCCTCCTGTGCGAAGCGGCGCAGGAAGGCGGGGTTGCCCTCTTCGGGCTTCCAGCTGCTGGCATAGATCGTTTCGTAGGCCGCCCAGCTGTCCGCGTTGAAGGTGGTTTCGATGGTGACGGCCACTTTCGCGGCCTTGCGTTTCAGCGTGGTGCGCAGCGGACCGGGGCGGGTGGCGAGGTATTCGGCGTAGCTGCGTCCGTGCACGTGCAGCACGTGGTTGACGTCGCATTGTTCGGCAAACACCAACCACCCGGCGTGGCGGAATGCCGCCACCAGTTCGGCGGTTTCGCCGTGTTCATCGGGTAGCGGGGAGAGGGTGATGTGGGGCGCCTGTCCGGCCAGATCGGCGGCGAGTTCGCGCAGCAACGCCATGCGGTCCGCCCCCGGCGAAACAACCGGCGCAACACGAAACGCATACCAGTTGGCCAGCGCCTCCATTCGCCGTTTGACTCGGTAGAATGCCAGCGCGGCGCGGTCATCACCATCGCGCGCGACCGCGATCACCGGCAAGTAACCGCATTCCTCCACCAGACCGCGCCACCATTCCAGCCGGTCGAACGGCGCGTGGGCCTGCGGCGCAGACAGCAGCGCGGCAAGCGGTGCGTCTCCTTGCACTTCTTTAAGATCATCGTGATAGTCGACGGCAACCAAACGCGAATTTCCCACCCCAGGAGTTAGCCCAAACCGTGCGTGCAGAGCCTGAAACCGCGATCCGGCCGCTTGACCATCTGGCCCTGACCGGGGCGGATGAAGCCCCCGCGCTCGTGCTGCGCGAGGGCACTCTTAACTACAAGGACTTAAGGGATCGTGTCGCCCGGCTGGCGGGCTGGCTGGCGGGGCAAGTGCCGGAACCTGGCGCGCGGGTCGCCACCTGGGCCGCGAAGGGGGCGCTCACTTGCCTGATGCCGCTCGCGGCGGCGCGCGCGGGGCTGGTGCACGTACCGATCAATCCGCTGCTCAAACGCGCGCAAGTGGCGCATATCCTGACCGATAGCGGCGCAGCGCTGTTGATCGGCACGCCCGCGCGGCTGGCCACACTCGACGAGGGCGATGCAGCCTGTCCGGTGCTGGCCGAAGCAGATGCCATGACGGCAGCGCTCAGCGCCGATCCCTTGCCGCCATCGTCCGCCGACCCGCAGGAACTGGCCGCGATCCTCTATACCAGCGGCTCGACCGGGCGGCCCAAGGGCGTGATGCTCAGCCATGCCAACATGTGGCTGGGGGCGGAGAGCGTCGCCAGCTATCTGGGGCTGGGGCCGGATGACCGCGCGCTGGCGGTGCTGCCGCTGTCGTTCGATTATGGCCAGAACCAGTTGCTGTCGCACTGGTTCGCTGGCGCCAGCGCCGTGCCGCTGGATTACCTGACCCCGCGTGACGTCGTGAAGGCGATCGAGCGGCATGGCGTGACCACGCTGGCCGCCGTGCCGCCGCTGTGGGTGCAATTGACCGAGCTGGACTGGCCCGCCGAGACCGCCGCGAAACTGCGCCGCCTGACCAACAGCGGCGGCGCCTTGACGCCCGATCTGGTGAAGCGCCTGCGGGGTTTGTTCCCCAACGCAAAGCTGTTCGCGATGTACGGGCTGACCGAGGCGTTTCGCTCCACCTTCCTCGATCCTGCGCTGATCGACACACACCCGACCTCGATGGGCAAGGCCATTCCCCACGCGGAAATTCTGGTGATTGCCGACAACGGTGAAGTCGCTGCCGATAATGAGGAAGGCGAACTGGTCCATTGCGGGCCGCTGGTCGCCCACGGGTACTGGCAGGATCCGGAACGCACCGCCGAACGTTACAAGCCCGCACCCGCAGCCTCGCGTTATGGCGGCATGGCGGTGTGGTCGGGCGACCGGGTGCGGCGCGATGCGGACGGGCTGCTCTATTTCGTCGGGCGGCGCGATGCGATGATCAAGAGCGCGGGCAACCGGATCAGCCCGGCGGAGGTCGAGGAAGCGGCACTGGCCAGCGGGTTGGTTGCCGAAGCGGTCGCGCTGGGCATCCCCGATGTGCGGCTGGGGCAGGCGGTGCATCTGGTCGTGCGCGCGGCCCCTACAGCTTCAGATGCAGTGGAAGCATTGCCACGTATCCTTATGCAGGAATTGCCAAACTTCATGCAGCCGAAACAGATTCACTGGCGCGATGCGATGCCGATCTCGCCCAATGGCAAGATCGACCGGACCGGCCTCTATGCGGAGTTGACGGCATGAAACCGCTTGGCCCCATTCCCCCCGGTTTTACCGCGATTGATGGCGAACTGGCGATTGCCGGGCGCAAGGCATCCGATCTGGTGGCAGAGGCGGGCTCGACTCCGCTGTTCGTCTACAGCGCCGATCTGATCCGCGCGCGGGTGGCGCAATTGCGCGCGGCGATGCCGCAGCGGCTGGCGCTGAACTATGCGATGAAGGCCAATCCCTATCGGCCAATATTGCAGTTATTCAATGGCTTGATCGATGGATTTGACATCGCTTCTGGTGGTGAGCTGGCGATGCTGCAAGCCGCCGGGATCGATCCTGCGAAAGTCAGCTTTGCCGGTCCGGGCAAGCGCGACGTCGAACTGGAAGCGGCGATTGCCGCCGGGGTGACGCTTAACCTCGAATCCGAAGGCGAAGCTTCGCGCGCGCTGGCAATTGGCGAGCGACTGGGAACTGCGCCCCGGCTGGCGATCCGGGTCAATCCGGATTTCGACCTCAAAGGCTCTGGCATGAAGATGGGCGGCGGGGCCAAGCCGTTTGGCGTGGATGCCGAGCGGGTGCCCGCGCTGGCCCGGCAGATCATCGCCAGCGGTGCGGTGTGGCGGGGCTTTCACATCTTTGCGGGCAGTCAGGCGCTGGATGCAGAGGCGATTGCCGATACGCAGCGCCAGACACTGGAACTGGCCGCGCGATTGGCCGAGGCAAGCGGCGCGGCGCTGCCGCATTGCAATCTGGGCGGCGGGATCGGCATTCCCTATTTCCCCGGCGATGTTCCGGCTGACCTGCCCCGGATCGGCGCAGCGCTGGCGGAGCGGTTCGCTACGCTGCCGCCGGTGTTGGCGGACACGCAGTTCTGCATGGAAATGGGCCGCTATCTGGTTGGCGAATCAGGGGTTTACCTGACCCGGATCGTTGATCGCAAGGTCAGCCACGGCGAGGTCTATCTGGTCACCGACGGGGGCCTGCACCACCAGCTGGCCGCATCGGGCAATTTCGGCACGGTGGTGCGCCGCAACTATCCAGTGGCCATTGCCTCGCGGTTTGACGCGGCGGTGGAGGAGGAGGCCTCAGTCGTCGGGTGCCTGTGTACGCCGCTCGACCGGCTGGCCGACAAGGGCGGCTTTCCGCGCGCCGAAGTGGGCGATCTGGTCGCGGTGTTCTGCGCCGGAGCTTACGGGGCCAGCGCCAGTCCGGCGATGTTCCTGGGGCAGGGTCCGGCGGCGGAAATGCTGGTTTAACCCATCGCATTCCGCCCGTCCCGTTTCGGGACAGGCGCCAGGATTTCCGATCGAATCCGGGAATCTACGGTCAAGGCTAACGCAATATTCACCCTTTTTACCGATAGCGGAGCCTGAATAGCCGAGCCTGCGTGCGGGATTGATGCCCACAGCGGCGGCGCGGCGATGAATGAAGGACCGCCCGATGCCGATCGACCGCTTTTCCCGACTGCTGGCCGGAAGCGCCATGCTCAGCCTGACGCTTGGCGGCTGCGCGGGCACTGCTGCCGGGCCGCAGCTGCCGCCCGCAACGTTCGTGGCGATGCAAGAAGGGCCGGGCGAGGAATACGTGATCGGGCCGCTCGATGAGCTGACGATCTTTGTCTGGCGCAACCCGGAACTGGGCGCGCAAGTGCAGGTCCGCCCCGACGGGCGCATCACCACGCCGCTGATCACGGATATGCCCGCCGTGGGCAAGACGCCCTCGATGCTGGCCGAAGACCTGAAGCTGCAACTGTCGCAGTACATCCAGGAACCGCTGGTGTCGGTGATCGTGAACAAGTTCGCGGGCACGTACAGCCAGCAGGTCCGCGTGGTCGGCGCGACGGAAAAGCCGGCGTCGATCCCCTACCGCGCCAACATGACGCTGCTCGACGCGATGATCGCGGTGGGCGGTTTGTCCGAATACGCGGCGGGCAACCGCGCGCGGCTGATCCGGTTCGACAAGGAAAGCGGCAGCCAGAAGGAATACGCCGTCAAGCTGGCCGACCTGCTGCGCAAGGGCGACAGCAAGGCCAACGTGATGCTGATGCCGGGCGATGTGATCATCATCCCCGAAAGCTCGTTCTGATCGCGGGGCGGGGCCGGGGCACCAGATGAACAACATTTACGACGAGTTGCGCTCGGCGCTCTATTCGGTCTGGCACCGCCGCTGGCTGGCGCTGGGCGTGGCCTGGGGGGTCTGCCTGCTGGGCTGGCTGGTTGTGGCGATGGTGCCGAACACCTATGAGTCCAAGGCGCGCATCTATGTGAAGCTGGACGACGTGCTGGCCGAACAGATCGGCATTCGCGGCAATCGCAAGGGCGATATCGAGCGCGTGCAGCAGACGCTGACCAGCGCGATCAACCTGGAGAAGGTGATCCGCGGCACCAGCCTGGGGCAGGAAGTGACCAGCCCCAAGCAGATGGAAGGCGCGGTCCTGTCGCTCGGGCGCAAGATCAAGGTCGAAAGCGCGCAGGAAAACCTGTTCGAGATCACCGCGCATTACGGTGACGGGGCCAATTCCGATGCCGCCAATGCCAAGCTGGCGCAGGACATTGTCCAGAAGATGATCGACATCTTCCGCGAGGAAAACCTGGCCGGCAATCGCGGCGAAATGTCGCAGTCGCTGGAATTCATGGATCAGCAACTAGCCCAGCGCCAGAAGGAGCTGGAAGCGGCCGAGCAGAAGCGGCTGGCGTTCGAGGCGCAGAACCCTGAACTCGCGCAAGGCGGGATGTCGGTGATGCAGCGGCTGGAATCGAGCCGGGCGGAACTGCGCGGGCTGGATGCCGATCTGGCAGCGGCGCACAGCGCGCTGGCGGCGATCAACGGCCA
>JAYRDH010000022.1:8478-42697 GCA_041909515.1 Novosphingobium sp. | reverse complement strand
CAAGCTCAGCACGAGCGGGGTTGGGATGAGGGTGAGGCGTAAAAGTCTGAGGGGGCGTTAGGCTAGCCCATCAGAACGGAATATCGTCATCCAGATCGTCGGCAAAGCCGCCGCGCGGGGCGCCGCCGCCGAAATTGCCGCCGCCAGAGCTGCCGCCACCGCCGGTGCTGCCCCATTCACTGCCGCCCGACCGGCCACCGCCGCTCGAACCGCCGCCCCAGTCACCGCCGCCGCCGCCGCCGCCGCCGCCGCTGCTGCGCTGGCCGCCACCACCACTGCCGCCGCCGGCCCCCGGTGCGCCGTCCAGCATGGTCAGCACGCCGTTCATGCCGACCGAAATTTCGGTGGTGTAGCGGTCATTGCCGGACTGGTCCTGCCACTTGCGGGTGCGCAAGCTTCCTTCGATGTAAACCTTGGAGCCCTTGCGCAGGAACCGTTCGGCCACGCCGACCAGACCGTCGGACTGGAGCACAACCGAATGCCATTCGGTCCGCTCCTTGCGCTCACCCGTGGCCTTGTCCTTCCACGATTCGGACGTCGCGATGCGCAGGTTGGCAATGCGGCCGCCGTTCTGGAAGCTCTTGACCTCAGGATCCTGGCCCAGGTTGCCGACCAGAATGACCTTGTTGACGCTGCCCGCCATGAAACCTCTTTCTTCGCTATAGACCGAGCGCCACCGCGCCCCAGTACGTGAGTCCCGCGAAGACGTAGGCCAATCCGAACAGGTAGAGCAACATGACGATCGGCCATTTCCACCCGTTTGTTTCACGCCGGGTAACGGCGATGGTGCTCATGCACTGCGGCGCGAACACGAACCACGCCAGGAACGCCAGCGCGGTGGGCAGCGACCAGTCGGCCTTGAGTCGCTCGCCCAGTTCCGCCGCCTGTTCGTCCTCGTCGTCGGCACCGACGGCATAGCTGGTCGCCAGGCTGGATACCGCCACTTCGCGCGCGGCCATTGCCGGGATCAGCGACAGGGCGATGTCGCGATTGAACCCGATCGGTTCGACCACCACCGCCAGGCCATTGGCGATCTTGCCCGCGATGGACGCATCGACCTGATTCTCACCCTCGCCTGCGCGGGGGAAGTTGAGCAGGATCCACAGCGCCACCGTGACCACGAAAATGATCGTGCCCGCCCGGCGCAGGAACACCCACGCGCGCTGCCACAGGCCCAGCAGCAGGTCGCCCGGACGCGGCATCTGGTACTTTGGCAGTTCCATGATGAAACCGCTGGCGGCCCCCTTGGTCACCGACCGGCGCAGCACCAGCGCCACCAGCATCGCCGCGACGATGCCGAACACGTACAGGCCCAGCAGCACCAGCCCCTGCAGCCCGACGCCGGGCAGGACCGCCCGGTTGGGAATGAACGCGGCGATGATCACGGCATAGACCGGCAGGCGCGCCGAACAGGTCATCAGCGGGGCGATCAGGATCGTGGTGAGCCGGTCCTTCGAATCGGTAATGCTGCGCGTCGCCATGATGCCGGGGATCGCGCAGGCAAAACTGGACAGCAGCGGGATGAAGCTGCGCCCGGACAGGCCGACGCCGGCCATCAGCCGGTCCATCAGGAACGCCGCGCGCGCCATATAGCCCGATGCCTCCATCGCCAGGATGAAGAAGAACAGGATCACGATCTGCGGCAGGAACACCACGACCGAGCCGACCCCGGCCAGCACCCCTTCGGTCAGCAGATCGCGCGGCAAGCCTTCGGGCAGGTGCGCGCGGGCGAGGTCGGACAATGCGCCAATCCCCCCTTCCAGCGCGTCGGCAAAGGGCGTGGCCCAGCTGAACACGGCCTGGAACACCACGAACAGCAGCGCGAACAGGATCAGCGGCCCCAGCCAGGGGTGCAGGAACAGCCGGTCCAGCTTGGCATGCATCCGGTGACGCGCGGTTTCGGACACGATCGCCCCTTCCGCGATGGCGTGCGCGGTCAATCGGCGCTCGGTCAGCGTGGTGTGCGGGCGGTGATGTTCGGCCGGGCGATCCTCGGCCACGGCGATTGCGGCCGCCAGTTCATCCAGCCCGCGGCGGCGCACGGCCACCGTGGGGATCACCGGCACGCCCAGCGCATCGGCCAGGGCGGCCGGATCGATCACCAGCCCGTCACGCTCCGCCAGATCGACCATGTTGAGCGCGACCACCGTGGGCCGCCCCAGCGCGATCACTTCCTGCGCAAAAACCAGATGCTGTTCCAGGTTCGACGCGTCGAGCACGACCACCAGCACCTGCGGCGCGGGTTCCCCCGGCAACTCGCCCAGGATCACCCGGCGGGTTACTTCCTCGTCCGGGCTGGTGGCGTTCAGGCCATAGCTGCCGGGCAGGTCGGTCAGCTCGATCGCTTCGCCCGATGGCAGGGTCAGCCGCCCCGCCTTGCGCTCCACCGTGACGCCCGGATAGTTCGCGATCTTCTGGCGCGCGCCGGTCAGCGCGTTGAACAGGGCGCTCTTGCCCGCGTTGGGATTGCCGACAAGGGCAGCGGTCCGCAGCTCGGCCATGTTACAGGGCCTCCACTTGCATCGCGCGGGCATGGGCGCGGCGCAGCGCCACGGTCATGCGGCCCACCGTCAGCGCAATCGGATCACGCCCGCCAAACACCCCGCGATGCGCCACCGCCACGCGGGCGCCGACATCCAGCCCCAGGGCCTGAAGCCGGGCGGCTTCTTCTGCAACCAGGGCCGACCAATCGACGGCCGTAATCAGGGCGCGGGTTCCGGGGGGGAGGAGATCGAGTGTCATCACCCCAAGCGCTGCCAGATCGGCCGGCTATTTGCAAGTCGTTCGCAATACTATTGATCGAGGTCAAAAAGCGGTTGGTCGGCGCGGCGTTTCTAGGGCGCTGGCCTCGTCCGACCCGTCTGCCCCCGCCCATCACCCATTTCTTGACCGTCACCCCGGACTTGATCCGGGGTTTCGCTTTGACGGCACCGCCGCGCTGCAATTCAAACTGGACCCCGGATCAAGTCCGGGGTGGCGGCATGTTGTGAAGCCGGGTCGGGCCTCCTACCGCACCGGATAGCGCAGCCGCCCCAGCAGCCGCGCCGGGCTGAAGTGTTCGCGGTCGGGGTTCAGCCACTTCGCCTTGGCCTTTTCAAACCGCATGATCCCGTCGATCCGGCGATCCAGAAACGCGCGGGTGTCGGCGAAGTCGTCGCTCTTGTCGTCGGCAAACACGGCCAGCGTCGCGGCATAGATGCCCGCCAGGATCGTGCGCTTGGTATAGTAATTGTAATCGACCGAGGTATCCCCCGCGAGCCGCCACATCGCATCCGCACTGCGCCAGCCCAGTTTCAACGCGCGCGGCGCGTTCTGCGGCATGGCCATGATCGCCAGCGCGCGGCGCAGTGCCTCCTGCTGCCAGGCGATGGTATCCAGCCGGAACTGGACGAGGCTGCGAATCTTCTCGCGGATTTTCATGCCCGCCAGCTTGTCGGCCGGAAACGCGGCAACCATGTCGGCATCGATCGCGGCGATCCACGCGTCGATCATGTCGATGGCCCCACCCTGAAACGCGAACAGGGCGGCATCGGGATCGATCCCCACCTGCTCAGCGGCGGCGCGCACGGCTTCCTCACCCCAGCCGTCAAACGCGGCGGCATCGGCAATCGCCGGGGCCAGCGCAAGGCGCATCGCGTCCAGCGAACTATCGGCAGCCGCACCCATGGTCAGAGCACCGGGCCGTAAGACTTGGCCTTGCCCGCCGGGTTCTTCGGCTTGGCATTGGCCTCGATCTCCGCCAGCAGGCTGGTGCTCTTGGCATCGAGCTTGGCATAGTCGCGCGCGGTGCGGCCGGAATTGTCCGCCCGGTCGGCATCGGCCCCGGCCTTCAGCAGGGCGCGCATCATGCCGATGTTGCGGTTGTGCACGGCGGTGATCAGCGGGGTTTCGCCGGTATCGCTGCTTTCATCCACCCGCGCCCCGCGCGCCAGCAGCAGGTCCACCCCTTCGGCATAGTTCATGTTGGCCGCCACGACGAGCGGGGTCGCGCCCTTGAAATCGCGGGCGTTCACGTTCGCACCCTTGGCCAGCAGATACGACATCCAGTCCTTTTCCTGCCGTTCCGTCGCGATGTGCAGCGCGGTCTGGCCGGTGGTCTTGTCCTTGTGGTTGATCAGGTTTGGACTGCCCTTGGCCAAAAGGTCGGTCACCTTGTTGCCGTCCTTCTTCTTGACCGCTTCGAGCAGCTGGTACCCTTCCGAAAATCCGGCCTGCGCGATGGCCGGGGCAGCAAGGCTGAGCGCCAGCGCGGCAGCCGCGAGGGTTGGGGCGAGCGACGAGAACGGACGGAAAGGCAACACGGTATTAAATCCTCCTGTTTCGAAGGCCGCAGACTCGCAGCCTGCCCGAAACGATCCTTGCGCGGCGCGGTTTAGCAGAGCATGAACCACCGCGCCATGATCAAGCCAAAACTTCTCTTTGCAATCGCCCTTTCTGCCGTCCTGCCCGCCGCGCTGACCGCCTGTGGGCCGGCCACCGCCCCGCCTGCCGAAATCACCGGCACCGCGATTGATGGCGCCGCCATCGGCGGTCCGTTCGAACTGGTCGACAAGGCGGGCAAGCCGGTGAAGTGGGACGATTTCGCGGGCAAGTACCGGATCGTCTATTTCGGCTACACCTTCTGCCCGGACGCCTGCCCGATGGACATGGGCATCCTGATGCAGGGCTTTGCCAAGTTCGAGAAGTCGCACCCCGATCTGGCGGCCAAGGTCCAGCCGATCTTCATCACCATCGATCCCGCGCGCGACACGCCCGCGCGGGTGGGTGAATTCGCCGCCGCGTTTTCGCCCCGCCTGATCGGGCTGACCGGCACGACAGAGCAGGTTGGCGTCGCGGTGAAGGCGTTCAAGGCGGTGGCGGCGCGCGGCGCGGATACGCCCGGCGGATACCTGATGGATCACAGCCGCATGGCCTATCTGATGGACCCGGCGGGCAAGCCGATCGAAGCCCTGCCGGTAGACAAGACCCCCGACGCGGTCGCGGCGGACCTGGCCATTTCGGTCAAGTGAACGCGCTGCGCAACAAGTTCTGGGAGCAGCCGCTGGCCGACCTGTCGCGCGCCGAATGGGAAGCGCTATGCGATGGCTGCGGCCAGTGCTGCCTGCACAAGGCCGAAGATGAGGATACCGGCGCGATCTATCCCACCAACGTCGCGTGCAAGCTGCTCGACATCCCTTCGGCGCGCTGTTCGGACTATGCCAACCGCAAGGCGCGGGTGCCCGATTGCGTCCGGCTGACGCCTACGCTGGTCGACAGCATCGAATGGCTGCCCGACACTTGCGCCTATCGCCTGCGCGCCGATGGCGAGCCGCTGCCGGAATGGCACTACCTGATCTGCGGCAACCGCGACGCGGTGCATGATGCGGGTATTTCCGTGCGCGGCCGCGCGATCAGCGAGGAACTGGCCGGGCCGCTGGAACAGCACATCATCCTGCCGCCGGGGCTGATGTGGGCCGGGGATGAAGACGATTTCGACCCGGAGACGGACGCCGATGCTTGACTGGCTGCGCCGCGATCCCCGCGAAGTGCCGCGGATCGAGGTGGAGGGCCGCGCCCTGCCCGTCGTGATGCGCCGCACCGCCAGCGCGCGGCGCATGACGATGCGGCTGGCCCCCGATGGCAGCGAAGTGCGGATCACCCTGCCGCGCTGGGGCCGCAGCGGCGAAGCGCTGGAGTTTGCCCGCAGCCGCACCGACTGGCTGGCCAGCCAGCTGGCCGCGCTGCCCGCGCCGGTCGCGCTGGTCGATGGCGCGGTGCTGCCGTATCGCGGGCTTGCCCACACCCTGCGCCACGATCCCGCGCGCCCGCGCCGGGTCCGGGCCGAAGCGGGGGAACTGCACATCGGCGGGCCGCTGGACGGTCTCGACAGCCGCCTGCGCCGCTGGCTGGAGGGCGAGGCGCGGCGCCTGATGGCCGATGACCTGGCCCATTACTGCGCCCGCGCGGACCAGCCGCAGGCCCGCCTGATGCTCAGCCGCGCGACCCGGCGCTGGGGCAGCTGCGCGCACGATGGCACGATCCGGCTGAACTGGCGGTTGGTGATGGCACCCGATTCGGTCCGCCGTTCGGTCGTCGCGCACGAAGTGGCGCACCTCCTCCACATGGATCACAGCCCGCGCTTTCACGCCGCGCTCAACGCGCTGTTCGAAAACGATATTGATGTCGCCAACCAGTGGCTGAAACGCGAGGGGCGCAGCCTCTACGTCCCCTTTGGATAACCCCGTAACCCGAAATTAACCATGCGGGTCGACACTGGAACCATGGCCCGGACCGCATTTCCTGCCGCGATCATCGCTGCTCTGGCCTTGCTGCCAGCCCCCGCGCCTGCGCAGGATGGCTGCCGCCTGTGCTACAGCAGCCCGGCCGCAACCCCCGGCGAACGCCCGCTCAGCATCGAAATCTTTGCCGACCTGTCGATGGGCAAGCTCGCGATGACCGGGCGCGGCGGCGGCAGCGTGACGGTCGATCCAGACAGCAGCGGCAAGCGCACCCAGGGCGATATGCTCGACCTGGGCGGCAGCACGATCACCGGGCGCGGTTTGATCCGGGGCGAACCCTTGCGCGACGTGCGCGTCGACCTGCCCGACCGCGTGCCGATGAGCGCGCCCGACGGGTCGGAAGCGGAACTGACCGGATTTACCACCAACCTGCCCGCCCACCCCGTGCTGGACAGCAACGGGCGGCTGGAATTCACCTTCGGCGCGAAACTGGTGGTGCGCGGATCGCGCGGCGGAAATTATCGCGGGCGCATTCCCATTTCGGTCGATTACAACTGACCACTGGCGCAGCGGGCGGCCAGCGCCTATCTTTGGCCGCATGGCTCTTGGTCCCATGTCTTTCCTGAAGAACGCCAACCCGGTGGGTGCGTTCAGCGATTTCCGCGCGGTCTATCGCGATGCCGGTCCGCGGCGCTGGCCGATCATGGCGGTATCGCTGCTGACCACGGTCGGGATCTTTTCGATCATGGCGGGCGAAAGCTGGACGATGCCGCGCCCCCTGCCCAAAATCACCTACATCAATTCCTGGCCCGCCGACCGGACGGAGGAGGAAACCCGCGCCTTCATCGCCGAGAATCAGGCCCGCAAGGAAGAACGCGCCGCGCTGGAACAGGCGGCCAGCGACGAGGGCAAGCAGGTCTGGAAGACGCTGGGCAAAGTATCGGGCATCGACGTCGATAGAATCGAGGCCGAGGCCGAGGCTGACCGCAAGGCCGCTGCCGCCGCCGAAAAGGCCCGGCTGGAACAGCTGACCGGCCAAAAGCTCCCCGAAGCCGAGCCAGAGCCAGAGCCGCGGCCCGTTGACCCATAACGCCGATCATCGCTGGCTGGCCGCTGCCGCCGCGCTGGCCGCGCGGGGCCGCCCGCTCAGCCGCCCCAACCCGGCGGTCGGCGCGCTGATCGTGAAGGGCGGCGTGGTGATCGCGCGCGGCTGGACCCAACCGGGCGGCCGCCCCCATGCCGAGGCCGAGGCGCTCGCCGCTGCCGGAGACGCAGCGCGCGGCGCGACGCTCTACGTCAGCCTTGAACCCTGCGCCCACCAGTCCCAGCGCGGGCCATCCTGCGCCGATCTGGTCGCCGCCAGTGGTCTGGCCCGCGTCGTCGTCGGCTGCGGCGATCCCGATCCACGCACCGCCGGGCAAGGCATCGCCCGAATCGCGGCGGCGGGCATCGCGGTGGAGCACCTGCCGTCCCCCGCCTGCGCCGCCAGTCTGGTCGGCTACCTCAGCCTGCGCAGGCGCGGACGGCCGCATGTAACGCTGAAACTCGCCACCTCGCTCGACGGCTGCATCGCGCTTGCCAACGGGGAAAGCCAGTGGATCACCGGGCCGGAAGCGCGCGCCCACTGCCATGCGGAGCGCGCGCGCGCCGATGCGATTCTGGTCGGCGGCGGCACCTTGCGCGCCGACAATCCCCGGCTCGACGTGCGCCTGCCGGGGTTGGAGGGGCGCAGCCCGCAGCGCTGGGTGCTGACGCGCGGACCCGCGCCCGCCGGGTGGCACGCCTTGCCCGATCCAGCCTCGATCCAGACCATGGAGGGCGTGCAATACCTGTTCGTCGAAGGCGGGGCGGAAACCGCCGCCGCATTCCTGCGCGCGGGGCTGGTCGATGACCTGCTGCTCTACCGCGCCCCGATCCTGATCGGCGGCGGCAAGCCCGGCATCGCCGATCTGGGGCTGACGGCGCTGGCGGGCGCCCACGGCCAGTGGCAGCGCACCGACTTTCGCCAGCTTGGCAACGACACCGTGGAGCGCTACGAGCGCTGCTGATGTTTACCGGAATTATCACTGCCATCGGCACCATTCGCGAAGCCCGCCAGACGGGTGACCTCCACGCTGTCATTACCTGCCCGTGGGACCCGGCGGGAATCGCCATTGGCGCGTCGATTGCCTGTTCGGGCGTCTGCCTGACCGTGGTGGAACGCGGCGGCACGGCGGGCGATGCGTGGTTCGCGGTCGATATTTCGGGCGAAACGGTGTCCCGCACGGTCCCCAAAATGTGGGAGGCCGGCCAGCGGCTCAATCTGGAACCGGCAATGAAGCTGGGCGATGAACTGGGCGGCCATATCGTCACCGGCCATGTCGATGCGGTCGGCAGCATCGTCAGCGCCGAGGAAGTGGGCGGATCGCACCAGTTCTGGGTCAAGACCCCGGCGGACCTCGCGCCCTATATCGCGCCGAAGGGCTCGGTCACGGTCGATGGCATTTCGCTGACGGTCAACGCGGTCGAGGACCAGCCGGATGGCACCTGCCATTTCATGCTGAACATCATCCCCCACACCGCCGAAGTCACCACGGCAGGCGATTGGCAGGCCGGCAGCGCGGTGAACCTCGAAATCGACGTGCTCGCCCGTTACCTGCAACGGATGCAAAGCCTGCGCGGCTGAACGCACGAATCCCAAACAAAAACGCCGCCCTGGTATGAACCAGATCGGCGTTTTTTGTGTCCGTATCGCCCTGAAATTAGGCGCTGACCGTCGCCAGATCGGCGATGAACTTGCCGATGTTGCCCATCGTCAAGCCCGCCACGTTGATCCGGCCCGAACCGGCCATGTAAATGCCGTGATCGGTGCGCAGCTTCAGGATCTGCTCGCTGGTCAGCGGCAGGATCGAGAAGAGGCCGTTCTGCCCGCCCAGCGGCTTGAGGTCGATCGCACCGGCGCTGCCCGCTTCAGCCAGCTTGGCGCGGACCTGGTTCATGCGCGCGCGCATCACGTCCAGCTCGTCCAGCCACAGCTTGGTCATGGCGGCGTCTTCCAGAATCAGGCGGACCGCAGCCGCGCCGTGATCGGGCGGCATCGACCAGGCCGCGCGGGCCAGCGAATGGCCGTTCGACAGCACCGCGTTCAGCTGCGCCGGATCGGCGACCATCGCATAAACCGCGCCCACGCGGTCACGGTACATGCCAAAGTTCTTGTCGCAGCTATAGGCGATCAGCGCTTCCGGCACGGCGGCCAGCACGCGGCGTACGCCATAGGCGTCTTCTTCCATGCCCTTGCCCAGCCCCTGATAGGCCAGATCGAGCACCGGCAGCACGCCGCGCGCCGCGATCAGGGCGGCGATTTCGTCCCAGTCGGCGTGCGAATAATCGATGCCGGTCGGGTTGTGGCAGCAGCCATGCAGCAGCACCGCGTCCTGCGGCCCGGCCTCGGCCAGCGCACCGCGCAGCGCGTCCATATCGACAACGCCCGCCTTGGTCGCGTGGTTGAAGGTCTTCAGTTCCAGCCCCAGGTCGGCAAAGATCTGCGCGTGGTTGGGCCAGCTGGGCGTGCCCATCCAGATTCGCTGTGCGCCCGCCTTCTTGGCCAGCGCCACGGCCAGCCGCACGCCGCCGGTGCCGCCGGGGGTCTGCATCCCGTCGATCCGCCCGTCCATCGTCGGATTGGCCGCGCCGAACACGTACGGCATCAGCGCGTGGACAAAGCCCATGTCGCCTTCCGGCCCCAGATAGGCTTTGGAATCCTGCGTTTCGAGCAGCTTCGCCTCAGCCGCCTTGATCGCGGCGAACACCGGGGTAGCCCCCGTGTCGGTGCGATAGACGCCCACACCCAGGTCGATCTTGTCGGCCCGCGGGTCCGCGTTGTGGAGCTTGATCAGCGCGAGCAGCGCATCGGCGGGCTGTTGTGCAAGGTTGGTCAGCATGGCGCCGCCCTTTGCAACCGCAGCGCCGCAGGGGCAACCCTTTTTGCATTTATTAGAGCTTGCGCATGTTCGCCGGTTCTGCGAGGGGGCGGGGCATGACCCTGTCCGAAGCCAGCCGCCTGCCCGCCACGCTGATGCAAGCGATGCTGCGGGGCGCGCGCTTTCGCTGCCCGCGCTGCGAGGAAAAGGGCCTGTTCGCCCGCTACCTGAAGCCCGCACCCAGCTGCTCGCACTGCGGACAGGACTGGACGCTGCATCAGGCGGATGATTTCCCGCCCTATGTCTCGATGTTCGTCACCGGCCACCTGATGGCACCGGTGATTATCGAAGTCGGCAAAAGCTCGCTCTCGCTCGGCGCGCAGCTGGCTATCGCGTTCGGGGTCGGCTCGGTCCTGATGATCGGCCTGCTGCAACCCGCCAAGGGCGCGATCATCGCGCTGCAATGGTGGATGGGCATGCACGATTTCCGCCCCGCAGGCCGGGACGAGGCCGAAGCGGTGTTCGGGCCGAAAGCCTGATTGCGGCCGCTTGGGCGGTTTGGTTGAGCAGGATCCGGTACTGTTGAGGCCTGTTCTGCCGCAATAGCTTTCTCGAAAAATCAGCCGTCACCCTGAACTTGGTCGGCGCATATTCCCTTTGGCGAGGTAAAGTCTAAACCGTCATGCTGAACTTGTTTCAGCATCCATTTCTCGGCCCGCACTGTCCGTTCAGGAGGAGAGATGGACCCTGAAACAAGTTCAGGGTGACGAGCTCTCAAGCGTGGGGCGACTTTGCGCGCCGCCCCTCCATAACCTGCCGGTCCAGAATACTCCCTTGCCGCCATCACCACATCGTCGCCCCGTGCTTGACACGGGGCTAGGCTGCCTGTGCGCCCCACCCGATACGCTCGGTGTGAACCGAGGGTCGTGCAAAAAACAAAGCCAAGCCCCGGATCACGTCCGGGGCGACGGGGATGAGGGACTGCTTGCCTCTCCTATTTGCTACAAGCTGTCGTTCCGGACACGACAACATATCGGACACTCTGGCGATGCAGGCGCGAGGACCCACGACTAATTGACCAGATCGAGCTCTGAAATGACGCGCTGGATCGTCTCTGCCGTCGTTTTCGGGAAGGACAGAGTGAACGCTTGGGTCGCCACCATTACCTGTACTGACAGCAATGGATCAGGGTTAGGCCGCTCGTACAGCACCGGGGGCACCTGAACTCCGCCGACACTTAGTAACTTCCCGTTCAACCGCTCCATTGGCTCTATGATCCCGCGGAACTGAGCGTGCTGCATGATGCGTGCATTCCATTCCTTCTGGATCGACCAGCCTGTGTATTTTTCGACGAGATACCGAAGGTTGGTGATCACCTCGCGGTAAGCATCCACCAGCATTTCAGGCTCATCGCGATCCTCGTAGTCGGCAGTAGGCAGGTGAAATTGGCGGATTGCAAAGACCGAGTAGGCCAGTCCTTCAAAAGCGATCACATCTGGGTTGGCAGTCGCTAGGCCATTGCGCAAAATCTTGCCGACGTTCAGCTGGAAGTCTGCCGCGCAAACGAGTGTCGAGCCCAAAATCACTTGCTTGAGGAAGGTGGCGCTACTGTCGGCCGTCTTCATTTCCTTGTCGAGCCAGTCCGCCACCATCTTTGCGTCGTACTGAGCAACGAAGTCCCAGAGCGGGGAGGACGCTTCCTTGGGCTTCCGACGGAACCAGACCATAGCCGCACGATGGCGCAATTCAGCCCGCAACGCAATGACAGCCTTCCACCCACAACCTGCCGCCCACACCCACCCGCAAAACTGCCGATA
Organism: Novosphingobium sp.; assembly: GCA_041909515.1. Classification (GTDB taxonomy): domain Bacteria; phylum Pseudomonadota; class Alphaproteobacteria; order Sphingomonadales; family Sphingomonadaceae; genus Novosphingobium. The sequence goes on along the minus strand of JAYRDH010000022.1, from coordinate 30,763 downwards.
GCCGCCGCCCCCTCACGCCAGCACCAACCCGCACCGCCTACGCTTCCAGCTCAATGTCCCAGTACAGCCAGTCCCGCCAGGTTTCGTGCAGGTAGCCCGGCGGGAACGCGCGGCCGCGTTCCTGCAGGTGCCAGCAGGTGGGGCGGATCGGGGCGACCAGCAGCGGCATTCCGGCCTGTTTGGGGGTGCGACCGCCCTTTTTCAGGTTGCAGGGCGAACAGGCCGCGACGATGTTTTCCCAGCTGGATTGTCCGCCCAGTCGGCGCGGGACGGCATGATCGAAGGTCAGATTGTCCGGACTGCCGCAATACTGGCAGCTGAACCGGTCGCGCAGGAACACGTTGAAGCGGGTGAAGGCCGGAAATTCGGACGGCTTTACATATTGCCGCAGCGCGATGACCGACGGGATCGGCATCGTCCAGGTCGGCGAATGCACTTCGCGGCCATAACTCGCGACGATATCGACCCGCTCCAGAAACACCGCCTTGATCGCGGTCTGCCACGGCCACAGGCTGAGCGGGTAATAGGACAGCGGGGTGTAATCGGCGTTGAGCACCAACGCGGGACAATCGGACAAATGCCGCGAGGGGTCCCCCTCAGCGCTGCGGAACCGGGCCGCGCGCTCAATCAGCTCCGCCTTGAGCATGGCCTCCGGTAGCAGCCGGGCATTACGGTTCGGCGACAATCCATGCGGCGCAGTGAACATCGCAGGCCTTGCCGCGTCAAGACTTGCATCGGCAGACAATCCACAGGACAGATGGCCGCGATGATCCGCACCCGCTTTGCCCCCAGCCCCAATGGCCTGCTCCATCTGGGCCATGCCTATGCCGCCGTGGTCGCGCACGATCTGGCGCGGGCGCGCGGCGGAGATTTCCTGCTGCGGATCGAGGATATCGACGGTACGCGCAGCCGGGCCGAACTGATCCCGGAAATCCTGGCCGACCTGGACTGGCTGGGGCTGCGCTGGGACGGGCCGGTGGTCCACCAGTCCAGCCGCCTGTCCAGCTATCAGGCGGCGGCGGAGCGGCTGACCGCGCAAGGCTTGCTCTACCCCTGCCGCTGCACCCGCGCCGAAGTGCTGGCGGCGTCCCCCGGCATGGGGCCGGACGGGCCGATCTATCCCGGCACCTGCCGGGGCCGCCATGTCGATCCCGCCGGGGCGGCCTGGCGGCTCGACATGGCGAAGGCCATCGCCCTCACCGGACCGCTGGAATGGACGGATGCGTTGGCCGGGCTCCAGCGCGCCGCGCCAGAGGCATTCGGCGACGTCGTGCTGCTGCGCAAGGAGGCGCCAGCCAGCTATCATCTGGCCGCGACGCTGGACGATGCCGCCGACGGCGTGACGCTGGTGACGCGCGGTGCGGACCTGTTTGCCTCCACCCACGTTCACCGCCTGCTACAGGCCTTGCTGGGCCTGCCGGTGCCGGTCTGGCACCATCACGGCCTGCTGGTCGAAAGCGACGGGCGCAAGCTGGCCAAGCGGCGCGGATCGCCCGCGCTGGCGGATTTGCGCCGGTCCGGAGCGGACGGCCCCGCGCTGGCGCAGGCGCTGCGTACCGCCCTTTTCCCGGCTGGCCTTTCGCTGGTTTCAGGCGTAGGAAACGCGTCATGAACGCTTTCCTCATCCTCGTGCTCGTCGGCCTGATGGTCATGGTCGTGGTCAGCCTGGTGCGCGGCATCGTCGCTTTCATGCAAAGCACCCGCGATGACCTCAACGGCCCGGACAGCAACGGCCCCAGCGAGATGCAGCTGAAGCAGAACAAGTACATGTTCGCGCGCATCATGTATCAGGGGCTGGCCGTGCTGCTGGTCGCGCTGGTGCTGTTCGCCAGCAAGTAATCCCATGGTCAAGCTGAACAAGATCTACACCCGCACGGGTGATGATGGCACGACCGGACTGGTCGACGGATCGCGCTGCCCCAAGCACGCTGCCCGGATGGAAGCGATCGGCGCGGTCGACGAAGCCAACAGTGTAATCGGGCTCGCCGTGGTGGCGCTGGCCGGGACGAAGCATGGCGCCGCGCTGGTGCGGATCCAGAACGATCTGTTCGATCTTGGTGCCGATCTGGCCACCCCCGGTGCCGATTTCGCCCCGTCAGAGATGGTTCTGCGCGTGGTTCAGGGACAGGTCGACTGGCTGGAATCCGCCATCGACGCGCTCAACGCCAACATCCCGCCGCTGACCAGTTTCATCCTCCCCGGCGGCAGCGAAGCCGCCGCCCGCACCCACATCGCCCGCGCCACCGTGCGCCGCGCCGAACGCGCAATGACCGCGCTGGCCGCCGTTGAACCGGTCAATCCGGCGGCGCTGGCCTATATCAACCGGCTGTCCGATTACCTCTTCGTCCTGGCCCGCGCGATCAACGCGGCGGGCAGCGGCGATGTCCTGTGGGTGCCGGGGCAGAACCGCTAGGCCCGCTCCAAAACCTCTGGCCAGCCCCCGATTTCCCGGCTAGGCAGCGCCCCTTGCTGCAAGTGCGAAGGAGTGGGACATGCGGACAATAGCGGTTATCGGCGCCGGGCAAATGGGTTCAGGCATTGCCCAGACCATCGCTCAATTCGGCACGAATGTCCTGCTGGCGGACGTTGATCTGGCCGTTGCGGAAAAGGCGAAAGCCGGGATCGACACCGCGCTGGGCCGTCTGGTCGGCCGCGGCAAGATCACCCCCGACGAAGCCACCGCCGCCATCGCTCGGATCACTCCGATCGGCGATTACGCCCCGATGGTCGATGCTGACCTGATCATCGAAGCCGCGACCGAGCGCGAGGAAATCAAGCGCAAGATCTTTGAAGCGGCGGGCAAGGTCCTGCGCGACGATGCGATCATGGCGTCGAACACCAGCTCGATCCCGATCACCCGGATGGCGACCAGCTCGCCCGATCCCAAGCGCTTCATCGGGCTGCATTTCTTCAATCCGGTGCCGATCATGGGCCTGATCGAAGTGATCCCCGGCCTGGCCACCAGCCCCGAAACCATCGCCCGCACCCGCACCTTTGCCGAAAGCCTGAACAAGCAGGTCGTCCAGGCCGAGGATGAACCCGGCTTCGTCGTCAACCGCATCCTGCTGCCGATGATCAACGAAGCGGTGTTCGTGCTGGGCCAGGGGACGGCCAGCATTGCCGATATCGACAAGGGCTGCCGGCTGGGCCTGAACCACCCGATGGGGCCGCTGGAACTGGCCGATTTCGTGGGCCTCGATACGTGTCTTGATATCGTCAAGGTGCTCTACAACACGACCGGCGACAGCAAGTATCGCCCGGCTCCGTGGCTCATCTCCCCCTTCAGCACATTGAGCAGTTGCGGCAATTCATCGATGCTGGTCTTGCGAAGGAATGCTCCCAACGGGGTGATTCGGTCATCGTCGCGACGGGTCGACTGCTTCCCCAGCGAATCGCTGTCAGCCACCCGCATCGAGCGGAACTTGTAAATCCAGAAGAATTGATTGTTCCGCCCGACCCGGCGTTGAAGAAACAAGGCTGGCCCACCATCCTGCAAATGAATCAATGCCGCGATCACCAGCATGGGAATACCCAATACCAACAGAGCCGGGACGGTCAGGGACAAGTCAAACAGGCGCTTCGTAACCCTTGCGCGAAGCCCCAGCGGACCGGCCGACACCACAAGCGAGCTGATACCGTCGGCGCGGCTGGTGCCGATGATCCCCAGGGTATCGACTTCATTGTCGACGATTTCACCACGCATCTGCCCCCCCTTGAGCACCAATGCCCAAAGCTGGCGCCGTTCAGGCGGACAACTGACGACCACCCGATCCATGTTGCGGATCACCTGCGCGATTCGATCCAGCGCATGCGGATCCTCAACCGACGGCACAATCCCTGCCATCTGCGCATTGATGCGCAGGGCATCGGCGGCATCCATCGGCGGGCCGCCGTCATCGATCAGCAGCAGGTTTTCGGCCCGCGGTCCGACCATTCGCCGGACATATCGCTGCAGGTTCACCCGCGCCCAGATCATCAGCAGCAACGATGCACCGAGGCCCAGAACGAAGCCAGCGCGTGAAATCAACAGACTTGAGCGCGTCAGGAACAGCAGCACGATCAGCCCAAGCACCGCCAGGGACAGCGCGGCAATGGCGCGCTGCAAACCGAAATTTCCGGTCACCAGGGCGGGGACCGAGTAAGTGCGGTTCATCAGCGCGATGGTCCAGAACAGCGGCAACAACAACTGGGCAGCCGGCCACAACCGTTCGTCAAACGGGCTGCCAAGATAAATATAACCAGCCGCCGCGAAACCCAGCAGCAGCATCGCCCCATCGGCCACCAGCTGGATGAGGTACATCTGCAACCGCCGCCGTTCCAGCGACGTGACCAGAGCTATGGGACGGTCATGGCCGTCAGATGCGGCCACCGCAACATCAGTCACTGTGAGTAAATTCCCGATTTAACGCCCGGCCCCAGCGTAACAAGGCAAGCAGGTGATAGGAATAGCCATTTCTGCTTCAATGCCTGAAACAATTATTCATCACGCCACTACCGCTTGGCTGCTGCCCGCGCAATTTCAGCCAGCCCCTGCGCCAACAACAGTTCTGCCTGCTGGCTGTTGCCCAGCAAGGCCCGGTGCAGGCCGACCAGCTTGTCCACCAGCCGGGCAAGGCGCGGACCGCGCCAGCGACGCAGTTGTGCGCCAATATCGCGCTCTTCCTTCCAGAAGATCCGGCGCGCGGCGACTTCGGCCTTGATCAGGTCGCCGATGTCGCCTTTCGGCCCGGCCTTCGCCGCGAGGGCCGCCAGTTGGGCCGCGCGGCGCTCCACAGCCAGCAGCACGCCGACCGGGTTCAGCCCCAATTCGCGCATCCGGCGCAGTTCATGCGGCAACTTGGCCACTTCCCCGCCCAGCACGACGTTGACGATGGGGTTCAACCCGTCTTCCTCGGTCTTCGCACCGATCGCTTCCAGCGCGGCCAGATCGGCTGTGCGCGGGGATTGCGGGCTGGCATCCAGATAGAGCGCCAGCTTGGTCACTTCCGATTGCGCCAGCCGCAGGTCGAGCGCGGCGGCCCGTGCGATCCGTTCTGCCAGGTCTCCGCCCAGCCGCAGGCCGGCGGCATCGGCCAGATCGCGCACCGATGCGGTTAGCGAACGCAAGTCCGGCGGATAGAACATCGCCACCACGGCATCAGGCCGATTCGCAAGCAGCTTGGCCGTGCGCGACTTGTCGGTGGCATTCGTGGCAACGATCAGGACCGGGCATGCCTCCGCCGTTCCGGACAGCAGGTTTTCAACGGCATCGTGCGCCTCGTCGCCGCTGGCCCGGACCCAGATGTGGCGCTTGTCGCCGAACAGCGAGGTCGAGCGCGCCTCATCCCCCAGTCGCACCGGATCGCGGCGCAAATCCGTGCCGGACAGTTCCACCCGTTCGCCGGCATCGGGCAGCAGGGCGGCGATCTGCATGGCCGCGTCCTGCACGCCGGCTTCATCCGGCCCGCAGAAAAAGAATACGCCCGCCTCGCGCGCAAAGCGCGCGGCCTGGCCCTTGAAATCCTTCTGGGTGGCCTTCACTGGCCCGCAGATTGTTCGCGCGCCGTGCTGCGCAATTGCAGCGACACACGCGTGACGATCCGGTCCGCGACCGACTTGGAGAGGTTCTCCAGCGCGGTCTGCTCGGCCGCGATAGTCGCATATTCCGAACTGACGACGTCGATCCCGGCGTCTGATCCGGCGGTCGCATCAAGCAGGATTTCACCGCTGGCCAGATCGACCAGCTGATAGCGCGCCCGCAAGGTCCGGCGTTCACGCCCGATGGTATCGTCGGACAGCAGGCCAAGCCCCTCCAGCTTGTCATCCAGCCGCACGTCGAGGCGGTAACGCGCCGGAGCGGCCTGTCCTCCCGCCGCGCCCAGCCGGTCAACCAACGCATTGCGCATCAGCCAGCCCGCGCGCCCCTCGATCGCGGGGACTTCGACCGCCGCCAGCCCCTGCGCCACCGCGCCGCTGGCCCCGCCCGCATACATCGGTTGCAGCCCGCAGGCGGACAGCAGCAGCGCACCAGCGGAGGCGATCAGGCGCTTCATGCGACGAGATTTACCAGACGGTCGGGCACCACGATCACTTTCTTCACCGGCTTGCCATCCAGCGCACGCTGCACCTTGTCAGAAGCAAGGGCAAGGGCCTCAAGCTCTTCCTTCGCGGTGCCCTTGGCAACCGTGATCGTATCGCGCAGCTTGCCCAGCACCTGGATCGCGATGGTTACTTCATCTTCGACCAGCAGCGCCGGATCGACCGACGGCCAGGCGGCATCGGCGATCAGGCCTTCGCCGACTTTGCCCCAGGCTTCTTCCGCCAGGTGCGGCATCATCGGCGCGACCAGCAGCAGCAGCGCGCGGATCGCGGCGGAGCGGCTGGCAGACGGCGCGGCCTTGTCGGTCACGCTGGTCAGCTCATAGATGCGCGCAACCGCCTTGTTGAAGCTCAGCGCCTCGATATCGGCGGCAATCGCGGCGACGGTCTGGTCGCGCTTGCGGTCAAGCGCCTTGTCCTCGCCCGTGGCAGCAGCATCGTACTGCGCGAACAAGCGCCACAAACGCTGAACGAAGCGGGCGCAGCCCTCGATCCCGGCTTCGGACCAGGGCAGATCGCGTTCGGGCGGGCTGTCGGACAGCATGAACCAGCGAACGGCGTCTGCGCCGTACTGGTCGATGATGTCATCGGGATCGACGACGTTCTTCTTGCTCTTCGACATCTTGATGACGCGGCCGATTTCCACCGGCTGGCCATCGGCCTTGAGCGTGGCTGCATCAGACCCGCGATCAACGTCCGCCGGGCTGAAATAGATCGGCTGGCCGTTCGCCGGATCGACCCGGCTGTAGGTTTCGTGCGTCACCATCCCTTGCGTGAACAGGCTGGCGAACGGTTCTTTGACCTGGATCTTGCCAATCCGTTCCAGCGCGCGGGTCCAGAACCGGGCGTAGAGCAAGTGCAGGATCGCGTGCTCGATCCCGCCGATGTACTGTTCCACCGGCAGCCATTTGGCGATCACATCGGGATCGAACGGCTTGTCGGCGGGCTGGCTGGCAAAGCGCAGGAAATACCACGACGAATCGACAAAGGTGTCGAGCGTATCGGTTTCACGCACCGCCGCCTTGCCGCACTGCGGGCAATCGACGTGCTTCCACGTCGGGTGGCGCAGCAGCGGATTGCCGGGAATGTCGAAGCTGACGTCTTCCGGTAGCGTAACCGGCAGCTGGTCCTTGGGCACCGGCACCACGCCGCAGGCATCGCAGTGGATGAACGGGATCGGCGTGCCCCAATACCGCTGGCGCGAAACGCCCCAGTCGCGCAGCCGCCAGACGGTGGTGCCGTGGCCCCACTGCCCCGCTTCGGCGCGGGCAATGACTTCGGCCTTGGCGGCTTCGATATCCAGCCCGTCGAGGAAGCGCGAGTTCACCAGCGCGCCGGGGCCGGTATAGGCTTCGTTGCCTACAAACACGGGGTCGGCGACATCGCCATCGGCCACCACGCGGGTGACGGGCAGGTCATACTTGCGGGCGAAGTCCAGGTCGCGCTGGTCATGCGCCGGGCAGCCGAACACCGCGCCGGTGCCGTAATCCATCAGCACGAAGTTGGCGATGTAGAGCGGCAGCTGGATCGCCGGATCGAACGGGTGGGACAGGCGCAGGCCGGTGTCGTAGCCCAGCTTCTCCTGCGTTTCGATTTCCGCTGCGGTGGTCCCGCCCAGCTTGCACTGCGCGATGAAGTCCGCGACCGCCGGATTGTTCGCGGCCAGCGCCTGCGCGATTCCGTGATCGGCAGCAATGGCGACGAAGCTGGCGCCGAAGATCGTGTCCGGGCGGGTGGTGAACACCTCAACCTCGCTCGCGCCATCGTTGCTGTGGAAGCGGAATTGCAGACCCTGGCTCTTGCCGATCCAGTTTTCCTGCATCAGCCGGACCTTTTCCGGCCAGTTATCGAGGCTGCCCAGCCCTTCGAGCAACTCGTCAGCAAAGTCGGTGATCTTCAGGAACCACTGGCTCAGCTTGCGCTTTTCCACCAGCGCGCCGCTGCGCCAGCCGCGCCCGTCGATCACTTGTTCGTTGGCCAGCACGGTCATGTCGACCGGGTCCCAGTTGACCGCCGATTCCTTGCGGTAAACGAGGCCCGCCGCATAAAGATCGAGGAACAGCGCCTGTTCGTGGCCGTAGTATTCCGGCTCGCACGTGGCGATTTCGCGGCTCCAGTCGAGCGCGAAGCCGAGGCGCTTCAGCTGGGCCTTCATGTTGGCGATGTTGTCGCGGGTCCAGCCGCCGGGGTGGACGCCCTTTTCCATCGCCGCGTTTTCCGCCGGCATCCCGAAGGCGTCCCAGCCCATCGGGTGGAGCACTTCGAAGCCCTGCATCCGCTTGTAGCGGGCCAACACGTCGCCCATCGTGTAGTTGCGGACGTGGCCGATGTGGATGCGCCCCGACGGATAGGGAAACATCTCCAGCACGTAACTGCGCGGCTTGGGCGAATTGTCATCCGCCCGGAAGGTTTGCGCATCATCCCACACGCGCTGCCAGCGCGGATCGGCGGACGCCGGATCGAACCGGCCGTTATCTTGATTGGCAGTGGTCATGCTCGCCCCTCTAGCCGCACAGCGCGGCTTGTCGAGGGGGGAGTTGCCTTACTTGACCGCGCTGCGGCGCAGATCGCGGGCCTTGGTCAGGATCACGTCTTCCAGCTTCTGCACGGTCGCGGCCTGAACCGGGGCATCGACCCACACACCGTTCTGCGAGGTCTGGCGGCTGGCGGCAACGCGCAGGGCATCGGCCCGCAGGTCCTGATCGAGGATCGTGACGGTCACCTTCATCCGCTCACCCGGATTGCTGGGGTTGGCGTACCAGTCGGTCACGATCACGCCGCCGTTGCTGTCGGTCTGGAGCAGCGGCATGAAGCTGAGCGCTTCGAGGCTGGCGCGCCAGAGATAGCTGTTCACGCCGATCGTGGTGACCTGCGACGCGGCGAGGTCCGCCTTGGGGCGGTCCTTCTTGCCGCAGCTGACCAGCGCGAGCGCGGCCACGGCAACCAGCCCGGCACGGCCGATCAGACGGAGAGATGTACGGCCGGTGGTGGTTGTGGCAATCATTGCGTCAATCCAGATCCTGTGTTTGCGGCAGCTTCCTGTCCGTCGCTGTCTCTATAACCAAGGCAGCACCAGCGGCAAGTCCGCACGTCGCGCGCTTCATGGGCCTTCCACCGGTGAATGCGCGCTGAATGGCCGCCAGCGGCCCGCGCATCCGCCGCATTCAGCGGCAATTCACGCGGGCGCGGGCAATTACTCCTTGGATTATTGCGCGTTTGGCGCGAAACTGGGCCAGTCCGCGCGGGAGTCGCGCGTGCAGCGGGGATTGCAGCAGGGCATGCGGATCAAGACGATCAGGCTGAGCAAGCGAGGGAGCGGCACCGCCGCGCTCCTGCTGGCGGGCGCGGTCGGCCTGCTGGCCCTGCCCAGCGCGGTCCTGGCGCTGTCTAGCCAGTTTGAGCCCGATGCCCAGGCCCCGCAAGCCGACGTAGTCAACGGGACGTTCATGCCGGCCGAGGTGGACCCGCGCCTGGCCAGGTCCATCACGGTGCGCGCCCTGGCCAAGGGGCGCGCCTTCCGCTTCACCCCGGCCGCCACGCCCAACCGGGCCGACCGCTCGGTCACGATCGCGGTGCGGCTGGATGCCCGCAGCGCCCGGCAATTGATGCTCGGCGCGAAGCAAAGCGTGAGCGAAGCCGCGCTGGGCAGCGCGCTGCGCATTGCGCCGACCGGCTATAGCCTGGGTTCGGCGCGCGGCTATCGCAGCTTTGCCCAGTCCAGCGGGATCAGCGATGCGCGCCGCAGCGACATCCCCGATCTGGCCGCCTATAAACCCAGCACGCCAGGGGCCAAGGGCGATCCCGGCCGCTTCAGCCCGCGTATCGCACTGGATGAAAAGGAAAAGTCCGGCCGCAGTCCGCGCACGTTTGAACAAAGCGACCAGACGGTGGACGTGGGCGGCAGCTATCGCCTGTCGCGCAACCTCAACGTCACGGCGGGGGTGCGCTATTCCTCGACCGACCGGGACCGGCTGCTGCCGCTGACCGACGGGCGGCAGGACAATCAGGCCGTTTACGTCGGCACCCAGTTCCGGTTCTGACCGGCTTCCGGTCACCTGAAATTTACGTATGCGAATGCCTTGCCGGGTCCGGGCGGGGGGCATAGTCTTGCCGTCACGGAATCCTGAAACAGCGGAAGGTCTGGCATGGCGCGTGTTGCAATCGTTACCGGCGGAACCAGGGGCATTGGCGAGGCGATCTGCCTGGCGCTGAAGGAACAGGGCCGCACTGTCATCGCCAACTATGGCGGCAACGATACGGCGGCAAAGGCTTTTACCGCGCGGACCGGCATCCCCGCCTACCGCTGGGACGTGGGGGACCACGAAGCCTGCATCCACAATTGCAACGATCTGACGGCGGAATACGGGCCGATCGACATCGTGGTGAACAACGCCGGGATCACCCGCGACGGGGTGCTCCACAAGATGAGCTTCGACGACTGGAACGAAGTCATGCGAATCAACCTTGGCGGGTGCTTCAACATGGCCAAGGCGACCTTCCCCGGCATGCGGGAACGCGGCTGGGGACGGATCGTCAACATCGGCTCGATCAACGGGCAGGCGGGCCAGTACGGGCAGGTGAACTACGCCGCTGCCAAGTCGGGAATCCACGGCTTTACCAAGGCCCTGGCCCAGGAAGGGGCGAAGTTCGGGGTGACGGTCAACGCCATCGCGCCGGGCTACATCGATACTGACATGGTCGCCGCCGTGCCCGCCCCGGTGCTGGAAAAGATCGTCGCCAAGATCCCGGTCGGCCGGCTGGGCCATGCCGATGAAATCGCGCGCGGGGTGGCGTTCTTCACGTCGGAGGAAGGCGGCTTTGCCACCGGTTCGACGATGAGCATCAACGGCGGCCAGCACATGTATTGACCGGCCCCTGACCGCGCCTGACAAGGTCATGGCGCGGTCAGAGCGGCCTTGCACCGCGCCACAACGGCGCACAGATTTTACAGTTTTTCATTCAGTTTCAGATACTTGATTGCATATGTGCAGCAAACATGCAGTCCGCGGCGCGGGCCAACGCGCATGGCCCGCAATGGCATACCCAGCCCCCGTAGGAAAGCACCGCCCCTTTCCAGTCCGGCAGCGACGGGTTAGGAGCGCCGGGTGACCACGCCCTTTCACCCCCCGGTCAAACGCTCGGTCGAGATTGCCGGGCACAAGACCTCGATCAGCCTCGAACCGCTGTTCTGGGAACTGCTGAAGCAGGCCGCCGTGGCCGAGGGCCTGCCGATCAACGCGCTGGTTGCCCGGATCGATGCCGAACGGATCGCCGCGCCCGTCCCGCCGGGGCTGGCGGGCGCGGTCCGGGTCTGGCTGGTCGGCTGGCTGGTTTCAGAACTGAGCCAGCAACAGACCCGCTGACGCCGCCACCCCCAGCACCGGCAGCACGCCCCATTTCAGCCGCAGCAGCAACACCACGCTGATCACGGCAAGCAGCGCGGCGCGCCAGTCGAAGCTGGACCAGACCGGCCCTGCATCGAACTGGCGGAACAGCAGGTGCCCCGCAAACCACAGCGCCAGACTGGCGATCACGCCGACGATCGCGGCGGTGACGGCGGCCAGCGCACCCTTCAGCCGGACCGCGCGTTCCAGCCGCTCGATCCACGGGGCGAACGAGAAGATCCACAGGAAGCACGGGGCGAACGTGACCCAGGTGGTCAGCGCCGCGCCCAGCACCCCGGCCACCAGCGGGCTGAACGGCTCTGGCGCGCGGAACGCGGCCATGTAGCCCACGAACTGCGTCACCAGAATCAGCGGCCCCGGCGTCGTTTCGGCCAGCCCCAACCCGTCGGCCATTTCGCCCGTACCCAGCCAGCCGAACGTCCCGACGGCTTCCTGCGCCATGTAGGCCAGCACCGCATAGGCCCCACCAAAGGTGACCACCGCCAGCTGCGAGAAGAACACCGCCACCTGCCACAGCACGTGATCGCGGCCCAAAGTGACCAGCACGAGCACCAACGGGGCCACCCAGACTGCGCCCCACACCGTGACCGCGCGCAAACTGGCCGCCCATGGCCGGGGCGGCAAGGGCGCGGCGTTGGCAGTCGGTTTCAGCGCCAGCCAATCTGGCCGGAGCGCCGCGGCGGCAAAGCCCAGCGCCCCTGCCCCCAGCACCACTACCGGAAACGGCAGCGCCAGTAGCATCAGCGCCGCGAACGCCGCCAGCGCCAGCGCCTGCTTGAACCGGGTGTCGAGCGCCCGCCCGGCAATCCGCAGCAGCGCCTGCACCACCACTGCCAGCACCGCCGCCTTGATCCCCAGGAACAGCGCCGCGAACCAGTCCAGCCGCGCGGCGGCGGCGTAGAGCATCGACAGCGCCAGGATCACCAGCGCGCCGGGAATGACGAACAGCAGCCCCGCCGCCAGCCCGCCGCGCCAGCCATGCAGTTTCCAGCCGATCCACGTGGCCAGCTGCTGCGCTTCCGGCCCCGGCAGGAAGTGGCAGAAATTCAGCGCGTGGAGATATTGTTCCTCGCTGACCCAGCCGCGCTCCTCCACCACTTCGCGGTGCATCAACGCGATCTGCCCGGCTGGCCCACCAAAGCTGAGGCAGCCGATCCGCGCAAACGTGCGGACCAGATCAGAAAACGAAGGGGGGGATGCGTTCACGCCAAACTCCATGCCTTAGCGCCCGCCGAATGGCAGGCGATCAAGGCAACGCTTGGGCGGAACCCGCCTGACCGGGAGGTTGCTTTATCCCGGTTCACCAACACTATTCGTCACCCCAGCGGCGGATCAATCCCCGCCGACGCGCTCGATCTGTGCGCCGACCAGCGCCAGCTTTTCCTCCAGCCGCTCATACCCGCGATCGAGGTGATAGAGCCGGTGGACCTGGGTTTCCCCTTCGGCTGCCAGCCCTGCGATCACCAGGCTCATCGAGGCGCGCAGGTCGGTCGCCATGACTTCGGCGCCGTGCAGCTTGGGCACGCCGTGGACGATGGCGGTGCGGCCCTTCGTCTCGATATGCGCGCCCATGCGGTTGAGTTCGGGGACGTGCATGTAACGGTTTTCAAAGATCGTTTCGGTCAGCACGCTGGACCCTTGCGCCAGGCACAGCATCGCCATCAGCTGCGCCTGCATGTCGGTGGCAAAGCCGGGATAAGGTGCGGTGCTGATCGTCACGGCCTTCAACGGGCCATCGGCAGCGACATAGATCCCGCCCGGACGCGGCTCCACATGGACGCCCGCGTCGCGCAGCGCCTGCACGGTGGCTTCCATTTCCTCGATCACGGCGTGTTGCAGGAACACGTCGCCCCCGGTGATCGCCGCGGCGCAGGCATAGCTGCCCGCCTCGATCCGGTCGGACATCACGCGATAGGTTGCCCCGTGCAGGCGGGGCACGCCGTGGATCGTCAGGTCGGACGTGCCGATCCCGTCAATCTGCGCGCCCATCGCCACCAGCAGGTTGCACAGGTCAACGATTTCCGGCTCCCGCGCGGCGTTGTGCAGGGTTGACTTGCCGGTGCACAGCACGGCGGCCATCAGCGCGTTTTCAGTCGCGCCGACGGAGACGACGGGGAAGCTGTAGCGTCCGCCGGGCAAGCCCCCGTCCGGGGCCACCGCCTTCACGTAACCGGCGGCCATCTCGATCTGCGCGCCCAGTGCTTCCAGCGCTTTCAGGTGCAGGTCGATCGGGCGGTTGCCGATTGCGCAGCCGCCGGGCAGCGACACGGTCGCCTCGCCCATGCGGGCCAGCATCGGTCCAAGCACCAGGATCGAGGCGCGCATCTTGCGCACCAACTCGTAGGGCGCGACGGTGGAGGTCATGCGGGTGGCGGCGAGCGTCATCACCCGGCCGAAATCCTCTGGCCGGGACCCCGCGATCGTGGTGCTGACGCCAAACTGGTTCATCAGGTGCTGGAACCCGTCGATGTCGGCCAGCCGGGGCAGGTTGCGCAGAGTCAGCGGCTCATCCGTCAGCAGGGCGCAGGGCAGCAGCGTCAACGCCGCGTTCTTGGCGCCGGAAATGGGGATGGTGCCTGACAGGCGCTTCCCGCCCGCAATAATGATCTTGTCCATCACTGCGATTTAGCCGGATTTCTACAAGCAGCAAGCACCGTCCGACCCTATGCACAGCATAACCGCGCTGTTGCATTGCAGCATGAGAGCGGCTTTAACACGACTGCAACAGGGACAAGGTAGTTTTACCGCCATGACAAGCACTTCTCCCCGCAAGCCAATCCGCAAGGCCGTATTTCCGGTGGCCGGCATGGGCACCCGTTTCCTGCCCGCGACCAAGGCGATCCCCAAGGAAATGCTGCCGGTGATCGACCGCCCGCTGATTCAGTATGCCGTCGATGAGGCGCGCGAGGCGGGAATCGAGCAGCTCATCTTCGTGACCGGCCGGGGCAAGACCGCGATTGTCGAGCATTTCGACCACGCGTTCGAACTGGAAACCACGATGACCGAACGCGCGAAGTCGCTCGACATCCTGGAGCCGACTCGCATCCAGCCCGGCAACCTGGTCACCGTGCGCCAGCAGGTGCCGATGGGCCTGGGCCACGCCATCTGGTGCGCGCGCAGCATCGTGTGCGACGAACCTTTCGCGATCTTCCTGCCGGACGAACTGATGATCGGCCAGCCGGGCTGCATGAAGCAGATGGTCGATGCCTATAACGAAGTGGGCGGCAACCTGATTTCGGTGCTGGAAGTGCCGGAAGAGGAAGTCTCCAGCTATGGCGTGATCGCGCCGGGCGCGCGCGGGCTGGGTGCGGACGGCGCACTGACCGAGGTGAAGGGCCTGGTCGAAAAGCCGAAGCGTGAGGAAGCCCCCAGCAACCTGATCATTTCCGGCCGCTATATCCTGCAACCCGAAGTCATGCGGGTGCTGGAAGGGCAGGAAAAGGGCGCGGGCGGCGAAATCCAGCTGACCGACGCGATGGCCCGGATGATCGGCACCCAGCCGTTCCACGCGGTGACCTTCGCGGGCAAGCGGTACGACTGCGGCAGCAAGACCGGCTTTGTCGAAGCGACGCTGGCCATCGCGCTGCAACGCCCCGACATGGCGGATGACGTCCGCGCGATGATGGAGCGCCTGCTGGCGGAAGGATAAGCCGTACCCCTCTTGCCCCCCGGTCAGCGGTGACTAAGCTGACCGGAAACACGGCAAGAGAGGATAGCATGGCAGCACTGGAATACGCCGTCGCGGAGCATATCGCGACGATCACGCTCAACCGTCCGGAACGGATGAACACCATCTCGCGCGAGATGCTGGACGAATTGTGCGTGGTGTTGAACCGCGCGAACGAGGACCAGGCCGTGCGCGTGATCGTGCTGACCGGCACGGGCCGCGCGTTCTGCGCCGGGCTGGACCTGAACGAAGCCGCCAGCGGCGAAGGGATAGGCGGGTCCGGCAACCGGTTCGCCGCCACGCTGGATCTGCGCAACACCCCGCCCACCGTGCTGCACGCCATCGACAAGCCGGTGATCTGTGCGCTCAATGGCTCTGCCGCCGGCTATGGCATGGACCTGGCGCTGGGCTGCGACATCCGGATCATGGCGGCAGAGGCCAAGCTGGCGGCGGCCTTCGTCAAGCGCGGGGTCGTGCCGGAAAGCGGCGGCACGTGGTTTCTGCCGCGCATGCTGGGCTGGGCCAAGGCGAGCGAAATCATCTTCACCGGCCGCACGCTGAGCGCGGCGGACTGCCTGGCCGAAGGGCTGGCCAACGTGGTCGTCCCCGCCGATCAGGTTCAGGCCGAGGCGCTGCGCATGGCCGCCGAAATCGCCGCCAACGCCCCGCTCGCCGTCACCTCGGCCAAGCGGATGATGCGCATGGGGCTGGAGGAAACCTTCCCCACCCATGTCCAGCACGTCTATCTGCAACTGCTACCCCTGTTCGCCAGCGATGATTTCCAGGAAGGAATCCGGAGCTTTCTGGAAAAGCGCCCGGCGCGCTTTACGGGGCGCTGATCTGCTGGCGGGATGGCGCGCGGGCGGGTAAGGCGCGCGGCATGGCGCGGCTGATCCTGTTCAACAAACCCTATGACGTGCTGTCGCAGTTTACCGACCGTGGCAGCGCCGACAGCCCGCGCGCCACGTTGTCGGACTATATCGCCGTGCCCGGCGTCTATCCCGCCGGGCGGCTGGACCGGGACAGCGAGGGGCTACTGCTGTTGACGGACGACGGGCGCTTGCAGGCGCGGATCGCCGATCCCCGCTTCAAACTGTCCAAGACCTATCTGGTGCAGGTTGAGGGCGAGCCGGACGAGGCCGCGCTGGATGGCTTGCGGCGCGGCGTGCGGCTGAACGACGGGATGACCCGCCCCGCCGAGGTGGAGCGTATCGCCCCGCCCGCGCTTTGGCCGCGCAATCCGCCGGTCCGGTTCCGCAAGAGCGTGCCCGACAGGTGGCTGCGCCTGACCATCCGTGAAGGCCGCAACCGCCAGGTCCGCCGGATGACCGCGGCCGCCGGTTTCCCCACGCTGCGCCTGGTCCGCTGGGCCATCGGCAACTGGACGCTGGACGGCCTCGCCCCCGGCGAATGGCGCGAGGTCGCGGTGTAATTCCTTC
This sequence comes from Novosphingobium sp., assembly GCA_041909515.1. Lineage (GTDB taxonomy): Bacteria > Pseudomonadota > Alphaproteobacteria > Sphingomonadales > Sphingomonadaceae > Novosphingobium. The sequence goes on along the minus strand of JAYRDH010000022.1, from coordinate 14,174 downwards.
CCCTGCCTTGGCCTGCCTTGGCCCTACTTGGGTTTGATCGTAAAGCGATAGGGAATATACAGGAACACGTCCGACCCGCTGACCTGCGCCCAGGACAGCTGCTCGTGCAAGCCCGTCACTTCCACCCCGTATTCCGGGCCGAAATAGCCGGCATAGCGCTTGGAATGCTCCGCAATCAGCTTGACGATCTCGTCGCGGTACTGGTCCGGATTGATGATCGTCAGGGTCAGGTTGCCGCGCTTTTCCAGCAGCGCGCGGCCATTGGCGGGAACCGATTTCACGAACGCATCGATCCGCTGCTGCGCGCCGCCGGTCGATCCGGCCAGCTTGGATTTGATCATCAGGTCGATCCGGCTGGTGTCGGGCCGCCCGGCGTTCTGGAACAGCAGGTCCTTGTAATTGGCCCGCGTCACCTCGACCAGTTCGACCTCGCCCGTCACCAGCTGCACCCCGGCCCCGGCGGCGCGGTCCAGCGCGGCCAGCAGCATCGCGTGAATCTCGCGCTTGCGCATCGCCTCGTCGCGCGAATCGGATGTGAACCAGACGTTCTGCACCGCCGAATCGGCCTGGCGGCGCAGGCCGATCACCGGCTGTTCGTCGGAATAGTATTCCCGGTCGGAGCGCTGCGCGGTGACCACCACTTCGCCCAGCCCGCTGTCCTCTTGCGCGGCGAGCGGAACAGCGCCGAGCAGCGCGGCGGATGTCAGTAACAGCCGGATCGATTGCATGACGAAGCCCTCCCTCAAGTGCGGGAAGGCTCCGCCATTAATGCCTGTTCTGCAACCCTAATTCGCCTTGAACCGCAGCGGCAGGGTCTTCAGCCCGCCGACGAACGTGCTCTTGGCGCGCTTGGGCTCTCCGGCCAGCTCCACGCTGTCCAGCCGGTCGAGCAGGGCATCGATCAGGATGCGCATTTCCAGCCGCGCCAGGTGCAGGCCCAGGCACTGGTGCGCGCCCGCGCCGAACGCGGCGTGGCGGTTGGCTTCGCGCGCGGCGTCGAACTTGCGGGGGTTGTCGAACTGCGCCGGATCGTGGTTGGCCGCGACGTAGTTCAGCATCAGCCAGTCGCCCGCCTTCACCTGCACCCCGCCCAGTTCCACATCGGCAGCAGCCGTGCGCATGAAGTGCTGCACCGGGGTGGTCCAGCGAATCGCTTCCTCGACGATGCCCGGCACCAGGCTGCGGTCGGCCTTGACGCGCGCGAACTGGTCCGGGTCCTGCGCCAGCGCCAGCATCGCCCCGGCGGTGGAGGCAGAGGTGGTGTCATGCCCCGCCGCCGCGACGATGATGTAATACCCGGCCAGATCGCGCGGGCTGATTGGTTCGCCGTCGATCACCGCGTTCGCCAGAATGGTCGCCACATCGCTGGTCGGATTGGCCCGGCGCTGCGCGGCCAGCCCTTCGAAATAGGCTTCGAAATCCGCCACCGCGCCCTGCACGATCTGGAACACCTGTTCCGGTGTCAGGTCGGCCATGCCCGACTTGTTGAGGTCTTCGTCCTGCCCGCCAAACATCTGCTGGGTCAGGAACAGCATCCGCGGCTCATCCTCTTCCGGCACGCCCAGGATCTGCATCACCACGTGCAGCGGATAGGGCGCCGACACCAGCGGCACAAAGTCCGCCTCCGGCCCTGCGGCCATCAGGCGGTCGACCGTCTTCTTCGCCAGTTCGCGGATGTCCGCCTCGATCGTGCGCAGGTTCTTGGGCATGAACCATTCCTGCGTCAGCCGCCGCAGCTTGGGGTGCTTGGGCGCGTCGAGCACGACCAGCGAGCTGACCAGATTGGGGCTTTCCTCACCCTGCTGGGCGGTGATCTGGCGGGCGAACTGCTCCCCCGTCTTGTTGGTGAACACCGTCGCGCGCGGGGCGTTCAGGAACGTCGCGTTGTCCTTGCTGACCTTCATCACCTCGTCATAGCCGGTGACCAGCCAGAACGGATCGTGGTCCCCGCTGGGGCTTTCGATCCGCAGCACCGGGCTTTGCGCGCGCAGCTGGTCGAACAGGTCGAGCAAGGGATCCCAGTCCGCATAGGACCGGGGATCGATTACCGCGACGGCGGCCTCTGGCGAGGCGGTGGGCATGGTCATTGCTGTTCTCCCGGCCCGGCGCTCTGCGGCGCCTCGGCCTGATTGGGTTGATCGTTACTGCGCGGCCTGCGCGGCGTCATAGGCCGCCTTGTACTCATCGCGCAGCAGCCGCTTGTAGAGCTTGCCGGTCAGCTCGCGCGGCAGCTGTTCACGGAAGTCGATCTGGCGCGGCATCTTCACGCCCGACAACTGCGGGCGCAGATAGGCGTGCAGCTCGTCCGCCAGGTCCGGCCCGGCCTCGGCCATGTCGGCGGGCTGGACCACGGCCACCACACGTTCGCCAAAATCGGGATCGGGCGCACCGATCACCGCCGCGTCGGCCACCTTGGGGTGCAGCACCAGCAGGTTTTCGATCTCTTGCGGATAGATGTTCACCCCGCCCGAAATGATCATGAAGCTCTTGCGGTCGGTCAGGAAGACATAGCCTTCTTCATCCTGGTAACCGACGTCGCCCAGGCTGGTCCAGCCGTGCTTGTTGCGGCTTTCCGCAGTCTTGACCGGGTCGTTGTGGTATTCGAACGGCACCGTATCCTCGGCCGGTTCGAAGAAGATCTGCCCTTCGGTCCCGCGCGGCACTTCATCGCCGCTCTCGTCGCAGACCCGCACGATCCCGGTCAGCGCGCGGCCGACCGAACCGGGGCGTTCCAGCCATTCCTGGCTGGTGATAAAGGTAAAGCCGTTCCCCTCGGTCCCGGCGTAGTATTCGTAGAGCACCGGTCCCCACCAGTCGATCATCGCGTGCTTGACCGGCACCGGACACGGCGCGGCGGCATGGATCGCGCATTTCAGGCTGGAGACGTCATACTTCGCGCGCACATCGTCGGGCAGCTTCAGCATCCGGACGAAGTGCGTCGGCACCCACTGGCTGTCGGTAACCTTGTACTTCTCGATCATCTGCAACGCGGCTTCGGGTTCGAACCGTTCCATCACCACCACGGTCCCGCCCAGCTTGTGCACCGTCATGCACCAGCGCAGCGGCGCCGCGTGATAGAGCGGCGCGGGCGAGAGATAGACCGCGCTCGGCTGAATGCCGAACGCCATGTTGGCCAGCCCCACCAGCGAGTTCATCTGCGCGATGTCCGGGTCTTCCGGCAGCGGGATCTTCACGCCCTTGGGCTTGCCCGTGGTGCCAGAGGAGTAGAGCATGTCCACGCCCGCGCGCTCATCCGCGATGGGGGTGTCGGGCTGCCCGGCCAGCGCATCTTCCGCGCTCAGCGCGCCGGGAGCGTCAAACCGCAGTTGCTCGATCGCGGGCACCAGCCGGGCCACTTCATCCAGCGTGTGCGAGAGATAGGCCGACCCGATCAGCAGCTTCGCCCCGCTGTCTTCCAGAATATAGGCAATTTCCGGCGCGGTCAGGCGGCTGGAAACGCAGACATAGTGCAGGCCCGCGCGCTGTGCGCCCCAGGTGACGCCGAAGTACCAGGGGTGGTTTTCCATGCAGACGGCGATCGTGTCGCCCACCGTGATCCCCCTGGACCGCACCAGATGCGCGACCTGGTTGGAACGCCGGTCCAGTTCGGCATAGGAAATCGTCTCTCCGCTGCCGCCCATGATGATCGCGGGCTTGTCGGGATTCGCCCTGGCGTGGACTGAAGGATGCATGGCCTGTCACTCTCCGAAATGCGGCGTTAAACGCCATCTGCGCCATGGCTTAACCGATCGGTTAAATCGCGCAATCCAAATCGGTCGAAAGAATGCCGCAAATCCGCAAAAGTGCATCCCGCGCCCACAAACAGAAACGAGCGATGGTTGCCCATCGCCCGTTTCCCAGCATCCTCCCGAAGCTGATCCGCGCTCCGGAACTTCCGTCCGGATGCGCGGAAGAAAACTCTCTTACTTGGAACCGCCCAGCGCAACTTCGCTTTCGCTGACAACCGAATCACCCTGCATGTAGGGGATCGGGTTGACCGCGACGCCCGCGATGCGGACTTCATAATGCAGGTGCGGACCGGTGGAACGGCCGGTCGAACCGACGTAACCGATGATGTCACCCTTCTTCACGGCCTGACCGGCAGCGACATTCAGGCGCGACATGTGGCCGTAACGGGTTTCGATGCTGCCACCGTGTTCCAGGCTGACGAACAGGCCATAGCTGCTGAACCAGTCAGCGCGGCCAACCACACCGTCGGCGGTGGCGCGGATCGGCGTGCCGGTCGGCTGCGCCAGATCGATGCCCTGATGCTGACGGCGACCGCCCAGCACGGGGTGGTTGCGCATGCCGTAACCGCTGGTCAGCTTGGCACCGGCAACCGGCATCAGCGACGGGATCGAAACAGTGTTGGGACGCAGGATGGCAGAGAGCGAAGCGGCCGGAACGTCACTGGTGGCGACCGGCGCGGCGGTATTGATCGCCAGTGCGGCATTACCACCTTCAATCGACTTCCAGCTGGAGAAAAGGCGGCGGAATTCATCATCGCCCGAAGCCGCCGGCTTGGCCGACTGGGCCGCGCGCAGCGGGGCGGTAACATCGGCCACGGCGGCGCTGCTGTTGGCAAGGGCAGGATTGGCGAAAGTCAGGCTGGCAAGCGCTGCGGCAGCGCCGAGAACCGTCTTGACCTTGGCAAAAAGCGTAATCGCGACCACTCAAACTACCTTGCTTTTCCGGTCCGCCCCATCTGGCCAAGTGGCCGGAATAGGACCGGACGAACCCGTTTCACTGAGATGGTCGGCCCCCCCGCCGTCTCGTTGCTGCTGGGTAAAGCCGCGTCCGGATCAGGATGCAACCCCGGCATAGAAACTGCGCGGTAAACCGGCTTCACCGCGCGCCGAGTCGTTGAACGGTGGCTTAACGGCCCCGTTGAAGTGCCGCTCAACCAGCGATTTCCAAAGGATTTGCGCCGTTTCACCGCGTTTGCGGCAAACTGCGGCGAAATGCGTTGTACCGAACCGGACGTGGCGAATTTCGTCGTCAAGGATTCGCTGGAGGATTCGCGCGCCGCTTTCGTCGCCGCTCGCGCGCACCCGCTCCAGCGTTGCGGGGGTCACGTCCAGCCCGCGCGCTTCCAGCACCATCGGCACCACGGCCAGCCGGGCGGCGACATCGTGGCGCGTGGCATGGGCGGCATCCCACAGCCCGTCATGCGCGGGCAAAGCGCCATAATGGCTACCCAGCGTGCGCAGCTTGCGCGCCAGCAGCGCGTAATGCATCGCCTCATCCGCCGCGACCGAGAGGAAATCGGACACGAACTGCGGCCCCATTTCCGCCCCGAACCGCCCCGCCATGTCGAGCGCGAGATCGATCGCGACGAATTCGATGTGCGCCAGCGCGTGCCACAATGCGATTCGCCCGCGCTCCGACCCGCCCCGGCGGCGCTTGGGCATCTGCCCCGGCGGCAGCAGTTCAGGATGACCGGGCCGGGCCGGACGGTCCGGCACGGCTGCATCGAACGCAAACGCCAGCCGCCCCGCCGCCCAATCGCGCGCGACCTGCCGGGCGGCAAAGGCCTTCGCGGTGGGATCGGCGGTCAGCAACGCCGCGCGAATCGCCTGCCCGACCGACTGCACGGGCCGAACCTTACAATTCCTGCGCGGCAGCCAGCACTTCGGCGGCGTGGCCCTTGACCTTCACCTTGTCCCAGATGCGGGCGATCCGGCCATCGGGACCGA
>JAYRDH010000022.1:0-8468 GCA_041909515.1 Novosphingobium sp. | reverse complement strand
CGTCGCGCGGACCATGCCCATGTAGGTGCGGCCATACATCGATTTTTCGGTCCAGATCCCCAGCGCATCGGACAGCCCGCCTGCTTCCGCATCGCTGGCCAGCGGCGCGGTCAGGGCGTGCTTTTCGATGAATTTCTGGTGCTTCTTCGGCGGATCCTTCGACACGCCCAGCAGCGCCGTTCCGGCGGCGGCGAACTGGTCCGCCAACTCGGAAAAGTCCTTGTTCTCGGTCGTGCAGCCGGGGGTATCGTCCTTGGGGTAGAAGAACAGCACCAGCTTGCGCCCGGCAAAGTCCGACGGGCGGATCGCGGCGCCGTCAGGCGTGGTCAGCGCCACATCGGGCAGGGCATCGCCAACAGCGGGAAACGTGCTCATCATTCGATCTCCAGTGTTTCGCCAAAGGTCGCCAGCCATGCGGCCGCGACTGCCTTGCGCGATTGGGTCAGGGCATCCAGCAGCGCATCCCAGCCAGGGCAACCGCAGGCCTTGGCCAGAACATCGCGCGCCGCGGGCGGCGGGGTTTCCGCATCGGGCGCAAGCAGCCGCGCCGCGATCAGGAACCGCCCCAATACCCCGTGCGCGGCCCGCAGCGAAGACGGCACAAGGCCCGCCTGCTCCAGCCCGGTCAGCGCCGCCGGGATCGACGCGGCCAGCCCCGCGCTTGTCCGCAATTGCAGGTAGTGGGTGATGAATTCGACGTCGACCAGCCCGCCGCGCGCCAGCTTGACATCGAGCGCGCCCTTGGCCGGTTTGTGCTCGGCCATGCGGGTGCGCATTTCCAGCACTTCGCCGCGCAGCTGGTCAGGATCGCGCTTCAACGTCAGGACGTCGTGAACGATCCGCTCCAGCGCTGCGCGCCCCTCCGCCGGACCATAGACCACGCGGGCGCGGGCGAGCGCCATATGCTCCCACGTCCACGCCTGTTCGCGTTGATAGCGCTCGAAACTGTCCAGGCTGACCGCCAGCGGCCCCTGATCGCCGGACGGACGCAGCCGGGTATCGACCTCGTAGAGCGCGCCTTCGGCCGTCGGCACCGACAGCGCGGCGCTGATCCGCTGCGCCAGCCGGTTGAAATAGAGCGTCGCACCCAACGGCCGCGGCCCGTCGCTTTCGCCCGCATGATCGCCAGTGAACAGGAACACGAGGTCCAGATCGGACGCATGGGTCAGCGCCCCGCCACCCATCCGCCCCAGCCCCAGCGTGACGAGCTGCCCGCCCGCAATCCGGCCATGCGCGCGCTCGAACTCCGCGATCGTCGCGTCGGCCAGCACGGTCAGCGCGGCTTCGGCCACGCGGGCAAGGCCCTGCCCGATCTCCATCGGATCGCGCGCGCCTTCTATCAGCTGCACGCCGAGCGCGAACCGGCGTTCGCCCACCCGGCGGCGCACCCGATCCAGCACTTGCTGGTAATCGTCATCCGCCTCACCCCGTGCGAAATCGGCGATCAGCGTCGGCACATCACCCGGCAGATCGAACGCGCTGGCATCGATCAGCGGATCAAGCAAGTCCGCCCGCCGCGCCAGCGCATCGGCCAGTGGCGGCGCAAGGCTGAGGATGCGGGCCAACAGTTCCAGCAGCGCGGGCCGCGCTTCCAGCAGGCGGAACAGGTTGACTGCCGAGGGCAGGTTGCCCAGCAATTCCTCCCACCTGAGCAGCGCCCGCTCCGGCTCTGGCGAGGCGGCGACCGCGGTCAGCAGCGGGCCTTGAATGGCGTCATAGGCCGCGCGCGCCGCATCGGTCCGCAGGGCGCGCAGCTTGCCGTCGCGCCAGCTGGCAATGCGCGCCGCCAGCGCGGCCGGCTCGGCAAAGCCCAGCCGCGCCAGTTCCCCGGCCAGCGCATCGCCCACCGGGGCGGCAACCGCCACGACCGTGCCTTCCTGCGCGTGCTGGGCGATCAGGCGGTCGTACCGCCGCCCGACCTCCTCGGTAATCGCGGTCAATTCCGCGACCAGCGCCGCGCCATCGGGCAGCCCGTCCAGCTGTGCGACATTGTCCAGCGCGGCGGGGTCCAGCGGCAGTTTGTGGGTCTGCTGGTCGGCCACCATCTGCAAGCGGTGCTCCACCTGCCGCAGCCGATCATAGCTGTCGCCCAGCAGCGCCGCGTCGGCGGGGTCGATCAGGCCCACGTCGGCCAGCGCATCCAGCGTGGCGCGCGTGCCGCGCAGCCGCAGCGCCGGTTGCCGCCCACCATGGATCAGCTGATGGGTCTGGGCGAAAAACTCCACTTCGCGGATGCCGCCGCGCCCCTTTTTCAGGTCAAACCCCGGTCCCGGCACCATCGGCCCGCCGTGGCTGGCGCGGATGCGCCCTGTCAGCCGCCCGATCTCGGCAATCGCGCCGAAGTCCAGGCTCTTGCGCCACACGAACGGGCGGATCGCGGCCAGGAACGCCTCGCCCGCCGGCACATCGCCCGCGCAGGCCCGTGCCCGGATGAACGCCGCGCGCTCCCACGCCAGAGCAGAGCTTTCGTAATGGGTCAGCGCCGCCTCGATCGGGATGGCGAGCGGGCTGACCTCGCTCGCCGGACGCAGCCGCAGGTCGACCCGGAAGACATAGCCTTCGTGGGTGACGTGGCTCATAGTTTCCATCAGCGCGCGCGCGACGCGCTGCGCGGCCTCGCCCGGCTCGTCCCGCTCGCGCCGGGGCAGCAGCGCCGGATCATAGAGCAGGATCGGATCAATGTCGGACGAGTAATTCAGTTCCTGCGCGCCGTGCTTGCCCAGCGCGAGCGCGAGGAACCCGGCCGGTTCCGCATCGGGCACCCGGCGGCGGATCGCATCGGCAATCGCGGCGTCCAGCGCGCGATCAGCAAAGGCGGACAGTTCACCCGTTACCGTCAGCAACGGGAACGCTCCGGCCAGATCGCCCACCGCCAGCGCCACCGCCAGCGCCAGCTTTTCCCGGCGCAGCGCGCTGCCCACGGTTTCACAGTCGCGGCCCGCCGCCTTGGCCCAGCCCAGTGCGCCGTCGCCGTCCCCGGCGGCCAGCAGCGCTTCCAGATCGGGCAAGCGCTCCAGCCCCGTGGCGAGGTAGGGTGCGTGGGCCCTCGCCCGCGCCAGTGCTCCGGTCCAGTCAATTGTCATCACCCGGTGCGATGCCCGTTGATTGTCGGGCAATCAAGTCGTTCGTCGCGCGGATGCTTGCGGGCGACGAGCGGACCTGCCAATCCGGCGCGCAACAATCGAACCCGTGGAGTACCACTCTGTGAAGCACCGCCTGATCCTGCTGGCCGCGTCCGCGCTGGCCCTTGCCGTCTCTGCCCCGGTCCTCGCCAAGCCCGCGCCGATCCCCGATGTCACGCCGGTGCCGGTATCGGAAAAGACGCTGGAGGAAATGGTCCGCACGCTGTCGTCCGACGAATTCGAAGGCCGCGCGCCCAGCACGGCAGGTGAGGACAAGACGGTTGCCTACCTGATCGAGAAGTTCAAGGCCGCTGGCCTCCAGCCCGGCAACAACGGCAGCTGGACGCAGGACGTGCCGACGGTGGAAATCACCGGGCAGAACAGTGCGGGCCTGGCCGTCACCGGCGGCAAGGAAACGATGCTGTTCGCGCCGGGCAAGGATTTCGTCGCGGGCAGTTACCGCGTCACGCCGCAGACCGACATCCGCGATGCGGAACTGGTGTTCGTCGGCTATGGCATCAACGCCCCGGAACTCGGCTGGAACGACTATGCCGGCGTCGACATGAAGGGGAAGATCGCGGTCATCCTCGTCAACGATCCGGACTATGCGCAGGCCGATGAAAACGGCCTGTTCAAAGGCCGCCGGATGACCTGGTACGGCCGCTGGCCCTACAAGTATGAGGAAGCCGCCCGGCAGGGCGCGGCGGGTGCGCTGATCGTGCATGACACCTTCCCCGCCGCCTATGGCTGGAACGTGGTGGAATCGAGCTGGACCGGCGCGCAGTATTTCGTTGCCAAGCCCAACGACGCGATGGACCAGACGGCGGCGAATGGCTGGGTGCAGCTGGACGTGGCGAAGCAGATCCTTTCCGCTGCCGGGCAGGATCTGGCCGCCTTGAGCGCAGCCGCCAAGGTCAAGGGCTTCAAGCCCGTGCCGCTGGGGCTGAAGGCCAGCCTGAAGTTCGACAACCAGATCCGCCGGGGGCAGTCGCGCAACGTGATCGGGGTGCTGCCGGGCAAGAAGCGCCCCGATGAAGTCGTGCTCTACACCGCGCACTGGGATCACCTGGGCCGCTGCAAGCCCAACGCCAAGGGCGATGACATCTGCAACGGCGCGGTCGACAACGCCACCGGCACCGCGATGCTGGCCGCGCTGGCGCAGGCCAACGTCAAGGCCGGCCCGGCCGATCGCAGCCAGGTGTTCCTGGCGGTGACGCTGGAGGAATCGGGCCTGCTGGGGTCGGAATACTACGCCCAGAACCCGGTGTTCCCGCTGAACAAGACCGTCGGCGGCGTGAACATGGACGCGCTGATGCCGGGGCAGCCCGCGCGCGACGTGCAGGTAACCGGCGGAGACAAATCCGACCTCACCCGTTACCTCAAGGCCGCGATGGGGGCGATGAAGCTCAGCCTCGCGCCGGAAGAGCACATCGAGCGCGGGTACTATTACCGCTCCGACCATTTCAGCATGGCCAAGCGCGGTGTGCCGATGTTCTACGTCGGCCGCGGTAGCGACTGGGTGCCGGGCGGCAAGGCGGCGGCCGATGCGCTCGGCGGCAAATATACCAAGGACGACTACCACCAGCCGAGCGACGAATATGACGGCAAGTGGGACTGGTCGGGCATCGTGCAGGAGGGCGAACTTTATTACCGCCTCGGCCGGATGCTGGCGAATACCACCGACTGGCCGAACTGGTACAAGACCGACGAATTCCGCGAAACGCGCGACAAGAGCCGCGCGCAGCTGACCAAGCCGGGGAAGTAAGCCGCCATGACCCTATCGACGCTGCGGATGCCGCCCGAATGGCATCCGCAACAGTGGCTGTGGATCGGCTTTCCGCACGATCCGGTGGAATGGCCGGGCTTCTTGGACCGCGCGCAGGAACAGGTCGCCGCCTTTGCCAGCGCCGTGGCCGACAGCGGGCAGGAAGCGCGCCTGATCGTGCGCAACGAAGCCAACGCCGCCCGTGCGCGGGCGCTGTGTTCGGGCGCGGTGCGGATCGAAGTGCGCCGCTATGGCGACATCTGGCTGCGCGATACCGGGCCGCTGGTGGTGCAGGACGGGGTGCGGCAAGTCGCCCGCCGGTTCGGCTTCAACGGCTGGGGCGGCAAGTACCTGATGGACGGCGATCAGGAAATCGGCGCGGAACTGGCGGAAAGCGCCGGATTGCCGGTCGAAACCTGCGACTGGGTGCTGGAGGGCGGCGCGCTCGACACCGATGGCACCGGGCTGGTCGTCACGACCGAGCAGTGCCTGCTCAACCCCAACCGCAACCCCCACCTGACCCGCACCGATCTGGAAGCGCGGCTGGCACGCGACCTGGGGTTTGACCGGGTGCTGTGGCTGGGCGATGGCCTGATCAACGATCACACCGACGGCCATGTCGACAACCTCGCCCGGTTCGTCGCGCCGAACGTGCTGGCCCTGCCCCGCGCAACGGGGGCCAACGATCCCAACGCCGCGATCTATGCTGATGCCAAGGCCCGCGCCGAGGCATTCGGCGTGACGGTGCGCGATGTCCCCTCGCCCGGACGGGTGGAAACGGACGGGCGGATCGAACCAGCCAGCTACATGAACTTTGCCATCACCACAAAACTGGTGGTCGTCCCCACGGCTGGCACCGCACACGATGCCGACGGCGTGGCCGCGATTGCAGAGCTGTTCCCCGACCGCGATGTCATCGGTATTCGCGCCGATGCCGTGTTGGCGGGCGGCGGCAGCTTCCACTGCGGCAGCCAGCAGATGCCGGTGCTGTAACGCACCGGCATCCCCCCGACCTTGACTCCCCCGCTCCGCCGATTTAGTTTCAAATGCAACTTTTGAAACGCGGAGCATTCCCCCATGGCCGACCTGTTCGACAACCCGCTGGGCCTCGACGGTTTTGAGTTCATCGAATTCTGCGCGCCCGAACGGGGCCTGCTGGAACCGGTGTTCGCCGCGATGGGCTTTACCCATGTCGCCAACCACCGGTCCAAGGACGTGCAGCTGTGGCGGCAGGGCGGGATCAACCTGATCGCGAACTATGAACCGCGCAGCCCGGCGGCCTATTTCGCGCAGGAACACGGGCCGTCCGCCTGCGGGATGGGCTGGCGCGTGCGCGATGCGGCCAAGGCTTACGCGCAAGCCATCGAGCGGGGGGCCGAGCCGGTGGAAAGCCGCACCGGGGTGATGGAACTGCGCCTGCCCGCGTTTCGCGGGATCGGCGGATCGATGATCTACCTGATCGACCGGTACGGCGAGGGTCTGTCGATCTATGACATCGACTTCGTCTGGCTACCCGGCGTGGATCGCCATCCGGTCGGCACCGGGCTGCACACGATCGATCACCTGACGCACAACGTCTATGGCGGGCGCATGGCGCACTGGGCGGCGTTCTATGAACGGATCGCCGGTTTCCGCGAAATCCGCTATTTCGACATCAAGGGCGAATATACCGGCCTCACCAGCAAGGCGATGACCGCCCCGGACGGCAAGATCCGCATTCCCCTGAACGAAGAGGGCAAGGCCGGCGGCGGCCAGATCGACGAATTCCTGCGCGCCTACAACGGCGAGGGCATCCAGCACATCGCGTTCAGCTGTGACGACCTGATCGGCGCGTGGGACCAGCTGAAGGCGCTGGGCACCCCGTTCATGACCGCCCCGCCCGCAACCTATTACGAGATGCTGGAAGAGCGCCTGCCCGGCCACGGCGAGCCGGTGGACGAATTGCAGCGGCGCGGCATCCTGCTGGATGGCTCCACCACGGCGGGCGATCCACGCCTGCTGCTGCAAATCTTCTCCGAAACGCAGATCGGCCCGGTGTTCTTCGAATTCATCCAGCGCAAGAAGGATGAAGGGTTCGGCGAAGGCAACTTCACCGCGCTGTTCGAAAGCATGGAGCGCGACCAGCTGCGGCGCGGCGCGCTGCAAGTCGAAGGAGCAGAGCAATGAGCCCGCCGCCCGCGCTCAAGCGCATCCACCACGTCGCCTATCGCTGCCGCGACGCGAAAGAGACGGTGGAATGGTATTCCCGCGTGCTGGGGATGACCTACACCACCGCCTTTGCCGAGGATCACGTGCCCTCCACCGGGGCCTATGATCCCTATATGCACGTGTTCCTCGATTGCGGCGGCGGCAACGTGCTGGCGTTCTTCGAGTTGCCGCAGCAGCCCGAAATGGGCCGCGATGCGAATACCCCCGAATGGGTCCAGCACCTGGCGTTCGAGGTCGAGGACGTGAACGCGTTGCTCGCCGCCAAGGCACATCTGGAAGCGCAGGGGGTCGAAGTGCTGGGGCCGACCTATCACGGCATTTTCCGCTCGATCTATTTCTTCGATCCCAACGGTCACCGGCTGGAACTGGCCTGCAACATCGGCACCCCCGACCAGCACGCCGAACTGCGCGCGCTGGCCCCCGTCATGCTCAACGAATGGGCCGCAACCAAACGCGCGCCCCGCCACGCGGCGTGGCTGCATGAGGACCCGGCGGAGCGGGGCGAGGGTTAGGGGTTGGGGGTGAATCGTTTGCTCGCGGGTGACTGGCCCGGTTAGCTTAACGGCTGAAGCATGGCCAACCGTCATAGCAGGGCCATGTATGCTGGCGTGACCGCCGATCTTGCTGCGCGAATATTCCAGCACCGGCAGCACTGCCGCAATCGTCAACGTGGTAAAAAATAGCATGATATCGGTTATAACAATGCGGCGAGCCCCGTATCGGCTTTCTTCAGACGGGGCCCATATCATCCAAAATATGGAAATTTAACCGATCTTTGATTTTTTTAACACATATACAGCGATACCCATCAGGGATTTCTCATGAGTGTATGTGATAGCTGCGGCGATGAAATAGAATTCCGATACATTGACGGAACTCTTACGCCTATACACATCAACGGACCATGGTGTTCCGCGTCTGACAGACGCTCAAAAATAGATTTTAAGAAACCATTTCAATCTCGTGAATCTTATACAAGTCCGAATGCAAACTGCCCCGTTTGTGGTAAGCGCGTGTTCTTCTATGAAAGCCCTAACGGCGGACGAGTTTTTTTTGACGACCTCGGCTGGCCATGGCCAAAACATCCATGCACGGAGAACATAAAGTCGCAAAACTCCCAAATTTCAACTTTTTACCCCTCTATTGGAAAACCATTTCTTAATAAAAATAGAAAAATCCTCATAATAAATGAAATAATTGGCGTTACAGAAAAAGAAGATTATTTATCCATTCGTTTGAAAAATATATATCATCCTTTTAAAGATGAATATTTGAGAATTGAAAAAAAATTATTACATAAATCCGATTTATTAATTTCAGATTTTAGTGATGCACCTTCATTTATTTTGAGTGAATACTGAAAATCATGGCTT